>JAFGAR010000152.1 GCA_016933575.1 Candidatus Thorarchaeota archaeon
ATGCAGGAGTTTATATATCTACATCTACATATGTAGATAGTGAGTGCTATGACATCGAAGACCATTTCCGTAACGAGTGATGTCTACAATCTCCTCCGAAAGATGAGATTGCCTGGAGAGAGCTTTGGCGAGACTATTGCTCGGCTCTGTCGATCTAAGACGTCTGTTTCCTTATGCCTTTGGGCAACATCCTCCGATGGTTGGAGTGACTTGACATCTGATGAGGAAGCTAGACTTGAAGAGACTCTTGAGAGAATACACATAAGCCTACAGCCCGAAGAGGTCGATCTCAAGTGATTTTTCTAGATACCACCTTCCTAGTTGATATTCTGAGAAAGGATACTGCAGCAATCTCCTGGTTGAGTGACTTGGAAGAACAGGCCTTGTATACTTCCGAGGTCAATGTTTTTGAACTCTATACAGGTCTCTTTCGAATCTCGGAGAATTCCAAGGCAAAGCTGAAGAAGAGAACCTTTGAGCTCGAACAGCTTCTCTGTCGAATGGAGGTTCTCTCATTTGACCGAAACTCCGCCATTGAATCTGCAAAGATCTACTCTCACTTGATGAATAAAGGCGAACCTATTGGTGCTCGTGACATCATGATTGCTGGTGCCGCACTCTCTAGAGGAATAACTCGATTGGTGACTCGTAATGTCAGGGAGTTTCAGAGGATTCCATCTCTGAATGTTGAATCCTACTAGACTAGTACATTACATGAGTTGCTATCTTTAAGGGCTCAGAGTAGATACTGGCGGGAACGCGGCGGAATCGTCAGGTTGCCCGAGGCGCAGATGAATCCCTTTACCTGTTCGTTATGTTGAGCCACCCTTTCATTTTTCACCCATCTATCCAACTCAGTGGATTCTCTATGAATCAACATTCTCCATGTTCATTGTGCAACACACAGCCGTTGTGTTTATTACAGTAAATGTGTACAATATGGTGAACGACTATGACAACAATCTCGATAAAAGAAGACACACGAAAGAGACTACTTCGGATAGCAGGCGAGCTTCAGAGAAAGACACTAACAAGAGCAGATTTTGATACGGTCATTCAGTTCTTGATCGATGCATATATTGAGAAACAAATAGATATTGAAGCCTGGAACAAGTTCACAGCTCCAATTTCAGGAGTAGATTTTGATTCCATCTATAACGATCTTATTCTGGAGAGGCACCTTGATGACGAACAAGGTAAATGAAACAACAGTACTAGATGCTGGAGTGTTGATTGCACTCGCACTTGGAGAATCTTCTACGATGGAGCTATCTCAGAATATTATCAATCATCATATATCTTATGCATGCACAGAGATTGCTCTCTGCGAATTGAGCTATATTCTCTGCCGACGATTAAGTTGGAAAGAAGCAACGGAAAAAACAGAAAACCTTGTACGATCCTCTCTCGTCGCAGTCATTCCAACTCATGCGCTATGGACTGAGGCAGCAAAAATAAAGTGTAGAGCAACAATTGCATTACCGGATTGCTTCACAATCGCTGCAGCACGCTTAGCCAAAGGAAAAGCGATGTTTGTTCGCAGGGAAAAAGAGATAGTGGATGCAATTAATCGGAAGCTGATCTCAGATACTATCGAATTCGTTGAATAATATATTTCCAATAATTATGAGAGCTAATTATAATCGATTAAACTTATTCAGGACGGCGCAATATCCGTAGCGGAAGCTGCGGATGGAAGAAGTCGAGAGTCATTCTCACTTCCATCAATCACCTCCTATGTCTTCTACTTCATAGAGGTAGAAGCAGCTTGGCTCACAGCCCTTCGGGGTTGTGAGAGAAGTACGGGCCTTCGACGGGGTCAGGTATTCACGGGTACTTTCCCATTACCTGTCTTTGTTGAGCCACCCTTTTCATTTTTCACCCATCAATCAAATCCAGTGGACATTCTATCAATTGACTTAAGAATCAGTTAGGCTCTATGTTCTTTGACTTGATTTGCGTGGTAGTGATAAGGTGGCTACTGAAAAATGATTAGAGATTATTGGGCAAAATGGATCATGGTTATTACAACTCTGTTTGCCCCCTTTGGTGTGTACGCTTTCTCAGTACGCAACTCTATCCTCACGGTATCAATCCACGCTATGTTATGGGGTATCATGCCAGATTCGTCTGGAGATACTGAGTTGATACTATTTGGCACGTACATCATTATAGGAAGGGGTCTATTTTATGGCATCTTTAACATCTGGTTTGGAATAGAGGTCATCAGATACTTCAATGACTACTCTCGTAGACGAATGGCTATCCGATTGGGAATTCTATCACTAGTCTACCCCTTTGCAATGGCAATCATCTCTTTGCCTTGGCTTTTGCATTCAACGACATTTGAGTATCTTGGACCAATTCCTATCCAATTTGTTGTTGGTCTCTTGTTGATGAAGTACTTTGGAGAGCAAAAACCTCTAGGACCTTGGAGTGATTGAACTAATTCCATTTCCTCTTCTTATGACCTGTTTCTTACAAAATCTATGAAGTTATAAGTACTTATCAACGTTATAAGTTATGATAGATATGAGTGAGACCACAACGATTCCGCTGACAAAAGAGACCCGTGACCTCCTGAAGAAATATGGTCAGAAGGGTGAGACCTACGATGAGCTAATCCGTCGTTTACTTGAGATGGCAGAACAGATGGAGTTTGCTAGAGCACAGAAACGAATTCTAGAAACTGAGGAGTTCGTTCCACTTGACCAAGTTTAGGATTTTACTCTCGCAGACTGCAATTTCGCAAATGAGTTTACTTAATACAAAACAGAAGGCGAGGGTCATAGATGCATTAGCAAGTCTTGAGGATAACCCCTTCAAAAGAAGATCAGGTTCAGACATCAAGAAACTTGTTACTCCTACTGAGCCACCACTTTATCGATTACGTATTGGTGACTTTCGTGCAATCTATTTTGTTATTGATAATGAGGTCAGAGTTACAGAGATTATTCATAGAAGTAAAGGCTACAAGTGGTTGGAATAGAATACTCTCAGATGAATTGATACCGGCTAACGGGGTCAGGTAACCAGGGAAACTTTCCCAGTACCTGTAATTTGTTGAGCCACCCTTTTCTTTTTGCAATATCGTCAAACTCTGATTTTTTCTTTCCCTTCTATCACTGGAAACGTAGAACTCTACAAGTTTATATACCTTAATAGTGACTCAGTTACTGGGTGTTACCAGTGTCCACAGTGAAGTTTGACCTCAAAGATGACTTGGAAGAATTGCAGGCTCGTCTATATCTTGACACGCGAAAGCGTCTGACAAAGAAGGAGATACTGGAAATCGTCTTCAGAATTGGACTTGAAAACTATGAACTTATAGTGAATGAGATACGACTGATGGATTATCCTTTGGACGATGATGTTATTCAAAAAGTCCTCTCATTGGCAGAGGATCTTGGACCTGGTAGCGAAGACCTCTCATTGAGAGTGGATGATATGGTATACGGTGGCGATTCCACGTGACTGTCCTGATAGATAGTAATGTCATCATTGCTCTCTTGAACACGCGCGACCGCAACCATCCAAAAGCGAAAGAGATTCTTACGAAGCTCAAGGATCAGGAGTATGGAATGAGGCTTACGATTGATTATGTCCTAGATGAAGTGCTCACGACTCTTTGGATGCATACTCACCAAAAGAGTGTGGTGAAAAAGGCTTACGAGCTCATTCGTGGTACTCCTAAATTCATCAAATTTGATTACATAACACCTGAAGTTTTAGACCTCGCCTGGGAGAAATGGGAAAGCTATGCTAAGTGGCCTGAAAAACCCTTGAGCTTCACCGATTGCTGCATTCTATCATTCATTGATGCTAATGATGTTGGATATCTGGCTACCTTTGACTCTGACTTTGCAGGTCTTTGTCAACTAGTATAGAAATAATGAAATGAAGATGTTATGTCTGAAATATGATTTTTAGAGCGAAGTCCATTAATACTTCTAATTAAAGAACTCTTTCAGTAGCGGAATCTGCGGATGGAAGAAGTTGAGAATTCTTCATTCTCCATCAATCACCTCCTATGTTTTCTACCATAGAGGTAGAAGCAGCTTGTCTTGCAGTCCTTCGGGAATGTAGGAGAGGTACGGGCCTATGACTGGGTCAGGTAATCGGGGAAACTTTCCCAGCACCTGTCTTTTGTTGAGCCCCCTTTCAGTTTTCTTCGTAATTATTGGATGAGTGGAAGTCAAGTTTATCTTCTTACTTATCCACTTTCATGAAGATGTGTGCAAATTAACCAAGAGAGAATAATCAATGAAAGTCAAATGTTTTAATTGTGATGAAGTGATTGAAGCGGACAACCTTGAAGTGCTAGCATATGCTTTTGTCACCCATGGTCAGGAGAAACATTCATGGGAGTATCCCGAGGAGGCGATAAGAAATTATGCCTGCAATTACGCCGAAGCAGTAGAGCGACTCACAGGTGATACTGAAAGAAAGGAGGAAATTGGCGAAATCACTATCCATCCGGTAACAGAGGACTCTATAGATGATTGGCTGCAGTTTTTCGATCATGACGGTTTCGCTGATAATCCTGGGTGGGCATCCTGCTACTGCCTCCAACCACACTTACCTACGATAGACGAGAACCTAGATCGTCCATGGCGTGAATCACGATCAATCATGGTCAAACGCCTCCTAGAGGGAGTAACATTTGGGTACTTAGCATATGTCGATGACAAACCAGTGGGATGGGTGAATGCCTCTCTGCGTAGTGACTATGAGCTTTTTCGACAAGTTGATCCAGATGGTCCCAAGTCCTCATCGGTAATTGGTATCTCGTGCTTTGTCGTTGCTCCTCCTTATCGAAGACATGGAGTTGCGTCTGCTTTGCTCGACCATGTGATTGAAGATGCTTCTACCCGAGGTGCATTATGGATTGAAGGCTACCCTCGCAATCAACCTGAAAACACCGATGCTGGACATTTTACAGGATCACAAAGCATGTATGCTAAGCGTGGATTCAAATCAGTTCTAATTCGAGAAAGAGATACTGTGATGCGTTTGCGAGTACACCATTGAATCGTATTTGGATTATCAGGAAATTACCGTTGTGATACCGTTCATTGTTAATTGTACAAACTTGGACACCAGAGTGAAGTACTCCCAGGAAACGGCACTGGGTGGACTCTATGAGGTCATGGATGTGTCAAGACAACCTCAACGTCCTGTGTCTGGCAGTAGTATATAAAGTCCAATAGCAATGGTTCAAACGATCATCTAATAGCTGTCCAACTTTGTCCATATTTTTGGTAACTGTTAACAACCCTGAATATGTTCTTGTTGAGCCACCCTTTTCTTTTTTCAATTGTCAATTCGTATGAGTGAGCTTTCTATTCATCAACCAATGAAAATTAATATCCCTCTATCTTGAGGTCAGGCACTCGACTGAAGTGCTTTGTATTCTTAGTGAGAAGTGTTTCGTTATTTACAATTGCAATAGATGCGATCATGGAATCTTCAGGGTCGATTGGTTGACCTTCCTTGATCAATTGACCATGGATATTTCCAGCAAGTGCTGCACACTCCGAGTCGAGAGTTAATGTTCCCCAAGATAGTAGGATATCCATAATCTTTTTCTTCTCAGAAGAGGGTTTCTTTGTGAGACTTATTCCAACAAATAGTTCAAAGATAGAAGGTGATGAGATATTCGTAGATAGTGAATCTGCCTCAAGCATCTTTATTTTATCAACCGCTGTTTTTCTCCCTCTCAAGAGGTCTATGATAAATGACGTATCCAGAAGCATCAATCAGACATCTCCGTGACCATCTCAGTGATTCGATCTCTACTCCGAGATCTAATTGATGCTATTGCTTCCTGAATCACTTTGATGTCTTCTTCATCCAAGATACCAGCAATCTCACTGAGCCGCTTTCGCTCTGTCAATCTGTTAATTGTATCACTAAAACTCTCACCGGGTTTCTTCCGTGCTTTGAGTCTTGAGTATGCTTCGTCTGAAACAGAGATTGTCTTACTTCCCATGTCTATATGTATATGTCTGTGTACTTATAAATTCCTCGCGAATAGTAGTATCCTTAATCATCTTTGTCACTTATTGATTGGGAATACAGCTTGTTCCTGCTCTTCGGAGCAGGAAGAGATACGAGCCTTCGATGGGGGGAATGCGACGCGATCGTGCAGGTTGTCCGAAGCACAGAGAATTTACCCTTTACCTCTCCTGTTGAGCCACCCTTTCATTTTTCTATTATTCATTATTACAATGGTCTAAAGGAGAATTGAAGGGTTAATTTCATTCTTCTATTGTTCCTTTTCGAATGTGATTTTGATGGAGATTTGGATTATAGATTCTTTACAAAGTTCTTGCCAAAATCAATGCATCTCATGGAGGCTTCTTTATCGGGATTCCAAAGTTCACGGATTCCTTCACCGATGATTCTGAAACCACCTTCCTCTAGTTTCTCATTGATCATTTTCACACCCTCTCCAGACCATCCATAGGAACCAAAGGCTGAAGCAAATTTTCCCTTGAACTCCAGGCCTCGAATCTCCTCAAGAATACCTGCGACTGAGGAAAGTATACCCCTGCCAATAGTGGAAGAGCCTACAAGAATTGCTTTCGATTTAAAGACCTCAGTGATGATATCATTCTTGTCAGATCTTGCTGAATTGAATAGTTTGACAACTATCTTCTTGTCAGCAGACTTAATCCCTTCAGCTATAGCTTCAGCCATTCTTCTAGTACTATCCCACATAGTATCATAGATGATTGTGATCCGATTCTCTTGATATTTATCTGCCCACTCCATGTATTTGTTGACAATTTGCAGTGGATTATCGCGCCATATTACGCCATGACTAGTACAGATATAGTCTACAGGAAGTTTGAATCCTATAACCTCTTCGATCTTCTTAGTCACTAGTTTGCTAAAGGGAGTAAGAATGTTAGCATAGTATTTGATACACTCCTCGAAAAGTTCGCATTGGTCTACTAGATCATTATACATGTTTTCTGAAGCAAAATGTTGGCCAAAAGCATCATTGGAAAAGAGGATGTTTTCTCCAGTCAGATAACAAAACATACTATCTGGCCAATGAAGCATAGGAGCACTTACAAACACAAGTTCTCTTGAACCAAGACTCAGTTTATCACCAGTCTTGACAATGTGGAAGTTCCAATCCTTGTGATAATATCCCTTGAGTATCTTCTTTGCTTGAGCTGTACAATAGATGGGTGTGTCCGGAATGGCCTCCATTAACAATGGCAATGCTCCACTATGGTCTGGTTCTGAATGATTGACAACTATGTAATCTATTTCATCTAACGGAATAATCTCAGAGAGTCTGTCAACAAATTCTTTGCTAAAGGGTGTCCAAACTGTGTCTACCAAAGCCGTTTTCTCATCCTTAATCAAATAGGAATTATAGGTTGAGCCTTTATGGGTTGAATATTCCTCGCCATGGAACTTTCGTAGTTCCCAGTCAATCTTACCAACCCAGAATACATTATTTCTGATTTCAAAACTCATTTCTCTTCTCTCCGTCCCTAATCTATAGCTGTATTTGCTATTTAGTGCTTTAGATGTAACTTCTTTGAGAGAATTGTTCTAATCAGAATGAAAATCTCAGATGGACTTGGGGTATAGGCTGACGGGGTCAGGTATTCAGGGGAACTTTCCCAGTACCTGTATTTTGTTAAGCCACCCTTTTCTTTTTCATTTGGTGAAGAAATCTTGGAGTTCATCAAGAAGATTTCGCAGATCGAGACTTAGATCATAATAAGAACCATATTTCCATTCAAATCCCCACTTTCTCAGACTAGTTTCAATCCGTTTTCCTCTAATGAGTATATCACCTAGGAAGTTAGGTTTAATGAAAATGGACGACCATGTATGTTGTAAATCGAATTGGTTCGCTGGTATCTCTCTGAACTCTTCAATGGCTGTGTATATTGACTTCAACATTGATACACTAAGGTACCATTCTGGAGAGATACAATCCTCTAATGCTCCTTCAAAGAAATCAAGATACAATAACCTTGCTGTACAATTTGGGTAAATGAGCAACACGGTAATTTTTTGGGCTTCTCTCTCCTCACAATAATTTCCATGAAACTTTAAGGAAACCGCAGCACACGGCAGATTCTCAGGAATGCGGGAGTTATGCCACTCTTTCAATAACTGACTGTAGCCCTCTCTTAGCTCCTGTATGGTTAGATCAGGCTCATCGTTAAAGAGTGGAAGTGGTATCGTTCTGATTGGATGCCAATAATTATCGTAGAGGACCTGTCCGGCCGTTGATCCTGGACAATTGAATCTGCCTGACAGATCCTCTCTTCTATGTTCCTTCGCAATCTCAAGGAAGATAGGGGTATAAGCATCCACAGGAAATTCACCACAAATCGTTCCTACAAGTCTAATACTACCCGGCACTACAACCTTCTCGAAATCTATGAGATTTCTCAAATGACCCCAAATCAGTTGGAACTGAGGCGTAGTGACATCTGCCTGCGTGCTCATCATGTTTAATTACGGCCTTTGCTCTTTTTCTCCATGGCATCCATTATTCGTTGCTGTGCAATCTCTAATGCTACTTGTCTTGGTGTGAGTTTTCTATTAATAGCATCATTAATTACACGTTCAGTGTTTTTCTTGATCTTTGTTTCAATCATAGAGAATGCCTCTTCCTCTGTTCCATTCTTATACTCAACATAGGATCCAATCACACCTCCCGCATTAGCTAGGAAGTCAGGTATGATGATGACATTGTTTTCGAAGAGGTATCTTTCTGCTATCGGGGTAGTTGCATTGTTAGCTCCCTCAACTATCATCTTTGCTTTGATTGTCTGGCATGTTCCCTCATTTATGACATTTCCAACAGCACATGGAACAAAGATATCGCAATCAAGACCCAAGATAGCATCTCTTGCAAGGACAGCTCCTTGTTTACAATTTTTGACTGACATTCTTTCACTTGTTGCATATGCAAATGATTCTGCTAAATCGATATCTATGCCCTCCTTATTGTAGATAGTTCCCCAGTAATCGTTAAGCGCGATAATCTTGGCTCCCTTATTGCTCAGAAACTTTGCAATCCATAGACCTACATTTCCAAAGCCTTGGATGACAACTCTGGCATCTGCTAAGTCCTTTGGTAGGTCTATCAAGTCTCCAATCATCTCGTATGATTTCTCCAAAGAAACACCCACACCAAATCCCGTTGTACCGAGCTCATGCGGGATACCACCAAGCTTCGCAGGTTTTCCAGTTGCGGCCTGACGATCGCCAATAGTTTCGACAAATGCATCAATCTCTTTTTCGCCTACATTCATATCGGGGGCAGCAACATAACGTGTGGGTACTGATGGTGCAATTTTTTCAGCAAATGCTCTGATATATTGCAATTTATCAATTGCATAGGGGTCAGCTCGAATTCCTGATTTTGCTCCCCCAAAGGGTATATCAGCTAGTGCACACTTCCAGGTCATTGCACGTGCGAGGCCAAAGACCTCTAAGGGTGTAACATTGGATGAGATTCTAATTCCTCCCTTGCCAGGACCAAGAGCAGTGTTATCAATGACAAGGAATCCCTGCATCCCAGTATTGGGATCATAGACTTGTATGACCTCTTCAGGGCCCCATGAGTCCAGAAATGATGAAACATTCACTTGATCAAGTACTTCTATGACATGTTTAGTACTTAGTACAGTTTTGCCATCCATTGCTGACATAAGTATCACTTAAGTATTCCAGAAACGAATATAATATAAACATAATGCATTAGGAATAAATAAAAATACCAATTAATAACACTAATACTTCATTTAATGGTATTTTCTAACAATTATTCAGTCTCAAGGAAGGAAAAAGTGGCTTAGAATGCATTAATTTCACTATTATCTACTATTTCCTAAACTGAACTAATGTATTCTTAATATTACCATAATTGCCATCAAATTTATATATTGATAGGCAATTATGGGACAAGGATTATTCATTATTGTAAAATATTAGCTATATGGATATTCAATAATCCGAGGTACGACATGATGAAAGAACTATTGAGTGATCCTCTCAATATCGATATTCTAAGACTTGCATGTTCAGGTCAAGGTGTAGATGTAAATATCAGTGAATTATCCACCCTGCTAGGAAAACACAGAAATACCATTCAATCAAGATTTGAAAGCCTTATACAACATGAAATAATAGATCACCCTTTCCTTCCTTTTCAATGGATAATGAATGAACTTCCACTTTTTGTCATTGAAAAGATTAATCTGCCTCGTAATGCCAAAACAAATCTATGGATTGAACTCGATCCGAATATCCTTGCAGCGTTTTTCGTAAAAGAGGAAGAGTACAATACCCTAATGATTGAACTGCATCAGGACATCTATAATTATCAAGTATGGAAAGAAAGAATCATTGGTGAAAACCAGATATTATTAAAGGATGGGTTTGATCATATTCCCTCTGAACCATATTATTTGAGTACTAAGGCCATTATAAAAAATCGACCTGAATCAGCCTTCGATGATTTCAAAGATAATTTTCATCGAGGATATCATCCAAAAGTCAATGGACTAAATCTGGATGATATTGCTATAGACCTTCTAGAAGCCCTTCTCTCTGGAAAAGGCATCCACATTAATCCAAATAGTCTAGCAAAATCACTCAATGTCCATCGAAAGACAATACAACGTCGACTTGAGATGTTGCTGGATGAGAAGATAGTACTTCCGCCAACCTGTCGTTTTCCAAGGATATGGACACCTCCTGATTATTTTCTGGTCATATCTTTGCTTGAAATTCGAAAAAACAAAAACAGAATTGCGAAGCTACTTACCGATGATTCTCATATCACTATGCTATTCAAGGCAAATGTGGGTCGATATAACCTACTTTCATTCAACAGTTTCTACAGAATGGATGACTACCTAGCATGGGAAGAAGAGTATGATCAGAGATTTCCTGATACTTTTGGGGCAGTGAAAAACTTCTACCTTTCTCCAGCTATGACATTTGCAATAAATCAACAATACGTATCCTTAGAGTACCTTAATGCACTAAAAGAAAAAGTTAGAGGAAAGGAACTCATGAAGACTATGCAGTAGTCAGTGGATAGAAGCAGAGGCTGACGGGATTAGGTATTCAGGGGTACTTTCCCATACCTGTCTTGTTGCGCCACCGTTTTTTCCCATCTTGTATTTTGTAATTCTAGAAACATATGTATTCATTATCAATCCATGAATTTTCCTATGATTCTTAATTATCCCAAATATAGTATTATTGCAAAGTAGGCATTTTCCTCCAAAAATGATTTTATAAACTCACGAAAATAACTATGGTTATGTCTATACCATCGAGTACTGCAGTAAAAAGAGAACTATCACCAGACCAAAGTGAAGAACTGCTTAGAGTATTGAAAAACCGTTTTGAAAAAAACATGAACCGACATAAGGGTCTTGAATGGGCAAAAATACAAGCAAAGCTGGAAGCTAATAGCGAAAGAATTTGGTCATTGAATGAAATGGAAAGAACTGGCGGCGAACCAGATGTTGTAGACCATGATAAAAAGACAGGTGAATACATTTTTTATGATTGTTCAGCGCAGAGTCCCGAAGGTCGCAGAAATGTTTGTTACGACCGTGAAGGACAGGAAGCGAGGGAAAAGAAAGGAATTCATCCAGCAGGTAACGCTATTGATATGGCAGCTGCCATGGGCATCGAGCTTTTGACAGAAGAACAATATCGAGAACTACAGAAGCTTGGAAAATTCGATACGACGACATCGAGTTGGGTGAAAACACCTCCTGGTATTAGAAAACTCGGCGGCGCTATCTTTGCCGATTACCGCTATGGCAATGTCTTCGTGTATCATAACAGTGCACCTTCTTTCTATAGTGTTAGGGCGTTCCGTGGTTTGCTGAGGGTGCCAAACAGCTACTGAAATACTGGACAAAGTTGGACATCTCTTAGATATTTACTGAACCATTCTTATAGGTCTTTAAATACAACAGTCCAGAGATAGGATCGTGAGGTTGTCCTGACACGCATCTGACCTCACAGAGTCGTTCCCACTGCCGTTTCTGGGAGGACATCACTCTGGTGTCCAAGATTGTCCAATTTACAATGAACGGTGTAACCTTCGACTTTGACTATCGATAGGTCTTAAACCTGACAGAGTTTGGATATGAACCAAGTGGCTGGATGCAGGAATGACAAAGCACAGCGCAGTTGCAATTCTTTTAGTACTAGTAGGACTTGTATCTCTCTTAGACGAGCTATGGATGTTCGGTTTGCCAATAGGGCATATACATCCGGATCTTAGCGAATGCTTAACCACTGGTTTTTGGCTACATTAAGACCGATTGAGTCAGATATCTTATACACAACAAGGGTTGAAATTCCAAATGGAATAACTACCAGATAAAATCCCAATGTTTTCAACAGGAATTTGGGTATAATGCAATAAGGCAACTGAACCAACCAGTCCCATAGTTAATATGACAAAACTGATCAGGGTATCTATTGCTGTATAGATGCATCCCAATCTCAAGATGATACTATCTTTACGAACTGTCCAATTGTAGAGCAATCCTAATACTATAACGACACTCAGTTCTGACCACAGTGTTGGTAAAAATGCCGCCTCGCAAGAGTTGCATAAATTGAAATTATTAACATCAGAACTCCAATAGTTCCGAGAATTGCATTGTTTTTCCTATCCCTCTTTTTGAGAGTTATTCCTTCTAGAGGTTCAATGAATTCCGCCATGCCACTCTCCATTTCATGAATCTCCAATGTTGATGATATTGCTAGGCAGTTTAACCTCGCTATCGATAATGTCACCAACAATTTTCCAAAAGTAGAGTGGATTCTCTGTATGAAGTCCATGTCCTGCATTGGGAATAAAGAGCATTGGCATCTTTGCATCTCTTACAAGTTTCTCAGATGATAGTAGTCCCTTATTCTTCTCTCCGTAAATGAAATAGCAGTCAAAATCACAATGGGTCAATAACCTATTGAGCAAGTCACCCTTGACAGAAATAGGTGCCAGGTCCCTGCTAGACGCCCATATTGTGAATGGTCCTGCCTCTCGAAACGATGTTACAAAGTCAATCATATGTTCCTCTTCAGAATCACCTAGTATTTTGTTACAGATTTCATCAAATTTCTGTTCGAACTCTGTACGTGTCATATTTGCAAATAGGGATGAAAAGAAGGCATCTCCTGCATCGAGGTTTCCTTCCAGATAAAATAGCCCTCTAATCTTCAAGTTGCCTCTGTTTTGTTTCTGTAAAAGTTCAATCAGTGATATCGCAATTGCTCCTCCCATCGAGTGTGCAAGTATTGAGAGATCTTCAACATGTTCTCTCTCAAGTAGTGTAACAAGGTACTTTGCCTGTTCTTTCATCGTGTATGCTTCAGTTTTGCCACTCTTGGATGAGTCACCATGTCCTAGCAGATCAGGGACAATCCAAGAGAATCTATCAAGTGAATATGTAGTGAAATGTTTGAGGAACCACTTGCGACTATCTCCCAATCCATGAATATAGAGGTTCATAATTGGTTGCGCTGGGTTCGTGTAGGTGTAATATACCATCGTTCCGTACTCGGTCTCAAGATTCTTTGTCATCAATCCAATCATAACATAGTGCGCATAGCTTACGAGCCAATTGGCTTTTTCTCTCCGAGATATCTAATAGCCCTCTTTATATTGTCCCTACTTAGATAGTTTCAACTGGTCTTATCACTTATGACAAATCTAATTGATGGAATATCCAGAATTGAGGTACCTACACCATTTCCTGTAGGTAGTGTCAATTGCTACTTGATACTGGTCCAAAGACCTCTGCCCAGAATCTTTGGCACTCATATGCAAGTGAGTCTCTAAGAGGCTTCATTTTTGATAAATTCATTATTAATTCCGATATCATTAGAGAATCTACGGATCTCCACATTCAGTTCATTAACGTGCTTAATAATTTCAAACTTGAAGAGCGAGAATCTCCCGGGGATGGATGTCTCTATCAAATCATCGATAATGATTGGCAAGGAATATGTCTAGTAAAGGATGACATTCCTATTCATTTCTACGTTGTAAAAAGGCAATAAAAAACTTTGATTTATTAAAGTAGAAATTACAGATGCATGTATTGGAGGAATCTTTCTTTATCTCTATGCACTGAACTGCAGGATGACATACCTATTAGGGACAGTATATGAAAGAAATCTTATATATCGTGCTCTTTCAGGCCTTGTTGATTAACTATGCCTGAATTTGGAAATCCCTTTAATGTAAAGACAAATGAACGTAAATTGACCGACTCTGAACTAATTCGTGCAATTAGGTTCATGATTTCAGCAGAATATGAAGCAATCCAACTCTACATGCAACTAGCTGAGTCTACTGACAATAAACTGGCTAAAGAGGTCTTAATTGACATTGCTGATGAAGAACGAGTCCATGCTGGTGAATTTCTAAAACTTCTCTATCACCTTGCTCCTGATGAAGAAGAATTCTACAGAGAAGGAATGGAAGAAGTAGAAGAAATCATGGAAAAGCTCGGTACTAAGTGACTTCCATATCACTAACCTATGTGAATTGTAAAATTTCTTCCTTACTACTACTGCATTTCACAGGTAGGACATCCTGAATAGAGTACCTGTAATCCATCAAGGCACCCATCACGGAAGACAGTTATCCCCTTGAGACAGAGTTCATCTGCCAGTAAGAATATTCTCTCAACATCATCAATCGTCGAATGACTTGGTAGATTGACAGTTTTGGACACTGCATTGTCGGTATGTTTCTGAAATGCCGCCTGCATCCTAACATGCCAAGTTGGATTAATCTCATGTGCGGTTTTAAACAGCTTTTTGACATCCTCTGGGATAGTTCCAATCTCTTGTATAGACCCTGTTCTGGCAACCTGCCGTTCAAGTTCTTCGCTCCACATTCCTCGCCTCTCAGCCATATCCTTGAAGAGTGGATTCACTTCGCTAAGATGAATTCCCTCAGCTAGCATTCTGCTGTGAGAAACAGCAAACAATGGTTCAATCCCACTGGTTGTCTGAGCTATCAGACCAATACTACCTGTTGGTGCAATTGTTATCAAGGCTGCATTTCGTTTCCAGCTGTTCCTCTGTTTCAGGTTTGCAAAATTCTCAAAGTTACCTCTGGTCCTTGCCAGTTCCGCAGATGACCGTTCAGCCCTTTTTCTAATGAAGGCTATTACTTCTTCAGCTTTTTCAATAGCCTCTACCGAATCATAAGCAATGCCCAGTTGTATAAGGAACTCAGCAAATCCCATTATTCCAAGTCCAATCTTTCGGTTAGCTTTTGTTACCTTCTCAATCTCACTTATTGGGTATACATTGAGATCAATGATATTATCGAGGAATCTTACAGACAGTCGTATGACATCTTCGAGTCGTTCCCAGGTAATCCGTCCATCCTTGACCATCTTCGAGAGATTGATACTTCCCAGTACGCATGATTCGTACGGTAAAAGAGGTTGTTCTCCACAGGGGTTTGTCGACTCTATCAATCCATCCTTGAGCGGGTGCTCTTCATTGATACGATCTATGAAAATGATACCTGGGTCTCCTGTGCTCCACGCATTGTAAACAATAGCATCGAATATGGCTCTTGCTTTTACAGATTTTCCTGTCTCTTTTGTACTAGGATTGACAAGTTTGATCTCAGTATCACTCTTCAGTGCTGACATGAACGCCTTTGTTATGGCCACTGAAATATTGAAGTTCTTGAATGTCCGCTTATCAGATTTGCACGAGATGAACTCTATGATATCTGGATGATCACAACGAAGTATAGCCATGTTCGCGCCTCTTCTCCGTCCACCTTGCTTGATTACATCCGTTGCAGTATCATAGACTCGCATAAAGGATACTGGCCCACTGGCAACACCACCAGTTGTACCCACTCTTGATCCCTTAGATCTCAATCTAGAGAAAGAAAATCCCGTACCTCCACCTGACTTCTGAACAATAGCCATGTGCCTGAGCGATGTGAAAATTGAGTTCATATCATCATCGATGGGAAGGACGAAACAAGCGCTGCACTGACCAAGCTCTGTACCAGCATTGAAGAGCGTGGGACTATTAGGCAGAAATTCAAGATTTGCCATCATATAATAGAAGAGGTCGTCATACTCCTTCACATTAGCATTCTCATCATACATCTTCTCAATACTCGCTACAGCTGATGAGACCCTTCGAAAGAGCTGCGATGGTGTTTCAATAGGATTTCCATCTTCATCCTTCAGTAAATATCTCTTAAGCACAGTTGCTGCATTTGGCCCAAACTTGAGATCATCCACAACACCTACCTGTTGGAGGATTCTTCGAATCTCGCTGTGTTTCTCTCGATATTTCATGTAACGTCGCGCAATGTCAGTATATCCTCGTAGCATCAGGGTATCTTCAACAATGTCTTGGATATCTTCGATGTTAATGATATCTTCTCCTCGCTCAGTGATTATTTGTACCACTTCTTTTGTGATTCCACGAACTGGGCTCGCATCTTGATTTCCTGCTTCGAAGGCTTTTGTGATAGCGACTTCGATCTTTGTTTCATCGAAATCTACTATTCTTTTATCGCGTTTCTCTACCTTCACTGTTGAATCTCCTTAGCTTTTTGTACTCTCAATATCTGAACTCAACAATCTGCTATAAGCACAACTCAAAATCTTGTGGTTGCTCGGATTAATTATCCTTCTCAATGAGAACTAGTCTATTTGCTATTTACACATATTGGAATCTTTCCAGTCTATTTCATTTAACCTGAATTTGTCAGGATAATTGAAGTACAGAAATTGTATGATGCGGCGCGAATTTGCAGGTATCAAAGGATTGATATCTATTTATTCATTATAGTTAATTACCCAAGTGGGAGAGTACGCAAAGGACACAAAGCGTCTACGCTCTGAGTTCATTGCTCAAAACGACGAAAGAGCTATGAATGATAGAAACATTGCATAGATGGGTCGAACAAGTGTCTAAGGCTTATAATCCGCTTGGGTTTCTTCATTTTGATATTATTCTTTAAGGAACCTCAAAGTGAATTTTAGATTGAATCCGATTAGTGATAGAATCATGAATTATATGCACAGTTTCGAAGCAAACTGTTCTTCTTCCGACTATGGTTTTCGATTACTATGATTAGGTGTGAGTCTGACAAGAATATACACAGACTTTACTTCTATTGATTAAGTACCTTGATTATTTCTCGAGTTGTCACAAGTGTTGCTCCATGGACTTCCTTCATGTGTCTAAGGGCAAAATTATGATTCTCTATGGAGAGAAGATATGGCTTATTCCTATATTCAGTCAGGAATATGAAAAATATGTAGTAGACACCCACGGAGATATTTCACTCAGAAGACACAATTCTATCTAGTAGCAATGCTAATCCTAGACTTGATTGGTATTTTTCTATAAAGAATGTCCTAGTCTTGAATCAAAATATCTTGTCTTATGCCATCAACTATTTCGGATATTCCTTGAATGCTAGCCATCGATTGCCTTCTTCATCTGTGAATATTATCATCTTCATGTTCAGATCCTTAGCGTATCCTCGAAGTGTATGATGGGTGACTCCCATGTATTTCTCTACATCTTCCAAACTCATGGGTTCTCCTACTTCCTTGTATTTTGCGAGAAGTTTTTTGAATCTTGGATAATTTCTCGACCGTCCCCTACGATATCTCAACTCTCTCTCAGTCTTAGTTTTAATTTCGTCTAATTCCACTGTATTATACACCTAATTAGTTTCTATTATATATGATATGTGTACTTAATATATAAGTATTATCAAATCTCTATCGTATACCTATCATAACACTTATTACAAACAATTCCTATACTATACTAAGGACTGACTAAGATGAAAAATACAGACGAAATAATAAAGAAGACAATTATTGATACATTATACTGGGATAGTAGAGTTGATGCTTCCGACGTGAAGGTCGAAGTTGATAATAGAGAAGTGACAATCCGCGGCACTGTACCAAATTACTCTGCGTCTGAAGCTGCTTTATTTGATGCCTATAAGGCACATGGAGTTACGAAAGTTGATAATCAACTACTTGTAAAATACCCGCAATTATCGAAGTTTCCCACTGATAAAGAGATTGCAAAGAACATTGAAACCCAATTGGCACTCTATGCAAGTACAAGGGACTCAGACATACAAGTGTTTGTAAAGGATGGTAAAGTCATACTGAAAGGACATGTTGATGCTTATTGGAAGAAATCACGGGTAGAACAGCTGATTTCCGATTTAATTGGTGTTGTCGGTATCACAAATACAATTACTGTGGTTCCTACAAAGACCGTAGTTGACGATGTCATTGCAGATGATGTTGTACAAGCTATTAATCGAAGCTACATTGTTGATGTGAATGATATTGACGTTCGAGTACAGAATGGAATAGTCACTCTATCGGGAGATGTTTCAAATCGTGTAGAGTACGATGCTGCCATTGAAGCTGCATCGAACACCTTTGGCGTCAAAGATGTAATCGATCGTCTACACATTAAATAATCAAGAACAATCTCTTATTGGATAAAGGATCCAATCCTTTCCCTTTTGGGTAGTTGGAATGAACTCAAGAAGAGTCCTCCCAACTCACTACCTCTTTTTCGATAGTAATCTTTTTTCTAACTGGATCATCAGCCTTGAGAAGCAATAGACTAGCTAATAGAAGAAGAATGCTAGCAACTGCAAATGGTATCATTCCAATGAGTCCTGAATGTTCAGCTCCAACAACTGGTATCGCTGTGATATCTGCTATATATCCTAGGAATAAAGGACCCAGAACAAAACCAAAGTCACCTATCATACGATAGAGTCCCATTGAGATCTCAATCTTGTCTTGGGGTGATAGATCTGTGACATAAGCTGCCATGGGACCTGATATGCCAGTGAATGCTCCATAGATTATCAAAGACAATGATAAACCACCCATATCACTCGAATAAGGAATAGTAATTGTGATTAGTGCTGTAAGCAGTAGGCATAGTACCAATGGAGCCCTTCTTCCTATTCTATCTGAAATAGATCCCATTGGCACCATTGTGATTGCAGTTGCCACTCCTGCTAGAGTCAGAACTACACCAATAGCGGTGGAATCTAAACCAAGATTATTAGATCCGAAAAGAGGAACAAGTGTACTTCTCACGCCAGTCCGAATGAAGAATAGGGAAAATGTTGCAAATGTAGCAAGAAGATATGAACGATAAGAAAGGATTTGCCGAATGTCTTGGAAGACAGTTCTGGATTCAGTAGATTCGTAAGTTCTGAACTCATCGGTCGTAGTTGCTTTTTCAGAATTGCTTAGCCTAGGTAGAAGAAGCGTAGGAACTATTCCAAAGCCTGCAACTAATGCATAAGCAAAGAAAGGCGCATGAATATCGTAGATATCTGCTAATACTCCACCAAAGGTTGGTCCAAATATGCTTCCTAGAAGTAACATTCCCATATAGAGACTCATCCATTGTCCTCGTTTTTCTTTCCCAGAAATCTGTGCTAGAAAGACCGTTGCTGATGTGACATAAAACGCGGACCCTGCACCCTCTATCATCCTAGCAATTACAAGTATGATATAGCTTGGTGCCATACCAGCGAGTATTGATGAAATCACTATGAGAATGAGTCCTGTTATCATTATCTTCTTCTTATCATACCTCTTAGAGAGAACTCCTGCGGGCATGTCTAGGAACATTCTTGTGATAGCAAATGAAGAAATAACAAAGCCCACAAGTGTATACGACACCTGAAAACTCTCAGCATATGTCGGCAGGATTGGAGCTACCATATTTAGACCAAGTAAGACGCAGAAAGTTACTGAAGATAAGTTCAGGACAGTGAGCACACCACCCCTGTTATTCTTACCAAGTTCGAGGTATTGGTCTATATCCTGCGAATCTTCAGACAAAAGTAATACTCACCTGCATTCTCTCGAGCTATAGCCTCCATTTAAAATACTTTGAGATTGGATTAATGCAGTTCATGCTTAGTCATTAATGGAGCGACAGAGAGAACGTAGTTCTTATTTGGTGAACCAACTCTCAAATATTGTAATCTATAACTTGGATAATCTCAGAATTCGTTCTGGAATAGAACTAAGGATTTGCTATGTGTGAAGGATGAGAAAAAACAGATTGCACTTGCACTTATAGGACAACCCGGTGTAGGCAAGAGCACAATAGTTCGTCTTATTGATGAAACAGTAGAGAGTCGTGGTACAACGTACGTCATAGAGACCGATGCAGTCCGATACACGTTCTGGGAACTCCAGACCTCAAGTTATGAGCCTGAAAGGCTTAGCATATTCTCAACATCATTTCTGAATGAGAGTATACCGTACAATCGCTATTTACTGATTGTCACTAATAGTACGCAGGAAGATGTGAATCAGCTGAAGTACTCAAAGAGATACCTTAGAAGTCTATTTCCTAAGACCAAGTTTGGAATAATCGCAAATATGCAGGATCTAAAGGATCGCCTGAATCGCACTCGTATAGAAAAGATGACAAGTCTTCCTACTCTAGAGATCTCTGCAATCAATGAGAGTCATAGAAGTCGGCTTATCAACTTCATATCCTATCTCATAAATTCTGAATCAGGATTGTAACTTCTTTACCTATTCCCATAACCCATTGAGCGTCTTAACTTTGGATCTATTTTATCAAAGATGATTTTGCATGGCGTTGGGAGTTTTGGGATTGCTCTCTTCAATGCCTCTTGTGCATGCTCAATGAATTGATTTCTACATCGGATGGATATTATTGGTTGTCTTGGTTTTATCCTCGCAGCAAGTCCGATGACCTTTCCAAAGGATAAGCGCATACCATCTTGGACCCTATCTGCGCCAGCTCCTGTTATCATCTTATTCTCTCTGAGATGATGAAATGGTTTTATCCTTATCCGCAAATGGTAGTTCTGCCTACCGACATTCTTCATCATGTATCTATTAGATGAAACTCTAGCTGCCTCAAGAGCTTGATGACGTATCTGACAACGTTCTAACCCAATAACTGATAATTTGGCATCGAATTTTCCTGAGGTGTTTCCCATATCATAGCTAGTAATCTTGCTAGCTGGTCTCCGATGGATGAAACGTTTTCTTGTAAAAGGAGGTCGATCACATTCCCGATAACATTGTCCTGGTCTTTTTCCCATATTCTATTGAATCCTTTACTTCTTCATTTCCTTTTCATGATCTTCTTTGCTGAAAGGATGTCAGTGTTTCCCAGTGTATCGTATTCCACAACCACTTGTTCTCCTTTGTCTATGGTATCATATTCCGTTAACGCATCGACTTTCATCTTCAAATATTTCTTATCGGGAGTTTCAATTGTAATATAGCCATAACTCACTTCTGTTGCTGGTATCTTACCAATTTGTGCACCTACTATTTCTCCCACTGTATTTTTTTTCATTTTATCACCTATGATTGACAACTCGTAACCACACAAATCAAGTTAATTCTCCTTTTAGAGCGTCATTTTTTTTTCCGAATGACAATCTTCTCTGGATTTGAAGGTCTTCTCATACCAAATCTCAATTTTGATAGCTACACATGACATCACCGTAAGGATGGACCATGAAATTCGTAGTATGTCAAAGGGTTTGGCACTGTTGTCTTTCTTATACAGATCTAAGAATATTTTGATATGATATCAATTTTTCGGAATAATAGACCTTTTTTGACTGGAATTAGCATTATTAGTACTAATTTTTACTAAATAAGAATTATAATTACTCTTTATATCCTGAGATTTATAAAGCAATTATTCGATAGTATCAGTGTAGGGTTGCTACAATAGATGGAATTGTTTAGAATTGCAATAGAAAGAATCTGGCATTTGCGTTTTGTGCATCCCTAAGAATAATGTAAGTGATTTGAATGACTTCTGAAATTGATAATGAGAGTAAGACTGCTGAAGAAGCAAATGAGGCACTAATTGAAGAACTAAAACCACGAATGAAAAGTGTGAAAGTGGTCTTCAGAGTCGTGGGGAAAGGGGAAGTACGAGAAGTCAGTTCTCGTAATACTGGCGAAAAGCATAGAGTAACAGAGGCTATTGTTGGAGACAGTACTGGTATTGTAACACTTCCTCTATGGGATGAAAGCATAGGCACTATTGAGGTGGGAAAAACCTATAGTCTTGAAAATGGATATACAGGTCTCTTCCGAGGTAATTTGCAGCTGAAGATTGGACGAAATAGCACAGTGACAGAATCTGAAACTGAGATTGGCACAGTGAATCAGGATGTTGACATGTCTGCAGAGAATCATCGCAGATCTAGAGAACGTCATTGGTATCAACCTTCAGGTACACCTCGAGGTTACACCAGCTTTGGTAATTCACGAAGAGATAATGAAAGATACTCCCATCGTGAGCGTTATAGTCGACATAGACGGAGATGGTAGTGTAATAAAGATGGCCTCCAGAACACCAAGTACGGTACAGGAAGAAAAACCGACAAAACCCAGCCGGTTCACCTGCCCTGATTGTGGGGCTCACAAAGATGTTCAGATTTTACAGACTGGTGATATTGTCTGTGCAAAATGTGGTCTAGTTGTAAGTGAACGACAAATTGATCCGGGTCCTGAATGGAGAGCATTTACTGCTGATGAAAAACGTGCAAGGACTAGAACTGGTAGCCCCATCCGCTACACATCTTCTGATAAAGGACTCTCAACTCTAATCGGATGGCAGAACAAGGATCGTTCTGGTAAAAATTTCTCACCAGAGCGTAGAGCCGCAATCACACGAATGAGGAAGTGGCAGATTCGTTCGAGAGTGCACAGTTCTGTTGACAGGAATCTATCCCAAGCGAACTCAGAAATTAATCGGTTGATATCCCAGTTGGGGCTGAAAGATGGGGTCAAGGAACTTGCTGCTATGCTGTATCGAAAACTTATTGTGAAACGGCTCGTACGGAGTCGTTCTATTGATGCACTTGCAGCTGCATCAATCTATGCTGCACTCCGTCTGAGAAAAATACCCCGGTCACTAAAAGAGATAGCGAAGCATTCACATCTGAATTATAAGGTAATTGGGCGATATTATCGCCTCCTGGTGAGAAAACTCAATCTGAAAATGCCTGTTCCTGATCCAATGAATTATGTTCCAAAGTTTATCACTAAACTCAATCTTCCAGGCGCGATGCAAGCAAAAGTATTGGATGTTCTCCAAGATGCTAAGGATTATGGGGGTCTTATCACTGGTCGCGATCCCCGTGGTCTAGCAGCTGGTGCGATTTACATAGCTTCCATACTTACCGATAATCGGGTGACTCAAAGGGAGATTGCATACGCCACTGGTGTTACTGAAGTCACTGTTCGAAATCGCTACAAGGAGCTTGTCAGAGAGCTAGAGATAGCCCCTCTGTAATTGTACTTGTCCAATTCACAGATACTTGTGTAATAATAATTTAGGACGCCTATGTTTTATATAAATCTCTAGAATTTGGCAAGTTTGTGAGTTCATCATTTCTTGTTCTAAACACACTCATACCATAATTTGTTGGCGCGTACTTTTACAATCTTATCAAGAATTTGCATTAGTGGTATCGACCCTATAAGAGCGATTGCGCCAGTTCCGGTTTCGATTGAAAAGAGATCCCCAAAGTAGACAAAGATACCACTAAAGATGATACTCAGAACAATGACTACAAAGAGAACAGGTAACCATACCAAAACAGCAGCTCTAAACTGAAATCTATGTCGAAAAGCTGAGAGTGCAATTACAAAACAGACTCCCGTTAAAACGGCTGGCAAGAACCAACCTGCAAGTAAGAAACTCATCCCATAGAGCTCGATAAATGCGAATATGGAGAGACCTGCTCTTCCTGAGATTGTTATGAATGGCTGAAGAAAACCTGCGCTGAGTGCGAGGATTCCTATTATGTATGGCACTTCACGAACAATGTGTACCTTGCGAGGTTGCCATATCTGAAAGTGGAGCAGGAATAGTATTCCAATACTAGATATCACCAATAATATTGGAAAGAAGCTGGACCCAGCACTCCCTTCATATATATCGGATGAGGTTTGAACCAAGTCTTCCTGTATTGTAATGACAAAAAACAGAATCTTTCCAGTATCAATAGGTATTATCTCACCTGCATAGATATTGGTGGCACTACCAATCTCTGCCTTTAGCTCTGTGTGGAACCATATAGCTCCGGGTTCACTTGACCTCCAACACAAGAATACGCTATCTGTGTTCTGTGTTTCCGCACGTATTTTGACAGTGTTTCCTTGAAGGTTTAATTCGCTGTAATAATCAATACGGGACTCCGGCAATGGCTCGCCAGATCTGAAATGAAGGTCAATCCATCTAATGATATTGGTACTCCATTCGAGCGAAACACTATGACCCCAATTAGGTACAATGTTCAGCGTAAGCTCTGATTTTATTGATTGGACTGTATCAATCATTGATGTAATTGGGAAGAATTGGTCATTTGTTCCAAACATCATAAAGACAGGTTTAGTGATGTATCTTGTATATGCCAGTGGATCAAACCACTTGACCACTTTTGCCATCATTTCTGATTCAATACGATATGATGGTACTATTACAGTATTAAGAAGAGACCCTGACATAATAGAATTGAGAAGATTCCCAGCCGAAATCATGGGAATTGATCCATCAACACGAGTATCAATACCTGATAAAATAAAGGTGGCAAGACCCCCCATAGAATTTCCTGCAACTACTAAAGCATCACTACGCACTTGAGGTAGCGACTCAAGAAGCGTTATTGCGCGTGCTGCTGCCCAGACTGAGTGGTACAGACTGGCATCCTGAGGTCCATTGGTTACATTCAGGAATGTATATGGACTGAGAATGGGAAAGCCTGTCGAGTTGCCTGAACCTGGTTGATCTATCCCCATCGCAACAAAACCCGCAGCAGCAAACTCTCTAAGCATCTGCATGAAGTCCGCATATTGCTCGCCATAGCCATGGAGATAAAGAATTGCTGGAGCTGGCGTCACAAGATCTATTCTAGTTATAATGACCGAATTAATTCGTACAGTCGAGTTCCTGAACGTTTCACTCGCATAATCAAAATACCAATCATTAACACTTACTGATGTATTTTGATAATCAACATCAATGCTTCTTGTTGAATGATTCACCACATCTAGCGGACTTGAGTATGCATCCGTTAGATTCCAAAAACTAGTATCATAGAAGTCATCTAAAGGCACTGGCGCTGTTCTCTCAGGAAAATTCGAACCTGCAAAAAACAACATTGCTGTAATACTGCCCATAAATGAAACCATTACCACTATTGCAATAACAGAAATTCTACCTGACATCGATGTATCACAGCTCGTTCTAATCGTTGTTTGCCAGTAAAACCAGAATCACTCCAATACAGACGTAAAGACTTGGTATCATCTATCTTCTTAACTTGTTTCTCCCTTTGCTTTTTAGTTAGCTTCCTCCGTTCATCTCTGAGCCATTTTATCTCTTGATGGTCTTCAATTTCGTCTAGATAGTCTTTGTCAATTTTATGCCAATTCTCTGCTAGTTGAAGAAGCTGCTCTCTCTTCTTCCAGATTTTTGAGATTCTTACACTGAACAGGTATTGCTTATCCCGTTTCAAATCTCTAACAAGCTTCTGAACGTTTTCATCAACTTTCAGAATCTCTTGCTTAGTAAATGTTTCAAGTGGCGGGTATGTTATGGTTTTTTCAATCATTGTCAAGACAAGTATTGATCGTGTATCCAAATCTGCCTGTTTCATTTCTCGTATTTTTTAATCAGGTCTTCCAAACGAGCCATTCTTTTACCTTCTTTCTACCTTCATTTTGATATTATTGTTCCTTCAAGTCCTGATAGGGCTTGATGTGCATTTGCCATTGAGGTGATCATCGATTGTTACCCGCCTTCTTCTACGAACTTGATGGCTGCTTCAATTTTTGGTCCTATACTGCCTTGTGCAAAATGCCCTCCTCTGCCAGTTTCTTAGCCTCTTCAAATGACAGATGAAAAAGCGGTTTTTGATTAGGACGATTGTAATTTGTATAAACATTATCAACATCTGTGAGAATCAGGAGAATATCTACAGACACTATTTGAGCCAATAATACAGAAGATCGATCTTTATCAATTACTCCTTCTACACCGCTAAGAGTGCCATCGTCTTCAATGACTACAGGAACTCCTCCCCTTCCTGATGCTATCACAATTGTACCTTTGTTGAAAAGGGTCCTAATGGTATCTTCTTCCATAATTCGAATTGGCTGAGGCGAAGGAACCACCCGTCGAAAGCCTCATCCACTATCATCTACTATTGTCCATCCTTTCTCCTTCCTAAGTCTGGATGCTTCCATGGCAGTATAGAACGGTCCCACTGGTTTTGTTGGGTGTTTGAAAGCAGAATCCCTTTTGTCTACAAGTGTCTGTGTGATAATTGTAGCAATACTGCACTCGAGTTCTGCTAGTTGCATCTCCGAATACATGCTCTTTTGAAGCATATATCCTATCATTCCTTGGCTTTCACTGCTACAAATATCAAGAGGCATTGGGGGTGAAAGCCAACTCATTTTTCAGTAAAATATCACCTACCTGTGGACCATTCCCGTGAGTGATTGCCAGCTGGTAGCCTTCTTGAATAAGATCAACTAGCACTTTTGATGTTGTTCTGATTTTTCTGAACTGCTCTGCTGCCGTTCCTTGTTCTTTATGCTTTAGAATCGCATTTCTCCCGAGAGCTGGTAATCATCATGCCTATTGTAAATCATCTAACCAAGTTACAGTTTTATTCATTCGCTTTGAAAAGACAAGTCCTAAATCATTCGGGTCCTTAGCCTGATGATACTTGAAGAGAAATTGCCCATCTCTAATTCCAAGCACTTCGATCTTCCCTGTTGGATGTGACATGATGAATCTAAATCTCTTAGCATGGCCATCTAATCTACCACGAGCACTCTCTATTATTCTGCATGCATCATATAATGACACTTGGAATTGTTTCTTGACACGTTTCACTGGCCGACATTGAAAGACATAGTATGGAATCACACCTATTTCAATAAGTCCTCTCTGAAGTCTTGCCATTACATCTGGATCGTTATTAACTCCCTTCAATAGAACAGTCTGATTACTCACAATTACTCCTGCTTCTGAAAGTAGTTTTATTGCTTGTACTGATCTCTCAGTGACTTCTCTTGGATGATTATATTGTGTTACAAAATAGATGCGTTTTCTTTGATGCGCATATTCTCTCAGTATACGAACTAGTTCCAGGTCATGAGTAATTCTCTGGGGGAATGTGACTGGTACTCTGGTTCCAAATCTAATGAAATCAAGATGATCAATTTTTGAGAATGCTTTCAGAAAAGCCTCAATCCTGTCATTTGGGAGAACCAGTGGGTCTCCTCCTGTAATCAGGACATTAGTAATCTCTCTGTGGTTCTCTACATAATCCACAGCACGAGGGAGATCCTGCAGTGTTTCATCTGTATCTAAACCCACTAGACGTTTTCTAAAACAATGTCTGCAGTACATTGCACACTCATTAGTAGCTAAAATTACAGCAGTCTGTTGATACTTGTGTTGAAGTCCTTGAAAGATAGTGTTTGGTCTTTCACCACTGGTATCATAACTGCCCTCCAAGTATTTCTCGTGAGGAATGGGCACTGCAATCCTTCTTATGGGATCAGTCCTATCATCGTTATCGATTAGCGAGAGATAGTATTTTGATATCCTCAGAGGATGTTCATTACAAATATCTTGCAGTATCTCCTTCTCTTTTTCCTCAATATCAAATAATAGTACTAGTTCATCCACTGTCGATATGCTATTCTCAAGTTGTTTCTCCCAGCTCATAAAACACACATCATCTAGAGGGAAGATTTCGTTCTCCTTGTACCGTTTTGTCAGTGAGCGAAGAAAGGATTTTGGCATTTTCCTGTAATTCAGGAATATCTTCTTGTGTCCGTACAAGGGGAGGATCGCTTGTCATTCGAGCAATGATTGCCATCTTCCTTTCTATTTCTGGCCATTCTGCAATTGGTAATCTCTCTTCGTATTCATTTTTCCTATTCATTTGATTCAACTCACAGATCGGAAATGACGTAGAGGTCTGCACAAGTAGGTTGTTTGTTGTCATTCCGCTGTCTATTTTTGAAGAAACACACATCTTTCTAGTAGTTCTTTATTGTGAATTCTATGTGTGCATTGCTTGTGTTCCTGTCTAATAGTCTATATTTTGAAAATTTGCTTATTAATCTATCTTTCTTTATCCTTTTAAACATTATAAAGGAATTATAGTTCTTTTTAAATGAAAAAAAGATTTATGAGTTCTTTATTCTGTCACATTATAGATTGGGATATCGTAGGACTTGTCAATTACAATGTCAAGTGCTTTGACTAGATCCTTGTAACGATTTCGAACTGTGACTTCAGTCACCTTGGCTGTAGTAGCAATCTCCCGTTGGGTCTTTCTGTCATTTTCTAAGATTCCTGCGACATAAAGGGCTGCTGCAACGATACCACTGGGATCTTTGCCTGTTGTCAAACCTCGATCGATAGCATTTCTAAGTATAGACACAGTCCTCTGCACAGTTTTTGGCTTCATGTGCAGTTCTGACGACAACTTCGTAACAAAATCAAGAGGTGATAGCAATGGTACTTTAGGCGTAACAAATTGCAATATTTTTCTCACACAGAAACCTAATGTTTTTCTTCCAACCTTTGCTTCTGAAGCGATTTCATCCAACTGCCTTGGTATTTTACAGATTCGACATGCCAAATATACTGAGGCTGCGACCATGCCATCAATAGTACTTCCTCTTACGAGTCGTTTCTGTACTGCTTTCCTATAGATGAAGGCGGCAGGTTCTCTAGTTTCTCGTGGAATACCTAGTTGAGATGTAAGTCTGTCCATCTCAACCATAGCTTGAGAAATATTTCTATGAATTGTTCCGTGGCTCATTGCTCGGATTTGCCACTTCCTCATTCGATAGAGTGCAGCTCTTTGGCTACCTGAAATAGAGCGTCCCGATGCGTCTCTATCACTCCAACTTATCATAGTCGTAAGACCCTTATCTGAGATTGTAAGTGTCATCGGCAATCCAGTTCTTCCTCTAGCCTCCCTTTCCTCTGCAGTGAAGGCTCTCCATTCAGGACCAGTATCAATCTTATATTGACTGACTACAATTCCACAGGATGTGCATGTCTGCTCCCCTCGTTGATAATCTTCGATGAACTTTCTTCCTCCACAATTCGTACACACTACTGATTCATTTTCATCCTGTGCTCGAATATTCATTGGTCTTGCCACTTTCATCAGTCATCTCCTACAGATCTATCTGCATCATGCCGCAGTGGGACTGATTGTAGTGTTGCTGACAATTAACTCTCAATCATCTCATACCGCCTGCTCAAGAGAACGAAACAATGCAATTGAAGATAAGAAGAAAATCCGTAATTCAGACTATTTGCCTGCACTTGTATACAGCTCAAAAGAATTGCCGTGTATTTTGCTATCTTATTCAGTATAGAGTAATCTATATTCTCTTACTATAATACAGTATGATTTAGTAGCTTATTAGCATTCGGTTATTTACCAAAGAATTTGAAATAGTCCCTTTTTGAGGACTGAAACGATTCTGCACTAAAAAATTGCGAAAAAAGAAAGATAGCTGGTGAGTCACTCAATAAAATTAAAGACATCTTTGAGCCAGTTCACCAGCATCTGTCGTCACTTCTTTTTCTTGATCGGAACTAGAACCAAACAAGAGGGACTCCTTGCTTGCTTGGTGTCTCACTCGAATATTGTCCGAACTATCCAGATTATTGTTTAAATGGGTGAATGAATTAGGTTGATGATAGACCGTTCTCTTGATGTGACGAAACTCCTGTTTTACCAGTCATCATCATCATCGTCGTCCCAGTCATCGTCGTCATCGTCTTCCCAAACATCATCGTCATCGAAGATCATGTTTTCACCTCATAAGGTATCGTATCAAATCAAGAGTAAAGCATGCCCTATATATTTTAGAAACATCATTTAGTCCATAAATCTAAATTAAAGCCTATAAAACCTTTAAAATAATAAAATAAATCTATCAAACTATTTTTTATACTCTAGAAAGATAAGGTTATCATAAAAAAGATTTTAACGTCTATGCCCATCGCGCTTAGGTGTCACCCAAGTTTGTGTGCATTAATATAGTGCGGTCACATTATTGATACGGATGGATTGAATGCTTTGGAAGAACTGAATATCGAGAGTATCAATCTTACACGATTCGATTTAAAGGGTACATCCCGACTCATAGTCCTTCTAGGCTCATCTGAGGGGATTAAAGGCGCTTCAAGAAGACTCAAACAATATGATGATTTTGTTCGAGTTGGGCGAGGTCTCTTTATTGCACACAATCTCAGTAGCGAATATAGTGACATCCTTCAATCGCTCCCCACTCTGTCATTTCTACGTACTCGTGAGATACCTGGAATCAATGAGCGTTTTAATGATCCTTATGCTAATCGTGTGTATTCCATTGTATCCTACACCTTCCGCAATCCAACAGCAGGGCAGAAAAAGAAGGTTGAACGACTTATCAGAAAATCAGCAGGTATCCGTTTACGACCTGGAGTAATCATCTTTCCAGTATTGCGGGCTAAGGAACATAGGAAATTATTCGATCAAGATAACGGACCATCCCTACTCGACTCAAAGGATTTTAATCATGAATTGAAATCATTGGGGGCTGTATCGATTCGGTGGTCTCGATTAAGGCTTACTTCTGTATCTGACTCTGGTCAAATCGAAGCTGCTATTGAAAGAACCCTCGTAAGAGATTTGCATTCTGTTGAAACTAAACTTCAGGATATTCGAGAGTCAATCAAAGCATCACTCACCTCGACAGACAATCTCCGAAAACAATTATCAATTGTGTCACGCCGATATCGTGAACTCAAGTTCAAATGGACAATTGCAAAGGCAATATGGCATTATGATTCTATTAAACCATTAAAACGAGTCTACAATCTGGGTCTGAGCACACGCAATATGATTGATAATCGTGCGGCTGACTCAAGCTGACTTATTCAAACACCATTCTATGGACTATTCTCTCAAACAAGGAAATGAAGAACAACAATCAGGCTCTATGCCATCTTGCTGTCCCTCGTTTACCTATTCCACTAGGTGTTCTAAACTGGAATTATGACACAAGTTCATAATTACCAGGGTTCTGTTGGATTTTCTGGAGGTCCGCTCATGATAATCAAATAGACTCTCTAATTCAGATATTCAAAGTATAACGAAGTAAATTCACATCTAGAACTAAACTTGCTTCCCAGAGAACAACTATCAAATCATTCTCTCGTAAGAGGGACTACAATTGCCTTCGAATATTGCAGTTACAAGCTCTCATCTCATGACTTTGGGATGGACAGTAATTTCAAAATGCACACCACAATCTCTTAAGGGCAAATGTTACTCTAGCAAATCGATGCAATCTATTGATTCCAAGATTATAGAGCTCTGGCGTAGTTGTTCAAGAATATTGGACGAACGTTTCGGACTCAATCCTCCTGATATACCACAAACAATCGATATGACTAGTGCGTTGCAGGTGTATCGTTTTGGAGGCCATTATGATCCGGAATCAATGGTATTTGCATTAGACGGTGACAGCATTTCAAATGGTCTGTCCCTGCTTGGTATCGTCTACCGAGAATGTCTTTTCAATGCGCTACCTACAATACTCTGTGAAGAACTCAGGCACGATCTGTCTTTACAATTTGCTCTGTATAATATAGAAAAGAAAGAGAAAGGACGCTGGACTTCTGAGTGGAACTCTCTGCCAAATCGTAGAATTCGTTCGAATCTCGTTTATGGCTCATACAGAATGATGAATTGGATTCATACTCTTGGCGGAGAAAAACAACTAGACTCTCTTCTACACGAATTCGTTTGCATGGCCAAGTATGGAAAACCTGTTGATTTCATCGATTATGTTGAGTATATGATGCGCAGGACCCAAGAAATTGAGGTTGGCTTCTCTCACGCTGAGGCAAAAATTCTTGATACCCTTCTCAAGAATGAGAATGCCTCCTATCGTGAAGTTGCTAAAATAACAGGATTCAGTGAATCATGGGTCTCCACAAGAATTAATCGTCTGAAGAACAAGTATGTGTTGACCGGTCTCACTATAACCCCTTTCTCTAAGATTGGCATCCGTACATTTCATGTGTTACTCTCTGCTCCATCTTGGTCTAATCCAACTCATTTCCTCACCGATTGCCCGTTCCTCTACAGTATACAACCAGTTCTCAGTGGACCTTGGCAGGTCTTAGCACGATTAGCAATCCCTGACACAGTAGAAAACATTCAATCTTTGAACAGAATGGAATCCACTTTACATGAGAATGGAATCGCCGTTGATATAGCTGAAACATACTCTGCTGGGATCTCTAACTCATTCTATCATTATAAGGTGACAAACCATAGATGGGAAATACCTTGGGTAGCGATGGAAGGCTGGGGTCATCGAATCAAGAAGGAGTCACTCGATAAAGTTGTCGAATGTATTGATTTTCCCTCCAAGACCACCGATACATATCTTGATCCTATAGATATGCAGATTCTTGGGTTAATACATCGCGGGAACTCCTCCACAAGAACAATCAGAAAATCTCTATCAATAGGCCAGAATAATCTCATAAAACGAATAAAGCGGCTCACATCTGCAGAACTCATTCAAAAAAGATGGTCTGTATACAATCTCGGACTTGTTGAGAGAGTCTCTCTCCGTACAACGGACAAGCGAACTGCCAGTATCTTAGATGCTTGGGTGCGGGACTTGCCTCGAACATACTTGCATTACGGACCCAAGAGAAAGCTCTTCATGATTACTGAATTACCAGCTGGCGGATCTACAAAATTGATGAGTGTTCTTCACAATCTGAGATGGCCAGTTATTGTTTCACCTCTAGGAAGTAGTGTCTGGGGACATTGGACTTTTCCTGATAGTCTTTGGTGTGTAGAAACCCAAAGCTGGCAGACTCCCAAGAAGGAGATTGAAATTTGGTTAGACAAACTTACAGTCAGCTCTGAACTCCTAGCACAAAACCAGAACTTTTCTTAGTATTATAGCCGTTAGCAGATCAGTAGCAGTGTTCTTCTAAAAAATAATAATACTATATATTTGCTACTGGATTTCTTCGATCCTCCATGAAAAGATTGATTCTAAGGCATGTAGAGGCTGTTTTAACACATCATTAACTGCTTATATTCAGCAAAATCCACTGTATCGTAGGGACCATGGACTACTACGATGGGGGAAAATCGTAGCGAAGAACCCTGGAGGGGGGAACCCATACCAAAGCCTGTCACGCGGGTCCATGGGTTCCCACCTCAACCCTGGACAAAACATGTGGGCATAGAATGATACACATAGAGCATCTAGTCCCGCAGGAATGTCACCTGTGTGACTTTTTACTTGTCTTATGGAGCTGAGAAACACATGAAAAAACCAGTAATTCACGTTGCCCTATTGGGTTCACAGACCCCACTTGCTACGGAACATCTTATTATTCGGCGCAGGGTCGATGAGATTATTATCGTGTACACGAATGAATCTGCTAACCAAGCAGAGTATCTAGTTGATAGATTCTCATCACTCTATGTACCGATTCTGCCTGTTCTTGTTTCATCTAATGATTTTACAAACACTCTGTCTTCTATCTTACGAGCATTAGATACACAACAAGCAAACGAGTACAACATTGAATTTAGTATCGGAGCTTCAACTAATACGTTGACGCTTGCCGGGTGCATTGCAGCTGCTATCACGCATGCCTCAATTCTTTATTCTAACGGTGAGAATCCAAATGAGTTTGCAGAGATTTGGCCTTCTGAACTTGTGAATCTTACTCATAAGAAGCGTGAGATTCTAAAATTTCTCGAGAGTCAGGCTTGTTCGACAAATCAAAAGATAATCTCTGAAGAAACGGGAATGATGCAATCAGGAATTTCCAGGCATCTAAACGATTTGGAAAAGGCGGGTTATGTGACACGATCTAGGGAATCCAGAAGTAAGCAAGTTCAGATTACTGAACTTGGTTCATCTGTACTTCATCAGAAACAGATTAGAAAAAGGAGAGTCTGGGGGACTTATGCACTTCGAGCACCATCGAGTTACGGAACAGTTGGATAATGTATCTCAATTCTCCAATTTGTTAATCCTTGAGCCTGGCACCGACTCCATGTTCAACGAATATACAGCATTGCACAACGTAGTTAATTCATATGATAATCCTGATCATATCGAAATTGGCCCAGATTATTTTCAAACATCCTATTCATACCCCGGAATCATCCTATCTCGGGACATAATTCTCGGCCGCAGTTCAAACGGAGAATTGGTTGCTTCAGGGACCATCTTTATACATAGCACTAATCCTCCAAGTGCTAGAATTATGATCCAGGTTCATCCAGACTACCGACATCAGGGCTTTGGATCGAAGATACTCGAACACTTGATTCGGCGTGCAAGAGCACGACGTTTTTCAGAAATTGTCTGCAGAATACCTACCTTTCGTCCGGATGCAATCCATTTTGCAGAAAAACATGGATTTCGTCACAGTCATACTTTGATAAAGATGCAGTTGGAATACGAGTTCCCAAAGAGAACTATTATTGTACCGACTGAATTGAAAATCCGCGAATTGGATTTGGACCATGAACTTGATTTATGGGCCAGTCTACAAAATTCCATCTTCCGTGAATCTGAGAACTATAAGGAAATTACCATCGATTCTCTTGCATCTCTAACCAAGCATGTTGGATTCGATTCGGATTTGCTAATCGTAGGTGAAGTAGATAATATAGCAATAGGATATTGTCTAGGTATGGCCCTAAATTCTGTAAATGGACAGAAATCTGAAAAAATCCTACAAATTCAAGGAATTGGTGTATTGCACGAATATCGTGGAAGAGGCTATGCGCAGGCTCTACTGAATGGTGTTCTTACTAGAGGGTGGACTAAAGGTTATACAAAATCAGAGCTTCTTGTTCTTGGGTCAAATACTGGTGCATTCCAGCTTTATCAAAAGAATGGATTCACGGATAGATTTGGTTACCTCTGGTACAGGCGTGAGTGTTAATAGTCATTCTAATTATGTACTTGGTTAGCCTGCACATGTTGCTCGAACGAAAAATACAGGGTCCGCTTTGGAGTACATAAATCCCATACTCTCATAGAGTTTCTGAGCTGGCTTATTATCTGCAAAAAAGTGTAGTATAGCAATCTCAGAGTCCTTAAGCACATCGTCAACAACAGCCTTGATACAAGCAGCTGCATATCCTTTTCGTCTATGGTCCGGATGGGTTGCAACATTTCCAATCTCAGTACCATAGCTAGTAGTAAAATGAATCCCCGCCACTGCTGATATTGTACCGTCACTTTCGATGATACCATAAAACGGACCAAGACTCATCGCATTTGGAGTCCAGGCTGGTGTACCACTGAGCCGATAGAGTTCCTTCAGTTTCTCTACATCCTTTATTGTGAGCCTGACTGGATTTTGTCTGCATTCGCATGTAAGCTTCGTTGTCCTATCAGCTACCATCTGCCGTTCCTTAATTGGTTTCAGTATTATGCAGGCTTGCCCAAACTGGTCCAGTTGCTCCTTCGTGCATATTGCAACAAACTCTTGCCTAACAAGAAGGCTAGCAAAATCCTCCATGATTCTCCTTAATGAAGCAGTATCTCTACACCAAAAAGCAGTTGCTAGAAAATCGAGGTCACTGTATAATGAGAAAATTGCATCAATTTGACCATCGGTCAGTAGCACTCTAATATCGCACCATTCTCTAAGTTGCGTACAATCAGCTATCAGAACAATGTTCGAGAGCGGATCTTCTGCCAGAATACTCAATACATCTGCAATAATATCCGCTGATAATTGTATAATTTCGGTTGCCATTGATTGTAGTCAATTCATTTTTCTTATCAAGAGTTCTTTTCTGCAATCTAATTCCCAGAAAACTAATCTCCATGATTGTAAATCAAATATTCATTGTTTCAACCCTGTTCAAATCTTTCAAGGAGGATGTTCTTTCAGGAAAATCGAAGTATTATGATTTCTTCACTGCAGTAAAATCAGGTACTCCTGAAGTGATGACAGAGTTCTTCAGAGAGATAGTCACTTATGTCAAGTATCAAAAACATCCTAAAATCGTTAAGGATGCTTTTCGTGAGTTAGTGCAATTACGTGACATCATCGTTCTTGAGAAGCTCCGACAGTTAATGCCCATCTGGAAAGACTCGTACTATATGGAGTATGCATACTTGTTAGCTCTATTGGAAAATGCGAGTTCTGGAAAGAGGTGTAACTGCGACATCTACAAAGACTCTACCTATAATGTTGCTCCCTATCAAGAAGAGCTTGAGATAATTGGACGAGACAATCATAGGTATGATGATCATTTTGAAACCCAGATAGTCTATGTTCGATGCAGAATCTGTACTAGAGAATGGGAGGTTGAAATTGATGATTCATATCATTATCCTCATTCTCATTGGAGACCGAAGCAGAAGTAGATCTCTGGTGTTGCGCCAGAGGCTGTCCTTTTATTGGCTATTATCAATCACAATTTGAGATGCAAATCCCAATGAAAATATATAGAATCCTATCACTCTCACTGATATTGATTCTTTTTACAATCTCTGTTTCTTCAGTATTCTCTTCTGACTTGCATCTTGCACAAGAAAAAATAGGAACCTCTAACGAAAAAACCGATCTAATACATAATTCAATAGAACTGGATGAAAGGGTTGAGGAGTGTAGTTCTGTCATTGTTACTGGTAGTGCGGCTAAGGATGGTCGTGCAATTCTCATGAAAAATCGTGATTGGGCTGATGACCATTTCAACAATCCAATATATATTCCATCCACCTCCAAGACCTTCGCGTATGTTGGAGTAAATACCAATACGATGGGGATTAACGAAAGAGGATTAGCAGTGATGAACACCGCAATGCCAATCTTGGAAACCGAGCCTGGTTATGGAAATCTCGAGTTAAATAGAAAGATCCTTCTATACTTCGAATCTGTTGCAGAAGTCGCTAACGCACTTAATGATACATATTCAATGATTGGCCCAACTTACAGGTCCAGTTCAGGAGCAGTGGCTACTTGTATTGGAGTGATTGATCGCTTTGGCGCAGGTGCATTCTTTGAGATTAGCAACACTGAAGCATATGTTCAGTACATTGTTGATGGATACGATACAAGAGCCAATCATCCTCGCATCTTTCCAGGATTCGCCTCAGGGCCCAATGGAAGGGATCAATACCTACTTGATGCATTAGATGCAGTCTATGAAAAAAATGGAATTATCTCATGGGCGGATGTAATGCAGAACGCATCGAGATATGTCCGTGAAAAAGAACTTGGTACATCAAGCTTCTCGATTGATGGTGAAGTATGCAATCCATCCACTGTGGCCGCTATGGTTGCTGTGAGTGGCGATGAGCGATATAGTGGAAAACTGAATGTCATGTGGGGTTCCTATGGATTTACACCACTGATTGGAGTCTTTGTTCCCTCAATGGTGCTTGCTGGCGAAACACCTGAGTGTATTGCAGACCTATGTCATTCTACGAATGAAAAGTGGTCTACTGCGAAGGCATTGAGCTCTTGGGATCTACTGAATCCTTATCGTGTCCGCGAGCTCCAAGATGTAGCTTTCTATGTTGAAAGATACACCATTGAAGAATACGATTACCTTCTTCACATAGTTCCGGATGATCTTTCCGATCTTCAGATTCAAGCCTATATATCTGAATATATAGATAGAACCGTTGAATTTACAGCTTCATCTTACATTCAAGAGAGTAAGTCACTTCCTATCCCACCAAGATCTATTGTGAATCTTACAACACCCTCAATAATTCCTTCTACAACAACCACATTCCCCACTAGTACGGTGTCAGGTACTGAGAATACTACAACACAAAATCATACAGCCTTCGATGGCAAAAGACTCTTACTTGGTGTTGGCATAGGTTTCTCTGCAATTGTGCTTCTTGTTTCTGTTCTCAAAAAACGATGGACATGATTACAACATGCAAATGAATATATGTGACAGGACGAAACTAACTTATTTTGTCCTGTCAACAGAATGAATTAGCTAGAACCGATTCTGACGAAAGAGGATTAACGACTAGAAATCGTCGTCGTCGTCATTCCAATCATCGTCATCCCAGTCTTCATTATCATCCCAATCTTCATCATCGAAGTGCATTGAATCTACCTCTGGATAACAAATTGGCAATATAGGATACGATTGGGCTTTTATCCATTATCTTAATGAATTCTAGAATATGTCAAGGTCTTTACCTGATACTACTTCTCCGGAATATAGACTAGTTATCTCTTGGACCAGCTCGATTTCAGTACGATTCCACATAAGCTGATGGTATAGAACAAGTAATGAAGGCTTTACTATATTTGCAATCTTAGCAAGCTCGTAAGTTGAAGTATGGACTGCTCTATGATATTTCTTCCATTCTTCTGAACGTTCTAAGAGACCCACAGCAGTGTAGACCTCATGAATGAGGACATCACATCCTTTTGCATTTTCAATCAATTTAGGTGATGGTCTTGTATCTCCTGAAACTACAATGGTCTTTTCTGGTGTTGAAAACTTGTATCCAAAGGCTTCGAGAGAACCATGGTCGACAGTAAACGCCTCAACAGCAATTTTAAGGTCTTGGTACACAATTCCTTCTGCGATTTCAACTGCGTTAACAACATAACCATCAGCTATTGCGGGTTCTAAACCACTTAATCGCTCCTCAATATCCTCTGCATAGGCTGATTTGATATACTCTGTCATCTTGTTAAGCCCTGGTGGACCATATACTTCAAGGGGCTCAATTCTCCCCGTAACTGCTGGTGTGTATATAAGATCCGGATAACCCACGGTATGATCTGAGTGTAAATGGGTAAGAAACGCTCGTTTCAATTGTGCCATTTTAATTCCAGCCGCTGCGGCTTGCCTCACAACTCCTGGTCCAAAATCAACAATATAGACCGAATCGTCACTTACTATTGCTACCGAAGGTCCTGATCTTTTTGGATCTGGATTTGGCGTGCCTGTTCCTAACAGAATGACACGACAGTCCATCTTTCACCCCTTCTAAGAGAATTTCACTCTAGCTACTCTCACAGCTCGTCTTCTGGCTTATCATTCGTACTCGAATCGAGTGCAATTAGATTGTCAAGGATTCTATGTAGGTATCTCTCAAAAATACTAATTTCCTCATCATCGAATCCGTCATAGAAGATCTTTGTCATCTCTCTTGAGAGTTTAATGTATACATTCTGAAGTTTTCGTGTTCTCTCCGTCAATTTGATTAGAATCTTCCTACGATCTTCGTCTGACTGAACTCGTGAGATATATTCTGCATTCTCCAGATTGTCCAATAGCTCACTCAATGTTGATTTCCTTAAGAGTGTCCGCTCAACAAGATCATTAATTGGAACACCATCCTTCTGCCATAAAGCAAAGAGAATTCTTCCCTGTCCGGGACCAATATCAATCTCGTTCTGTTTCAGTAATTCTGTGAAGACCCTTCTTCCTAAATGATGAATCTGAGTTATGAGAAAACCACCTTCTCGTTGTGACATCATATCGCATCACCTAAGCTCCAGAGTGAATGTTTGACTTCCACTCCATCCTTTTACTCTATCTGGAAATAGACGCAGAACCGTGTGATCCGGGTCATCGTGACCAGTCAGATAATATTTTAACCACTCAGGATGCCAGATAGACTCCTTGACATTCGAGTCCTCCACTATTTCTATGAGACCACCAAACATAGCACCTTGCCAGGTGATCGGATCACAATAGTAAACAGAGACCGCTCTATTTTCATGAATGTCGCTAACCTTCTTCGAGGATGTATTGGTTGTAAAAAGTATCATGAAGTCTTCCTTGTGAGATTCAAATACATCGATTAATCTTGGAAAACGATCTCTGTTTCTAAGGTTGAACATCGCTCTTGTCTGTGGAAATCCTGCTTTATCCACTGATGTCAGATATGCTGGCCATGCAGTCTCAGTAAGATTGAGACTAAACTTTCTAATCTCTTCTTCGTTCAAAATCACTCACCCGGATTTTGTTCGAACCCTAATTGTTCGGCACCGAACTATATACCTTTTGGTCCGTGCTTTCCTATAAGATCATCAAAGGATTTTCTTAGATTATGGCGCTTCACTGCTTCGGGGTCGCCTGTCTTTCTCAATTCCTCAAGATTGGTAATTGTCACTTCATCATGATTTTGCTTTACTTTAACCTCTTTGAGTACAAGCATCTCATCATGGTCCAATAATGATGTTAGTTCTGTCTGCATCTCATCATCAGTCATAATCAGTCCGAATGAAAACATCATCTGGTCTAGAAAGGTCCACAGTCTGTTCAAGGCCACACCTAGACCTGACTCTCCATGTCCAATCTCTTGAATCGATGTATTGATGGCAGTCACAAGGTCATAAGCAGATTCCAAGATCCACTCTTTATTTGCCCACCGTATAGCTATATCATACAGCGATTCTTCCATTAGTATCTCGTTCTGTAGTATCCATGCTTCCTAAGAAGATTATGTACAGAATGAAAGATGGGTCTTGAATCTCAGTTATTCTTTTCACCGCTTCTCTTATCACGCACGATGTCCATGAACTCTGGTGTTATTACTGTCACTCCTTGTTTTTTAGCAGCCTTAACAACGCCCTCAAGAACGCGTTTTAAGAAGACTCTGGGGACGCCTACCATTTTTGCAGCCGCCTCCTCAGTCCATTCCACGGTTGGATCAAATCGCTTAGCTGCATACATAACAGTATTTACATTGGTCCCCTTATCCTCCGGGATTCTAACCTTGTAGGGTCTTTTAACCTCAGCAAACCAGAAATGGATATTGTCCCTAAAACCATAATCGATTGGTAGATTTGGAATGGATTTATCATCCATACCTCTTATAATCGCATCCTTGAACTTCTTCTTAAGAAAAATCTCCTCTACTCTGAGTAAGAAATTATCACATCCAGGGATAAGCTAGTGTGGATATAATCGATCTCATGTACACTCGAATATTTGTACAGACTCCTCTACAACTTCAGGATAATTGCTACCATTACCATTATCTGGTCGCATTGATGGCATTAAGGTAAAGATACTATTGACCATCTTCTCCTCAGTTGTTTCTCCTGAAAAACCGAGGACTACACAATTCTCCATGTATCTTTTCTCATCAGGTATGAAGTTTAACGCGCACACTCCCGTTCGTTTGATATTCATCGCAGTATTACTGTCTTCTCGACATATTAGCATCATTGCATACTTGCTCTCTCTTGCAATAAGATGAGGAAAACAGAGTGAATATGGACCGAGATTTGTTTGACCTTTTTCTGCTAATGTACTTACCAATACTACTGGCACTGGAAAGAAGGAGCTCGTCTGATAGAAATTATCAAGTATTCTGATTTGTTCAAAGTCTGTCATTGCGGTCTGTCCCTAGGACATATTAATGTATAATCAATGCATGATTGATGAACTACTGTTCTTAGGTTCGCCGCCCTGAGTATCACCTAAATAAGTATCTCGAATCAATATCAATCAAAACGCGAATCTGAGATGCACATCATCATCGGAAAAAAAAGAAGATAGGAAGCAGAACTCCTGCTTCCAGTTAGTCTGTTCTAACGTCTCTTGGCAACAACTGCTACTAAGAGAAGAACTACAACAGCTCCACCAATCAAGGTAAGGGTCATTGGGTCTAGTACGAACCCTGCAGATGCTGGTTCAATACCAAGAATAGGATCGTACTCAAGAGTGTCTTCACCGAAGTTCTCGAATGATAGATAGACTGCCTCTCCAGCCTCTAATCCTGTACTCTCGCCATAGCTGGCCTTGACTTGAAGTGTGTTATTAGCTGCAAGAGCCGTTTCTTCGTACTCAAAGTATCCGTTCTCGAACTGGAACATGGTACCAGTCCTATGGAAACCAGTTGGGTCACTGTCACCTTGAACCTGACCGTGATTACTCTCTGTGATGTTGAATTGAAGGACAAGAAGAGAGTCCTCATAGGTCCAGTCCCATCCATCAACGATAAGGTCGAATTTCATCTCTCCTGGTATAGATAGGTTGAGATGAACTCTCACTTCAATTGAGACGTTGAATGCATCCAAGTTTGGCAGGCTACCATAATCCATTCCTGGTCCTTCTGCACGTGGATCGAACTCTGTTGTGGTTGTGAAGTTGAAATGAACTGCAGTGACGTTTCCATCAACCTCGACTACTTCAAAACCACTAAAGTCCCATCCAGTAGTTGGCAGAGCAAAGGGAGCTCCAACCATAGTGTCAGTACCATGAGTATAGACACCATCAGCATTAGTGTCATTAGCCTCAAACATCTTCACAAACATAACATGATAGTCCACTGTTGGATTATTTGGATCCCACCAGTGAAAATGCGGAGCTTGGTTATTACCCGTAACTCTGATAGAGATATCATCTGTATTCAGCGTGACAATACCTGCTGAATACTGATACTCTATGCTATTACCTTGGGCAGACGCAAGGGGTACGCCAATACCCACAATCAATACTGCAAAGGCAGCAAGAATAATTTTCTTGTAAGTGTCCATTAGATCACCAAGATATGCCATGAATTTTGTATATATAGCCAATATTGACTAGCAACAATATTTGGCTTATAAAAAGGTGTTATAATTACCATAAATTGGAAAATAAGGTTTATGAAATCTTTTAACAGTTCATAATACCTCTATTATTCCTATTTATTTAATAGCGTTCTTGCCTTCTGGATGACGTTCTCCACAGAGAATCCATACTTGTCAAACAGAACTGATGCAGGAGCCGATGATCCAAAGGACTCAATGCTTAGAGATGTACCTCTCTCTCCAACCCATCGCTCCCAACCCTGAGCAACTCCTGCTTCGACTGAAAGACGAAGCCTGATGTCTGGAGGTAAGACAGAGTCTCTGTATTCCTGACTCTGAGCTTTGAATAACTCCCAGCTTGGAAATGATACCAAACGTACATTGATTCCTTCTGAGAACAATCTCTCTCCTGCATCCACGATCAGACTCAATTCTGATCCTGACGCCATCAATATGATCTCTGGGTTCTCTCCAAGATCAGCAAGTACATAGGCTCCCTTCTTTGCGCCTGAAGCTAGAGCATACTTGTTGCGATCCAGAACTGGTACATTCTGACGTGTCAATGCTAAGAGGGTTGGTCCTTCCCTATTGACAATAGCTATTTTCCATGCTTCAGTGACTTCGTTTGCGTCACCTGGCCGAATCACAATGAGATTAGGAATAGATCTCAATGCCGCCAGGTGTTCAATAGGTTGATGCGTCGGGCCGTCTTCTCCAACTCCAATACTATCATGTGTAAAAACCCAGATGCTGTGGTGCCCTGATAACGCAGATAGGCGAATTGCTGGTCTCATATAATCAGAGAACATCAAGAAGGTAGAAGCGTATGGAATGACTCCTCCATGTGCAGCCATACCATTGACTGCAGCTGCCATTGCATGTTCTCGAACACCATAATTCAAATTGCGTCCATTGTATGAATTCGATTGGAATCTAGGGCTTCCATCAATCCATGTCTTGTTTGAAGGAGTGAGGTCTGCAGAACCTCCAATCATCTCAGGAAGTCTGCCTGCGAGAGCATTGATTACTTTGCCGGATGCACTCCGAGTTGGTATTCCCTTAGAATCTGCTTGGAAGATTGGCAAGTCCTTATCCCAATCAATAGGGAGTTCACTTCTCATACGTCTATCCAATTCTCTTGCCAACTCTGGAAATTCCTTTGAATAGGTGTCAAATTGCTTTTGCCAATCTGACTGTATATTCATCCCATTGTGCTTGATTTCATTAAAATGTTCTAATACATCATCGGGCACAAAGAACTTGGGCTCCAATGGCCAGCCAAGTTTCTTCTTTGCTCCTTCCAGTTCTTCCTCTCCAGGAGGTTCTCCATGGGCTTTCGAGCTATCTTGCTTGTTTGGCAATCCAAAACCAATATGGGTTCGGCACATGATAAGTGATGGACGTGGGTCTTCCTTTGCCTTACTTATAGCTCTATCTATCGCATCTATATCATTCCCATTATCGACTCTTTGAACATGCCACCCGAATGCTTCAAATCGAGCTCCCCGGTCTTCTGTGAAAGTGAGATCTGTACTACCATCAATCGATATTAGATTATCATCATAAAGGAGTATTATCTTTCCAAGACGTAGATGACCTGCAAGAGAAGCTGCCTCTGATGAAATTCCCTCCATTAGGTCTCCATCAGTTACAATCGCGTAGATATGATGATTTATGATTTGATGATGATTCCTGTTGAAGACTGCTGCCAGATGCGCCTCAGCAATTGCCATTCCGACGCAATTTGCCAATCCTTGCCCTAAGGGTCCTGTTGTGACCTCTACTCCAGCTGTTAGAGGATACTCTGGATGTCCAGGAGTCTTGCTTTTCCACTGTCGAAAATCCTTCAAATCATCTAATGATACATCATACCCCGTAAGGTGAAGAAGTGAATACAAAAGCATCGAGCCATGCCCCCCTGATAGTACGAATCTATCTCTGTCCCACCATTGGGGATCTTCAGGATTGAAGCGAAGGTGGCGAGTCCAGAGGGTATATGCCATTGCTGCTGCACCCATTGGCATGCCGGGATGTCCAGAATTCGCCTTTTGTACAGCATCTGCTGATAGAAAACGGATTGTGTTGATTGCACGTTCCTGAAGTGATGAATCTGTCATAGAGGGCTGCTCCATTGCATCTGTTTGATTTTCTTGCTGACCTTTTAATAAGGTGCCTTACTTGTCAACTTTCTTTTGGTTGTTATGATTCGCGGAACAGTCCTACCTTTCACTCTTTCGCTACTCATGCTTCACCAATCTGAGTTCCAGGAGGACATTCTTCAAGGAACTCATTTCTGGTCACATCCATAATAACAAAGTCGTGAAATTTTCCCATCATATATGTTGCCTGTCTGAGAATCCCGGTTTTCTTAAAGCCTGCTTTCTCATATGCTCTCTGGGCTCTCTCATTTTCTGCCAAGGTTCTCAAAAATATGCTATTTAGTCCAAGAATATGAAAACCAACCCAAAGCATCACCCTTGTCGTATCAGTTCCATATCCCTTTCCAAAATTCTCTGGTCTATGAATTGCGATACCAAATTCAGCGCTCTGGCTCTGTTTTGAGATGTCAAAGAAACTCACTGTCCCTAAGAACTCGCGATTCTTCTTGTCTTCGATAGCAAGCACCAATCCTCCATCTTTCCAAGGGTCCATAGTAGTAGCCCTCTCTAGCCACTGTCTTTCTGCATTTCTCGACATGGGCCATGCGGTCGCAAGAAACTGTCGCATCTCTAGATTATTCCAATTCTCCAAAATGACATCTAGATCTTCGAGCTCCAAAGCTCTAAGATGGACTTTCTCTCCAAAGTACATAGATTGAAATTCTTCTATATCGGATAAAAATACTCCTCAAAGCCTTGTTCGATAAACTCATTATCATCGATAATGAGCTAATATCTAAAGGAGATTACACTACTTGAGTCCAAAGAAATACTACTTTGATGAACCTCTTGTTCGTGTTTCACTCTCACGCGTGCGATTTCCAAAGATATGTCCAGTATGCGGTGCTCCATCTACAACTACGACTCGATACACAATAGAGACCGGAAGAAAACAGTATCTTCTTCGGTCATGGGATCCCTATTATGCTCCCAATGTCCGTCGAAGACAAGGCATTATTACACCAAACTTGAATGTTCTACAGATTAATGTCTGCGAGAAACATTACTATTCAGATGAGGGAGAGTACCGTTACAAGTCACTCTGCTTAGTCACTGATGGTCTTGCAATAGCTTTCATGGTCTTCGGTCTGATGTTCATCGGTGATGCTATATCCAGAAGCCGTGCAATACCGTTCTGGGCTATGATCTTCATATATTTCTTCATTCTATCAATGATTGCATCAGCTATCGCTTTCAGGCCGAATAAACTCCTCAGGTCAGTCCGAATTATTGGATTTGATCCAGGAATGCAATATGTTCTCCTAGCTTTTGAAAATCCATCATATCGCGAGGTTTTCTTGAAGGAGAATCCAATGAACTCAGAGCTTGTCAGCTGGGTCTTGAAAGCTTGATAATAACCGAGCGATTTCTGAAAAATAGCAATAAAGTACTCATGTTGCTTCTAGCATGAGTACTTCTTCGTTTGTCATACCCTGACGATTAGCCTTGTCAGTGGGTACTGTATTAGAAACATCTTGAGAGTAGCTTTCTTGGGTCATTATCATCTACCTGTATGTGTATGCATGAGTGATTGCATCAGTTGAGATTCTCTTGTTTCCGTACTTTGTGTATGTTTTCTTTACTAGAGCCATTGTTGATTTACCTCCGGTATAGGTATGCGTATGCTACAGCCTCTGTGGAGAGGGGATTTCTCTTGTGCTTCTGCACGACTTCAGTTCGGTTGTTCGTTGTTAGAGCC
>JAFGAR010000025.1 GCA_016933575.1 Candidatus Thorarchaeota archaeon
GCTCTGACCTCACAGAGTCCACCCAGTGCCGTTCCCTGGGGGTACAACACTCTGGTGTCCAAGATCGTACACCTTACAATGAACGGTTCAATGACTCAGAAAACCTGCTCCAATCTTTCAACCATGATAGATGCGCATAGCTCGTTTCATGGTTTCTTCATCAGCTGGAAATACAATAGGGATAGCAGCATAAGATGCTTGACAAGGATTCCCTTTGGCAAAATGACAGATGACTTTCGGTCTGCCAGTCTCTTGACCATGGTCTATCTCAATGACGTAACTCATGACAGTCGTATTCATATCATTTCCTTGAGGATGCCTGCATAGACTAGAACTTCCCTTTCCATCTCCATGATCTTTCAATAAGGCAAATACATCATTTACTGATTCAACCTTTCTAATCAGTTCATAGCCTCTCTCAACGCGTTTTACAGATTCACCATAGCCTGCATTCTCTTGTTGAAGTGTTGTTTCGGTATCTAACATGATATGATGACTTGTTCGTAGAACTCGTCTCTCAGAGCGTTCTATTGAATGGTCATTGCCTGCAATCTCAATAGCTAACAAACTGTCATTATCTGCAAGGACAATATTGCCCCATTGATACATTCTTCCCATTTTGAGTTGATCTACTGTCATGCTCAAGCTATCTTCTGCATCCTTAGCGAACATGAGCAGCTGTTCAGTAAGCATATGATATGATGGATGAGAGGTAGTTCTCACATGAGTGTTTGCGATTGCTAGACCGTGTCTATTGACGCCAATAGAAAGTCCTTCAACTGCACCTGTAATTTTGTCAACGCCTCTGATACCAAAGCAGTCAACATCGTAGAATAGCTCATCCCGATGGTCACTGGTTGTCATATCTCTATTCTTGAATAGAAGAGTCTTGTTCAACTTGGGTAGGATTACTGCACCTGCAAAGTTTGGCATGAGGTTCACACAGCGAAAACTTGCTCCCCTGCGTACAATTTAAGTTCTTGTTGTAGATTCTCCAGTAATCCTAATCGCGTAAAAGTCTGAATAGTGTGATGTTCATTTTGATTGATCAAGAATTCATCAGCAGAGGTCTTTCCACTACAAATCTCGTTCCAAAAATTGTAGCCTACGAAACTCTAGACTCTACAAATGAGGAGGCTAAGCGTTGTATCTCATCTGGAGAATGTGAGAATCTTCTGATAATCGCAGAAAGTCAGACAAAAGGTCGGGGTAGATACGATAGACAGTGGATTTCACCTGAGGGTGGTCTATATTTTTCACTTGTTCTTAGACCTCATTTCGGGCTAGAATCGGCACCTCTGTATAACATGCTATGTGCCTGTGCAGTAACCACAGCCATCCAGTCTTTCGGTATTAACGCACATGTAAAATGGCCAAATGATATCTTAATCTTCGAGGATAAGGTTGCGGGGATTTTGAGTGAACTTCTCACTGAAGATCCTGAAGATATTCTACTTGTTCTTGGTGTTGGTGTTAACCTGAATACTACACGCACCGATTTTCCAGAGAATCTTCGTGATCATCTCACAACCCTCGCAGATCACCTAAACAAACAAATTCCTCGAGAAGAATTACTTGTGAAAATCATCAAGTCCATAGACCAATGGCTTACTGCAATCGATGTAGAGAAATCATTCTCATCAGTCCTTAAGGATTGGAAAAAAAAGAGTGCAACCCTTGGCAATAAGGTTCGAATCATTGATGGAGCAAAATCAGTCATTGGTATTGCTAGAGATATTTTAGATGATGGTTCATTGGTCCTCTCAGTGGAGGGGGAGGCGGATGATATCATATTCCGAGCAGGTGATGTAACTCACCTTCGCCAAGACTGAAACTAATTTATTGTCTTGTATCTTCTGATATCTATGGACTTCTTAGTTCTGACTGATATTCATGATGAATGGACACATTTCGAGGAGATGTTTCGATTAACTTCTCGTATGGATGGAGCCATCTTTCTAGGGGATCTAATGCAATTTGGCGAAGTCTCATCAGAGAGTCTTCATAATTTCAAAAAGATTAGAGAAACTGCACGATGGATGATTGCAGTTCCCGGAAATGGTCCTCTGCCAGAAGTTATTCAATATCTTACAAATCTAGGAATCAATATTCATGGTTCTTCAGAGCAGTATGAAGATATTGGTTTCTTCGGTGTTGGTGGAGTATCTGATCCTGTTACTCTTATACTTGAATTACGGGATTATTTCAAAAATGAGCAGCCCAAGGTCATCGACCTTCACCCCAAGTCCATAGAAACATTGAAGGTCTTTGGAGTCCTTATTGAAGACGAGTCATTTGTGGTGGAAGATTGGAGTGAAAATGAGGTAAGAGGTCTTGATAGATATCACAGTCCCTTCGAACACACAGAAGACGAAATCTACCAATTCCTGTCAATGGCGTATGAACCAATTCGTGAATTCCCATATCGTGTACTGATATCTCATGTGCCTCCATACGAATTTGGTATGAACTCAGAGCTGCCAGAAGGTATCTCTACAGGAAGTAAAGCCATTACCAGGTTCATTGAAGAAAAGAAACCATCCATCGTTCTCTCTGGTCATTATCACAGATATCATGAGTTTACCATTAATGATGTCCTCTGTATAGTAGTGCCTGCTGTAAAGGATGGATACTATTCAATTCTGCATTTTGATTCGGACTCGGGTAGATTTTCTATTTCTACTCAGAAATTTGCATGACCTGTGCAACTTAAGAGCGAAGTCAGGTTAGGAATTTTGTGGATAGTGAAATCTTCTATGAAACCTGCTGTAGTCCAAGTCGCACCTGATGAATTGAAACAGATTGAAAAACTGATTCTTCGAAATCGCGATACCATCTCTGAGGAAGTAAAAGGTAAGTATGAATCCTTCAGAATCAGAATTACTGGAGAAACAGTTGTTGCTTATACGAGTGGGAAGATAGTCAGTAGTGGTCCACAATCAGATGCAGTTGTTCAACAGGTCGTTCGCAATCTATTAGGTTCAATAGAAGAACAGGATGTAGACATTACCATTGGTTCGGATGAAGCTGGAAAAGGTGAATGGCTTGGTCCTCTTGTTGTTGCAGCGGTCGCCCTAACACCCAAGCAATCTCGCATACTTCAAAGTCTTGGAGTCATGGATAGTAAGGAAATTCCCATAACAAGAATGGCTGAAATAGCTCTTAGCATACGACAGAATTGTCAAAGTGAGAAAAAAATCCTGATTGCACCAGAGACCTTCAACAAACGATTCGACGAACTTCAATCTGAAGGAAAGAATCTGAATGATCTGTTAGCATGGGCTCATGCAAAAGTGATCTCAGAGATTTATGGTGGAATTCCTTCTTCTAAAAAACTGAAAGTTGTAATCGATGAGTTTGCTCGGGAGAAAACAAGGCAGAGACTAGAGCGGTCAATTCCCCTTGAAGATATCGAATTGATACAACGACCTCGAGCGGAGGATGATATCTCAGTTGCCGCCGCAAGTATATTGGCTCGTGAGTCCAGAGAAGACTGGATTGATCGTTATTCAGATAGACTTGGAATCGACCTCAGGGAGTTGAGTCCATACGAGGCAATCAATCGTTCTGACCACCATTCATTCTCTAAGATACAATACCTGAAAACGTTGACAAAACAGAAGTAGGTATCACTTGTATCATCCACAAACAATATAAATGTATTAACTATAGTTATTTCAATGATTCTAGTGTATGCACTTATTGGCGCCGCAGTTCTATCAGTCCTTTTAATGGGCTATGGTCGTCTAGTTGGTTCTAGAAACTCTGATTCACGAGTATCCAAAAGAAGAACATACCCTGATATGTGGCTTGAGTCCTTGTTGGATTGTGAATATTCTCCAACAAAACAATCGTATGGTCCAGCTCGAATTCTTCCTGTGACGAAGGTGAAGTTAATGCCCACGTCAAGAGGCTGTGAGAATTGCTGATTTAGTAGAAACCTCTACCTTCCTTTTAACGTCCTCTTTCTTCTTGTTCTCTCCCATCTCTCTTTGATATGGTGGGCTTGATGTTCCTTTTTTGATTTGAAAACTCTCAAATTACCAAATCTATTATCCGTTCGAACTCTATTATTGTGATGAACAATTTCTCCTGGATTGAGAGATCTTCCTAGCTTTTTCTGCGCAGCCCACCTATGCACTAGTTTTCCTGAATCAATAAAACGTAGATATCCATGTGCATCTCTATAGGTCTTGCTTCCCATATGTCATTCTTCGACCTAGCCACCTATAATTCCTTCCCAGTAAGAATTCTTGATTCACTCTCTGTCTACGTATTTTCATCTGATTAGATTGAATATTCAATTAGTGGAAAACTATATACATTGATGGGAAATAATCAATATCGTAACGTGTCTAGGAGTATAGTGTAATAGTTCGTCACTATTCTCTATATTCAATCCCTATCATTGAAACTGAGTTTCTTGAGGTCAAATAAAATGAAAGTGATTCCACAGCTTATCTTGGCGGCTCTGATTTTTTCATCGCTGACTGCAATTGGGTTCCTGCCAATTGAAAGTCCTGTCATGAATGTAACCATTGAAGAACAAACTCAAAGAGCAGTGTATTCTCTTACACCTCACGGTGCAATATCTATCAATAGTAACTATAATTTCAATCAGACTGCAATAAATGAGGGTTGGGATGGAAATGGATCCGAATCTGATCCATTCATCATTGAGGGATATTTGTTCACAAATGATGGCAGTTGCATCTCAATACATAGCACAACAGTATATTTCATAATCAGAGACTGCGAGTTCACCACTGCTGGTGGCACTGACAACCAATATGCATTGAATATCGTAAATGTTCTCCATGGAACATTGAATTCGAGTTTTATTCATGATAAGGTTGGCGGAATCTTTCTTGATTATAGCTATGGATTTAGGTTAATCAACACAAACATATCAAACATTGCATTGAATGGAGTTGATCTTCATTGTTCAGATGGTGCTCTTCTGGAGAACAATACCTTCACAAAAACTGGTGTGATGATTACAGGCTATGTAGCTTCTGGCTGGCACCACACTTTTACAAATAATCTAGTAAATGGAAAGCCATTGGGATATTTCAGATCTAGTAACAACATCTACATAGATGGAAGTCTATACGGCCAAATTATACTGGCGGAATGCACCAATTGTCACGTTTCTGATGCTCTAATTGCTAATGCATCTGTAGGAATTGCATTGGGTCATAGTACTTCCTGCAGTGTTGAATTGAGTAATGTGTCTTGGAACAAATTTGGAATTTTGATAAGTAAATGTGATGATATTGATGTAGTCAACAATACCTCCGGACCATTCAATGAATACGGTATTCATTTGAATGATTCAAGTAATTGTTTCATAGGTGGAAATGAGATATTCAACAATTCTCAGAATGGTTTTGATGCAGTAGCTGGGACGAATAATGTAGTTGAATACAATACTGTTTACGGAAATGCATTCTGTGGTATTGTCAATTGGGAAGGCTCCGCTATGACGATCGACCATAATACCGTATATGATAATGGCGATGGTATCGCTGTTTATTCATCACCTGATTCTGTAATAACACACAACACTGTTCAAAATAACACTGGTGTGGGTATCACTGTTGGTTGGGGATCCACGGATTGTAGTGTCCACTATAACTGGATTGGATGGAATGCCGGTGGAAACGCTCTAGATGATGGCTCATCCAATCTGTGGGATGATGATTTGAATGTAGGGAATTATTGGGAAGATTATCTAGGAACCGGGACCTATCTGATACCTGGCGGAGCTGGTAGCATTGACCGTTATCCCTTCTCAATTTATGGTGACCCAACAACACCAATAACCACTACCCCTACTACCACTACCACAACGACAACTAATACTACCACAACCTCTGTCAGCACTGGAATTGTCATTGATCCCCTACTCTTAGCAATTGGAGGTAGTGCAACTCTCATTGTAGTCTTAGTTCTTGGATTCGTGTTGGGGCGAAAGCATTAGTACTGAATGATTTACTTATCTCACAGATGCCCGTTTGGGTCGAGAGGGCAACTTCCCGCTCTTTCGCAATTGATATAGGGAGTAGTTTATACATCTACATGTATACAAATCATTACACCAGTTTCCAAGCTCACTGGGTGTGAACGATTCATGGTCGAAGTGTGTCCACACTGCGGGGGGAAACTTATCGAGAAGCATGAGGAAGTACAGGAAGTCAGGCGTGAGGAAATCGTCTTTATCTTCTACCGCTGTGTAAGTTGTGGAAAGTGGACAAAGAAGGAAAAGACTTAGCCATCATCGATTAAGATTAAACACCAGTGTTCATACTACGTATTTTTTGAATAATCTTCTTCACATCAGGATTTGCAATTCTATACAATTTACGTGTTCCATCTTTTCTCACTTTCAATACACCTGCTCTTACCATCTGTGTAAGATATGCTGAAACTGTTGATTGTGCTAAGCCAAATTTTGGAAAGATATCACATTGACATTGTTCTCCATCAAATAGAAAGTCTGCTATCTGTAAGCGTACTGGATTAGCCAATGCCCTATGGAACTCTGCCCGTCTTTCAATTTGTTTATCATCACTCACGATTATCACTTCTATTAGGGCTCCCCTATCCAGAAGTCTTTCTTTCGCAAATACTTTGCGAGGTAGACAAGTCCTAGCATTATTGGAACCTCCCAAAAGAGACCCATGGTTGTTCCAAGAGCTGCGACTGATCCGACTCCATATATTGATACAGCCGTTGCGATGGCTATTTCGAAGTGGCTCGATGATCCTATGATGATAGTAATGGAAGCTTCTGGATAAGCTAGTTTTGCTAGACGTGTGATGAGAATGTTGTAACCCACGACTATCATGAAACCAAGAAGAAGGGGAATGGATACCAGTACGAGTAAATCTGGGTGCTCAAGCATGACCATTCCGTTAAGCGAGAAAAGAACAATCAGAGTGGTCAATAATGCTATCAGTGCAAGATTACCCACAGCAGGTCGATACTTGTTCTGGAACCAATCGAGTCCTTTCTTATTCACCAATACTCTTCTTGATACCAATCCCAGTAGTAGCGGTACGCCAATGAAGATCAACACTGAAACAACTAGTAACACCCGATCAATTGGTATGTTCGAAATCCCTGTGAATAGTGCAACAAGAGGGGCATAGAGTACAAGGATGGTTGCTGTGTTCAAAGTTGTGTTAATCACATTTTGTTCTTGATTTCCTCCTGCAAGATATCCCCAAACAAGGACCATTGCCGTGCAAGGGCTCGATGACAAGAGAATCACTGCAACTATAAGTTGTTCATTACCAGGAAGGAAAGTCTGTGCAAGCATGAATCCTATGATAGGTGATATGATCCAATTCGATATTAATGTAAGAATGATTGGCTTTGGATTTCTACCCAGTTTCTTAAGCTCCGTAGCCTGAATATTCAGCATGGCTGGATACATCATTAGAAAAAGGCAAATACCAATTGGAATAGAAATACCTGAAATCTGCCAGGAGTTTATTGTTTCTCCAATCCCTGGGACCAATTGAGATAGCAGGATGCCGACGAGCATGCAGATACCAATCCACAGTGGCAAGTATCTCTCGAAGTTATTCAATCTCTTGACTTTATTTTCACTATTTGTTGAAAACTGATTATTTGCAGCGGTTTCTGAGTCTACACTCTTCTTTGTCATTTACCTATCACTTGGTCTTTGCATTCTTTGAAAACCATCAATCATCGAATAATTACGATATTTAAATAATCCGTTTGATGATATGAGTACGCATTTTGAATACATTAGTATGCACTTCTGCTACAAGAGTACTGGTTGAACACGGTAATGATATATATCGGTTTCAAACGGGCTTGATTTGCCCTGAACCCTAAAAGATCATTCGAACCGATTCGTAGATTTCGTTACCAAATCTATGAATCTACAATCTCAACACAGTTGTGGAGAATACCCGGACGATGGTGACAACAGACTACAATGATAATGAGCTTCTCAAATCAACAAAGACATTTGAACAAGTCATCGATAATTCTCATGAAGGAATTGCGATTATCGGAAACAACTGCCATGTTGAATATGTAAATGATAGAATCTGTGATATACTTGGTAGAACTCATAAGGAAATAGTCAGCCACGACATTCGAGATTTTATCCACCAAGACCACTTCCCTGCACAAATAGATCGTTCTAGTAGTGAATTATGCATTGATTCGCAACCTATGTCATTTGAGACCATTGTTATCCGCGAACCTGATGAGCAACGAGACGTGCGAATCAGCACCTGTCGTCCTAATAATGGCGAACGTAAGACGAAAATACTGGCACAGGTTCTGGATATAACCGAGGAGAAACGGGCTAAACATGCACTCTGTGAGTGCAAGATGTTGTATCAGACTTTAATTCATACAATGAATGAAGGGCTCGGAATCATAGATGACAAGGGTACAATTACCTTTACTAATGCCGCACTTTGCAGAATGCTTGGTTATTATGACGGAGAGCTTTCGGGTGCACAATCAACTGATATCTTCCATGGACTCTCCTTTGATTCCGTTTCTGATAAGATCAAAGAACGAGTAGCCGGGAAAAATGGGCGATATGAGAGCACAATGATCCACAAATCTGGAAGGCTAATTCCAACGATGATCTCAGCTTCTCCTCTGTTAGACCAAAATGGTGAGTATGAGGGAAGTTTTGCTGTCTTTACAGACATCTCACATCAGAAGAAAGCTGAGAAGAGTGTACAAGCAACACGAGATAGAGCTGTTCTCTATCTTGATATCATGAGACATGACATTCGCAATCAACTTCAGAAGATTCAAGTGGAAGCTGAGCTTCTGTTAGATGCACAGGTAGACATTTCTGTTAAACATAGATTGGAGAGCATTCTACAGGCAGTTTCGGAATCATCTGCGATTATTTCAGAGACCCGCGGCATAGAGAAACTTGCGTCACTCCCACTTCGAGAAAGAATGCTTGATGAGGTTCTTCACGAGTGTGTAATGCAAGCTATCATCCTTCTCGATGATGTTGACTTTCAATTATCAATTCATTTGGATGAAGCAAAAATACTAGCTGATGATTATCTCGAACAGCTAATCTCTGACTTATTACACGAGACATGCCAACATAATCCCCACGAAAACAAACGACTCCACATGAACCTTGCAGAAACAGATACCAGCTACCTACTCAGTATCACTAGTAATGGACCATGCATGCCTGATAGTGTTAAGAAAAGCCTAATGGGTATTGGTCCAAGATCTGGCGGACTCTGTTTCCATCTTGTGCAACAAATAGTCTGCAAATATGGTTCAAAAATCGAAGTCAATGATGTTACATATGATGATGATACAGTTGGGAGTATCATTGTAGTAATTTTTCCAAAAGTACATCTTTGACGCACTATGAACAATGTGAATCATGTATATTCTAATACCTTGAAAATATATGAATAAACAGAACATTCAAAACTGAGAGAACTGATGCAAGCAGCAGAACCATAGGAGCATCCCCGGACATGACCGATCGAAAGTACAAATTTGATGAACTTACCAGACTCAGAGAAGAGTCAAAGCTCGGAGGCGGAGAAGACCGAATCAAAAAAGAACATGAAAGAGGTCGGTTGACTGCCAGAGAACGTCTGGACAGAGTTTTGGATCCTGGTTCTTTTGTTGAGATTGATGAGTTTGTAGTTCATCGAGAGACTGGTTTTGGTATGGAGAATCAAAAGATACTTGGTGATGGTGTCGTAACTGGATTTGGTACAATTAGTGGTCGAAAGGTCTTCATCTTCAGTCAAGACTTCACAGTCTGGGGCGGTTCGTTAGCTGAGATGTATGGCGAGAAGATGGTCAAGATCATGAATATGGCTATGGATGCAGGTGCTCCAATGATTGGTATCAATTCTGGAGCTGGTGCTAGGGTGCAAGAAGGAATACGTTCGCTCAAAGTGTATTGTGATGTGTTCAAACTCAACACCCTTGCTAGTGGAGTGATCCCTCAAATCTCCGCAATCATGGGTCCTTGTGCTGGTGGCGCGGTCTATTCTCCTGCGGTCACAGACTTCACAATCATGGTGAAAGAGATAGCTCATATGTTTATCACTGGCCCTGATGTCATAAAGACGGTCACAGGCGAAGAAGTCACCTTCGAAGAACTTGGTGGAGCTATGACTCACAACTCAGTGAGCGGCGTAGCACAGTTTGCAAGCGAAGATGAGGAGCACTGCTTTGAACAGATACGTACTCTACTAAGTTACATCCCTCAGAATAACTTGGAAGAACCGCCACGTGTTGATACTGGACATGCTCCACATGATATTGATGAGAGCATAGATGATCTTGTCCCTGATGATCCAAACAAACCCTACGACATGAAAGATGTTGTAAGAAAATTAGTAGACAATGGCGAGTTCTTTGAGGTCCATGAACACTGGGCGAAGAATATGCTAGTTGGGTTTGCACGATTTGATGGTCGCTCGGTAGGAATTGTTGGTAACAATCCTGCACATCTTGCTGGTACCCTGGATATCAATGCCTCTGACAAGTGTGCGAGATTCGTTCGATTTTGTGATGCCTTCAATATTCCAATCATTACCTTCATGGATGTACCCGGGTACCTTCCAGGAATATCACAAGAGTGGGGTGGCATTATTCGACATGGTGCAAAGATACTCTATGCCTTCGCTGAGGCTACTGTCCCGATGATCACGATCATTACCCGAAAGGGCTATGGTGGAGCTTTTGATGTTATGTCATCAAAGGCTATTGGTGCTGACCTTGTCTACGCATGGCCAACGGCAGAGATCGCAGTGATGGGCCCAGATGGTGCAATCAATATCATCTTCAGGAAGGAGATAGAAGCAGCGAAGGACAAAGAGAAAAAACGTGCCGAGCTTGTGAAAGAATACAGGGAGAAGTTTGCTAATCCCTATATCGCAGCAGGTCTTGGCTACATCGATAAAGTCATCTTTCCAAGAGAGACAAGACCTTTGATCTGCAGCGGACTTGATATGCTTGCGAGTAAGAGAAAATCACGTCCTCCAAAGAAACATGGAAACATTCCACTCTAAATTTGTGGAATAGTATGGGAGTGCGTATGATTGAGTCCATTTGTGTTGGTTACAATCGAAGAACTATTTTTTTCATTATATAAAGTCGGAATTAGATTAAATATCAATTCATTCTCCTTTCAAACCCACTCTTCAAGGAGTATGAACAACCCATGGCAATCGATGATGAAATTTCCCTGATCTCTGCAATTCTTGAGAACGTTCCTACTCCAATCTTCATGTCAACGCCTGATGGGAAGATATTCTATACAAATAGGGAATTATTTGGATTTACCATTTACGATTTGAAAGGAAAGAGTGTCTATGATTTAGTGAGAGATGAGCTTCGAGATGAATATCGAAGAATAATTACAGAGGTTGTCCAATCACTTGAAATCAGGGAATTCATTTTCAAAGAAGGCGCCGATAAACGGATTCAACTTCGTGTTAGTCCCGTAGTTGTTGATAATGAAGTCACATCCCTAATGTTCTTTTACAATACTATTGCTATAGAGGGAGTTCACGCAGAAGGCATATTGAAGGAGGAACAAAATAGAGTTGAAATGTATCTTCAAATGGCAAGCGTCATATTCTTGGTCCTCAATGCACATGGCGAGATAGTTCTCATAAATCGAAAGGGAACAGAAGTCCTAGGATACTCAAAAGATGAACTTCTAGGAACATCATGGTTTGATTACATTCCTATATCAACACGTGATCAGGTCGTAACTAATTTCCGCAAGTTAATAGATGGTAGAATTGATGCTATCGAATACATTGAGAGAGAATTACTTACAAAAACTGGAGATGAAAGACTAATAGCATGGCAAAGCGCAGTATTACAAGATGCTGAAGGAAATTCGCTCGGAGTTATCAGTTCTGGTGAGGATATTACTGAGAAGAGAGTAACGCAACAAGAACTAAAGCAATCACAAGAAATGTTCAAACTGGTTATGAACAATATCCCACAATATGTCTTCTGGAAAGACACAGAATCAAGATATTTAGGGTGTAATCCGGTCTTTGCAATCAATGCAGGTTTTGGCAGTCCAGATGAGCTAATTGGAAAACATGACCTTGAGATGCCTTGGAGAGTTTCAGAATCAGAGGTCTTTCTGGAGGCCGATAGACTTATTCTAAGTGGATCAATAAAAAGGTATGATAACATCGAACATATGAGAAAGGCAGATGGAACTGATGCGCTATTTAGAACCATCAAGGTTCCTCTCACAGACCTCGACAATAACATTATTGGAGTCTTAGGAACTGCAGAAGATGTCACGGAAAAGAGGAAAGCAGAACTTGAGTTAGCAAGAAGCGAACAGAAGTTTAGAACCTTATTGCAGTCTCTTGATGATCTTGTTTTTGTCTTTGACGAAGAAGGAAGATATGTGGATTATTTCGCCAAGAGCGAGGATTTTCTTTATGTGCGACCTTCTGAATTCCTCAGAAAGCCCATCACAGAGGTTTTGCCTTTGGATGTTTCTATTCCATTCTTAGAAAGTATGAAACGAGTACGAACAACAGGTGTTAGTGAAACATTCGATTATTGCCTACCCGATGAGAGTGGAGAAAGATGGTTCTCCAGTAACATTTCTCCTCATGAAGATGGTAAAAACGTTGTAACAGTTATCCGAGAGATAACAAGTCGTGTAAAAGCAGCTCGGGATCTAGAACTAGCATTCAATATTATCAATCTTAGTACAACAGTGGCATTCCTATGGAGAAATGAACCAAATCGACCGGTCGAGTTTGTAACTGGAAATGTTCATGATCTATTTGGATATTCACTGGAGGAGCTAAAGTCTGGGCATATAAGTTACAAGAACCTTATTCACCCTGATGATTGGGAACGCGTTCGAAATGAGGTTCGTGGATTCAGTGCTGATCGATTGTGTGATAGTTACACACATGAACCCTATAGAATAGTAGCAAAGTCAGGAGAGGTTCGATGGATATCTGATTTCACTGTGCTAAGGAGGGATGAGCAAGGCAACATCACCCATAGACAATCTGTGCTTTCGGATGTCACAAGTAGAATCCTGATTGAACAAGCCTTGAGAGAATCTGAATCTCGGTATCGCTCAGTAATTGAACAATCACTCATGGGAATCGCAGTAATCTCCGAACAAAAAACTATCATTTTTGCAAATAGTATGCTATCGCATCTACTCAATAGAAGCGTAGACGAGTTAACATCAATGGATCTTAGTGGAGTAATAAAGCTCATTCATCCTGAAGATTTAGAATCAACTGACAGATTTATCGCCCAATGTTTTGAAGGTCATGAGGAAGCCCCTATTGTGATACGGATTATATATGATGAATCCACTACATCCTGGTTCGAGATTTTTGGAAGTAGAATTCTATACGAGAATAAGGATGCAGTCCAATTGAGTGTAATTGATATAAGTGAGAGATATTTAGCTGTAGAGGCACTTAGGCGAGAACGTGCATCATTTAGAAGCATAGCTGAATCAGCTATCCTAGCTAATGAAACTGAAGAGATGGCTCGACAAATTCTACACGGATTTATGCAAGCTATGAATCTTGAAATTGGGAGTATTGATCTCGTCGATTTCAAGAAGTGCACCCTAAGACCTACTGCATGGTTTGGTGTCCCTGCAAGTGTGGCTATGAGTGATATTCCACTTGATAGTGAAATAACTGACTCATATATAGTCGGCAGAGTCTGTAAAACTAAAGAACGAATTATATCACCGGATATCACATTAGATTTAGATTTGGAACAATATCCTTACGTCCATCAGTTGGGATTTCGATCCTTGCTCGTTATGCCATTGATTGGTACGGATGGGAATATAATCGGAACATTCTCGAGTGGGTCTAGAAAGCCGGGTATGGTTAATGCTCGAGATAGTGTCTTCTATGAAACTATCTCTGGATTGTTGGTCACAGTCCTAGAAAGGAAACAAACCGAGCAAGCATATAGGATGAGTATTAGAAGATATCGTGATTTGTTAACAGATCTCCCTGAAGGCATTGCCATTGTTGATTTGGATGAGAATTTTGTCTTTGTAAATGAGGCTTTCTGTAGGATACTAGGTTATGAAACAGAAGAGCTACTAGGAACTGACTCAAGAATTATGATTCATCCCGATGATATTGATTTCATAATAAAGGAAACAGCTTCCAGGATTCATGGAAGGTCTTCAGCATACCAAGTCAGGATGATACGAAAAGATGGAGAAGAACGAATTGTCAGGATTTCAGCAATCCCCTCTCGAGATAATGCAGGAGAAGTTGAAGGTACTATCGCAGTCATAACTGATATCACTGAACGGGTTCGTGCAGAGAATGAGGTGCGGAAACTTAACGAAGAATTGGCAAAGAGAGTGAAAGAGAGGACTGCCGAACTAGAAGCAGCAAACAAAGAGTTGGAATCTTTTGCATATACTGTTTCACACGATCTACGAGCACCTCTACGAATCATTGATGGCTTTAGTCAAGCAATCTTGGAGGATTACGGCAACTCTCTCGACGATGCTGGTAATGACTATCTGAATAGGATTCGAAAAGGGGTTGCCAACATGGCAGGTCTAATTGAAGACACATTGGGTCTATCTCGTGTTACTAGAGCTGAAATGGAAAGAGTTGAGGTGAACCTATCCAAACTAGCAGAAGAAGTTGTAGCAGAACTAAAAGAAGGGAACTCTGAACGATCTCTGCAAATATCAATAGAATCAGATGTGGTAACACAATGCGATAAACGGTTCATGAGAGTCGTATTACAGAATCTTATTGAGAACTCGTGGAAATTCACATCCAAAGTTTCTGATCCTCAAATTCATTTTGGAAGATATCGTGTTGACAATGAGGAGGTCTATTATGTGCGGGATAATGGGGTGGGTTTCAACATGGCATATGCTGAGAAACTGTTCAAACCATTTCAGAGACTACATGGGCTTGATGAATTCGAAGGATCAGGAATTGGTCTTGCCACAGTGATGCGAATAGTAACCAGACATGGAGGTAGAATTTGGGCTGAGGCAGAACCTGGAAAAGGCGCAACATTCTGTTTCACATTGAAATAATTCTGAGAATGTGCCCTCAACATCGATTGAACACCATTTCTAATCTTAATTGTTCTAATGATCGAAAATATGTTCCATATCGAATGAGTTCTGTTGGGGTAAGAGATGAATCCTTTCTGATCATGAAATTATTCCCTTTAGGACCTCTTCTGTCTGAATACACAATAGTTTCATTCTATCTTCATCGAAGTAGCCATTATGATAGTTCAGAGTGAGAGTCAATCTTCCTGCTGCTGTAGCCACGCCTGCGGCAATCTCCAATTTCAGTCCTGAGGATGGTGTAAAGAATACGCGTTCTATTTTGATTCCATTTACTTCTGATGGAATGCTTAGTCTTCCAAGATTTGTTGTCATCACGTTTGGTGCGCTATTCTCCATCTTACTCACGTATTTAGATACCAATCCAGTTTCTTGCTTGGCATACGTGGAGAGTTTCTCATATCGACTCTGATGAGGTTCCACTAGCGGTGATACAACCTTAAACCACAAAGCCTCGAACAGAGTTGGGTCTATGAGGTATTGATCAAGGATTGAGCTAAAGATCTTGTTATTTTCCATCTGCTTTCGAACTTGCTTGTGATAGCTCTTGACATTCTCCCAAAATGATTGCTTCGCATCATAATCAAACGTAAAAAGAGATCCACCTGCATAGAGTCCTACAGCATCTCCAACACGGGCTTTCAATCGCTCTCGTGTATCTACTGCGGTTCCAACCTTTACCTTTCCATTATATGGGCCGAGAGCTTCAATGCGTGCCTTAAGCAAGGCCACCACCAAAGCAGAATTTACGGTGACCTCGTTCTCTCGACAAACGTTGATTAGTTGCGTGGTTTCCTCCTCTGAAAGCATCACCGACTCAACACAATATCTAGAATTTTTCCAGAATACTTCCTCGATATTTGTGACATCTTCCTCGTCAAAGAGTATTTTCTCTTTGTCCCATTTTTTATTCACTATACCAATGAGCCACCGTTTGATGCGGCTCTGAGATATTCCATCAGGAAAGATCTCTGGAAGGTGAACAGGTACTTCTGACATCTGTGGTGGTTCACGATTGGGGTCTCCAAGGTGTAAGAGGACTTCACGTAAGGCAAGTTCTAGTGATCTCCCATCTGATATGCTATGATGACAGAATATAATGAGTTCAGAAGTTTCAAGACCCTGTACAAGAATAAATCTCGTCAAGGGTCCTTTGGTTGGCCTAATTGGTATGGCATGTTCCAGATTGAGAACGTCTAACCAGTATTCATCTGATGAGCGTTCATATACTTTGACGGGCACTTCAGCAGCACCTTTTGTGATTGCCCATTTCGGATCTGAGTATGAGTCTATCCTGGTAGCAAAGAGTGGGTACGTTTCCAATGTCTTATCGACTGCTCTTCGTAATTCTTGTTCTGATATCTGTCCATTGAATCTAGCTACCAGTGAAATATGTGAAACAGCTCCCATAAGGAACCGTCGTTCTTGCAATGTAATTGGTCTTCTGAAATGCTCAATTTGTCCTGTTTCAAGTTGCATTTTAATCAGAATTATTATATTTCATAACTTTTAAATATTTACGAAATAAGCAAGAACTGCAATCTATATTACCATTTATTCATTATCGACAAAAGCGAGTTGTATCAATAGATGACCCCAGAGGAAGTAAAGCGAGATTTCATCGCCTTTATGGAACGGCTTCATAGCAGAGACGCATATCCTCGTAACTTCTTTGGTGTTCTAACCTGTCTACTTATAGAGCATGATTCTGTATCCCAGGATAGAATAGTTGAATTGACTAATTACTCGCAAGCGGCAGTTTCAATTGCCCTTCAGAAAATTCAGCTTGTTATGCCAGTGACTACTATCAAGAAAACAGGAGATCGAAAGAAGTATTACACCTTCAACGGATCTCCAGAAGACTTCGTCTTAATGCTAATGAAAAAGCGAACAGATGTTTCAGATATCGATAAGCAGATGGTAAAGGAACTCTTGAACAGAACCGAGTCTCTTCCAAGAAAACATAAGTCCGTGACTCGTTTTAGTAATCATTTGAAGGGACTATTATCATTACTCAATTTCATGGAAGATGTGAGAAAAAGGAGCATTGAACTTTTAAGAAAGTCACTTGAGACAGGTAAATTCAGTGAATCTTATCTCTCAGATCTCTCAAAGATAAAAATCAATGAAATTACCAGAATACTATCTCATATAAGCCCTACAAACCTCTCGTCGCAGGAATCAACACAAGCTCAGCATGTTTTTCCTTCTGAGTTTCTAGCTTTGAAACGAGAATTCTCTAAGGGAATCCAACGAAGCATCAATCCTCTCTTTTCCCAGAGTGCTGCTCATTTGGTCATGGTAATCCATAGTGTGATGATAGATGGTTCTTCCACGCAGGAAGCAATTCAAGAATCTACAGAATTGTCTAGAAGTACTATCTCAGAAATTTTGAGTCATGGGCTTGAACGACAACTACTTCGTGTAGAGCGAGTTTCGGGATCTAGAGTAAAGATCTACTTACCAAATATCTCACTAGGCGGATTGCTGACTAGTCATTACAGTCGCTCTGTTTCATACTCAAAATCAGTGCGCAGTAAGGTGATAGAACTCATCTCAAAAATAGACACTAATAATCAAGACTCTCGTGATCTGTTAAAGGCATTACATGAAATAAAGTGCGTATATTCAATACTAGAAGATTTCACGGCAAATCTCGAGTCCTTCTTGATGAAGACAATCGATTTGTAATTTGTGAGAGTATTTTATATAGGTCTATACCAACACTCTACTATAGGATGGGGTCTGGGATGTATATACGCAGTGATTATGCCAGAATCCTAAATAGTGATTCTAGACCATGGCTGATTATTCACGCATTGAGAACTTTTCCAGATAGTTTCAAGAGTGAAGATTTCCAAAGAGCCCTTAAAAGGGCAGTCCCTCGAATTGTGAAAGCAATCCGGGACAGAGAGAATGTTTTTGATATTCTCCGGTATTTGGTCTATGACGAATTCGATATTGGATACACAAATCAAGTTCATCCTATTTCGTCGAATATACGAAGTTCTTCGCCTTGGATTATTGAAATTGATGAAATCAAACAAGCTCTTTTAGAACGTATCAATGAGAAAGGATTGTTTCATACACTAGGTAAATACCATCCTGAAAAGATACCTACGATTGTCCAAGCACTTCGAGACTGTGGTGTACACAAAGAGCCTCTTGAAGTTCCTTTACGATTATCTGATGATAAGGTTCTATTAGATTGGATTATTGCTTTGAAGGATACTGATTATGTCTATACGATTTTGAGAAATCGATTGGCACAGGATCCATCTTACTACAGAGAGATTCTGGAACTATTTCCTCTTGATTCAAGCATCTTCTTCTATGAGAAACTCAGATTATCTGAATTAATGGCACTGAAATTGCTACCTGACATCCTCTCAGTTCCAAACATGGAGAAATTAGAAAATCTACTCACTCTAATCAATGGATTTTCATTGTATAAATACACTCATATTTATCAAAAACAGATAATTAATCTACTACGTGAAATTACATCTGACTTTGAACTAGTTGATATTTTACTATCAAATATTGATGAATTCAATGAGAATCAACAATGGAGAGAAACTGTTTCTGGAATCCTCGATTCTATGTGTTGCGATATATTAGCAGTGCTGGCAAAGAAGAAACGAACTTGTACTGACTTTCATCTAGAGATCATCAACACGTATGTTGAGAAATCGAAGGACACAATTCAGAAATCAATCCAGTCAAGCAAGAGATTCGAATTCTGGTTCTTGCACGTCATGGAATTCCAAGAGCTTTGGAGCAGTTCAGGAATTCGTAAGGCTCTTGCTGAGCAGCTCTCAAATATTGCTGCAATGGTTGCAACAAAGGAAATAGCTGATCAATCAGAGAGCGGTCAATATACTGAAGTCATCTTATCCTATTGGAAGGAAAAGGAAGAACATCAACGGACTCGCGAGATTATGAGTGCCTTTGTTGAAGAAGCTGATTCTCCACTACCAATTTTCATTCTTCTCAAGAAGCCTGAGCTTCTTGATGTTATCGAGATTCTGGCAGTAAGATACATCACTGAGAGCGAAAACCCCTGGCAGGTCTGTACTTCAGTATCAGTACTCCCATTTCTTGCAAGTAGTAGGGCAATCAATGATGCTATCAATAAGAGAGCTGATGAGATGATTCTATCTCTAAAGAAATCAGCTTGGCCTCTCGTTATGTTTGAAACCTGTGAATCTCTATCATTGAATGAATCTTCAAAATTACGAAAAGGGTGTTCTGAGATACTCACAGACCCATCTATCGACTCAAGGTGGATTGAACGGAAAATCAACGAGTGCGCTAATATTGAAAAGAGATATCCCAATATTGCCTTTGCAGATATTATTGAATCACTCATTCATGATGCAAGCTACAAAGCTAAAACACTTGAAGAGCGAATCGAATACCTGAATACTCTTCGCGCATGCGTTATTCATTTCGAAAAGACTACTGATGAAACTTGGGTAAGTCAATGCAAGACAATTGCTGTAAATGACTCAACATTAAATAATGATTCAAGATTTACTTCTACATCTTCACCTGTACAATTGAGTGATGTTATCGAAAGAGTCCATTATTGTCCTCTGAATTTCAAGATTGCAGGTAATTCATACGACTCTGGTCTATTACTATATGCATTCGCAATATTTGCAACAGACCAGTTACAGCCTGCGACCTATGATCGTGGTCCTGTCAAGTTCAAGGATAATAGGCATTGTATCTACATTGCACCTAGGATTGACCGGAGATGAACTGGATTGATGTATTCAGACCAATTGGAAGATACTCACTATTACGATAGCAAAAATCATTGCATTTAGTAGAGCTGGGGTGAGTGTGCTTCTTGTTATTCCTCCAACCCACACTGAAATTAGTGTAGCTAAGCCAAACAATACTGCGAAAGGCAACATGAGTAGTGCGATGAACATGACAAAACCAAGCTGAGCTCCAGCTAGGAATGGGACATACAGAAAAATAACCAGGAGCATATATCCCAATAAACGACTAACTATAGCTTTTATTCCTCTTGTAGCTATATCTTGTAAGGAAGACCATTCAGTAGTAATTCCAACAGTCGCATTCAACCAAATTGTATCACTATAGAAGAGCGGCAACAGAAGGAAGGTCAATGGGATCATATAGATGAATCTAAAGATGGCTGCGCCACTATCAGCTGCAAATGTGATTATGAGGGGGTTATCCAGCAGGTTTCTGGTCACAATTGAGAATCCAAATATCCATATTAAAACTGGAAGAATAAGAATGAATGACCTATATAGATTCCTGAGGTAATGCTGTCGTCCAGATGTGAATTCTATTGTTAGCTTTCCTACTAGTTCTCTTCCTAGTATTCTTCTAGATAGTCGGACAACAGTCACCCCTGTTACGATGGAAATAAGCGAAAGTGCAGTCCCAAAAGACACGGGAATGAGCGAGAGACCTGAGAATTCGAATATGAAACCCATAAGCATTAAGACTAGTAGCAAGATAGAGGTCGCTGTACCGATGATCAGACTATAACGCAAAGATGGTCTTGATTCAAGAGCTGCAGGTACTTCATACATCTTCTGTGGTGTGAGATGACTTGGAAGATGTGAATTTGTGATGAGGATAATTGGGAAGATTGACAAAACAAAGGAGATTGATGCAATAACATCCAAAAGTGAAACAAATTGATAGATATGTTGAGTGGGGTCCAACATTGATTGCTCAGTTTGAGCCTCTCCCTGAAGAGCCCTCCCTAGCCAGTCTATTGATTCGGATATGATGACTGCATCCGACATCTCAAACAAATGGTTCGTGTTACTGAAGACGAGTTTTCTTGCAGTACCTTCTGTAAAGTTACCATAGATTACTCCGGGACTGGGAGTACTCATACCAGTTGCAGTCTGAAGTGTTTCTAATGCTAATGCTGGTGTGACAAGCTCATCGAACGTGCCTGAAGCAATCATGAGATTCCGTGGTGTCGATTGATTGATTGGCAAAACAAGCCCACCAAATTGGTCTCCCATTCCTCCTCCAATGATGATGGTGCTTTCAGGAGTTACTGATACGTTACTGAAGAGCAGTGTAATCCCAGCCCCCAAGGAGTGACCTAATACACCATAGACTGTATCATCGGTGTTTGGATCATTAAGCTGTACGTATCTGACAGCTTCATATGCATCCATAACTGCTTCGAAAAAAGTGTCGAAACCAAAACGTTCTGAAGACCTCCCATGGCCAGCAATGTCCACTGAAACCACTGTAAAGTTCCTACGTGCAAGCTCAATATTGAACGAATCCATCATTGCCCCAGAACTTGATATTCCATGGATTGTGAGGACTGCGGGAAGTGGCTGACCATACGTGTCCCCTGTAGGTCTGTATGTTCTAAAACTAACCACTCGCCCATTACTTCTCACTATCTCATGTTTCTCAATAACGATATCTCCAAATGCTCTACGAGTGTACCAACTCGCAGAGAGTGACAGAACTAGGATAATTAGAAGAACGAGTAATATTTGGTACCTTTTACGTATCAGTCAGATCACACCCATTTTTGCTAGTTCTGGCCCTTCTTGAAGGTTTCAAAACGGTCTATGGGTAAAGAGATGGACCTTTGTCACTTGCCTAGTAACTTCTTTTGAGTCTCTGGCTTTCATCTCTTTTTTAGACTTTACAGCGTCTTCCATCGTTGTGTCAAGATCATCTTTCGACACATTCAGATGGATTTCATCTTTGATAGAATCTATCGTATTTCCGGGAACAATTATATCCACATCTGTTTTCAAACCTAGGGCTTCAAGTTTCTCTTCAATGAATCCTCCACCGACAATCATCGAAACAGAACCATCCATGTCAAAATCAATATCTATGACATGCCCGATATTGTGTCCATCCTTGTCAACGATTTTTGTCTTTTCAAGAGTTGAGTAGCGAATTTCATCCTCTGAAATTGCGCCCTTGTCCAGAGTCGTCTTAAGGCTATTTACAGACGTATCTAAGTGAACGTTAGTATCGATTCTCTTAATCAACGTACTATCAAAAACTGGGTCTCTATCCTCCCTAATTTTGAGGGACTCAAGTAGTTCCTCCCATCTAGGACCTGCAAGTATGAATTTTGAGATTTTCAAGTTACCATCGAAAGTAAAAGTCAAATCTCCGATATTGCCGATCTTCAGACCCTTTGAGTCCAAAACATCAGCTTTCATAATCTCTTTGCAACAAATGGATCTTTCCATCTTCATTTGTATCAACCTTACAAAGCGTATATCGTCACCGAGAATTAAGCTCTTCGATATTTCAAAAACTATTTGAGACTAAATCATACACTGTCACCTATTAAAATAAAGATGATATTGCTTAAAGCATGCTCTTTATTTTTTCCTCTAGCCCTCCCACCGTGATTTCTGATGAAGACGTATGTTTTTCTCTATGACAAGTTCGCAAATTTTGAGATAGCACCACTTCTTCTATTTCTACGAGAGAAGAGTGAGGTTATCACCTTTTCATTCGAACGCGGTTTTCAAAGCTGTGAGGAACAACTGAAGGTTGTGGTTGATCGTTCTATCGACGAGGTCGATGCAAATGATGTTGATTTACTCGTTATTCCTGGCGGGAACCCAGAACCGTATAAAGACCGCACCGATTTTCATGATTTCTTGAGGAGTGTAAACGCAAATGGACGATTAATTGCAGCAATCTGTGGTGGTCCCGGGTTTCTAGCCCATGCAGGACTCCTTAATGGCAAAAGAATTGCCCATGGTTATGCTCCTGAAGACGCACCGCGTGTATTTGATGGTAGTATTATTACTGACGAGGATGTCATCGTGGAAGGAAACATTATCACTGCTCGTGGACAAGCTTACGCAGAATTCGCAGTAGAAGTATATAGAAAGCTTGGTTTCTTTAAAGATGAGCATGAAGCAAGGGAAACATTGGACTGGTTAAAGAATAGTCGATAGATGTCTACTCTTCTGTTTACTATTGTTATTGTTACTGTAGCATCACAGTCACACATGCTTAAATCCTTCTTTACATAGATGTTTTTTGAAATTATGGGGAGATACTCATGATAAGTACTACTGAGCTTCAGCATGAAACGAAGGCCCACAAGCTCACTAAAAGCCAAGCTATTGTTCTTTCGATATTAAGAACTAGTGGACAAAATGGTGTGACACCAAAGCAGTTGCTTGATGAGGTGTCCTTTGCTCCAAGAACGGTCAGGTATGCCTTACGAAAACTACTCAAGAAGAAGTTAATCAAACGATATCCGTGTCTACAAGATATGCGTCAATGGATCTACATTCCGATGTGAATTGAGAACTAACCTGCTCTAATCTCAATCTTTCCTATACTCTTGTCTTTTCCAGCAAAGAGAACCTTTCCATGAGCTTTGACCAGTTCAGAATAGACATCTATTGGGTTGTCCACCTTGGTCAGTGTATCTGCATTGTATGCACAAATAGCTGTCATGGGAATGTCAAGAACAGCATGTAGTTTGTGTTCATATTCTATCAGTTCTTCAACAAGATTGTGGTCTATAAAACAACTCATTTCTCCAGTGACCCGCATTCCACTGAATCCCTTTGACATAGCTTGGTCATACGCCTCGCTCCAACTATTCATTACATTATCAATATTGAAATTACCATCCTTGATATACATCTCATCATATGACATGATATTCAGAGCACCATTGTTTTCATACCTAATAACATCGATTCCAAAATCTTTCATTGCTGCTTTTATATCCCCAGTTGACTCCTCGGAACAGACATATATTGCAGCCTCTCCTCTCTTAAGTCCCCTATCTATGTAAGAGAACAATGTGTTATGTTTTGCTTCCCTTGACTCGTATATGAGAATCACATGGTCTCTCGGCTTCAATCGCTTCAGAATTCTCATCAATTTTTCATCTGATGTTGCCTTATGTTCCCTCCAATCAATGGATTCGTGATGAAGCTCGTTAAAGTCTCGTTGCACGATACCTACTAAGCTTGAATCATCAGTCCAAAGACATCTACCGTCTGGAATCGTACTTCCAGAAGAAGTTGTTATCAATGCCTGATGTGAATCGAAGATAACATAGTTTCCAGTTAATGATTCAAAATATCGTATTTCAAACGAGTCTTCTGGCAGGTGCTTCCTTAAGGTATCAGGAATGAGATTCGCATTATCTGGATATTCAGTAATTATTCTGATCTTCACATCTCGTTTCTTTGCCATTATGAGATCATCTGCGAATGTTAACACAAATCTAAATGCATTCTCAAAAGTATCAACAAAGTCGACTGAGTACTCTGCACGGTTGATCAGGAATGTTATCCTCTTTTCCAGAGCATCTTTCTCTGATATCAACGTGAAATGTGGTTTTTCTTCTGTAATTTTTGTATCTTCTGGTTCTTGCTGGAATTTCTTCAATAGCTCGTTCTTCTTTGCTAATAACCTACGAATCTCATTGTTGGCATCTTCTTCCTTACGTTCAATTAGAATAGATAATACGTCTTCAATTGGCAAAGCTCTAACTTTAGAAGGTCTACCCAAAACGCGTTCGATAAATCCTGCTCTCTCAAGCTTCGGGATTGTTCTATAGACCTCCTCACGACGAATTCCTGTGGCTTTCGCGATGTTACTGGCAGTAGTGAGACCAAGTCTGTGTACAGAGAGATAGACTCTTGCCTCATATGGAGAGAGTCCAAATTCTGATAGCGTCTTTGTGCTATCGTTCAGATTTGGCAAAACGTTCACCTGATGCCATTAAATGATGCTTATCCAATACACCCCATCGTATTTTAGAATATTGATTCAAAAAGCTCACCTCCTGATAAAAAAAAACAACTATCATTCTGGTATATACTTCCAAAGATTGTTCAATTTTCCGATTTTTCCCATACAAGTCTGTATCACTGAGAGAATATAACATCTCAAGTTCTTCATGTTCCATCTGATTTCACGTTTTAGAGTGACATTGAGGTGTCAAAATGGTCAAGCAATGTGGTTCATGCGGATCAACTGATAATCTCCAGTATGTCTACGACTCATTCTGTGAGAGTGGTGAATGGCGATGCAATACCTGTCTTGGCACACGTTTTCCAGAAGGATCTCGTATTGTAAGATTTACGGACACATCGCTACCACATCGACCAACCTACTACATGGTTGTCGAGTCACAGGAAGATTTGGATCTCATTATGACCGTGGGCGAAAGGGCGCAAAGGCTTGGAGCTAAGGGAATCGAGGCTTGTTTCTATACTACTCTTAAACAGGGGCGTCCTGTTGGACCAAATGCCTTCAGTCTGGGTCATTCAGATAGTGAAACAAAATTGCGTGCATATGTTGACAGTCTTAGAATGCATCTAGAAACCTCTGAAAAATTCCACATTCTTCATGAAGAGCCGCTTCCCCCTATCGTATGGTCGAAATCAATGCATACGAGTATAGTTAAGTAAAGGATTATTCATTATGTTTTCATGCAGCTTGAACCGATTAATTACGTCTTCATGATTGGCGACTTCGCTGTCGCAGGCCTCCTCATTGCTTATTTCTCTTGGGCTTATTCAAAAGGGAAGATACCTAAATCATACTTCTGCATGTTCTGGATTGGTTGTTTGATTGGTGCAACGTGGGAGTTTACATTCTATTTCCTTGGTGATAGTTTTGCACACGCTACTGTAGAATGGCCTTGGGGTCTATCTGGATGGCCAAAGAAGCTCAGTCATTCCATCTGGGATGGTGGGATTTTCATGGTTGGCGTGTGGTTCTGCCTCAAACTACTTGGTCCAGAGTCTCGTTTCATAAAGTGGAATTGGAGAGAATTCTCGATAATGTGGAGCTGGGGGATAGGTTCCGAATTATTGGTTGAGTACTTATTTAACGGTCGTGTTTGGATCTATGAACCACTACCATGGAATCCTGTCATCATTCCACCATTACCCGGTTCTGCAACAACAGTTGGTTATACCTTGATTCCTCAGGCTGTCTGGGTAATCGCTCCAATTGTGTTCTATCTCATATTTTTGAGACTTGACAGACGATTGAGAATGAAGCAAATCGAAGGGGAATAATGTTCAACTAGGTCTGAATCTTCTGCCGCACTTAGGACAAGTAACCAAGACACTTCTGTTATCCTGTTCTTCTAGATCAAAGCTTGCCTGACAGAATGGACAAGTTGTCCCTGACAAGACTCTGTCTGCATGCCAGATGCGTAAGAAACCACGAAATCTACTCATCTATCGTTCCTTCACAATGGAATATGCTTGAAATCTGATAAAGCTTAACGCATAAGTACAGATTCTTATGAGGATACGATGAACAACGCAGAGAGGCGCAATAAGTGAACTCCTACTACGGATATGAGGTCGGGCCAATCAGACCCCCCAGTGAGGCATATAGTCTGTTAGTTAGAGTCACTCGAAACTGCCAATGGAATCGATGTAGTTTTTGTCCTGTATACAAGACCTCCGAGTTCTCTCTTCGTAATGTCGATGACATCATCCATGACATAGATCTCGTGAGTAAACATCTATTGAAGATCAGAGATACCTTCGATTCTCCAATGAATGCAACCCCTCAACAGCTGTGGGATCTCACAAAACAAGTTGACCCCCTGGAACTTCCAGCATTTGATTATGCACTGAAATGGTTCAGAGATGGGATGACCTCTGTATTCCTTCAAGATGCTGATGCTCTTCTCATGGGCACTTATGATATTGTCAAAATTCTAGAGCATCTTCGTGAGAATTTCCCATGGATTGACCGTGTGACCACGTACTCTCGCTCCAGTACACTGAACAAAATGAGCGATGAGGAACTTATGCACATTAAAAATGCAGGTCTCACAAGAGTGCATGTTGGCTTAGAGTCTGGCTCCGATTCAGTTCTCAAACTGGTAAAGAAAGGGGCATCAAAGGACATTCATATCAAGGCAGGACAAAGAGTACGACGTGTAGGCCTTGAATTATCCGAATACGTGATGCCTGGTCTGGGCGGACGTGAATTATCTCATGAACATGCAATTGAAACTGCGGATGCGTTGAACCAGATAGATCCTCATTTCATACGACTGCGACCCCTTGCACTGACTCCCCGTGCACCGCTTTATCAGGTATATGAACATGGAGATTTCCACCGAATTAATGACATCGATTTGACTCGAGAACTTATCACACTCATTGAGAACCTAGATGCCATTACTAGTAGAATTGTAAGCGATCATATACTGAACCTTTTCACAGATATTGAAGGACAAATGCCTAATGACAGAGGCCGCTTAATTGAGAAGCTCCAGCGATTCTTAGATTTAGACTCAGAGAACCAACTTCTCTATCGCTTAGGTCGAAGATTGAATATCTTTGAGAAGATCGATGATATGCAGAATACTGGACGACTCGAACGCGTAAGAATGATTGTTCGAGACCAAGGAGTAAATGCTGGGAATATAGATCAAATTATTGATAGTCTCATGGCACGATTCATCTGATGCATATCCCTTTGTCTATCACTTGCGCGATCTCTCATTGCCTCGCTTGAAATTGCCTGTGGTCTTTGCCATAATGAGTTGAGCTTCTATTCCACCCACCTCTGCAATCTGTTCTATGAACTTTAGAGCACGTGCCTTTCTCAGAATAGTCACACAAGATCCGTTCCAAAAGATATGGACCTCTCCATTTGCTTTCTTCCAAGAATATGGTTCGTCCTCAAGTGCACCTCGAGGATTTCTCTTCTGCAATTTAGACACTCCATTCCAATCAATATTTCTCGGTATATATTTAACCCGGAGTTATGGTCCAGTCTGTAGATTCTCTGGAGGAGAGACTGAATGCAACCTTGGCTATTTGGACTTGGACTTGATGCAATCCTGTTGATGATTGCACTGATCTTCATTCTGAACCTACTCATTCAAGGACTATTCCTTGGAGTTGGTCTGGGTGTTGTAAATGGTAAGAATCGAGATATAGGTGACACCTTTGTCACAGCTCTTCTCATGTCACTCGTGATTTGGATTCCCTGCCTAGGCTGTATACTGGCTTGGTATTTTATCAAGAGTAGACATGGTGTTGGTTGGGGCGGGGCATTGATTGCTTGGATTGTTGGTGGAATTATCCAGATTGTAGTGATGATTCTGATCTTAATGCTATTCTTTGGTACAATCATTGCAGCCATCTTTGGTGCTCTAATTCCATTCATGCCATAGAGTGCTAGGTCGTAATGAACGTGGACGAGAATAGCAAGAACTCAAGGTCTTGCGAAGACGTCCTTGATGATGTGACTCGTGGCGAACTCCTACTCGATATGCGTCGAGTGGTTCGCCACCCTATTCATTTTGTGAAGATCACAGACCCATTCATTACAGCGCACCATCCCTTTTGCTCTCACTTTGATGGGCATATTGTGACAATTAGGGGGAGAAAATGGTGTATCGGATGTACATTCAACTCGATTTCATTTTTTGGAACCATGCTCTTTCTCTTTGCAATCTGGACTTTTAATCCCACTCTCTTGAATCGATTCTATCTATTCTGGGGTGGAGTTGGTCTGTCTATTGTCTATTTTCTTGTAAGTTCTACTGGTATCACTGAGAATCGTAAAAGAGCAAAGATACTCTCAAAGTTTCTACTTGGGTCAGGTTTTGCAAGTATATGTTGGTCGATTCTTCTCATCGAGCTAGTTTCTTTTACTCTAGCCCTCAAACTTCTGTTCATCCTTATTCTCTATCTTGGATTCATAACCCTGCTGAACATCAAGAGGAGCCTGGAGATATTTAGAGAGTGTAGAAACTGTGAGTACAAGATGCGTTGGAGTAAATGTCCGGGATTCAGAGATGTTGCCTGTAAATTGATTGATGGGGGATATATCCACGCGAAAAATTAGACTCAGGTCACCAACTACTCTGAACCATTTATTCGTTGAACATATGCAGCAATATCGAACTTTCTCTTGAGCCCTTTATTATTCATATAACGAACTTTGCCGAAGATTGGTCGCTCGCTCCATGCACGATCATGTTTACCAAAACACCAAGCAATGCCTGCATATCCGTTTGGATCTCTTCCATCAAGTTCGTAAGTATCATTCAACTTGACAGCAGTTACATATGCTTCAAATGGAGACTCACTCCACTCAAGTATCTTCTTTCCCCAGTACATTCTCATGTACCCATGCATCTTACCAAATTTCACCATCTCTCTTTGAGCCGCATTCCAATATGGATCATGTGTCTTAGCCTGTTCCAGTTCCTTGTAAGAGTATACATATTCTCTGTGATCAAAGGAATGAAGCTCTAGAGTTTCTTTTGCCCAATTTGGTAGACACTCGAAGTTGTCATAATTTCTATTGAAGAAGACAAAGTTCATACTCAACTCTCTTCTTACGATGAGTTCTTCAAGAAAGGAGCCGGTCTCTAAGTCACTGATTCCTTGTAACTCGAGAGCAATGTATACTGGAGATATTTGACCAAAATGCAAGTATGGGCTCATTTTTGAGAGGTGGTCCTCAGCTGGATCATTCCTTTTGTCTGCAAAGAACTGAAGGTCTTGTTTAATGAAGTATTTGAGTTGTTTCTTTGCTTGACTTGTTCCTCCCTTTAGATGAACAATCTGTTCAAATTGCCCATCGACCTTTAGTTCTCTGAGTACTTTATCACAATCATTGAGATCTATTCCAGATATCCCAAAATCATCAATAGGCTTTCTTATTCGCTGAATCTTCAGGGGTGCAAGAAATTCGTCCAGCAGTCTGTGTAACTTTGGACGCAATGTACCTGCTGTGTACTCTTCTTTTTGAGAAACGGTTTCAATTGGTACTACCACATTTGTTTCAATCTGATGTAATGGACAATCTAATCTCTCAGCAATATCCTCTCTCCACCCACGTTGCATTCTCTGATAATCTCTATCGACAACGACAATTGAAGCATCTTCTCCAAGTTCTGGTATAATTTTCATGGGTGTTTCTTGGATAACGGAGAAGGCTATTCCGCGCCTTTGTAATGCTGTTTCTATTTCCTGAAGTCCTTCTATCATGAAACGATAATGCGATAGATTTGACATGGGATACCTATTAACAAGACAAAACACAGTAATAAGCGGCTGTTTCTTGGAATTAGCCAGTTGAACTGCATGTTCCAGTGCATGATTAAGCTCTACCCTTTGTGCTGCTTGCATCCAATACAAAACATACTTGCCACTGAGCTTATCATTATCATTTAGAGTCTTCTTTCGTCTCGAGTCGATCAAATCAATCTTCCAATATACACTCACCCTAATGAAGAGTTAGTTTGATAATTGCTCTACAATTCCGACACTCTGATTGCAATGCATGAAAATTAATTGAAATATGTAGATTTGATTTGTCCCTTGTGCTTATATTGAGATCTGCCTGATAATAATCTTCCACCAGATTTTCAGGGTGATTGAAAATCATGTCTAAGAGTAAGAAAGGCAAGTTGAGTTCAAAGAGACCGATCGCACTCATTGCTTTGATTGTAATTCTTATCGGAACTAATGTGGCAACTATATACTATTTCACACTTTACCGACCATCGATTCCAGCGGAAGACGTTCCAATGGATATAGGGGATGTCATGACTAATCCTGTTGCGTACATTGGATTGACATTCACAATTTCTGGTTATTATGTCATTTCGGCAGGATACCCAATGCTAGTTGACAATCTAATGTCATTTTTGAACAACTCATTAAATCCGGACAGCTATGTTCTAGTTACAGGTACACCGCCTACTTCCATGGAAGAATATCTAGGAATACGATGTGACGTTAAAGGGGTTGGAGAATGGGCTGATGAGAGCGATGGAGTACTTGGAATACGATATAGTAAATATGCTGCGCGGGTCAGTGATGATGTTGTTCAGGGTTTCTTCAAAGATACTGTATTAACCACAGATTACCTTGACGAATACAAACCATTCCAATACGATGCTAGTGCTGAGAAATATGCACTCCTATACAGTGGAGGAATAAAACCGGAGAAGGCGCATTTTAGATATTGGAATGATATCATCTACATGTACTTCATTCTTCAAATGCATGGCTATCAATCGGAGAATATCTATGTGGTCTACAAAGATGGAGTTGGAGAAGATCCATATACGCCAGTAAATTCTGCTGCGACGCACACATCTTTGGATACAGTCTTTAGTGAATTGAGCACGGAGATGGGAATCCGAGATACATTGTTCTTCTATACGACCAATCATGGGGGTAGTGGTGGTATCAGCGTCTGGGGACCAATGGATTCGAGTGGTGCGTTGACACATGCCCAGGTCTCCAATTGGTTAGATTCGATTACATGTCATCACATGATCATCGTTATGGAGCAATGCGTGTCTGGGAAATTCATCCAATACATTAGCGCTCAAAACAGGGTCATTCTAACAGCCTGTTCTGATGGAGAGAGTTCCTATGCATGTGATACGGAAGGCCAATGGGATGAGTTTGTATATCACTTCATGTCTGCGCTTATTGGATTGAAACTTCCAGGTGGTCTAGGATCTGCTGATGCAGACTATTATACTGATGGCAAGATATCAATGCGTGAAGCCTTCATCTATGCTGCCGCACATGACAGTAGAGGAGAAACGCCATTATATGATGATGACGGAGATAGTGTTGGTCTTTCTTTGGGTCCAGTAGTCTTTGGAACTGGTTTCTATGGAGATAATATATTCCTCTAGTATTATTGAGTGTGGGAGGTAAGAATTCAGTTATATCCATCTCCCCACACTCCTCCTGCTCCGTCTAGCTAAAAGCTCTCAGATTTTCTAGTTCCTTTCTCTCGGTTACGAATAACAAACAACCTATCTGCTGTTCATGTTGTAATCGGAACGCACACTCAAATCGTGAGTAACCTCAAGTTATCACCAGATCTGAGAGTTCTCTCAAGGTCGTCGTAGCAGTAACTCATATTCATTAGAATCTAATATTCTCATTATGCCAATACTAGTAGATAAGGAATTATTGAATAACCACTGAATAGGACTCCTGTCACATTCAGGAATAGATGAATAAATCCAACTGGCCACATGCTCCCAGTTCTTCTGTAAAGGAATACATATCCAATTGGCATTATGAATTGAATAATGAAGAATAGTTCAGTAAATAGGAAGACATAGTTACTCCCTAGTAGGAATTTCCCCCAAAATAGTGCATGAATCATTCCAATAAGAGTAATGTATAATGCACCACCAACGAATACCATTATTGACCTTTTTCGACCCTCTTTGTAAAATTCAGCATATGAGTCAAAAGTATAGAGCCAGATCAATTGTTCTGAGAACGCATTTATAGGTGCCCAGATTGCTAAAGTCAGAATCCATCCAAGAGGATCAAGGATTCCTATATGTATGATAGTAAACCATGAGGTAATTACCAACACACCTTGAAGTGCGAAGAGAGAGATGAATAGTGGAGTGAGATAGCTTCTGAATTGTTGTCGTATGTTGCCTCTTTGTATTTTGTAGTCAAGACTTCCTTTACGCCACTTCACAATAAGTATTGCAAAGAGACCGTAATATATCGCCATAGGAATCAATGCACCTGTGATGTCGAAGAGATACCCTGCGATAATGGGCATCAGAATTGCTGCAATTGTAGCTATGATGAGATCTAATTGTTTTGGATGGTAGTTGTCATGAACAAAATCAGAAAGCAATCGCTTCATCTCCAAAGGATAATTAACTATAGTGAATATATAATCCTTGCTATCTGACCAAGTTGGCTAGGCTATTGGTTTTGTTGTTTTACAATAATAACATACGATTTGTCACTAGTCCGAAGATGTGGCAAACGTACACAAAATACTTCATTAGATATGATAGTATATTCTCTCCAGGGCTGATTGCTTGAAACTACAAAGAATTGCTATCTTTTTTTATATAATGATTCTATGTGTAGGGCAATTCAATACTCTCCAATTTAGTTATCAAACGTCTTTGGAACAATCTACAATGTGGCTTGTCACTACTTATTCTGACAGGAATGAGTTTGACTGTTCAGATACTATAATCATTGAATTTGATGAGGATTTTAAAAATCAGGGTTGGTCTGGAAATGGGACGTCTAGTAATCCCTACGTATTAGCTAATGAAATAATAGAAGGAGATCGATGTATCTGGATTAGAGATACTACCAGTTACTTTAGGGTTGATAACTGCACACTAATTGCAGAGTATCAAGGAATCATTCTCTCAAATGTCACTAATGCAGTCCTGATTGATTGCGTAATAAACTCAAAGCATACTGGAATTGTAATAGATGACTCATATCTGTGTGAAGTAGTCAATAATAGTATTGAAGTGTATAATTGCGGATTTGCACTCACTCATTCAAATCAGAGTTATCTGGAAAACAACACGATATCGTGTAAGGTCGGTACAAATTCGTTTCTTCATCGTTGTATTAATACGACCCTTCTTAATAATACAATTCTCGGAGGAACTAATGGCGTAACATTTCTATCGTGTAGTAGTTCCAATATCCTGAACAATACAATTGCCAGTACTGAATTCGCACTTCAGCTTATCGAATCAACATATAATTCAACTATTATTGGTAACCAATTAGGAAGTGTAGAGACTCCCACTGCAATTGATGATGGAATTGGCAATTTGTGGGATGATGGAATCTCCCTAGGTAATGCTTGGTTTGACTATCAAGGAATTGGAGATTATCAAATACTTGGTACAGCAAATAACGCAGACCACTTTCCGACTAAATTCGACCCATCATTTCCAATGGATTTCGAGGGTCCCCTGATTCTTGCTTCTTTGGGCTCTCTCTATATTGATTATTGTAATGAGCTCCCATCTTCATACAGATTTACTGCAATTGTGAATGACACATCGGGAGTAGATACGGTCATAATGACTGTTAATGGTATTCCTCACAAAATGACACATCAACCTAGTGAAAGTAAACCAGACCTATATGTCTATGATCATCCAATGGAGTCCTGGATGGTGTATTCCTACTGGGCAAATGATACAATTGGTCTATCATCAGAGACCCCGGTAGGCCACATTTCTGCTGGTGTTATGTATTGTCCGGAGCAATTTAGTGGATTCGATATAGCATTGCAATTACTTGTTGTTGCAATTGTTAGTGTGATTGCTCTTGTGCTATTTTGGAAAATCAAAAAATAGAAACAAGTATGAGAATTCTCTTTGAACCCACTCCCCTCTTAATAGACTTCTAGTAGGAATTATCTGTAACAGAACGACTAAATACCAATCATCTCTCTATCTCAGTGTTCAGCGATGACGAAACTTCTGATAACCGATACCACATTAAGAGACGCACATCAGTCCCTCATTGCTACAAGAATGCGTACAGAGGATATGCTTCCAATCTGTGAGAAGATAGACAAGGTTGGGTACCATTCTCTTGAGATGTGGGGTGGTGCAACCTTTGATTCAATGATGCGTTTCTTGGATGAAGATCCCTGGGAACGAGTTGAGATACTCAAGGAAGCTATGCCTAAAACAAAATTTCAGATGCTCTTACGAGGATCTAACATTGTTGCCTATAGACAATATGCTGATGATGTTCTTGAGGCTTTTGTAACAGAAGCAACAAAAGTTGGTATCGATATATTTCGAATCTTCGATGCGCTCAACGATATACGAAATATGGAAGCTGCTATGAATTTCGTCAAACGTGAAGGTGGACATGTTCAAGCTAGTATTTGTTACACACTCAGTCCATTCCATACAAATGAAAAATTCGTTGAAATGGCAAGGGAACTCTATGAAAAGGATGCTGATTCAATCTGCATCAAGGACATGGCGGGTCTGATCTCACCTGAAGCTGCCTATGACCTTGTTAAAAGATTGAAAGAAGAGATCGACATACCCATTCAGTTGCACTCGCATTATACAAGTGGTATGGCTGCGATGGCTTATCTGAAGGCATCAGAGGTAGGTGTCGATGTTGTAGATTGTGCAATATCAGCATTCTCTATGGCGACATCACAACCAGCAACAGAGTCAATTGTTGAGGCATTGAAGGGTACACCTCGTGATACGAAGTTGAGTATCAATCAACTATCCGAGATTGCAAATTACTTCAGAAAGATCCGTCGAAAATATGGCCAGTTTGAGGGGAACCTTCAAGGTGTGGATCCTCAAGTGCTTGTCTTTCAGATTCCTGGTGGTATGCTTTCCAATCTTGATAATCAGCTACGAGAGCAAGGCGCACAAGATCGTTACGATGAAGTTCTCGAAGAGGTACCTCGAGTCCGTGCGGAGTTAGGATATCCTCCCCTCGTTACACCATCGAGTCAAATCGTTGGCACGCAGGCAACACTCAACGTAGTAACTGGAAAGAGGTATAGTATGATTCCAACTGAGGTAAAGCAATACATTAGAGGCTATTATGGAAGACCTCCAGCAGAGATTGACCCAGAAGTCAAGAAGATGGCAATTGGTGATGAGGAACCACTTAATCGTCGACCTGCAGACTTACTTGAGTCTGAATTACCAGTCGCTCGTGAAGCTCTGAATGGCATACAACACCTACCAAGGGATGAGGTATCGTATGCTCTATTTCCACAATATGCCTTGGAGTTCCTTAAGAGAAAGGCTCAGCAAAAAATAGCTGGACAAATGACCCCTGAATTTGAGGTCGCATTAGCTGCAGCGGTACTACACATGAATGGAGCTGGCGTCGGAGCTATCTCACATACAACAACAAGAGCTCAAACATGGTCCGATGCCGGTGTTTCTGACCTTATTGAAGGCCGTGTAGTTCAACATACTCCTGGTCAATGGGAACAATCCAGATCATCATGGTCTTCTGCTGGTCGAAAAGATATCATGCGAAGTAGAAGTCGGGGGTAATTAGATGAGTCCGGAGTATAAGGTCATAATCGATGAACGACCCTATAATGTTGAGGTAAATAAACTGGATGAGGGTGGTGTCTTGGTTGTAAAGGTCGGTGATCAGAGCTTCACGATGAAGGCGATTGTAAACGAAGACGGAACTTGGATCGTCAATGACCTTACTACAGATTATCCCGTGAAGGTGATAAAACGGGCTGGTCAAAATATCACACTTGAGATTAACGGTCAAGAACGTGAATTGGTCTGGGAACGTCTGAGAAAGGTCGAGACCACAAAGAAGGTTTCAACGACAAATCAAAGTGGTCCAAAAGTGGCTGGCGGTATCTATGCACCAATGCCCGGAAAAATCACTGAGATTCGTGTAACTGCTGGTGATAAGATTAAACCCGGTCAGACAGTATGTATACTTGAAGCAATGAAGATGTTCAATGAGCTAAAAGCTGAAACTGCAGGTACTGTGAAGGAAGTCAATGTTGAAGTGGGTTCCATGGTGACTCCCTCTGACCTACTGGTTCTCATTGGATGAGGAGGTAGTACTGTGGACCCGGTTAATATTATCGGAGTCGGGATGACAAAATTTGGTGTTCTAGATGATTCAATACTTGATTTAGCTCAACAAGCTGCTTTTCAAGCAATTGATGACTCATCGACTACCGAGGTTCCCTTTGAATATCTCGCTGTTGGTGTACAGAATCCCGATGAGTTTGTGGGTCGTGGTCATTTCTCTACACTTCTAGCTGACACCCTCGGCATTGTACCTGCAGGAGCAATCCGTGTTGAGACAGGGCCATCATCAGGTTCAAGCGCATTCGAATCTGCCTTTGCTCTTATTGCTTCTGGGATGGCTGACTTGGTGCTTGTTGTGGGTGTCGAGAAGATGTCTGAAGTGGACCGGGGCGTCGCTTCAAAGATATTAGCGAAGATGATGTCCTACGAGAATGAGACCCGCTATGGTGCTACACCTGCTGCTTTAGCTGCAATGATAACCCGCAGATACATGCACGATTATGGACTGACGCGCAATGAACTCTCACTTCTCCCGGTGAAAGCCCATCGAAATGGAGCAAAGAATCCCCTTGCACATTTCCGGAAGGAAATTACAGTGGAAACAGTCAACAATTCTCGTATTGTTGCTGATCCTCTGACTCTGTTTGATTGTTGCCCGACGAGTGATGGAGCCGCTTCCATAGTTGTTGCATCAGATAGAATCGTGAAGAAGTATGGGCTCTTAGACAGGACCATCCGCGTAGCTGGCATTGGTCATGGTACCGATTATCTTGCTGTACAACACAGACTTGCACTGACCTCTATGAATGCAACAGTTACTGCTGCTCAAAGAGCTTTCAAGATGGCAGATGTACAACCCAGAGATGTTGGTGTCTGTGAACTCCATGATGCATTTTCTATTCTTGAACTAATCGATATGGAAGATGTAGGCCTTGTCGAACGTGGGACAGCAATTGATGCAGTTAAGGCTGGCAATACTGAGGTTTCTGGAGATATGCCTGTCAACCCGAGTGGCGGTCTTAAAGCTAGAGGTCATCCCACAGGTGCGACTGGAGTTGCACAAATTAGAGACATTGTTTTGCAATTACGAGGAGAAGCTCCTAAAGGACTTCAAGTCGATAATCCTCGTTATGGTCTTACCCAGAACATTGGTGGTTTTGGGAACAATATGGTAGTGGCAATTTTTTCCAGTCTCTAGCAGAATTATTCATCCAAGATTGTCTTATTAGAAGAGCTCAGTCATTTGATGGCTGACAAGTATAATCTAGAGTATTTTCCTAATAGACGACCTACTGACTCTAATGGGACTAGAGTAAGGATGCAAGTATTTGCATCAAGCTATGAAGTAGGGCAAATAACTCTAGATAGTACTATTCCAGAGTCACTGGAATACCATTGTTTGGAGAATTGTTGAAATGCCTGAAGGCCTTGCTGTAATGAAATGGGATGATGAGCTGGGACCTGTAGTTGCTTCTAAAACTCCTAAAGGCCTAAAATTGGGTCTTGATCCTACAACATCAATGCGAGTATACGGAATCGCTACTCTTGGAGAAACTGAGGACTCTCAAAAGCCTGGATTTAACACGCTCGCCTTTAATGACTTCAAGCTAGCTGTTTATTATGGCGGTCTAAATATGCATTTGAAAGGACTGCCCTCTATGGTCTTTCTCGTTCTAAATTTGGACGAGGATCCTGACCTGTATAAGGACGCCTTGCCTGAAATAGCAACTCAGATTTTTCTTAATGCTGATGATAATAAATTCAAAGAGATGGTTCCAAAATTATACAAGCAGATTGCAAGATACACGCAAATGAGTGCAGAACAGCGCCAAGCTTCAGTTCTTAATGATCCTGTTCGTCGAACAATTCTGCAGACATTAATGAAACGTGGAACACTTCAGTCAGCAGACCTTGAACAAATCATCCTTGATGAGGTCGGTAAGAAAATCGATGTCGATCTAATTCTACGACCTCTTGTTAACATGGGCATCATCGCGACTGGTTGGGTGGAGGGTCTTTCCTCGGAAGTAGTGTATCTTACACGAGCTCTGTTCATTCTACGGAAGGTTTCTCTCGACACTGTTCATGCATTTAGAGATAGTAAATTCCCTCCTGAGGTATCTGAGCAGTTTATGGAATCTTCTCGTAAGTATCACCATGAGTATGTGACTAATTTTCATACTAGTCTATTTGAAACAATCTGGACAGAAGTTGATTCTCTAGTCAAATACATTCTAGATTTCAACACATATGATATCCTCCAAGTACTTCGCAAAGGCCCCTTGGGCATCAAGGAACTGAAGGCTGAGGTCAAATTGACAGAGTCTAAGCTCAGAGCTCATTTAGAAATCCTTCAGGATGCTGATATTGTGATGCAAATAAGTGATGAGGAGGGTCATGAGTATGCCATACTCAAGTGCGATCCGGAAGTTGTTACGGTGTATCCTGAGTGGCTGATACAAAAAACAGTTGAACTGTATAATGATGAAGAGATTGCTAGTCGTCAAGCCATCCATTATTTAGAGGTTCTTAAAAAATCACATCCTAGTCTAGCTACTTCAATAGCACTAGAGGTTGAGTAGGTTCAGAAACATGACACCATTTAATGTGAGGCACCATATGAATGATTGAAATTTGGTGAGAAACAATGATTCGAGAGATACACATTTTCAAGGATGGACTGACACTCTTCGAAGATGTCATTGTTCCGAATAAGGATTTGGACACATCTGCTGTTATGGATCTCGTTTCTGCTTCTGCTAGAAAGTTACAGGAGTGGAAGATAGACAGTATGGAGATTGAACGCTATCGTTTTGTCTACATGAACTCGCATGATACACAATTTATCATCACCATGGACAGACAAGCCTCACTCCAGAAGGTTAGCGAAGCTCTGATGAGTCTGGTGTCAAAGTTTATGACAGCTTTTGAAAAAATCCTTGAATCAGAAGAATGGAAGGAGACCGATTTCTCTCCCTTCAGAATTGGATTTCGAACTATTGTTGGTAGGATTCCGTGCAAAGTCTGTCTTGCTGGTCATGGGGGAACTGGAAAAACGACACTTCTTGAACTTGCTACATTGCCTTCAAAAGGACCCCCTCAAGAATACATACCTACATTCTTTGGAGATAAAGCGCTACTAAAAGCTGATTTTGATCCTTACATCTTCAGTATGTTTGACCTTGGCGGTCAAGATCGATTTGTACAGGAATGGGGAAAGATCATCCGCGCAGGAAGTATGGTTGTTATAGTCACTGATTCTACTGAAGAAAACATCGAATGGACAAAACGTGTTGCATATCCTGTTTTAAAGTCTGAATTGCCATATGCACGAGTCATAGCAATCGCGAATAAACAGGATTTGAAAGGAGCCCTCTCTCCTGAACAAGTCAGTAAGCTTCTAGATGTTCCAGCCTATGGCATGCAAGCGAATAAAGCAGAGTTCAGAGAGCAGTGGTTGAGGTTACTGAAAGCCCTCGCATTTGAAGAGATTGATTTCAACATTGTAAGTGAGATTATGGATAGTGTATGAGGGCGAATATAATGAGTAGAACGATCAAAAAGACAGACCTTGATGATGAAAGGGTCATCAAATATTTCATGAATGATTTTGATATACGTAGCTATAATCGGGGGTATCAAAATGGGTTTATTTGATAGATGGCGACGAAAGAAAGATCGAGAAGTAACTATACGGTTGCAAGAACCTGAAAAGGTTCTGATATCCAATAGCGAAATTGATACAGAGAATACCCATGTACAGTCCGAGAATGTAGATTCCTTAGTCCGAGAGTATGAAAGCCTCATAGCCAGAAGAGAAGAGCTTCAAATCGAAAGAAATGAACTTACAGAGCGTCTAGATCGCGGAGAAATCGACAATGACGAATTTCGAGAACAACTAATGCTTAGAATTCAAGAAGCCGCAATGGTTTCAGAGAATCTACGAATCACTAGTTCCAAACTTACTTCACTTGGATACCGTGGTGTGCTACATTAGGTGAACCACAATGATGAATGAAATTCCATCAAGTCACAAATGTATGGAACCCGAGAATGCAGAATACGACTAAAATCATGAATTACGGAGATATCCCTTTGGTAAAAACACTAGATGAAGTGATGTGTTTCCTTGAGAACTATACTTTAGCTTGGCATCATTGGCTGATGGTACTCTCATTAGTGAAACTGGGTGGCAGTGGCAAGAAGAGTCAGATTTTACCAGTATACAAACAAGAAGGGTTCTCGCCGCATGTGATTGATAAGGTCTTTCAGACAGACTTAGAAGATTTAGGTGACGCTATCCAGATTCAAGATGGTATCCTCTCTCTTACAGACAATTCAATAATTACTTTAACAGATGACATACGATTTCAGAAGTTCTTGAAAAAGCACATCAAATCTGTCATATCAACCTTCAAACAACGAAGGATCAAGTAATATCCAACTTGCACAACTCTTTTCACAGTCAAAATTCCTCCCATGAATTGATGTAGACATGTTACTCAAAGCTTCCAAGTGTCCTGATTGTGAGAGAATTAGTATCCCTTCAAGGACGATATGTCCTTACTGTGGAAAGAAAGCGGGAGTTTCAACCAATATTGAAGTGGAGGGCTTGGGGCATATTATTACTTTTACCGAGCTGCACATGCCTCCTGAGGGATTTGAACCACCTCTGAAAATGGCGCTTGTGAAATTGACTACAGATACGATGATTCTGTGCCTTGAGGACGAAGCGAATCATGAAGAAATCTACATTGGAGCTCCGGTAGAAATATCTTCAGATAGTAGTGATAGATTTACATTTTGTATAAAAGATTGAGATTTTATCTGAGATGAACCTTGAAGGTTACTGATTTAAGCAGGTAATTTTAGGGACAGGCAGGTTTCGAAGATGGTTGATTTCCTATCGAATGCATTATGGACTAAAGAAGAGATTGAATTCAGAAGAGAGGTACGTGCTTTCTGTGAGAAAGAAATCCTACCTATCGCTGACGAGATTGACAAAGGTCCTTATCCACGGGAGTTGCTTCGTAAGATTGGCAAAGCTGGTTACATGGGAGTACACCATGATGAGTCAGTTGGTGGTACGAATCGTGGACTGTCATATGAGATCATAGTTGCTGAAGAAATCTCAGCTGTCAATGGTGGTTTAGATATGGCACGCATGGCTTCCACGACACTGTATGGAATGCCCGTAGCACGTTTTGGAACTCCTGAACAAAAGAAGAATTATCTCGAACCAGTTGTCGTAGGTGACAAGATTGGTTGCATCGGAATAACTGAACCTGATGTAGGTTCTGACACGGCAGGAATGAAGACACGTGCTGAGAGAGATGGTGATGATTGGATTCTGAATGGTGAGAAACGATACATCACAAATGGTAGTCAGGCTGACTATATGTGTGCTTTCGCCATAACTGATCCCCATGTTAAGTCAAAGGATGGAATGAGTGCTTTCATTGTTGATACAAAGTCTGATGGATTTAGTGTTGTCCAAGACCATGATCTATTAGGAATGAAATCCGCTCGTGTGTCATGGTTGAAACTAGACAATCTTAGAGTTCCTTCCGACATGGTGCTCGGAGAACCTGGACAGGGTTTCCACATTCTTATGGATGAACTAGACTCTGAGAGAACTGCAATTGCTGGTGAAGCAATCGGTTATGGAAGGACCCCTTACGAAATAGCTGTCAAGTACTCGACTGAGCGACATCAGTTTGGGCGACCAATTAGCGCATTCGAGGGTGTGAGCTTCAAAATTGCTGACATGGCTATGAAACTGGAAGCTGGTCGTGCACTGACTCTTACTGCCGCGAGAATGTATGACCGTGGTGAAAAGATAACCAAACAGGCATCTATAGCTAAGCTATACACAACGGAGGCTGCAATCCAGATAACAAATGACGCTCTCCAAATTCTTGGTGGGGCTGGGTATACAACAGACTATCCTGTTGAACGTTTCTTAAGGGATGCTCGATTGATGACCATCGGTGGTGGGACTGCGGAAATCTTGAGATTTCTTATTCAGAGAGAGGTCTATAAAGAGTTCTTTCCTAAATAGTAGAGGGGCACCCCCCCTCCTTTCCATTTTTACAGTCAAAAACTATTTCTTGTTACAATCAGATTTGGAACTCATGATCATAATTTGGATGCGGTCTTGAAATGGCTGTATTAGAATATCTGATGGTGTATACAGAGGCTGGTTTACCAATCTATAGTAAGTGCTTTGGAACATTTTGCATGACAGCATTTCAAAATCCTGAACTACTCTCAGGATTCTTGTCAGCACTTCAGACCTTACCAATGACCATCTCATCGGATCTAAGTCTTGATTCTGTAAAAATGGGTCCCACAGAGATGCGTTTCTCACGGACAATCCCCAGTGGTCATTCAATAGTAGTCGGACTTCCCGAGGATAATAAGGAGATTGCAGACAAGGTCTTTACTTCAGTATCAGAAATCTTAACCTCAAATCATTTCAAGGATATTGATTGGAACTTCATCTCATCTGATGTAATGCATCAATTCGAGACCGAGTTGCTTCAGACCGCTCTCTTTCAGGCATTACAAGAACATGGCGGATTTGAGGATAAGTGTCCACTCGGGGACCAATGTCCTATTCATACAAATGCTCTTCAGTACAAAACAAAACGTGTGAAAGTCTGGAACATGATCAAGGACAAGTATGCAGCGATGAAAGCTCGTATGAGTAGTTCAAAATAATGACAGAAAAAGAAAGAGAGGAGGGAATTCCCTCCTTCTGTTAGTTCTTTACAATTGCGATTATTCTATAGACACCATTCACTTCTTGAATTGTGGCTGTGAAATTATCCGTCGAATTTAGGAACAGAAGTGTGTACCAATCTGACGTATTCATCCATGCCTGAGCCCCTTCAAGAAATTCGTAGGTTGCATTATCTGTCCTCAGAAGAACATGTTCTTGGTTATTCTGTACAAAGGATGTTTTGTCAACCACTGTTGCTGTCATATTGAAGGTATCTGTAGGTTCTGGTTCAAGCATGCCACCAAATAGAGCAACATATTGTTCTCTCGCCTCATGGACAAGATTCTCACCAGATAGAGTACCTCCCAAGGGCACCCAAACAAATCTGTCTATATTTGAGGCATCAACAAGACCTAGTGCATGAAGGCGCATGTTTGAAGCAACATATTCTCCTAGATCCTCGTCGTAGTAAGCATCCGCCCAGTAGATTGGTGTGTACCAAGTCCACTTGGTCAAAGTTGAATTTACAACGACTGGATAGAGAAGAGGCATTGCACCATAATAGAATCCACTAGCAGGAGCTCCTATATCCGCAACGACATTAGCTGCTGCTGCATCACCACTTACAAAACCCAATCCACTCAGGTCGTGATAGTAAACTTCAGTCTGCGTTGCTCTGAATACTCCTGCGAGGGTTCGCGAGGCAGTAACTGGGTGCACCGCGATGAATGCTTCAATATGTCCTGTATCTGGATTCAGGATGTATCTAGTATCTTCAGTGATTTCAAGTCTGTCGTTGGAAGGTGCAATGAACCATAGTAGACCGCCAGCAAACAGATCAAATGTAGATCCTCGTCGATAGCCACCCCATCGTCCAATCTGTCTCTCAAGCCATTCCTCTGCATATGCTTGAGTGACCCACTTTGGTGTGTCTTCAATCGAATCATAGGTATATATGGAACCATTCTCTGCATAGACAACAGGTCCAATTGCCCGTTCTACATAATCGAATCCAAGCGGAGTTCTTGTCTGAACATAGACCAAGTTACCTGAATTATCCCAGGTCGGGTATGCATATTCGTATGCGGATGTCATATCAGCTAGATAATTTCCAAACTGAATATTTCGATCCCAGAACAGGCCTTCTCCTACGGGAATTGTCGTGTTAGTTATGAGACCCGGTTCTATTGATTGAGGATCGTTGGCATCGACAATAATGAATCCTTTCACAAAGTTTTCAGCCAGCACATTCGTGGACACTATCGTACACACCCAGACTAGCGTCCCATTCGGGTTCTTAGTAATATGCGCAGAAGCTACTGCTGTATTTGAACCAAAAGGCGAAAGATGTTGATTTGCAACATAGATTGCATATTCTTCTGTAACAAGCCTGACCATTCTATCCGGGATTGGATTCAAGAATAGTGGGTCATCAGTCTCAGCAATCATGGAATCAAAGTATTCCGCATTCGCAACTCCAGATGTCCAACCAATTACTCCTCCGAACATTGGTACAATCATGAGCACTATGAGTCCAAAACATGTGAATGGCACTTTGATCCCACTCAACATATCCTCGATTTGACCTCCGGGACGGAACCCGCTAGTGAACATCATTATTGCACCAAGACTCATTATCAGCCCCAATATAGCCCAAGGCAATGTTGTAGCAAAGAGCAAACAGATGATTGCCCAAGCTACAGTTCCCCAAGCTAATCGAAGTGGTAACCATTTAATAAGTCTAGACGGAACTGTGTATTGTCGTGAGAAAGGAATTGGTATTGCATGTGCAATTAGTGAAATTAGAAGAAATACAAGTACGTTCATCAAATAACCTCTCTGGTTATGACCTCAACTTACGTGAAAGATTAGAGGCTTTTAGCGTTTTCCAACACTCTGTTTATACCAATTTATGGCTCCACCAGCCGAGAGGAGATTTAACATTCTCTCAATTAAGGGCTTTCCATGAAACCTATCCCCACTTCTTTTTGCAGTCAGAGTTCCATCGTTTAGATCAACCGTGACCACATCTCCATCTTGGACTAACTTTGCAATGTTTGGGATAATCAAGAGCGGTAGTCCGACATTGAATCCATTCCTATAGAATATTCTTGCAAAAGATTCAGCGACAACGCAGCCAATCCCTGATTCGAGAAGAACCTTTGGAGCCTCTTCACGAGATGATCCGCCACCAAAATTCCGACCCGCAATTACTACATCATTCTTCTTTACTTTTGACACAAAGACCGGTCTTGGAATTTCGAAGGTATGTTTTGCCATCTCGGGATATGACAAGAGAGTGAGATATTGACCCTGAATGATTTGGTCAGTATCAATATTGTTGCCAAAGACCCATGCTCTGCCCGTTATATTGCCAAGATTGCGATTCAACTATTACACACTCCTTGGATCAGTTATCGCACCCATCAATGCACTGGCTGCAACTGTGGCAGGTGACGCAAGGTAGATTGCTGCGTCTTTATGTCCCATTCTTCCTTTGAAATTGCGGTTTGTACTTGAGATACACACTTCACCAGCGCCTAAGACCCCAAGATGTCCACCTACGCAGGCTCCACATGTTGAATTTGTGACGATGCCCCCAGCTTCCATGAAGATTCCAATCAATCCATCATTCAACGCTTGGATGTATGTTTCCTTACTTGCAGGAGTGATAATTAGGCGTACTCCTCTCCTGATTCTCTTTCCTTTCAAGATCTTCGCAGCTATTTCCAAGTCTTGTATGCGTCCATTAGTACAGGACCCAATGAATGCTTGGTCAATTGGCACTCCCACAACCTCGCCTACTGGTTTTCCATTTGTTGGACTATCTGGCGTGGCAACAATGGGATCAAGTGGTTCTTTGTTGAGATCGTACGCAAATCTCTCAATATATACCGCATCCGGGTCTGGTTCTACTGGGTCCCATCTTCGAGAAGGAGCATATTCACTCATCCATGTTGAAACATCCTGATTCAATCTCATGGGGGAGCATTTTGCTCCAGCTTCAACGGTCATGTTGCACATAGTCATCCTCTCACCGACAGGCATTCTATCTATAGTAGAACCATCAAATTCTATAGACTTGTAATTAGCTCCATCAGTTCCAAGTTCACTGATTATTTTCAATATCAGGTCTTTACTCATCACCATCTTTGGGAGTTTACCATTCACCTCGATGTGTATCGTTTCAGGAACTCTGAACCAGCACATTCCAGTAGCTAGGATGAGCGCAGAGTCAGTTGCTGCAAGACCTGTTGAGAAAGCATTGAAGGCTCCATAGGTTGTGGAATGGGAATCGCTTCCAACAATGAGATCTCCTGGTGCAACCAAGCCCATCTCAGGCAGTATCTGATGTGATATACCACAATCAACATCGCAGAAATTAGTTATCTTTTGTTCACGAGCAAAATTGCGATTTCTCCTGTGAATCTCTGCACTATTTATGTCTGAAGCTGGAGCCCAGTGGTCATTCACAATCAAGACACGCTTTGGATTCCATACTCGTTTAAAGTCCATCTCTTTTAGAATAGGGATAATACGCGAACCTAGAACCTCGTGGACCATTAACAGGTCAATATGAGCTTCTATAATATCTCCTCCTGAGGCTTTCCCATCATTGGTATGGCTTGCGAGTAGTTTTTCAACTAATGTCTTGCCCATTGCTTCACCCCTTCTATTCCTGTTCATTTATCGTTTGAATAATTGCCTCAGTCACAGCATCTGTCGAACTAGGTTCTATTGAATTCCATGGACCAACACAAAGGTCCGAAGTCCGTACTTTGCCTTCTCTTAGTACCTGAGCAACAGACTCCTTGACTAACTCTCCGCCACGTCTTGCATTCTTATCCTTGTGAACTTGACCTAACCAATCAAGCATCATTCCCATTGCTAGGATTGTAGCTATTGGGTTCGCAGTCTTTAATCCATAATATTTCGGAGCAGATCCATGGACTGGTTCAAAGACAGCATGTTCCTGACCGATGTTACCTGCTGGCGCAACACCCAATCCTCCTTGGATAGCTGCTCCAAGATCTGTAATGATGTCTCCAAACTCATTAGGAGCCACTACAACATCATATTGTTCCGGTTTTCGAATGCACCACTGTGTCCATGCGTCAACGTATGCATAATCTCTCTCGACATCCGAATACTCTTGACCTATCTCATTGAATATTTGTCTGAATAGCTGGCAACCAGCAAGAAGGTTACTCTTGTCCACACAGGTGACTCGCTTTTTACCATCAGCGGGAGCTCCTCTGCCAACCTTTGCCAAATTGTATGCATAGCGAATAACACGCTCTGCGCCTTTCCTAGTTATTATTCGAGTATCAATTGCTACATCAGAGATATTGCCCCGTTTGAGTATTCCCCGTGTTGGAGCATAGAGTCCCTCAGTGTTTTCCCGAATAATTGTCATATCAATATCATTCGGTCCCTTATCCTTAATCGGAGTCCAGACTCCTTCGAAGAGTCTGACAGGTCTCACATTTGCATAGAGATCCAATTCCATCCTGAGACCAATGACAATGTTATATCCTGCTAGATTACCATCTGGAAGTCTTACACTATTTCCGGTGGCATCTAAAGCTCCTATTGCGCCAAGGAGTATTGCATCAGCCTCATTTTTTGTAAACTCCTCAGCTTCGATTGACCACTCTCGATTTTGCAGTTGATAGTATTCTCCTCCACAGTCAAACTGATGAATCTCAGTGTGAATTCCATGTAGTTTCTCCTTCACTGCATCGAGTACCCGAACAGCGTCTGGTACCACTTCACGACCAATGCCATCGCCTGGAAGAACCGAGATTTTGTAGGTCCGTGACAATATATTTCACCTAGTAGCTGCCTAACCAGCCCAAGTTTGTACCTTTATCATCGAGGATATCTACTCTTGTATCAGCCCGTTCACCATCTGCATATCGAATGTAACAACGAATGGTAAAGGTTCTACTACACGTTTTACACTTAACGATCCAGTCTTCAATTACCTCTTCCACTCCACTCCCTTTGAGAGTTTCCTTATCCTTCCTAAAATGAAGAAGCTCTAGTTCTTTGCCATCACACTGATATGTACACTCCTTCAAAGGAATGCCCTCCATACCTCTTCTCCCTAGAGCTACAAACACCTCATCAGGCAAATTATCTAATGATAGTTCGTCTGTCATCTTTAACACTAGAGAGTTTGTTACCACTAGTGATAAATGAATTTGTTTGCCCTATCATCTCATGCGATTGGTAACGTATTCACGGATGGGTGTTCCCTCGATAGGTGTAGAACTAGATTCAGGGATTCTCGATATACCTGATGCTGCATCTTATTTTGGCCGTAAGTATCATGTTAGAGGACAGAGCTTTCCATCAACAATGTTGGACCTACTGAGTTGGGAGTCTGGAATTGATGTTGTTCGACAGATTGTAGAGCGATATAATCAAACGCCTTCTGGAGAACGTCTTCTCACTCTGTCACTGGACTCTATCACACTTGAGGCACCAATCCAACGACCAGGTAAGATTGTCGCTCTGGGTCGCAACTATCCTGAGCATGCTAAGGAAACTGGCTCAGAAGTTCCCAAATTTCCCATAATCTTCGCCAAATTTCCCTCTTGTGTGATTGGTCCAAATGATACGATTCACATTCCCAAGGTATCAACAAAAATTGATTGGGAAGTTGAACTTGCCATAGTAATTGGGAAAGTCTGCAAAGATGTTAGCGAGGAGAAGGCACTCCAGTATATCGCTGGATATACAATTATCAATGATGTCAGTGCTAGGGACCTACAACGCCAAGATGTTCAATATGTACGTGCCAAGTCTCTTGATGATTTCTGTCCCATGGGACCCTGCATTGTTACAACAGATGAAATAGGCGACGGTAGCGGGTTAAAAATGTCCACAGCAATTAGTGGCATATTAAAACAGAACTCTACTACTTCCAATATGATGTTCAAAGTTCCTCATATCATATCGTATCTGTCTAAATCATTCACCCTTGAACCTGGAGATATCATTGCGACAGGAACACCTGAGGGAGTTGGTTTTGCAAGAGACCCTCCTGAATATCTAAAATCTGGTGACATTGTTGATCAATATATAGAGAAGATTGGCTTTCTACGAAATCCTGTGAAATAGTATTTTGTAAAAAGTCAAATCATCGACTCGCAAATTTCACATGTAGAATCTGTCCTGCTTGAAATTGGTAGTAAACCTCTATCACTTCAGGAGCGGTCTGATCAAACTCAATCCTCTTTTCATTAACAGATGCGGCTATTGGTTTCCAATCACTGCCACAGGTGATGAATATCTTCTCTGGGTAACGAGTACTTTTCGTTATCTTGACCTGTAACTCTCTTGTCGCGTCTGTCCAACTTACATTTGATAGTTCAACTGCACCTTGAGTGAAGTGAATACTTGTAGCGAGTATATTGGGCGTATTTGTCTCTGGGCGAATGCACAAGAGTTGACAGGCATGCGCTTTCAATTTTGAAACGGTCACTGACTTCTCAGAGAGTCCATCGTAAGTCTGATCCCAGAAATTGAAGACATGGTGTGGTATCGCCTCGTGTAATCCTACATCTTCTAGATTGAATGTCACATCAATGGGCGTTTCAGAGAGGTTAATCACACCCACAACAGCCCATCTCCCAAGAGGTGTTTCGAGAGGCATTGCAAATACTCTAGGTTCGGAACTCTCGAGAAAATCTACAGAGAATGCACCTCTCTTACCAGGTGGTAATAGTCTGTCAATTATTCTCAATCGGTCCTCAGACACCTCTGGCATTCGGTCACCAAGGAATAGAAGCCCACCACTCAGACCGACTAATGTCGCCCAGAGCCTAACCTCGTCCAACGTGAGGTTATTATCATCTTGTCTCACCAAGACACAGTCAGGGTCATTCAGCCAGAATCTGTTATGAAGGAAAGCTCGAGTCATAGTATTTATTGAGCATTCATAGACCCCTCCGCCCCAATCATACTTCCAAGCAGTTCCAATATCATTTCCAATACGTAATCCATTTACTATGCCAATACACGGACCAAGTGGAGCTCCCGAGCCTACAATAAAGGCATCATCGACTGCTTCTCTTATGGCTAATAGACCACTACGGATTGCAGAGGCTCGGGTCATTGACATATCATGACGTTTTCCTGATATCGATGCATAATGAAGAAAATCGATCTTGAAGTAGTCAAAGCCTTCATTCCGTAGCTCTTTGAAGGTCTTTTTAATGAATTGCAGAACCTTCGGGTGAGTAAGATCAAGAGGATAGAACTTGCCCAACCAGAGAGGATTCTCTCCTGCAATGACCGGGTTGTCATCATCATCCCTGATAAACCAATCAGGCTTATCCTTGAACAATCTCGAGTGCTCTGATGCAATAAAGGGAGCTATCCAGATGCCACTCTTATATCCCAGTGATTTGATTCTTGTTGATAGAGGCTTGAGACCGCCACTGAACCTTGTGTTGACCTCCCAGTCCCCTATGCTCTTCTGATATCCATCATCGATTCGAATCCAATCGATCTCTTTTCCAAATCGGTCCTTCAAGAATTGTGCGTTTGCCATAATCTCATTCTCATCAGGCATTGTATAATAGAAGTACCAGCTTGTCCAACCGGTCTTTGCCCGATTCCATTTTGAAGACTGCATTCTCTGTGCAGTGATGTCTGCGTACAATTCCAGTCCATGATTTGGATTTCTGGAATAGAGACATAGTAGTTCCTCCGAAACAAGAGAGCCTCTCTCTTTTACTATGATGTCATCAGTCAAAGATGAAGCAAGAATCTGAACTAATCGCTTGTGTGTATCATCATTACCTAATGCTGAAATGGTTGTGAATTGATTTATCGAGGATACAAAGCCGATTACCAAGGCATGCTCTGTTTCACTGTTACTAAGTGAAGTAAATGAGTGGCTTACATTCTCACCTGTATTGATTTGTTGACTCTGAGCTAAATCCCAGGAATGGAAACCGTTTCTGAAGAATCTAAGATTTCCACAATCCCATCCTGTCACAATGCGATTCTCAGTGTCAACATCAATGACCAGCGAATCAATTGATCTGATACTCACCTCTTTTCCGCGATTCTTGAACTGAACCACAATCGAATATCCTGGTTGTTTGATGACCATACTAAGTCTGATATTGATTTCAAAGGCCTTGTCTGAATTTTCAAGGCGAATGACAACAATCTTGCCTTGCCCTCGGTCATCAGCGAAGTCAAGAGAACTAATGCCTTTGTATACCAAATGACGTGTATCCCACACTTCATGGTTGGTTTGAACTTGAGCGTACCCTCTTGTGAAATACGTGACCTTGTTGTCACTTGAGGAGTAGGTAAATGTACCTAACCGAAAACTGTACGAAATTGCATCAATATCATTACTCAGCCGAACAGTCTCCTCACCGACTTCAATGGTGCAATGACTATTGTTCGTGCTCAAGTATGGAACCTCCTCAGTAGTATTATCGAATTCGACTAATACTCTTATTGCTATAATGGATTTGAGGCCACTAAAGATTTCTAATTTCCTCTAATTCTTGCTGCTCTGTCTAGAGCTTCTTCTGATGCCTCGTACTCGAACATGCTTCTCTCTGCTCTGGCTAAAATCTCCCAGGCTTCTGCATCATCCTTTTTCAAGGTGAGATATGCTTTGATGTATTTCTTCACGTTCTCCCAATCATTTAGCTTTTCATAGCAAACAGCCGCATAGAATGTTCCCCTTTTATGGTCCATTTTTGGTCCTGCCAGTTCTGTAAATATCAGAAGCGCATTCTCCCATTCCTCATTCTCGAAATGTTCCATTGCTTCATCATATCTAATCTCCATATCTCCGTAGTCTGCAATCCTTGAAGCAAATGTTCCCTGAAGGATAGCTGCAGCGCAGCATACAAGTATTGTAGCCAACAGGATACTCATTCCCAGAGCTACTCCGGGATTAATGGGTAAGATGCCTTGACCTCCCAGCCAAGCTATTATTATGCCACCTATTGCAATAAGCACTGCTAGGATACCAACATATCTATACGGTATGTTGGCTCTTCCCGCTTCATCTTCTGGTATCATTCCTGGCATCATACTAGTGAGCAAGCTCCTGTTCCTTTTAGGTCTGATGAATCAATCAATCCTTACTCTTTGTCTTCTCCTTGACTCTTCTCTCATGTTCTTCCTGATCTTGTCTTGATATGAGTCTGTTTCGCGACACATTGATCCATTGATTGATTCTCTCAGTTAATGCTGGATTTAGTTCCATTGCAAGTTCAGCGTATGCAATAGCTTTCTCATCTTCTTCCTCAATAAAATGCGCATTTGCTTTATTATAGAATGCTTCGGCGTAATCTGGTTTCAATACAACAGCTCTTGTGTATGCCTCAATCGCTTTTTGACCATCTGCTAATCTGGAGAAGCAATTACCGAGGTTATTCCATGCCTCTGCATCTTCGGGATTGATATCGAGAGCCTTCTCATAGCATTCCTTTGCTTTTTCAAAGTCACTCTGTTCATAGAGTGCGGTTGCTTTATTGAACCAGAGTTCGAATATACCATTATCAATTGCGAGAGCTTCATCGTACGCTCTAATAGCTTCATCATATTCTCCGTTATCTACAAAGGCATATCCAAGGTTGTACCACCCCTCGATAGAATTGGGATTATCTTCCACAAGATTACGAAGTATATCTATTGCCTCATCAATGAGTCCCTCTTCTATCAAATCTATTGCTCTCTGAATGGTACTCTCATCTTTCATTTTAACCATGATTCGAATATCAACTACTTCGAATAATCCTTTCCCAATGTACTCACTCTGGTTTCTTAGCAGTCTGCCTTGCAATGATTGTAAGAATAATTCCAGCTGTGGAAGCCGAGCTAATTGCTAGATTGAGAAAATCAAATAGAGCGGCAACTCCTGCAGCCATGTATAGAGTTCCCAGGTTTATTATGAGACCAATAAGTCCTACACCCACAGCAATACCGATGATGAATTTGCCAGTGCCAACGCGATTTGTCGTCAATAGAAACCCACCAGCAATCGCAGCAACTCCCCCAAGATCTGCAATGTTCTGTAAAATTAAGAGAAGAATCGTCATTATCTCTACAGTAGTAGGGAAATATAATGTGACATAGGCAATAATGGTTCCATAGAAACCGATACTACCTGCAATACCTGCAATTATGAGTAAAATTCCACCAAGAAGGCAGAGTAGGAATGATGTCCTATTTTGCAATAAATCACCCTTTACTGTTGATGCATTTGTACTATAACTCTATTTCGGAGTATAGCAACATGTTCACCAAATTGGTCTCTTGATGGCCTTTCTTGCTTCAAAATGAAATATGTGAGTATACCCTACTCTTTTCAGTAGAGCTGATGCTTGGTGGATACCTGCTCCGACATCAGCCGGAGAGTGAGCATCTGACCCTATCGTCACGACAGTGATTCCAAACTCTTTGAGCGCTCTTACAATATTCTCTTCTGGCATTGGCTGAGTCTGTTTCCGTCTCAGTGGCGAAGTATTGATTTCAAAACCAACATTATGTTTCTTCATTGCCTGAACGATTGTCTTCAGATGGGGTTTCCATATTTCATGGATTTCTTCTCCATAAAAAATCTGACCAAATCGCCTGTATAGATCAAGATGTGCCAATATATCAAAGAGCTCTGTCTCTATTGCTTCTAGAAGCAGTGTGTAGTATTTCTCGCCGAGTTCGGGGGCAGTATATCTTGAAAAGGCATGCTCCGCCCTATCACTAGCTGAAATTGCTATGTGATCTATAAGATGTGTTGAGCCTAGAATCAAATCAAAGTCTGTTGCATAGAATCGTTCTGGGAGTGCTCCATCCATCTCTGGAATATAATCGACTTCTACTCCCAGACGGACTCTCAATCCTTGATCTTTATAGGTGTCATCTGCAGTTCGTACTTCAGATTCATATTCTTCAAGCCACAGATTAGAACGTGTGCTGACTCTTCTCCCCTTCACATTGACAAAACAATCATCTGTAGAAGAATCAGTATCCAAGTGTGTAGTGAACGCAATCTCCTGCAATCCTCCTTGTATAGCCATCTTACAAAATGACTCAATGCTTCCTTCAGCGTCAATTGAATAATTAGGATGAAGATGATAGTCCATCATTGATGGCCCTCTTGGAGGCGTATATTTCAGTATACCTATAGTTGAAGAAGTGACTATTCCATCTGAATACTATCTTCCACTATAGAGATCCCAGCATGCGATACTACTTGTGTTTCAGCCTCTTTTAGAAATAATGCTACTACTGTTGCTAGCACTGTTGTGACTACGAGAAATAGAATCGAAGATTGAAGCCCATAATAGTCTCCAATGATTCCAAATATTATGGGTGAGATTGCTCCTGGAATTGAACCAATCGAGAATATGAGACCGAACGCCAATCCCCTGGATTTGCGTGGACAGATCTCTGTTTGATACGCTGTGTTTGCTGGTACTCCAAGATAAAAGAAGAAGCCAATCACGATAAGGACGAAGAGGAGTGCCATCTCTGACAAGGAATAGTTGAGGAGTAATAGAGCTGGTGTTGCTAGTCCTGTTGATATGACTAGGAACGGTACTCTTCTATTCATTTTATCCGAAAGATATGATGAAACAATTTCACCTACAAGGCCTGCGGAGAGCATTATAGCTGTCAAATATCCTGCTGTCACAATACTTTCTCCATATGTGACGACAAGATAGAGCGGCATTAGTAATGATGTACATCTGAACGACATTCCACGTAATCCCATCAACACTAATCCGAGCCAGAAATTACGAGTCCATCCATCTGGACCTTCACACCCGAGGTCTTCATCTGATTCTGCATTGAAATGTGCATATTTTCCGTTCGAGGCTCTCATCAATAGGAATGTGGGAACGAATAGAACGAATCCTATGATACCAAGAATCCTAAGCGACGCTTGCCATGTATTCAGCATGAGAAGTAATGTCACACCTAAGAATGGAGTGATTGCCATTCCTATGAGACCTCCCATCGCCTGAATGCCTGTTGCCTTAGATCGTTCTGAATGCGGGAATTTCTCAGTTAGAGCGGGAAACGAGCTGGGGTGATATCCAGAGGCACCTAAGCCAAGCAATATCTGAAAAATAACAATCCAGACGAATTCCTGAGCCATACTTGTCAAAATGATGGCAACGGACGCTCCCAAGATGCTTACTGAAATGAAGGCGTCTCTCCAGCCCCTGTCTCCCATATATCCCACCAGTAGGTGAGCAGTAGTCATTGAGAGAACTGCTGCACTCGTGATGATTCCCAAGTCTGTATAGCTTATTCCGAGATCTGTTTGAATCTCGGTGAGAAAGGGTGAGAGAGCTCCTGTAAAGACGTGATTCATAAAATGAGAAATGGTGCATGCTGCTAGAACCGCATATGATGCTCTCGTAGCTCGTGACAATAGAATGAATCACATCCAGGTATTCAGCCATTGCCAGTCTGACGTTGAATTAAACATACTGATACTGACATCTGGAGTAATTATTCAATCTTGAAAAATAGTGTCGGTGAGCTGGCGAACAGAGGTAAACCTCTGGTCACCAGCATATCCGACTTCGACTCGGAAAGGTTGTTTGTATTGAAATCAAACTCCCTTTAATATTTAAAGGACAGGTTTCAAGGCAATCAAAGTGTTTGAAGATACACCTTGAAACTAAACCAACAATCCTGAGCACCAGAGCACGATGCGTAAGACCAGCTGCCCATTATCAGCTTCGCCATACTCGCCTAGTAATGCCCAGTTGTCAAGCATGTAGTTGCTTCCTGTAACAACCAATCGCCCAGTTCCTTCTTTATATCCCATTACAGGCATAATTCCATAACGTGCAAGTCCATGTCCATCGCCAAGAATCTGGATTGTCGCTCCTAAGTAATGAAATGAATTCACTCCTGATGTGATTATATGAGAATCAATATCATCAATCAAAGCAGGTGTATCTCCGCTTGGAACTTCGGAGGAAGTCATTGTGAAACCAGTCCAATCAAGAAATTCGTTCAAAGCAGTCAGATTAGCTACTGATTCTGATAGGCCTACTACGAAGAGTCCTCCCCCAGCATTGTAATAATCCTCGTAAGCGTGAATCTCAGTTTCTGAAAAGGGAAGTGAATAGTCCGTCACACTTGTAGGAATAGTCTCATTCCTTGAATAGACGCAGGGATCAAGAAGAACTACTGCATCGAATTGTTGAAGGAAGCTTAGTGTGGTCAATGAACTATTACGTATCTCTGTCACTGAGATATCATTATCGACAAGTACTTTGTAGAATTCTCTGAACTGCCCATAGATCGTGTCCAAATCCCATGGTGTATGCGATATATCAAAGGCTACTCTACCTACTGATGTTCCAACATCAATCGAGATGGTGAGTTCTGTCACTCCAAAATCCGGCGATGTGAATGTGATGTTACCTTGGATGACTGTTGCACCAGAGTCTGGTATCTCTACTGTGATTGGGACTCTTGCTGTCTGATTGACCTCGATGGTGTTCTCAATGATGAAGACTGAAGGTGTATCACTGTCTATCTCAACATCAAAAGTCGTGTATCCAGAGGTCAGGAGTCTGATATCAAAGGAATATGTATCTCCCTCGAATAATCGCTCAAAATCGATGGGTAGAGTGCCTGGGAATGCATAGCTTATGATTGGTAACTCACCGTCTAATGATGTCTGTTCTATGATGTAGAGCGACTGTTGAAGGTTGAGTTTTCCTGCTCCAACCTCGTAGTCTGGATATGCTGCCATCGAATCAGCTCCCTTCAGGAGAGCTGTCATGATGGTTCCAGGTGTATATGTAATATTGTTAGTTAGGCAGTAACCAATGAGTGCTGCTGCAGCTCCAGCTACTCTAGGTGCTGAAAAGCTTGTTCCGTAATATCGTGTACCACTACTATCAGTAATATATCCTGGTGCACAGATATCTGGTTTCATTGTTTTCTCACGGGTAGGTCCTGTGGATGAGTAATCAGCTAGTTCACCATTTTCCGAGAGCGCACCAACAGCAATACATACATCAAATACTGCCGGGGATTCAACTGTTGTACCAGGAATTCCACTATCTCCCGAGTTACCAGCAGAAGTTGTTATTACTACTCCTTGGGAAAAAGCCCAATTCAAAGCATCCTCAATAGGATCTCCAAGGGTTGGAGTCCCTCCAAGACTCAGATTGATGACACTCGCGTTTTGTTCAACCACCCAATGAATTGCTTCGACGAGTGCCATTGTTGTGGCTGAACCATCATCTCCCATGACCTTCGCATTAATAATCAGAGTATTTCCTATTGTAGCAATCTGTTTGGCTATCAATGTCCCATGAGGAACATTATCTGGCCTCGAATCCGACACTGTTAGGTCTGTACTTGGATATCCATTTGCAACTGTAACAAAACTCTGTTCTGCCACCACTCTTCCCTGTAGTGAGAAATCTATGTCAACTCCTGAGTCGATGACAGCAACTCTGACTGGTTCATATGAAGAAGTGTTTGTCGGATTATAATTCCCGATGAAGACAAGCCCTGTAGATACAACGACCATGATGATAATGATAAGCGCGATGATTCTCGTTCCATTAGATCGTGGTTTTCGTTGTGGTTGTGCAGTTTCCCAGTAAAAGCTCACTATTGACACCTGATTGAAATAGACCGCGCGCGGCATTCAAAAGTTACGCTGAATCCTCAAGAACCTATCGACATGGGTATAATTGAACCAAGCTGAAAAGCTTCAAAAGGTTCTTTCTCTAGCCGTCTAGTGTCGTAGGAATAATGGGACCATTCCAGTTTCATTTATCTGCGATAATATCATCATCTACTCCTTCAAGAGGTATAGACTTTGTCCATAGAAGACGCCATCACAGAAGCATCACCACTATCGTATCATTCAGTACCTCTTGAAGAAGTGCTAAGCACACTCCAAGTAGATACTTCTCATGGTCTTTCTATCGAGGAAGCAAAAAAGAGACTGATTGAATCCGGACCAAATTCCATACCAAGATACAGAGGTGCATTTTGGCAGGTCTATATTGCCCCGATCCTAAATTGGTTGATAACCATCTATATTATCAGTTCCTTCGCTTTGGTCTTCATTGCTTTTACTTTTCCTTCAGAAGCCAACGCAATTAGTCAAGCTTCAATCTGGCTTGGTGTTGTTGCTGTGAATGCCATAGTAGCCATGATACAACAATATCGTGCTCAGAAAAAACTAGAGGCGTTGGAGAAACTCTCTGCAGGGGAAGCCCGGGTCATCAGAAATGGAAAAGAAGCTTACATCTCACCAATTGACATTGTACAAGGTGATATTGTAAAACTGGAACAGGGTGATCGTATCCCAGCTGATGCACGTCTGGTGAATTCCTCGAACTTGATGACTAATGAAGCATCTTTGACAGGCGAGTCTGTGCCAATTATTAAGAACGAAGATGCACACGTGGCTGACAATGCTCCCCTAACTGATAGACTCAATATGGTCTATTTTGGTACTTATGTTGCCTCTGGAATGGCCACCGTGGTCACAACAGCTACTGGTGGACGAACTGAGATTGGTAAGATTCAGGGAACACTTGAGGCGTTGAACACTGGAGATATTCCACTACGGAGAAAGGTCAATCGTTTGGCAAAGTACCTCGGAATTGCAGCGATAATCCTGATGGCAGTATCAGTCATCTGGCAGGTGTTTCTATATCCATTCCTTCATGGAGATGTCTTTGACTTTAGTATCCAATATCTATCAGAACGGATTGGTGCAGGCATAACTCGGGCAATGACCATTATGCCAATTAACATCCCATTACTTACGACAATTGTACTTCTTACTGGAGTTCTTGCAATGGCAAAGAGAGGCGTTATCATTAGAGACCTCTCAGCCGTTGAAAGTCTTGGTCGCGTGAGCGTTATTTGCAGTGACAAGACTGGAACAATGACAAAGAACCAGATGACCGTGAAATACTGCTGGGACTCACAGAACCTCTTCTCTGTAAAGGGCGATGGTTATAACCCTGAAGGAGGTATCTATCTTCTAAAAGGTGCTACTAATTCCAATCTCTTAGACGTCGAAGAGGAACTAGTTGATGATGTGTTCAGATGGAAAGGTCTCTTCCGCTTGATAAACTGCGGCGGTCTAGCAAACGATGCAGAGATCATAACAGAAAATCTTCCAGATCAAGGAACAATATGGGTTCCCCTCGGTGACCCAACAGATGCAGCATTACTCACCCTATTTCGAAAGAGTGGTATTGATGAGGTAGGAATCAAGGAACGTTACAAGATTGTAGAAGAATTCCCCTTTGAATCTGAGTTAAAGAGAATGTCCAAGATCTGTCAGGATGAGAAGAAGTTCATCGCTTTTGTCAAAGGCGCCACAGAAGTACTCATGCCTCTGTGCGACTATGTCAATGGGAAAGACACTCCCTCAAAAATTACTCCTGGACTTCTTGAAAGAGTGAATATCCTTACGAATGATTTTGCCGCAAAGGGATATCGAGTGATCTCACTTGCATACAAACAAATGGACTCAGTCCCTACAGGCAATACAGCTCGTGAAATCGCAGAGAGTCACTTGATCTATCTCGGCTTTGCTTGCATTGTTGATCCACCCCGTGAAGGAGTAAAGGAAGCAGTCCAGGCATGCCACAGTGCAGGAATTAATGTAATTATGATTACAGGTGATGCTGTGGCAACAGCAAAGACAATTGCAAAAGGTCTTGGTATTTTCGAAGAGAATTCTCTAGTTGCAGAGGGCTCTCAAATATATGACCTAAATGATGAGGACTTTGCAAGAACAAATGTTTTCGCTCGTGTGAACCCAGAACACAAGCAGATCATCGTAGAGCGCTATCAGGACCAGAATAAGGTCGTAGCGATGACAGGGGATGGGGTGAATGATTCACTAGCTCTAGCGATGAGTGATGCTGGAATAGCTATGGGAATCACTGGTACCGATGTTGCGAAGGAAGCCGCTGATATTGTCATTACAGATGATAGCTTTGCTTCTATTGTTACAGGAGTCCATCAGGGTAGAGGTCTCTTCAATAAGATACGAATGATGATCTACTTCTATGTAGCAATCAATCTCTTTGAGAGTATCATCTTCTTCGGAGCATTGTTCATCTTACCGCACTATATTGAGCTACTAAGCACATGGCAGAGTCTCTATCTTGTTGTCACTACGCACTCGTTTCCTGGCCTAGCTCTAGTATTCGATAGAACCTCGCCTCGAGCAATGGAAGATAAACCCCGTGACAGTCAGGAGATTATAACCCGGAATCTTGCCAAAATTATGGGTGTCAATGTAGTTCTCATGACCATAAGTGCAGCCTTAGTTTACTTCTTGACTTTTGCAGGGTACGTGGCTGTCGCTCCGGAAAATATGACTGGTTTTTGGGAGATCTTCAGACCAGCTGAACCTAATTTATTCTATGATATCGAAGGTCCCATCTGGTCCTTGCTGAAATCTACTAGCATGCTCCTATCAGTCATTCTTATCGTGGAGAGTACACTGGTTCTCCTCATTCGTAGAATCAATCTTCCATTGCACAAGAGCCTTCGTGAACCTGGAACCTGGATCTTTGTGATATTACTTGGCCTAATCTATCTAGCACATTTGCTATTGATGTATGTGCCAATGGTGAATGAGATACTTGCAACCTATGGTCTTCTCTTCTACATCATTCCTTTGACTGCCTTTGACTGGTTGATATGCATCCTATTAGCCCTCCCAACGATACTTGGTGTAGAGCTCTACAAGCGACGATTCAGAGAACGAGATGTGGATCTTTGAAATGCATATACAATGTATATACTCATACATATCTGCTATAGGGATTCTATATATACCACATTAGAACAAAAAAGATTGAGGACTTACTCTTGACACGAATGACGACTCATAAGATTGGTCAGATGAAGACCAAGAGCAAGAAGATAGTCATGCTCACAGCCTATGATGCACCTACAGCCTCGATTTTGAGTGAATGTGGTGTGGACATGATCCTTGTTGGAGACTCAGTGGGCAATGCTCTTCTTGGATATGAGAGTACAATTCCTGTCACCCTTGATGATGTCATTCATCACTGCGCAGCTGTCTCAAGGGCACGACCGGATTCACTGATTATCGGCGATATGCCCTTTATGTCCTATAAGGTCAGTGAGGAACAGGCTCTCGAAAATTGTGCACTTATGCTTCAAGAGGGCGGAGCTGAGGCAGTAAAGATCGAAGGTGCTGGCCGAGTTGTTGATATTGTACAAGCTGTCGTAGATGCTGGTATCCCGGTCATGGGGCATATTGGCCTTACTCCACAATCTATCTTTCAGATGGGTGGTTACCGAGTCCAGGGAAGAACAGCAGAAAAGACTGAGCTGCTCGTTGAACAAGCCAAGCAACTTGAGGCGGCTGGAGCCTTTTCTATGGTCATTGAGCTAGTACCATCAGAGACCGCGAAGATGATAACAGAAGCAGTTAGTATCCCAACTATTGGAATTGGAGCTGGTCCGTATTGTGATGGACAGGTTCTTGTCCTCTGGGATATGTTAGGTCTCTTTGAGGACTTTAAACCTAAATTTGTCAAAAAATATGCATGTATTCGTGATGTCATCAAGAATGCAGTTTCCGAATATGCAGAAGATGTACGGAAGGGTACCTTCCCTGAAAAAGAACATAGTTTTGAGATGTCAGAAGAAGAAACTGGACGTCTGTATGGTAGAAGTAAGCCCTCCCGATGAGGGCATGTCATAAGATATCTTACTCTTCGTCTTCTACTACTTCATTGAGAACTTCAATGAGCTTGTCAGGATCGATGCCATGGGCAAGCGCACCCTGCTCAATGGTTTCATATCGTGCTGCTGCGCAGCCATAACAGTGTAGCCCTGCTTCCATGAAGGCTCCGGCAGTCTCCGGCCATTTCATAACAACTTCAGCAATGCTCATATTCTTATTTACAGTCTGTGCCATTATAATCACCATTAACTATGGTTAATACTGTAAACTCGGAAATTGGATTAATATACTTTGCTTTCTGACCTATTTCTCAACCTTGATTACGGGACTCTGATGCAGGTCTACAGTATCATATTGTCTAAGCCCATCTCTCGTAGGACTTCAGGATAGATTTTATAGAGTGGCTTGATTTTCGAAAGTAGTCCAAGTGCCTTGGAAACAGATCCCTCAAGCTTGACCTGTCCCCTAGCCATTGCCACCGTTGTGGAAAGTTTATCCTGCCAGAATTTGTTTGTTGTTTCTGATTTTGACCAGACCTTAATCTCTGGTTCTACTGTACTATCAAATGTTAGAGTACCAATCTCGCCATCTGGTCCCGGGTCTCTAAAATTAATGGTCAGGTGTGCTTCAGGGTCTTCAATATCAAAGCGTACTACAACTTGTGATGTAGCAAGTTTCTGCATTACTTCAGACTCTTTCTTTGCTTCTATCCAGAACTTGTTAAAAACTTCCATTAATTGATCTTTACTCTCAAAGGCTACCAAAATAATGACCTCCGATAGCACTTCCTATGTAAATTGTAGGATAGAAGTCTTTTGGGTGATACTAAAGATTGCCCGTTAGTTAGTAAGAAGGTATCTCTCAATCTCCCAAGGAGTAATCTCTGAACTTGGTAGGTCTCCAGTAGCTTCAATGAATTCAGACCATTCCTGACCTCTGATTCTCACCAAAGTATCCACAACGTTCTCTCCCAAGGCACTCCTTACGATTGTACTCCTTTCTAATCTCAATAGTGCATGAACTAAAGATTGTGGGAGTGATTCAAGAGAACCAAGTGACTTGTACACATCTCGATCTGTAGGCACCGGTGCATCAAGTTTCCGTTCTATTCCAGCCAATCCACTAGCAAGAAGCACTGCTATAGCCAAGTGTGGTGAAGATGAAGGATCGGGACATCTTATTTCTATTCTTGCTGACTTCTTTGAACCATTGAAATGAGGTATCCGTATCATAGTACTGCGATTTCGGTAGCCCCACGCTATGCTTGTAGGAGCTTCAAAACCGGGTACCAACCTCTTGTAGGAGTTTACAGTAGGTGCAAGAATTGCTGCTAGTTCGTGTGCATCCTCTAAGAGACCTCCAATAAAGTGCATTGCAAGCGGAGAGATTCCACTAGGTCTTTCTGTTGCAAATAGATTGTTTTCTCCTTGAAGATCCCAGACACTCTGGTGTAGGTGCATCCCTGATCCGTTCTGATTAGAGAAGGGTTTTGGCATAAATGTGGCAATCAATCCTCGTCTGTAAGCAATCTCTGAGATTATGAGCCTAGCAAGAAGTATGTTGTCTGCTGCCACTTCTGCTGAACAGTATTGAAGGCCAATCTCTTCTTGCCCCTGTGCGACCTCATGATGATGAGACGTAGTTGGAATGCCAACTGCCTGCAGAGTCCTGATAATATCGCGTCTAAAATCCAGACCACAGTCACTGGGCTGCGAGGAGAAATACCCTCCACGATCAAGAGGAACAAGAGTATCATCATGCAGTCGCCTGACAGTGAAGAACTCGAGTTCACTTCCAACCATTAACTGATATCCCATTTTGTGAGCTTTATCTACAATCCTTCTAAGGATATATCTTGGATCACTCAGATGAGGTTGTCCTGATATTTCGTGGACCGTGCATATGATATAGGCAGCGGCAGGATCCCACGGTTGGAGAGTTGGGGTGGCGCTAGAAGGGAGAAGGAGAAGATCGCTCTCGTTAACCGACGCATATCCAGGGACTGATGAACCATCGATAACAATGCCATTCTCAAGGACCTCATCCAATCGATCATATCCAAGTTCTATGCTTCGAGTATGACCTAAAATATCTGTAAATAATAATCGTAGGAATTCCGGATGTGTTACTTTACTGTCCATCAATAGTTCACCGTATGATATAGATAATTCAATTTTGAGAGAATTCATTGCACTTTATTTGAACCCTAAGGGCGCCGAAACTCGTTAGGTTTCCAGATGTCTGATACTGGGCAACGTAATTCTCTCTTGGTGTTACGTACAAGATTAGGCTATATTCATTTCCCGTAAAAATGAGAAAGTATTTCAGTATTTTCGGTGAAATATGCATTTAATCCGTAAAAATTTCGGATTTATGGTGGTTTAGATGCTGCAAATTAAACTTGATGATACCGACCTGAAAATTCTAGAAATCCTTCAGAAGGATAGTAAGAGAAGCATCGCTAGTATTGCCAAGGAAGTGGGCAAAGGTATTTCCACCGTTCACGATCGAATCAAGACGCTTCAGAATGATGGCATCATCAAGGGATTCACTGCAATTGTATCACCTCAGACAGTGGGGCGCGAGACCCTTGCATTCATCCTTGTGACAATCAGGTATCGCGTACCGGGACAAAAGACAGTCCTTTCCCAGAGAGAGTTTTGCCAAGAAATTGCAGTTCACCCATTCGTACAGAGTGTTCATGTATTGAGTGGTGAATATGATGTACTATTGAAGGTACGCACAAAGAACATCGAGGAGATGAACCACTTCATTGTGGATTTTCTACGTGAGCTTCCTGCAGTTGATAAGACACTGACAATGTTTGCTATGGATTCCTATCTCGATTCACTCGTACTTAGAGACCTATCTCTATAATTTTCTCTCTACATAGCCTACTGGGTTTTCAATCATTTTGGTACTTGCGTGATTTACTAATGCTCTATATTCATTATACTAAGATCTTTGGGTTGGAATTATTGGGGCAGATTTAGAATCGGAAATTGCCTCTATTTGCCTCTCAGCTCCGTAATTCTTGCCCAATTCACACCTTTAACTACCATCAGGAATTTCAAGGATAAAATTACGAGTTATATCAAAGATACTTATTATGAGTAAGTTCAATTGATTTTATCATTAGGGTTTTTTTGTGCTTTTTTCTGTAATGCTTGGACATATGCCTGAATAAAATCGCTATCGGTCCTCAAACGATACAGGTATTTCATTCCGCCCCAAGACGAATCGGAAGCTTTTTTCTCTACTATTTCAAGAGATTCCATTCTATCAATTATTCCATTTTTAGAATATACACGTTTTTGTGAGACGTTAGATTCTTGAATGATACTATGTTTGTTCATCCAACCTATCTTCTCTTGTGTAGAATATTCATTTGAAAAGTCTATACCCTTATCGAGAAGGAAATCTGCCATGGCCCTCAATACAGCTATCTCATCCGCAAGAAGGAATTTTTTCAGAAATACATCAAAATCTTGGGAAGAAAATGATAACCACTGTTCTATTGGTGTATTTGCAAGTTCGACATTCATTTTACTCGTACGATTAGCTAGAGCTTCTGTTCTTGTTGAAACAAGATAAAATGCAATTATGACAATAATGACTGCAAGTATTGAAGTAGTGATTGCAATCAGAGGCAGTAATGATAGAAACGAGATTTGATTCAGAATAAATACAGAATGAGTTTCAAATTGTGTCATTTGCTTAATCATTACTATTCTCTGCAACTCGTTAGACACATTGAATCCCTTCACAATTACTAATCGGATTTTGAGCAAGTTTTCTGTTCAAAGGATACTTGAGAACCTTCATAGTCGCTATTCAAACTGTCTTATCAATTATCTGTATTTTTTCCGTGAATGTTAGTACATCTGTTTCCGTAACCGTGTTTCTTTACCAATAACTACCAAACCAATGACAATGATTATAGATGCGGTCACCGTAGCAATAGCAGAAATGAGAATCTCAATAGTATTCTCTGTTGAATGAAGTTCAACAATAAAAGTCTGAATACTGGATGCAACATAATTACCTGCGCGATCATAAGCAATAATCCGATAATCAACAATTGAAGAATTCGTAATTGGAGGAATTATTGCCACCCATACTCCTTGCGCTTTAGTCATTGTGATATTTACCCAGTCTGAATTGCTATGCACCATATATGAAAGAATTACAATAGTTACTTCAATATCATCAGTGACGTTTGCTCTAATGATGATCGAATCGGTTATTGTCGGATTTTCAGGAACTTGGGTAATTGATTGAATGGTTGGAGGCGTTGTATCTTCTGGATATATCGAGAAGGTGTAATAACTTCCTAAATTGTCATTGATTGCTGTATTGTGATTAAGAGAATCATCCTGAGCTGAAATATAGTACCGAATTGAGTCATGAACTTCAAAATCGCACAACTCAATGTGAAAAATATCATCAAACAAATATTGCATAGAAAAACCATGCCAACCATCATTATTCACTTGGTAATAAAGAGATGCGGAACTAACTCCTGAATTATCTCTGATTGTTGCATTGATATTCACAACATCATCAACAGTAGGCAATGATGGGTAATGAATAACATTAGTTATTCCAGGTCCAGTCCAATCGTTGCTTCTTATATAGAAGGAGTAATTGGCTCCTTTATTATCATCAATGGCTGTATTATGATTTTCAGAGTTATCAATAGCAAACACCTGATATTCTACGTTGCTTCCTGCTACAAGTGGATTGAAGGTATATTCGTAAAGATCATCCTGCACCTCTTTAAAAGTTGACGAAATCCAAAATTCGTCATTTATTTTGTAAGTAATATTGACTGATAATAATCCCGACAAATCTCTCACATTTGTTCTCACGGTCACTATGTCTGTGTCGAAAGGAAGTGTGGGTTCATGGAAGGTATTTTCTATTCGTGGAGTTATGTTGTCAGGATTTGTGAGAAAACTAGCAAATACTGCTAGCATCTCTAAAACAAGCCCTTGTGACAACCACTGCTTCCATGTATGGATCGTCCCATCTGCCTTTTTACGCATGTATATTCCACCATATACACTATCTAATAGGTCATTATAGATAACCGATTTGAATCGATACGCTTCTTCAAGAATGGTATCATTTGCCAGAAGGATTCCAGTCCAAAGATATCCTATAGCGGTATTGGGATCTTTTTCTCCGCTCACCTCATTATTCACATAACTTGTCCATTCCCGGTTCATCTCCATCAGATATCCTGCAGACGAGTTTGCCTTGAGTATATCATCAAATGTTTTTTGAGCATAAACAAGATACGTATCATTTCCCAATATTCGGTATGCATCAACAAGCATTCTATAATTATCAAACCATCCCTTTGAATCCTTAATTATTGTTGTCCAGTTCGCGGCAACTCGGTTATAGAACCAACCATAGTTTTCGTCATACATGTAATTGATGTAATTATTAATTAATTCAATAGCTCTTTCCTTATAGGTGGCATTTTGAGATATTTCGAAGGTTTCCAATAGAAATCTGATACACCATGAAATATCGTTGATGTCATTCATATCCTCAATAACAGTGAGTGTGGATGATAGAGTTGTATAATAACTTCCATCTGAAGGATCATAGTAATTTTCGACTATGAAAGCATATAACTCCTCTATATAATCCAAATAGATATTATTTCCAGTTACTGAATAGAGCTTCGCTAAAGCAGTACCAGTAAGGCATTGAAACCATAGTCGTTTGTTGCCAACCTCGATGCTATTATCCTGGGCAAGTCTTTCATAGTATCCACCATGTACAGCGTCCCAGAAGTGAGATCGATCCCAATTCCATATGTCCTCAGCATACTCAAGATACGATTCATTCTCTGTAAATGAATAGGCTTCAGTAAGACCTAAGATGCACTGAGCATCGAAGTACGCTTTCTTGCCTACTGACCATGCATAGTCTGTGAAATTATCCCAGACTTCCACTTGCCAGCCTCCACCAAAGGAAGATAAATTGAAGTAATTAAAAACAAAGAAGAGATTTTGAATTGCATCCTCATAGTCCTGAATGGACCATGTATCAGCAGATGCTATAGAATGCTTTACAATTGTGGATTCTTTCTGTTTAGGTGGAGTATCGACTCCTCTCAAATACAAAATTGGGGAAAGAACTAATACTATCACAATTAACGAGATAATCCATCTTTGGCAAAACTCTCCCATCTTACTTTCCAACCTATTATATTCCTAGAATCCTGTTTTTCTATGTACAGAACAAAAAGAAAAGTGTGTCTCTTTTTTACAAGCAAGATTTGTATCTAAAGTCGGCATTTTACAAAATAGAGTTTTTTCCAACGATTTAAATTGATTTAAAATCTTATGAAAAGAGATTTTGCAATATTATGGCTATTGAATGCTCTATTTTAGAGTAGAAAAGATTGAATCCAAAAACTTACACTTTTCTTCCGATTCTTTTTCTTTTCATGTATTCACAACAGCACGAATACAGGAGTGTATGTTATGGTGTTAGGTGGGGGGTCCTTAGAATTGCTATCAAGAATACGAGGGAGAGTCTTGAAGAATGAACATTGAATCAAAAACTGAATCGAATCGATCCAATCTTACTACTGGAAAAATAGTAACTATTGTTGGAGTGTTGATTTTCCTCTTCATTCACTTTTTATTCGGGTTAATCATTACTTTTATTGGAGGGCTTATTCAACTATGTGAAAACCAATCTTCAAGAGCAATCGTTTCTTCTTCGCGCGAAGAAGAAACACAGCAATCCTGTCCAAAATGTGCAAGCCTTCATTTCTATCACTATTCAGAAAAAGATGTATTTGGAAGAATTATTTGTAAATCTTGTGGACATCTCTTCCATTCCAGTAAAGATGTTAGAACTCCTGATGGTTCAACTTATTCAGAGGAAACAAGATATCCACCTAAGGGATTTCCTCGTTCAATTGGACCAGATGATTGCGAGACTTCTCAGGCGGCAGTGGGTCTTGCAAATACACAGTTTGAGTTTGAAGCAGTAAGACGTGTGATTAGAGATATGGCAGGAGTACTTGGTCAAGACAGACTTACTGACATGATTCGAACTGGTTTTACGTACATGAGTGCAAACCGGGTTGGTGCAGCTTTAGCTTGCTTTTACGAAGCCGAACTTCTTGAATTCAATGATCCCCGTTTAGAGAAGATCCGACTTGAGTTTGGGCAACCACATATGAGTTTCAAAAAAATTGCAGAGAAGGTGCTTTAAGTTGATATTCAGAGGGGTTAAATCGCGGAATACTCAAATTGCCAGTCTAATTGTGTTACTGCTAATCAGTGTATGCATATTTTCAATTAATCCACCAAATCTTACACTATCGACAAGCAAGACCAAATTGATCAACAGCGAAATGCTCAGTCCTCATGGTCAATCAAGCCCTTCGATAAGTGATTCATGGTCCTATAATGATTACTTAACCGGTATAGAGGAAATCTTTGACACTTTCAATAAATTCAATCTCTCAAAATACGGAGGTGGGTGGCAATATGAAGTGACACGCGATTGGACTGATGCCGCATTTACAAATGGCAAATATATAGCACATGATTCAGAGTGTATTATGGGTCTACTGAGCGCGTATGTTTTGATTGGAGATACGAAATATCTTGAGTATGCTGAGGATATATGGAACTGGGATCTGACATACTTCCTTGATAATACGTATGGCGGGTATTATGTAAGATTGAACCAAGACAACTCTGTTGCAATTGATGATAAGGGTATGTTTGAGCACGGTTGGTTTGGACTGGCAACAGCTCAATTGTATAATGTAACAGGAAATTCGACCTACCTAAATCAAATGAACTACATCTATTCTTTCGTTACAAGCAATTTCTATGATTTTGGAGATGGCAGTTATTATGGGGCATTGAGTAGAAACTTAGGGGTACTTGTATCAGATGTTGATACAAATTGGTGCGCGCCATATGCCAGATTCTTACTGAGTGCATATCTCTTCACGGGGAATTCTACATTTGGCGATAAGGCAATCGAATTGGTTGATAACCTAATGAATTACGCCTATGATTCACAGTACGGATGGATTGTGAACCGCGTATCTTCGGATTGGGCTTCATTCGTGAACACAGCGAAAGGGTGGTATGATGTTCTCCAGACATTCATTGATGCTTATCGCGTATTTAGTAGTCCATCATATTTGATATTCGCACAAACCTGTTTTTATGACATCCAACAGGCAAAATCAACTGCTGGATACCTAAGGGAGATGAACCGCGATTGGACAACAACTGTGAATAATGAGCTCTTAGGTGAAGAGGATCCCGGTGTTGCTATTGCATATCTTAGAATTGCATGTGAATTGGAAAATTCAACAATTCTTCAAGAATCCTATAGATACAAAGATGCAATCTATGCAGGTCTCCATGACCCTGTATATGGTGGAATTTACAGACGAATTTACTCAAGTGGCAGTCAGAGTACTTGGAAACAATGGTGTGGAGCTGGACGTGTCATGGAAATGCTTGCTGAATTCGCTACGCCAAGTAAAAACCAAACAATCTCAGTTTTGGTGTGGGGCGATGCAGATCCGAATGGTCAAGAAAAAGCTGGACGCACAATCGCTGAAAATCTCGAAGAAATTGGATTGAATGTAACTTTTGTTTCAGATTTCAGTGATTTAGAAAATGAGCTCGTAGATTACAATTACCAGTCATTGATACTTGTAGCAATGCCTTGGAGTGATGTATATTCCAATATTCCCTCTTCAACAGAGAACCTAATTGAATCCCTTGTGAGTACTAGTGAATTAGGGCTTGTGGGATTTCATGACATTATTTGGCAAAATGCAAATAATCCTATACTAGAAACTATTTTTGGCGGAACTCTAAGCTCTTTTAGAGATAGGGATTCAATATATTCAATCGTGAATATATCGCACCCTATTGTGCAAGAATTGCCATCTAGTTTCCTCCTAGATGATGACCAATTATTGAGGGGATCGTGGGAGAGTGGTGTTGAAATTGTTATGGAAGCTGATTACTTGCACACTCCCGTTGTAGTCACAAATGAATACGGTGGTGGGAGATCGGTCTATATAGCAACTGGGGGTGGCTCTGGCTACAGTAGTGCTATAGTCAATAATGACACAAATTTGGTCCAATTGTATAGAAATGCCGTTTTTTGGTCGTGCAATATCACGGATAATTCCGAAACACCATCATCTAACATGGCACTCTATTTCGATGGTTCTGATGAAGTTATCATTCCAAGCGATTCATCACTCAACCCAACCTCTGCTCTCACAGTTATGGCTTGGATTCATGCTGATGATTGGGTCGGAAATCAAAGGATTTTACAAAAAGGCGTTGATGATCAATATCGGCTCTTGGATGAAGGCAACTTGGAATTTGGTCTTGCAGGAGTTTCTGGTGGCGATATTGGAACGCCTCTACCAACAACAGGTGAATGGCATCATGTTGCAGGAACATATGATGGTTCTACTATTTCATTGTATGTCGATGGAGTTGAGAGAGTATCAAATTCTGCAAGTGGTTCTTTGCAAACTTCCAGTACTTCATTGTATATAGGAAATAAACCCTTGAGTTCGTATCCGGGGGATCGTTTCAAAGGAATTATTGATGAAGTTAGAATCTATAACAGAGCCCTATCAAATCAAGAAATCAATAACACAATGATCAATACATCACCTGCGACTTCTGGACTTGTTCTGTATCTATCTTTCGACATACTGGATGGCTTTACTTGTCCAGATTATTCTGGGTATGGGAATAATGGCACCAATTATGGTGCCGAAATTGTAACATCATTTGATTGGAATGATATCAATCCTCATCTTGAATATCCGACAACTCCTCAGTTTGAGAACTTGCCTGCATCAATTTCAGTTGACACGTTCACTGCTCAATGGAATGAATCCACTCTATCTGGTTTTGTAATACTCTACTATGAGCTACAAATTGATACATCGCCTAGTTTTTCGAGCCCTAATGAATACAGTGTCTATGCTACTACTTACGAATTGACGGATCTCATAGATGGTATATATTATCTAAGAGTGCGTGCTGTTGATGAGAGATTACTTAGAAGCGAATGGAGTTCTGTCAGTACAATATCGGTGGATCTGCCAGAAATTCACTATCCCACAATACCTGAGTTTGCGAATCTGGTGCCATTTGTCAATACAAGTATGTATACCGTTGAATGGACTGAATCTGAGGTTGAAGGGGCTAACATTGATTACTATGAACTTGAAATGGACCAATCGAGCAGTTTCTCAACTCCAAGTCAGTATGTTTCTGTAAGTACTTCTCATGAGTTGCATGATTTAGTCAATGGAACCTATTACCTTAGAGTACGAGCCGTTGATGATCGAGAGTTGAGAAGCAGCTGGAGTACAACAGGAACGTTCACAGTTGGAATTTCTTATATTGTACCAATCGACAGCATTCTACCAATACCTCTCTTCCATCAACATCCAAGAGGTGTCACTACATCCTATTTTTCGATATCGTGGTCATTACCTCAAAGCTATAATGAAAACGATTTTACTTATGAAATTCAGATTTCTGATGCGGCAGATTTCAGTGATGCATCGCCCATAATCACAACACAAACAATGCAAATATTCACACTTGATAGAGAGGACTGGTATTACCTTCGGGTTCGTTCCTTCAATGCAACATACCAAAGCGATTGGAGTGAAACGACAAGAATAGCAGTTCTAGTTTCCACCCTATCTATTGATAACTCTGAATACATCACGATAATTGAAAATAGTATAGACCAATTCATTATCTGGGAGATTAATAGTCACTTTTACTTCAACTATTCAATAGAGATAGGTCATGAAATTCATGATGTTGGTTATTTCCGTGAAGAAAATGTCACACTCTCAGTACATGATTTTCCTGTGGGCACATATTACATTACGCTAACTGTCATTGATGTGATTGGCAGGGAATACCAAGCTGAAGTAGAATTGCATATCGCACAGAATTTTTCCGAAGTATTATCTATGCTTGGCACAACATCGCTTGTTGGCTTCTTTCTCTTTTTCATTGGAGTTTTAATCTACAAGAAATATCCTCGTAAGAACTGGAAAGATGATGTACGACGTCAGGTAGAAAACACTGGTACAGTATCTTTAGAATTTCTCGCAACATCAAATGAAGTAAACGTCCCAATACTTACTGACCATCTCGCATCTGCAGATTATGCTCTAGTGTCTATTGCAGGTATTGTCTATAGTATCGGAAAAATCCTAGATGAAGTAAGAAACAAGCTATTTCACGAAGACCGGGTCGAGATCTCACAATTCATCAATGAATATGGTTTACAACATGACCAATTTAAATCACTGATACTTAAGCACCAAAACGAATTCATACTAACTGAACATTACGTTTATAATCGGACCAAAATAATTGAAAATCTTAAGGAACGTTTTCAGAAAACAAATTCACTTGATACTGATTTGTTCTATCAAGAAACAGATATTGCGCCTAGCATAACCGAAACTCTGTTGAGTAAAACTGGTCTACATTGTTTCTCCTATAATGATCACACATTCAAATGTGTTGATTATGATGGATTGAAGTTCATTGATCAGGCAAAAGAGAATGGATTCGTTTTTGTGACTCAAGCTAATGAAAATTCATCAACATATCTTGGAGAACTAAAGTCGTTTCTTTCCTTGAGGAGGGAGGATGTCGTATATAGTTCAAGCTTGAACCTTCTTGTTAGTACAAAATGGCTATCAAACTTGAGAACAGCCGTTTATGATCAAGGAAAAGTAGAAATCCAAGATCTTGCCAACAAATACGGTATATCTCCAACCATTATGTTATCACTATTGCAATATTTCCTACAAGGTACCGTTTCATCAGACAATCAGCAGTTCTATGTAGAGTCACGTAGAATAGAGCGAGCTAGTGATGCTCCAACAACCAGATGGGTTCAACCTAGTCTGAGAACCGTATATCATTCGAACCCGCCACCTGCAGGTGTCCAATTCCAAGCACCGGTGATAAATGCAGAAGAGTCTGAACTAGCTAAATGTGTTCAGATATGTGGATGCATTTGGCTTCCAATCAGTCTTGTGATGATTTTCATTACCCCTTTTGGAAGTGCAGCTGTTATAGTTACAGCCATGCTAGCATTCCTGTGGAGATCGCTGTCAGGCAACCCAAAGAAAAATCTTGTCCGTGGACAAATTATACAAAAGCCTGCTAAATTGCAGCCTGATGGAAGATACTTGTGTCCATACTGTCTCACTCCCAAGGAATATGTTGCAGAAGAGATGAATGATAAAGGATCGGTCTATTGCAAGGAATGCCATGCAATAATCCCTCTTAAAGTAGCATTTGAGTATCCTGCAACTGTTAGTGACACATCTGCCATTGAACCCACTTCCTCTACATATGAAACAAGCGCTTCTAGAACTGAACCTAAAAGTACGACTAAGAGCGAAATTCCAAAACAGACACGCAGATTTATGCTTCTAGGATGCATTGGTGTTGGATTAATCGTAATATCTTACATTCTTCAATACTATACCTACCTATTGATTTTTGAAATAGATACAATAGGGATGAGTGAGATTGTGTATATTGCTTCAACCTCGTTAGATGTGGTCGGAAGCCTGTTATTAGCATGTGGACTCTTCGCATTACGTGAAAGACATTCTAGCTACTTCTTTGTAGCTGCAATTGTACTATTGGTGGTTTTACCATTACGATTTTTGGTTGGGCCTATCTTGGTAGATTCTTTTGGTTTCTTGTACATATTGGCTATCTATTTCCTCCTATTCTTGAAGTATCTGTTGATTGCATTGGGTATTTTAAAACAAAAAAGCTCTAGTGAGTATCCCTCACTATGGAATGGAACTTGGATAGTCCTTGTGGCCTGGGGATCTATTAATTCTTTCTTACCACTTCTTATGGGCGGTGTATATTCGCGTTCATCAATCGATATCGTCTATATCCCTGGTATAATTATGAATATAGTTGGAGGATTTGCCCTTAGCTTGATCTTTCTCTCGGAGATTAGAATCATTGATCCAACACCTATCATTCGTTATGCGGAAAAAATTATGGGATTTGTGATTTTAATCGCAGGGATAGGATTGTCCTTACTAGGTCTTATCAGTTGGGTAATCTATATTCCTGTTTTTAGCGAGAGCTGGTTGGGAGAAATTGGAGGTTTTACTGCCATTATTGTTGGACTAGTATTGATTAGAAATGATCGAAGAACGTAAATCCTTAGTATAATCCGGTCACTAAAAAAATCCTTCAATGGATAACATCTGTTAACTACAATCTAGTATCAAAAATACGCAATTGATGCCCTGCAACATGTATAGATTGTCTATCTCTCTTATAGGTTCTCTAACATCCGACCTTAAAGACCTCACCCTGTAGTTTACCTTCTAAATCACTCGAAGGCTGACGCCTACCAGAGCTCGAAGTCTCTCAATCTCGTTCTGCAATTCGTGAATCCTTTCGATATCTGCATGATAGACCTGTTTTCTCATGTCCATCAGATTGGGTACTTTTCGCAATAGTTTCTGTCTGATTAATTTCTGAAGGGCAAAGGTGACCGTTCTCAGCGGGATTTTTGATTCTCTTGAGAGATCACGTGGAGCCATCGGTCCATGAATTGCCAGATGGTCCAGTATCAGAAGAGCACTCTTTGGAAGGTCGTTTGGAGTCATCATATTCTTCACTATCCATTGACCTAAACGGCAAGTTTATGACGAAATAATTGCCGTTTATGTTACATGATTTATGATATGGACAATATATAAGACTTAGTTTCTCCGTAATATCGCTATACAAGTGTGTCCTATAAAAAAGAGATGATAGATTATGGCTAAGAAAAAAAAACTCACTCCAAAAGACAAAGCAAACATGATACTCGATGCCTATACGGAACTTGGTGGAAAAGTATCTGCTGCGGAGTTGAGTAAACTCCTGAAAATCCACCCAAGAACCATTAGATACCATACAGCTCAACTCAAAAAGAAGGGCCACCTCGGTAGAGTATGGCCTCAGACCTTGGACACAAAACTTGGTCTTGGCGATTGTCTTGTAATTCTTGATATGTCTGAGGAATACCGGACACTCCCCAGAGATTTCCTCAATTGCTTTCCAAACTTCTATGCACACCTTGCAACGTTTGGAAAGTACAATGGCATTTTTGCTAGTGCAGGTTTTCCCCTTGCCAATCCTCAGATTGTTGATACTATCATACGTGCACTTGAAAGAAAGAGGATCATAAAGGATCATTTCATCCTCAACACTCTTGATTTTGTTTCCTTATCTCCCAATCTCTCAAAGTACAATCCATCCACTGGTTGGGATTGGAGTTGGAGTGATTGGGTCGAACAATCTGAGAAAATCCTGAAATCTGGAGAACCATCGCATCTGGAATTTGATACTAATCCAACCCCCATTGACTTTGATTATAGAGATGTTGCGATAATAGCTGAGATGAAACGTGATGGTTCTATAACACTGAAAGAACTAAGTAAGGTCTTAGACCTATCAGAGACGCAAATCGGAGCACGGATTCGACGGCTTAAGGATGTAGGAGTCATAAAGGGATTCATGTGGATGATTGACAATACACCCAAGTCCATCTCTGTGTATAGTTTTCTAGAACTTACTGAACCAAATCATCCAATACTATCTTGTTTCTTGTATCTACCTTTTAGAAAAGAGATCATAATGGAATCATCTGACAGGTATCTTATCCGATTAACAATGAATTCAAGTGATGTTATAGATTTCTTGAGGGGCTTTGAATTTCTTCGTCCACATTTACGATCCTATTTCATTCAGTTCGCCATTAATGTCCAGGTCGTACCTGGCGGAATGCATAGATTCTATTCACTCTACAGTAGGAAGAAAAAAGGTTGGGATATGCCTGTTGAAGATTATATCAGTGACTTTGAAAGATATCTCGATAAATTCACTGATTCACTCAAATCGAAATCCGATTAATCCCTCAACTCTCTCAATGAGTCCACTCCGCTTATATGGTTCCACATCAGCAGTAGCAATGTGAGATAGCAATGGAGTCGCGAGATTCTGAACGCCCTACTCTCAGTTTAAGTGAAACTAATGAGATCCTCAAGAAACTATACGATCTATCTGGTACTGTGCATGAATTACCAAGTGAAAGAGATCGGAACTATCATGTAGTGACAGATAGGGATGAGCGATATGTACTCAAAGTTGCTGCTGCGTCCGAACGAGAGGAAACACTTGCACTCCAAAATGCTATTCTAAAGCATCTAGCTCAGAAACATTTCAATGTACCAATAGTACAGAATTCTCTCAACGGATTGGATATAGAACACGTCGGGTCCTCTTCTGGAGTTTCTCATTATGTTAGACTTCTCACCTATCTCCCTGGAAGAGTCCTTGCAAAGGTCAATCCCCATTCATCAAGTCTATCGACTGATTTTGGTAAGTTCTTGGGTACTCTGTCAAAGGCTTTGGCCGGTTTTAATCATCCCGGCGCTCATAGGGTGTTCTATTGGGATCTAAACCAAGCTAGTAACGTGATGCGTGAATATCTTCCACTAATCAGTGACCAATTCAAACATTCACTTGTTGAGTATTTTCTGAATACCTATGAGACTCTAGTGCTTCCAAAGCAAGATGAACTACGGTCAAGTGTCATTCATAATGATGCAAATGACTACAATGTCTTAGTAAGTCATCCTCATGATGATGAATCAAGGGCTTTCGGACTCCTAGACTTTGGCGATATGGTTTTTTCTCACACTATCAATGAGTTAGCCATTGGTATTGCCTATGCAATTCTGAATAAAACAGACCCGATTGATATTGCCCAAAAGATTGTCAGAGGATATCACTCTGTGTTTCCATTGAAAGACACAGAGATTGAAGTTCTGTTTCCTCTTGTCTGTACTCGCCTAGCAATGAGTGTATCAATAGCAGCATATCAACAAAAACTTGAACCGCAGAATGAATATCTCCGAATTAGTCAAGAACACGCTTGGAAAGCACTCTCCATTCTAAGAGAAGTGCATCCCCGCTATGCTCTGTATTGTTTCCGTTCTGCGATTGGCTTGGAACCGTGTCAACAATCATCAGCTGTAGTTCAATGGTTGAAAGATAATTCATCAGAATTATCTCATCCCTTGGAATTTCCACTTACTGAGGATAATTGCTCTGTGATTGACCTTAGTATTGGTAGCTTGGAAGTAGAGTCTCCTAATCACCTTGCTGACGCGCAAGCATTCGCAAATTTAATCGCAAAGCATCTAGAATCCACTGATGTAACAATTGGTATTGGTCGATATAACGAACCTCGTTTGATGTATCAAAGTGATCAGTATCTATCAACTGGAAGTGAGATGCGAACTGTCCATTTAGCAACAGATCTTTTTGTGGAACATGGAAGTCCAGTATTTTCAATCTATGATGGAAAGATTCACAGTCTACTTGATAATTCAAAACCACTAGATAATGGGCCAACTATCATCATAGAACACAGTCCAGCTCCTGAGAGTCCTCCTTTCTATGTGCTCTACAGCCATCTCTCAAGGAAATCACTCAATGGGCTCTCTAAGGGTCAACAAGTACGGCGTGGTGAACAGATTGCCACTGTAGGCACGCCCTCTGAGAATGGCGGCTGGCCACCTCATCTTCATTTTCAGTTGATTGTTGACATGCTAGATTGTGAAGGGGACTTCTTTGGTGTTGCGCCTCCAAGTAAACGAGAAGTATGGTTAAGTATCTCTCCTGACTCAAACTACATACTTCAAATACCTCCTTCCATCTTTCCCAGTTCCAACCTAAATCAAGAAGAGATACTCGATATTCGTCGGAAACATATCGGGCGGTCTCTCGGAATATCCTACAAGAGACCCTTGACTATTGTCCGTGGATTTATGCAATATCTCTACGACGAAAATGGTCGAAGATACCTAGATGTTCGTAACAATGTCCCTCAAGTGGGTCATAGTAATCCTGTCATAATTGACGCGTTGACTAGACAATCTCATGTTTTGAATACGAATACACGGTATCTCCATGAAGGACTTGTGAAGTATGCGGAGCGACTGTGTTCTAAGTTGCCACTGTCTCTCAGTGTCTGTTTCTTTGTGAACAGTGGTAGTGAAGCAAATGAATTAGCATTACGTCTAGCACGAACTCATACTAGACAGCGAGATATTATTGCAATCGACGGTGCCTATCATGGAAACACTTCAGGATTGATTGACATTAGCTCCTACAAACACAATGGACCGGGAGGTGCAGGGGCTCCTGATTATGTTCATGTGGTCAGAATGCCCGATATGTATCGTGGAGCTCACAAGGATACTGATGCCGGAAGTGAATACGCTAGTGAAATAGAGTCAACTATTCACGAGCTAACACACAAAGGACGAGGTATTGCCGCATTTATTTCCGAACCTCTCATGGGTTGTGGTGGGCAGATTGTCTTTCCGAAAGACTATCTCAAAGAGGCTTACAGGCATGTTCGAGCAGCTGGTGGCGTCTGCATATCTGATGAGGTTCAGACTGGTTTTGGACGGGTTGGAACTCATTTTTGGGGATTCGAAACTCAGGGAGTAGTCCCAGATATTGTCACTATGGGAAAACCAATTGGCAATGGACATCCAATAGGAGCGGTTGTAACAACGCCTGAGATTGCAGAATCCTTTGATACCGGCATGGAGTTCTTCAGTACCACAGGTGGTAACACGGTTTCATGTGCTGTTGGTATGGCTGTTCTAGATGTCATAGAACAACAACAACTTCAGAAGAATGCTCTTGACATTGGTCAATATCTCTTGACTCTGTTAAAATCTTTGAAAGATAGACATCCGATCGTTGGTGATGTTCGAGGGATAGGTCTCTTCATAGGAGTTGAACTTGTTAGAGACCCCGTTTCACTGGAACCCGCATCGAAAGAAACCAGGTATATTGTTGAGCGAATGAAAGATTTAGGTGTGCTAATCAGTCTTGATGGTCCCCTAAACAATGTGCTAAAGATAAAACCCCCACTTATCTTTACAAGAGAGAATGCTGAACACTTAGTGACGACCCTCGATATCGTACTCTCAGAGGATCCTGTTAGAGGATCTACCCACTACTGAATTAGTGGATAATACTCGATATTGCTACTACTAAGGTATTTACGTTCTTACTTCACTGGCACAACAATTGACAACTTTCAGTGATATCAATGACAGGGCAAGTTTCTGATGAATTTCGATACAATAGTGAGACCTATGCACTTGTTGGTATAGATGGCGAAGGACTTTACACAGCACATGATTTGGGACTAGAAGCGAGACCAGCATCAACTGCCTGCTGGCGAGGTTATCAGATGGTCTATGATTGCAGGGATGGAAAACTAGTCTTGGACATGATGAATGTAAATACTCATAATCCAATCTCTATAAATGGTGTAGAACCCACAAAAGGCGACTGGATGTTCAGCCATATCTATGAGAATCTTAATCTCCAGACCAAATTTACAGGTTCTATCCTTCTGGGAAAAGACTTCATAGATGCAATGTATGTACACATGGGCTTCCAGAGTGCTGAATCTTATAGGACTGTCATTGAGATTGAAGTGAAAGATGGGTTCATTATACGTGAAACGGATGTTTCATCTACTATGGAAGAACGGAGAAGGTCTAGAAAAGGAAAACCAACTGCTCCACCTTCAATGGAAGATGATGATATTCATAGTTGGATTGTTGATCGTTTCTCACAGGATTACAAGTCAGATGAATGAGATGGTCATAATCATATCATCTATGATGCAGTAGCCTCATATGGGGATACTGCATTGTGAAACGAAATGTTAGTGAAGCCTGATTATTCAAACAGCATTGTTAATCTGATGAGCTCGATTGTACAGAGTAGCGGAGTCAACAGCCCCTATTCTCCATTAGAGATTCTCCCTCCCAATGATCTTGAAGATATCGACAATATTCTGCTTATCGCCATTGATGGACTGGGTTATAACTATCTCAAGAAAACAGGTTCTCAGACCTTCATGAAGCATCATCTTAAAGATTCTATAACCTCTGTCTTTCCTCCTTCCACAGGTTCAGCCATGTCTTCAATATACATTGGATTGGCACCACAGCAACATACACTAGTTGGTTGGTGGGTCTATCTTAGGGAGTATGGAATTGTATCTCGAATCTTGCCTTTCAGCAATGTCGTAGATTACAATGTATTTGGGACGAATATTGCACATGTTATTGACACAAATCCACTCCCACCAAGCATGAACAGAGACAACCATATCTTTCTTCGAAAGCAGATAGTTGATTCGACTTTTACCAGACATGTTGTTCAAAGTGCCAATAGGGTTGGATATACAGACATTGACGATTTCTTCCAAAGTATAAAGAGAACTATATCAACTCCCACTTCAAATCAATACCTCCTTGCTTACTGGCCTCAGCTTGATGAAATAAATCATCTACTTGGACCATCCTGCCATGAAGCATCTGAACATCTCGTTGAAATAGATTCAAGGTTGCAAATGCTTGTAGAGGATCTTAAAGGGACTAACACAAAAATCATCATAACTAGTGACCATGGTTTCAATGATGTTCCAAAGGAGAATCAGATACTCACTCAAGATTACCCTGAATTCACGGATTCTCTGATTCTTCCTCTGTGTGGGGATACTCGCTCAGCCTTCTGTTACATACGTCCCAAACGAACACATGAGTTCGAGAAATATGTAGAACGAAATCTAAGCGATATCTGTGATCTTTTTGTGAGTGAAGATCTGATCGCACAGCATTGGTTCGGTCAACACACGATGAATCCAAAGCTACCCAGCCGTGTAGGAGATTATACTCTCATATGCAAAGAAAATTTTGCTATCATAAACTCCTATCCGGGCATCGAAACCCCTAATCTACTCGGCCATCACGGTGGTTCAAGTTCTGATGAGATGCTTGTACCTCTAATAGTATACGACTGTTAGTTATTCTCTTAGCGGCGTTTCCTGTAAATCCCAATTATCAAGATTCCAACCAGTCCAACCACAGCTAAAGGTACCAAATATTCGAAGAATGATTGTACGATGTCAAGTTGAAATTGAATAGAGGCTGTTCTATTTGCCCAATCATAGACAGTAAGATTTACGATATGTGTTCCTAGTTCTAGATCTTCAAGGGTGAATTCCGTGGGCGAGGTCACGTTTCCAATAAGAGTTCCATCTACCCTGATTTCAGTAAATTGATATCCTGAGCCCTCGTCAACCACTGTCCAGACCAGGGGTACATCTTGCAGACTGGTTACGGTGAGGAATGGACTAGTCAGTGTTACTTCCGGATTGGTGAGGTCCACGATGAATGCATATTGGGTGCTATAGTTATTCATGGCCTCATCGTAGACTGTAATGTTGATAATGTGGCTCCCCTCAGTCAATCCCTCAAGCATGAAACCAAGCCCATTATCATTGTATTGGATATTGGTATCTTGATCGACCCAGATGACTGTATGCGAATAACCACTATGAACATCATTCACTATCCATGATGCGTAGAACGAACTCGTAGGTATTGCTTGGTCTTCATATGGTCTTGAAATGCTGACTGTCGGAGCCACTCTATCTATATTCACTCGAAAGTGTGAAACATCATCACCAATGTTACCTACCGAGTCCTTAGCAATCACATGCAAATACCATATTCCTGAAGTTAGATTCTCTGAAAGGATAAGCCCATCCTCTGAAGTGTATTCAGCGTTCTCTGGGTCTGGAATGGTAGTTGGACTCGCATCTATAACATAATAATATCCACTGATAGAATTGACTTCTGGAGGTGCAGTCCAATTAAATACAGGTTGAGGATTTGAATACCAATCCCCCTCTTCCGGATGTGTTGGGGAATATATCTCAGGAGTCAATACTGTGCAATCATAATATGTTGTGAGCATGGGGTCTCCAACGATGTTCATGCCATAATACCATTCGAGAAAGAGGGATCCTGCACTACTACTAGAGGTCAATGCTTGAGAGAACCATTCGACAAGACTCTCACCCAACGTTGCATTCTCAGCTAATGGTCCATAAAACTCATCACAGTCCATCATACTACCCGTCTTGCTACTTCCAATGGCAGCCAGGCTAGAACTACCACTGAATGCGTATGTCACAGCAAGATTATCCGCAGTAGTCCATTTTGCACCTGAGCAGCAGAACAGATTATAGAAATTAAACGAAGGTGGGGCTGCGTGAATCTGTGCTGAGCTCACGGTTCCTTCAGTCCCAGTGCCCCCAGCTCCAAATGCATGTAGAGTCGGTGAACTGTGGGCACAGAGATGTCCCCATTGATAGTTTTGCAAGATTCTATTGGTCCTCCAATCATCTGCGTTTGTAGCTGTTGTTGGATCTTGGATGAGATTCACCGTATCATAAAGAAGTTCCAAATCATCTGCCCATCTTGAACCCCAGTAACCAGCCCAATCATCATCAATATAGGCAAGAGCTTGTCTTGTCCGTTGTGCACCTCCTGTCCTAAAGTTGTGAACTCGAGCTAGGTATGTATTGACATTATCAGCCACGCTTCCACCCCATGATAGACAAGTTGGGTCTATTCGACCTACGAAGATCTCAGCGAAGATATCGCTCTCAAAAGGAACCGCAGAGTGAATATCATAGACTCCATCTTGTGGTTCTGAGTCCACCCAATTACCATCTAAATCCATCAGGAAGAGGTCACAGATGAATGTCGACGCTGAGAATCCTCCATTTGCAGGATGATAGAACTCTGCATATGGCAATCTTCCTATGAGCACAGCTCCAATCAAATCATCAACATCATACCATGTGCTTAGAAGGTTCTTGAGGTCCTCTGCAGTGCTTATTGTGTTGGTGTACAGAAAGGTATTGTAACCTGTATCGTTCAAGTCCTGCTGATATTGATTGACTGCTGACATCACAGATGGATAAAGTACGTTTTCTACTATAATTGCCACAGTCTTATCGTAATCTGACGCAGGAATCTCAACTGATTCACTAGAAAGCCTCTCAGTCTGAGACGAAAGAATCATCATATCACTTTGATTTTGAATGTTAGGTGTATTGCTGAAGATATAGCCTGTTTCATCAGTCACTGGTGGAATACATGTTACTGTTGAAATGACAAGTATGAAACATATGGTAATCATTATCAGATTGCGTGCTCGAATCAGAGTTCTTCTCTCCATTCATTCCCTTCGTCTTTTTCAATATGAACTTGTTCAAAATAGAATAGTATAGCTAATTAGTATTATATCCGATGTCATTGAGAAAAGACATATACTCTATGTTCTGAGTATTGGTTCATACTGGGGATTTCAATTATGGTCTCACTCAATCAAATCCTCGAAGCTCGAGAACGAATTGGAAGTCTTACACAAATGACTCCTGTTCGTTATTCTAGCTATCTTAGTGAATTGAGCAATGCATCAGTATACCTGAAACTTGAGAATGAACAGATAACAGGATCATTCAAGGTTCGAGGAGCTCTTAATCGGCTCATGACCTTGGAGAGCGATGCAATTGCCCGTGGAGTGATTACTGCATCAACTGGAAATCATGGGCTTGGAGTAGCATTTGCTGCAAAGGAGTTAGGAATCAATGTGCAAGTTGTGTTTCCCAAAGAGGCATCTCATACAAAGCGCGAGAGGATGGAGCAAGCAGGCGCAAAGATAATCCAGGATGTAGGATACGCGGATATCGAACCTTACGCTCGAAAATTGGCTGACGAACGTGGATTAACGTACGTGAGTCCTTACAATGATCCCGAAATCATCGCTGGTGCTGGAACAGTCGGACTTGAGATTGTAGAACAGCTAGATCATTTTGACTCTGTTGTTGTTCCTATTGGCGGCGGCGGACTCATCTCTGGAATCGCAATAGCTATCAAATCACTACGACCGGGAGCTGAGATCATTGGAGTCCAATCAGAAGTCTCACCTGAGGTCTACGAGTCGTGGCTCGCGGGTCACTGGGTTGATGCTGAAGAGTCTGACTCGTTCGCACAAGGATTGATGGGTGGGGTAGAACCTGACTCTATCACTCTTGATATAATACAGGAGCGAGTTGATAGAATTGATCTTGTGCATGAAGAATCAATACTTCAAGCAATAAGACTCCTATATGAACAGGATGGACTGGTAATTGAAGGAGCCGGGGCTGCGTCGACAGCAGACCTACTTCAAAGACCAGACCAGTTCTCTGGGAAAAAAGTGGTTATTGTGATAAGTGGTGGAAACATTAGTCGGGCTGATGTGCTATCGCTGATTAATCGTCAATAATGTCTTCGTCAAGAAATTCCTCGACATCTTGTTCCAGTGTGGCAACTCTTAGATCTTCAAGTATTGCATCATCCATTGGTCTATTTGACATGGTTAACTCAAGACGTCCATACCAACCACAGTCTAGGCAGGCATACATCGGTTGAAAACTCCCAATGTAACCCAGGTCTTGAAACGATGTTATTTCCTGAATCCTTGGGCTCTTGCATTCTGGGCAGATGATGATGTCTGTGAAGATTCCCTTTTTCTTCAGTTCATCCAAAGCCATTCTAGTTGCCTTAAGGCGCTGGACTTCTTTGAGCTGCTTTTCAGTGAGTTGTTTTGCAGCTTGATCAGACACGTTTTCACCTATTTCTCTCTGCGCATCAGCACATAAGTATCTAATGTTGTTTCCTAGATTGTACTATTGAAACGCTGCTTAATTCACCTATCACGTGGACCAACCTATCTGATAGACTGCCATATTGTCAGATCCGCACACAACATTATCAACCAGATGTGCTCGAAAAACCTCTATTACAGTTCCTCCGCGGCTACCTATTGCCCACCTGAGTCCACCAAACCATTCGACATAAAACACAATATAGGTACAATTCATCGCTTCAAGATACTCTACCTGTGATGTAAGATTTGTATAATCATGTAGAAGTGCTGGCGTGACTAGACCGTATATATCAAGGACTGTACCATTTGTGAAGTACCCAATTGCTCCTACATCATAGGTCCCGATGACTGCACCTTCGGGTACATTCTCAACAATCCACTCTGATATCGTGACCTGCATGTCTTCGATATTGCTTGCTTGGTTTGCATGAATGTTGATGTATCCAACCGTGGCTGTCAAAGACGGCACAAAGAGAAGGAATGTAATCATGAGTGCTAATAGTGTATTAAGCTCTTGATTGGCAGGTATATCCGGACCTCTGGATTTTCCCATTCTCTCAATCACAAGTACGAGACCGCAAACAAATCCAACCGCAAGAAGGTCGAAGAGCGGAACGAGATATCTAGCTGCAAACAACAACGACATTCCTGGCATTGTAAGTCTATATAATACAAACAACGATGTCGTCAAAATCAACTCATATGGTCTTCGTTTCAACAAAAGCAGGATAACCCCTCCAAAGAACCCAAGTGCAAGGTAGGGCTCTAGTGGCAACCATGCAGTATACCAGTAGAAATCCCAATAGTCAATATCAATCTGAGAAACTCCCCATCTCAGCTTTGAATAGTAAGAATCGGGAAGAGGTAGTCCTGTGGTATTATAACAATGCAGAATCCAAGGCAACACCACCAAGGCTGCCAGCACAAACATGAGTATGACTGTGAGGACTCTTTCTTTCTTCAGCCTATCCTTATACAGAACAACCAATGAACGAATTGGTAAGCACAGAGCAGCTAGCAGAACAAATTCTGGTCTGCACAAATAGGCAAATCCTGCGAGTACTCCAAGGACCAAATCGTATCTCTTATCCGGACGAGGTAGAAGAAGGAGTGCGAGAAGTATCACCATCATTGCAAGTGGCGTTTCCATCCCTGAGAGCATTAATCCTGCATTTCTAGGTACTAACACAAAGATGACTTGACCTAGTATTGCATAGTACCATCGTTCTGTATGTTGTTTCACAATCTCACCAACAAGAAATACGTCAATGATATAGAATAAGCCTGAAATTACTAAGACTGATGTGACCACAGTATCATGATCGTACCCAAATAGAAAGATGGGTGACAGTACAACTGACCAGAGAGGCCCTGATGAACCCGTGCTCGGAATTCCCCATGCATATTCCCAAGGTCTGCCTTCAAAGATGGTCCTGGCATATTGGACATGGATCCATGAATCATCAAAAGAGAATCCATAAACACCCCACGATGCCATTACATATTGAACATTTATGATCGATAAGATGGTAATTATGATTGCTGAGGTGAGTGTGAATTTCCATGAATCTACTCCAAAGGTCAGAATCCGTTTAAGAACTAGCAAAATCGTGGATAATTCGAATCTTGGTTCTGTATCAGCAGTCTCTTGAGAATCCGCCATCTAGAAGACTCCATTCTTATCTATAGGCTCCGTTTGGAATCGATGGTGAATATTAATGTTCACTCCTACGAGGCTAAGCAACTGTATTATTCTATACAATTACTCTGTGCTACACGTAGGTGATTGTCCATCTCTGATTACAGTGTGCCTTTGACATGTGATATTCTGGATGATTGACCCCGAAAACCACTGCCTCCCATCTTCCTCTCTCAACACCACAGAGTTCAAAGAGAGCCACTCCATTCGAATCTGTTGATTTCGAAAGTGAGAATTTTGAACCATTAGGACTGTTGATTACTAGATCAACATTTCCATGGCGCACTGGTTCTCCACATAGACTCAGAACAGAAACTGCAACTTTCAAATTTTGTTGGTCATTGACATATGAAGTGACGACATCAACGGATTCAACGCACATCTCGGTTCGATTTTTCTGGTAAAAATAATCTTCTTTAAGATAGGACTCTTCATACATCGCCATAACCACAATGATAGATGAGTAAAATAGATATATATAGTTTGTTTACAATTATACCAAGGTAATTCCGTAAAAACACCTATATTCATGTGTTTACAGAAATTCCATGGTGATTCATATGAGACCTGCAAAAAGAATGCTCCTTACCATCATGTTAGCTGTGATGGTCATGTCCTTTCTCACTGGGAATGCACAGGCCACCAGCTTTAGTGATGGTGGCGGCTCACTGATGGTGTCTATTGAATCTGCGGACTATCTGGCTCTGGGTACAGACCAGATCGAAAATGACATTCTGACGGAGTTTACTTTGTCCTTACCAAATGGGTATTGGGTATATGGTTGGACCTATATCTACTGCGAAATTGAACTACCTTCTGGCGGATACTATTACACCGAACTATTAGTGTTAGCATCCTACTCACGACTGAGTCTTACCCTTGCTTGGCATAATACTGCCACAGAAATCGGATGGTATACATTCTTTGTATACGCGAATATTCTTGGACAGAATGTACTAAGACCTGGTACTGACTCATTGATGTTTGATCCTCCAACAGATGGTGACGCAGGCCCTCCTCTACTCGAAATTATCCAAGTGGTAGCAAACTAGCATAACGACAAGCAATAGGAACAAGGAGATCATAATGTGAACGGTCTGACAGGGGCATACCTATCCCTGCTTATGGCAATACAGGAAAACCCCCTTTCAACTGTATCAGACCTTGTCAAAAGGGTTGAAGGTTCAAAACCAACAATCATTAAACGACTGACTTTCCTCAGAGAAAACAAGTATTTCAATGTAAAAGCTCTCTTGAACAATCACAATCTTGGATTTGAGCCAATCGATCTTCTTCTAGATACAAAAAATCTGAAAGCTGTCGAAAAACTGGAAAAGGTAGCCACCAATCATCCATATACTGTATATCGAAGCCGCTGTTTTGGTTCTCATAATGGTCTCTTCCTGCAGTTCCGTACACCTATCGGAACCCGCAATCTGATCGAGGAACTTGTGAAGATTTTAAGAGATGATGGAGTCGTTACCAACGATCTCATCTTCTCAATGGGTGACGAACCAACAATCAATTCATCAATGCAACTGGATTGTTGGGACTTCAAGACCATGAGTTGGAGTTTCGATTGGGTAAAATGGTTTGAAACAGATTATGAAATTATACGCTCGCAAAAACCTAAGGAGAAACTTGGTTCTGCACTTGAGTGGCTAACAAAGAATGATATGTACATTCTTCAACAATTGATGATTGGAGCTAAGCGACATAATGCTGATATGATTCGTTCGATTGAAGATTTGGGGATTTCAATAACTCCTCAGACTTTTGGTCGACGCCTCAAGACATTGGATGAACAATGTGTGGAAAAGTATCGTGTGAGTTTTAATCCGCGAGCCTTTGATATTATAACAAACATTGTTATTCGAGGGGAAGGCAAGAGGAAGTATCTTCGTAAATTGTACTCGAGAATGAATAAAGACCCAATCCCCTTTGAGTCATCATTCAGGGTTTCGGACACTGAGCTATATTGGTTTGTCCGAATGCCTCCTTCTCATCTCTCATCTCTCTTAACGAACCTCCATTCCAACCTTGAGAATATGTCTGTTTCGATTATTGATTATTCACAATCATTTCTCTATTCAATATGGCCTGAAACCCTTGATGAGGATAATCACACTTGGCGTCAAGATCGAGCGTTTATGATTGACCAAGCCCTGAAGTAAATTAATTGTTACTCGGAATTCGAATAATCGATTTACACACCAAATTATTCACTTCCCGCTAGGCAGAACTATCTGAACCGAAATTGAGAGTGTGTTTCCTGACGCTAATTCCGAATGCCACTTCATAGAACCTTTGAAGAGACCTATCAATCTTTTTGCATATCCGAATTCCACGACATCATCAGGGTACACTTCTGTATATCTTCGTATAAATCCAAGAGATTCATCAATCTTGTGAACTCCCACTATGATATCAAGAACAATTTCTATTGAACCCTCTACATTTGGAGCCTCTTCAAGAATACCTATACCTAGCACCTCTATTGATCCAAGTCTTTTCATGACTCCGTCGAGAAGATAATAGAATCCATCTTCTAAGAGACTATTAGCAAGCACCAGTCCATGAATCCTATCCTTATCTTTGATCTGTCTAACTGAATCCGGAATTCCTAAACGATTTGCTGCGCATCTAATGGAATCTATTGCATCGATAGTCTCCAACGTGCTTCTATCGAAGCTGTTTCCTGAAATCAATATTTGCAGATATCTCGTTAGTTCATTTGCTGATGAAATCTTGTCTAGGATTAATGTTATTGAATCTCTTCGGTCATCGGTCATCTTTACATCCATGGCCAGATTTGAGAGTAGATCGATCGCAGTTTCTTGGTGACCAACAATGGCATTTGATACCAATTCGGAGTATAGGGATGCATCGACGGTGGCGCTTTCGAACTTCTTTGTTTCATCCAAATACATGAGGAGTAGTAGGAGTGACAATCCTATTATGGAAAGTAACATTATTGCTTCAGCTACCCACCATCCCGGTGTGGCGTATCCAAAATTGGTCTTCAGAATAATGATGACAACCCATATTGACACAAGAGCGGCTCCAACTGAATCAAAAGTAAATTTTCCTCCAGAAGATGCAGTCAAAAGGAGTATATAGGTCAGAAGACAGTAGAGGGAAATGTAACTCAATCCCAACATGATTGATAGTCCTATGACTGCTTCTGTAATTCCAAATATTCCTATAATGACCTCAGTTCTGAGTAGTTCTCCAATGAATATTAGAATGGGAGAACCAATTACCACCAAAATGATGGTACTATTAGAACTCAAGAGTTTGTTCTGGTGTGGATTGAGTACCCTCCTTATTGCGAGGAATAACAAGAAAGATGAAAGGACACTGCCACAGATATATGGTGTTAGAGTCTCTGAAGCAAATCCATACGCGGGAGTGAAGTGTGAAAACACTATAGCTAGCTCTGAAATCATCCAATAAAGAAGCAAGGAAATGATAGCAATCTGTCCCGGACTTGAATAGTGTCTTAATTTGCTATAGAGTGTGTATGCCGAAATTCCTGCGAGCATTGCACCTCCCATGTGAACTATAAGAGTGGCACCAATGTCAATAATTACTTCACTACCAATGAGTGCTTCAATTAGATGAGAAATAATGAAGGGTACGATAGCTAGGATTGTTGTTACTATTGTAATAACATAAGCAATGTTTTCATTCACACTGATATCAAGAAGATATGTATAGCTAATTGCAATATTTGCTATAATCAGAGCAAGAGCAATGAGAGCTATCGACACAATCCACATCGATGTTGGGCTTGGAAGGATTAGAATATGATTGACCGAAGCTCCAGCAAATAATAGAAAACCTATCATCAATCGAAAAGGATCGTTTGTTTTGATACTATCTCTCCTCTGGTACATTCTGAGAGCTGCAGCTAAGTACGATATCACTGCAATAATCCCAGCAAGATATCCTGTTATTAGAAAGACACTGTTATCAAATGGAAGTCTTGCAAAAACGATTGAAACTCCAAAGATAAGCGTGCCAATGAGTATCAAGATGAAAGGAGTCTGCTTTCGCTCCCAGATGGAATTCTCCTTCTTGATGAACTGATCCAGACTACTATAGAGAAGAATTAGAATCCCCGTTGTTGCTAAAGCCACGAGGTTCAAGAAAATCCCTGCTGTCTGCACATGAATTACTGGTATTTCTTCGGTTAGTATATAGAAGATTGCTGCCCCTGAGAACACAATTGATGCATAACCTGTACAAGCAAAAAGGGCATTGTTTGATGGTGTTGGTTCCATTCTAACTCTGTTTGCAGCACTTGCACTTATTGCAACACATAGAAATGCAAGGATTGAGTAATAGGCTGTTGCAGCACCTGGTGTTTGCCATGGTAGGTTACTCGTTGATAGGAGAAAGATGATTGGTATTATAATGAATAGACTGATAATCAATCTGATCCGGTGATATCTCGAGGTCAAGTCTTCTACTCCCTACATCTGTTTAAGAAGAAGGTCAAATCTTCCATCACAAATATTTACGGTTTTACCATAATAACTCGTTATAAGGTATATAGAAGAAACATCCGTGATTTTGAAGACTAATAGATAGTTCTTTCACAATAGATCTTTCCTCTATTCCCTCCTAATCTCTGTGAAAAAGACCTCACATAGAAGTCCAAATCGATCTTCTGCGGTTCTTTGGGAGATATCCATGAAATTCAGTGATCCTCTCATGGAATAACACCTCACTCCTGCATTGTTATCTGTTTTTGATGAAGAGGAATCATAGAGTCCCGGTAGGACAACAGCTCCAGTTCCGTCCCATGTTACAAAGAAGTCAATAGAATAATGGTCTGAACCAGTATTAGCATGAGCCGTGCCCCCTGCAGTCGAGTTGATCAACTTGTCCGTGAAGAACGAATTCACGATGATGTAATCGATTCTACCGAGTAGTGGTGCATATTGATGCCCATAGGTGTATCCAATTTCATCAGGATTCAAAGATCGAAAGACATCAGTGAAGTTATGGACCGCTGAAGAATATTGACCATAGGTTGCATCATCTGGGTCCACTAACATTGTTAGAGGTCCATATCCAAGGTCTTCATCCACAGTCACATTATCTTCGGGTGAGTAGGAGTTCAGGTCTCCAAGATAGACAATAGGTACTTCTCCAAGAGTATCCATATAGTTGATGATTCCCTCATTCTCAAATTCACGTCTTACCTGATTATCAGAACCTCCTCCTGCTTTGAGATGGGCTCCTATGAAATTGACAGCAGTTCCATTGATATCAATAACTGCATGCACAAAATCATGAGTGACTGTATACCCCTGATTACTATCAAGGGTTACCACAGGTATCTGTACGAACTGAAGGATTGGGTACCTACTTAGAATAGCTTCACCGCTTGTTGAGAATGCAACATTCAGCGCTGCAAGTCCGGAATATGGTAACTCATCGATAAAATAGGTATTAAACTCTCCAATCACCTGTCGCAGTCCTGCATATCCATTGTCTTCTAGATAACCAGTTTCTACAAGCATTAGGATATCCGGATTCTCTTCTTTGACGACTTCTTTCCAATCAGCATTGATTCCTGATTCCTCAATGTTGTAAGACATGATCTTGAATATCCCATCAAATTCGTATTCGGGTATTGCAGTATTATTCACCGTCACTGTAACAGTTGATTGTCCCCAATTCTGGGAATCATCTCTCGCACGAAACATTATCGTATGAGAACCATCAGACACTTGACCAGTATTCCAATTGTATGCTTGACCCACAGCTACGATCTCTCCATCTATGTATACCTCGTATCTCGGTATAGCACTCTCATCAACTGCTGAGAAACTCAGGGCAACAGCTCCGAATAACGAAGATCCATTTTGAGGAATATTAACCGTAAGGACCGGGGGCGTCGTATCTCCCGTAGGTATATCTCCTCCAGGCGTTTGAAACGCTAGATATACTATCGCGATTGATGCTACTATAACGATGAGAACTACACCTCCAATTACTGTATTTCTTGAAACCATGCTGTGCGTACCTCTTGTTACACTACATAATCTATACAATTTCTCTCATTCCACACTCTCATAAATGCCTTGAATCAGTATGTTGCTATTCGAACAGGAGTCTTTATAAGAGTGAAATGTAATACTATTACATGACTAATAGCTATGAGTATTAGTATGCCACTGATAATCGGGGTATGGTGAGGTATTGGAAATGTCCGGCAAAAAGAAAGCGGAGCGCGTCGCAACAGCTGAGTTGAGTCTGAGAGAGCAGTTACTTGGGAGACTGACCAGTGAGGATGGTTCCTCCAAGAAACGTGAGGTTTCTGTCATGACCCGTATGAGTGGTGATATTGTGGAAGTACTCGATGCTCTTGTCGAGCTTGATATCTTCAAGAGCAGATCCGAGGCTGTTTCAGCTTTTGTTGCTCAGTCTATAAACGATCGAAAGAATCTCTTTGATGAGATAAAGGTGCAGGCTGTTGAAATTCGCAAGATGAGGGATTCTGCTAAACGTCATGCATTCGAGGCATTTCAAGAAGACTCAACTTAACTGACAATATTAGTCAATCCTACATCTGTTTTCCTGAAAATTATTATTAGAAAAAAGAGGGGGGATGTTATCGCATCCCCCACATGTATCCTCTGGGTAGAAACAGAGGATGTCTGCTGCCAGTTTTAGACTGGCAGAAGCGTGATGGGACCACGAGGAATGCCCCATAATGGATTATAGAATGGTAGTATCTCTATTGGACCACGTATGATTCCATCTTCTGGATTATAATCTGGAGTAATCCAATAACCATCACGAGGGATGCCCCATGTTGGGTTATATGAAGGCGAAACCTCGATTGTTCCTCGGTAGTCCCTTACTTCTAGGGCTTGTCCTGAATCAAATCCGTTTTCGGTGAACTCATATCCAGTCCCAGAGTCTGATGCAATGATCTCCACATTGCAGGAGCAGAATGCGACATAGAATATAGAGCCAAAGACAACCACCGACAGAACCAAGAAGACTCCTAGAGCAAGTACAATTCTTGCATTTCTTGAATGACTCATTTTATCTCTCTCCTCTCTTGCATAGGCCTCTGACATCACTGCAAAAAATCCTCAGAGTTCACACGACTTGACATCGATTTCATGACACTCCAGTTCCGTTGACTTCACACGAAAGCCTTGTAATAGTATTACATTATATTTGTAATAAACATTTCTATTTCATTATTTATACATTATTATATAGTACGTAATATCTATCACAAATAGTAATATTACAAGAATAATATTCTTACTTATAATTTAAGATATTTCAAACATGACCATCAGTCCGCCTTGACCACATTATTTGAGAATACTATAACGCTTTGAAAGAGTGTTTATATATCAGGCAACATGCCTCTAGTTGTTTATTTATCCCTCTCTAGTGCATTTTCGATTTTTGGAAAAATATTTGACTCTTTCAAAGAGTGTCTAATATACTCTCAAAGTTGCTTCTTGTCAGTAGTTGTGTCTTATGGAAGGAGAATAACTACTTCGGAGCGAGAGATATGAAGAGAGTCAATACCTACCTTCTTGGTATGATGTTGCTCTGTGGAATGCTTGTAGCAATGATTCCACTAGGAATATCGGTACATCAAGACCGTGACGCAAGTATCACAAACGATTTGAACAGCTCATCTATTGCAGATGACTCTGTGGCCTCGTATCAACAAGCTGGCGATAGCCCGAAACACTATGCAGTAGTTGTGGGTATCAGCGATTATAAGGCCATTGGCGATCTACAATACTGTGATGATGACGCAGTTGACTGGTACTGGTACCTGCAGAACATGGGATATGATGATATCGTTGTTCTTGGTGATAATTCAAGTTTCTATCCCAAATATGACGGACTAGCCACTGAACACAACGCGAAGCTTGCGCTTCTCGATATGGTTAGTAAAGCAGGTCCCAAGGATACGATAGCGTTTATCACCTCGGGTCACGGTTCAGGAGATAGTAGGGGGAGTAGTCTGTTATGCATGTGGGATATCACTGCAGGTGAAGATGGTGAAGATGGATATTTCTGGGATGTAGAAGTTGCTGCCATTTTGGCATTAGCAGTTGCTGACCAAATCTTCGTCTTCATTGATCACTGTTTTGCAGGTGGTTTTGGTGATGACTTGATGAATATGCCTAATTCTCAGCATGTCTATCTCGCTGCAACATGCGATATCATGGGTATGGGTTGGGATGCAGGCGAGTATAGTAATGGAATGTGGACATACTTCTTCCTTGAATATACACTCATCAACATCTTCGATTCAGACCCACACACTGAGATGGAACTTGCCTTTGAGATTGCTGCGGCTGCCTACCCATTCAAGGGTGGTGCACATCATCCCCAAGAATATGATGGCGACTTGGACCATATATTCCTCCTTTGGTGAGAGCAATCTCGCCATTCTTTTTTTCCGAGGTATGTACAATTGAATAAAGAATGAAGAGATTTCTTGACGAGATTTCATATGAAAGGTTCGTGATAGTTTTATTCGAATGCATTTTCCTGACTATGTTCAGACACTAGGTCTGTTATGATTCTGCTGACTTCGAAAGGTCCTTTTATTGGAACTCTGATTTCTGTCACTCGATAATTACTCTAGGTTGATAGTTCAATGACATTCTCAATTGTTGCAGTTGATAGAGAACGGAAAGAAGTTGGTTTCGCTATTTCTTCATGCTTCTGGAATGCTGGACAGGTTGGTTTTGCCAAAATGGAGACCGGCGCAATTGTTTCTCAAGCCCAAGGCAATATGGAATTCATCCCTGTATTCTTTGAAAAGTTGGAAGACGGTATGAGTGTTGAGGAGATTCTTGAGATTTTCAAAAACATGGATGATAAAATCGAGAATCGCCAGGTGGGTATGATTGCTTTCAGAGGAAACGCCTTGGCATTCACAGGAAGTAAGGTTTCGTCTAGTTTTCAGAAGATTGGGACAGATTACGCTTGCCAGGGAAATATATTGGTAGGTAAAGAGGTCATTGACAACATAGCTAAAGCCTTTGAGGAGAGTGAAGGGTCACTTGCAGACCGATTGTACACCGCATTACAAGCTGGAGATGATGCAGGCGGCGATATGCGTGGAAAAATTAGTGCGAGAGTCTATGTAGAACGTGATCGAAAGAATCCTCTAACCCATGTCACAACAGACTTCAATGTTGAAGAACACCCTGAGCCAGTTCGTGAGATTGGGCGACTTCTCGCTTTGAGAAAGAGCATAATCACTGCGTGGGAATTGACAGAGGTTGTATCTAAAACGAATGGCAAGGAAAAAGACGATGCAATGATTGCCTTAGCACAATTTCTAGAGGATAAGAGGGATCGTGTATTCCTTGATTTCTTTTCATCACTTGCTGAGGCTTATCTTGAGGTAGGCGACCGTGAGAAGGCAATAGCGACCTTCAAGATTGTTGTAGAGATTAGTCCAAGGATGGCAACAACACTTGATGATTATGCTATCAAAGATGAAGTCCTTAGTTAAGCCCAAAGAACCTCGCCTCTCCTATCTATGCTTGACCTATTTATGCTAATTTTGTTAATAAATACTGGAATCGAAGTATATCCAATCTGAGGTTTTTACTATGGGCGCAGATTTTGATAAATTAAGAAAAGAAGTGCTTGAGAAGATGCACAAAGGCAAATCTGGTGATGTCGGAAATGAATTGAGAAAAGTATTCGAAAAGATTGACTCATCAGAGTTCCAGCCTTTCGGTGAGGTCATGAGGGATGCTATTTTAATAGATCCAGCAATGTTCTCAGAGAAAGCATACATTCTCTTTGATAAGATGATGCGTGCAAAGAAGCCTGACAAACTGGCTGAATACGAGAGGTACTTTGTTCAGAACTTCTGCAAGTTACCTGGGGAACAGTTCGATGTTATTTTTGATGGTTGGGTTGAGACAGGTAAATCTGTCATCAAAGGACAGGTCTTCGTTTCGAACCTTCGTGTCATTGCAACCGGAGTTCAAGAAGCCAAGGCAGCTCGAGTAAGCGGTGGTGGTGTCTTTGCATTTCTGAGCCTAGTCCAACTTGGTAGCTACATGTACAACAAATCCATCATGGAACAAATTACAAAGGGAATCACTGATAGCGGTTACAAGATGGTGAATTATGGTGTCTTGTATCCTATCAAGGGTGGTTACGAGATCGAACAAGAAGCCAAAGGCTTTAGAGCCAAGCAGGCTGACCGAGTCAATTACAAAGTTGATGTTCCCTATACCGACAAGAAGGGTAAGGAACAAGTTGCAGACATTGACGTTTCAATCGTTGTCAATATCAAGGATCCTGAGATTCAGGCAAAGCTCGATAAGATCGAATCGATTGTAAGAGCGAATGCAAAACCTATGTAGTTTCATCTCTTCTCATAATCCAAGAATGCACATCCTGTATTGGGATGTTGCATTCCTTCGATTTTTTTCTTGTTATTGCAAGTAAAGACGCTGTGTTCTAATATTCAGAAAATGTTTGAAAATCTCAGCGAGTGGTGGAATACTCTTGAAATCAGTCATGAAATCAGGTATATTAATTAATAGAGTGCTGAATAGAACTATTCGGTGTTTACAATGAGGAGCGCATTCAATGGCTTTTCATGTCTGGGTTTCATGTTTATCCTAGGAGGTAGCGTTCTTACCATTCCTGGGATTATGTTTAATGGGGACATAATTGCTACATGGATTGGTGCAGGTGAGTTAGTAATCGGAATCATCCTAGTCATAGAGGAGGTCATATTTACAAGACGCTGGAATAGGATGGTTGGAATAATCCGGAACCACAATGAAATTACACTCCAAGAAGCTGCTGCTAAGACTGGAACTACTCCTGATAAGGCGCGAAGCCTAATCTATGAGGCATTATCCTTAGGGGAATTATCTGGCAGATTTGATGGGGAAATCTATTCTCAATCATAGATGCTTTCATGAAAGAACTTAACCACAGGGTATCGATGAATTTCTTACAGTCATCTGAAAGTATTGAGCCGCTCTGTTTTTTGACGTCGGAGAAGTTTCATCCATCTGAAAACATGAAAATAATTGTCACAATCTCTACTGGGTAAGCTATAAGTAGTAGAATCTGAACGCCAACCCTAGGAAATCCAATTTGTTTCTGGTATCGGAACGAACTTGGATGAATGGATTCAGTGATATATTATGAGTCGAAAAGTGTGCATCGCAGGTGGAAGCGCAACTCCCTTCGACTATCCCATGTATATAACGCCAGAGGCTATGGCTGCCAACTGTATTGTAGAAACGCAACACGATATCCCTGACTTTACTCTCAGGGACCTTGATTTTATGGTATATTCGCATTTCTCAGTACACTTTGGTAAGCAGCTCTGTCCTGAATGGGTGATCCATGATCACCTTGGGTTAGTCGGGTTACCCCACGTGCGTATTGAAAACGGAGGAAACACCGGAGGGTCAGCTCTCTATGGTGCATTCCTTGCAGTGAAGTCCGGTCTCTTTGACTGTGTTGGTGTCTATGGTTGGGAGACCATGGATAATGTCACGCAGTCCCAGGGTAGTGAGTTCATCGCCCTCGCTTCAGACACAAGGTACGAGGCTTTGGCTGGTGGAATCTATCCAATATACTATGCTGCAATGGCGTACAAGTTCATGAAAGAGAACGGTCTGACTGAGGAGGACTTTGCTCTTGCTGCCATGAAGAACCGAAACTACGCAGCAGACAATCCAAAGGCGCAGTTCTACAGGAATGACTATACCAACCCGGAGTCGCCTTACTACAAGAAGACACTTACTGTCGATGATGTCATGGAGAGTCGTCTCATTAGCTATCCCCTCAAGAAGCTTGACTGTTGTCTGATGAGCCGAGGTGGTGCTTTTGCTCTCGTCACCAGCGAGGAGTGGGCCAAGAAGCACGCTCCTAATAATTACGTGGAAATTGCTGGTGCTGGTCTGAGTAGCTGTACCATTCGTGCAGGTGACCGTATTGACTTTCCTGGTTGGAACGAGCAGTATGGCAAGGGATATCCTGACATGACTGAGTTTGCAGCCTGCCGCAAGTCAGGTGAGGTTGCCTACGACATGGCTGGTATCGAGTACAAGGATGCTGCCAAGAAGGTCGACGTTGCTGAGGTCCATGATGCCTTCAGCAGTTCGGAGACCCAGATCTACAAGGCGCTTCACTGGTGTACCACCGAGACCGTCAGGGACTTTGTCCGCGAGAAGCAGACCTTCATCGATGGTGCTGTACCAACCAATGTCGGTGGTGGGTTGATGGGCTACGGGCATCCTGTCGGGGCAACCGGTATCATGAGCGCTATCGAGTGCATGATGCATCTCAACGACACTGCTCCCAAGAAGCACTTGAGCTCCAAGACCTATGTCAAGGATGCGAACACTGGTCTTGTCAACAGTCACGCAGGTACTGGAACCAGTATCTCGAACTTCATTCTCAGGAGGCCGTAGAGATGGTGGAGGATAAACGACTACACAAGATTCCAGGGCATAATGATGTCAAGTGGGATAATAGAAATGCTGACAAGTTCCGCGGTGATGTCAAGGAGACCGGTATTGGGTTCATGGGTTGGGATTATGATACCGCTACTGAGCAGTTCAAGGTCTATCTGCATTATGACCAGCTCTATTACTGGAAGTACGCAGAGGTCTCGAAACTCGGTAAGGGCTTCGTTGACGGCGAGTTCTGGGGCACACAGTGTCCCAAGTGCGGCGATAAGTTCTTCCCACCGAGGGTGAATTGTTGGAACTTGAATTGCAATTTGGCTAGGTCGGTCTGGACCGAATTGCGTCAGGAAGGAGTCGTGCATACTTTTACAGTCGCTGGGTGGTCTGGAAAAAGCTCGCTGAAACGATTACCTTTCGTGCTTGCCTATGTCATTGTGGATGGTTGTAAGACTGCCATTGCAAATGAGCTTCGCGGATTAGATCCCTGGGATGCTGAGTTTGGCATGCCTGTCAAGGTCGTCTGGAAACCCAAGAACGAGAGGCAAGGAACCGTGACTGACTGGCACTTCGAGCCAGCTGACGACTGGAAACCCGGACCGATGAATCCAGAGAAAGAGCGCATCAAAGAACTCTGTCAGCCGGTCATTGAATGGGTCAAGACTATGAAATAAACTACTATTCGCAAGAGTTGGCTGCAAGTGCCAACTCCCCTCTTTCTCTGCATAGTGAAGGCACACTACTAGCGGACCAACGAGTCACTCTCTCTCCATATATTACAAAGAGTATCAGTACGATTATGGTCAAAAAACCTGCAGCTATGATAAGAGGAGCAATGGGGAAATCAGTTGTGGTGTATGTTGAGCCTTGTCTACATATTGAAATCTGATGCACGTTGGAGATGTTCCAGTTGTCTAGACTATCATTTGCAAAGAATTTGATATCCCAAATGACGACAAAGGATGGTTCATTCATGGTGTAATTAAGAGGCCAAGCTACAAAGTCATCAGGATCCCCTGTTGACATATCTCGTTTCATAGTAATATTGTTCCACTTGCTACTCGAACTATTCTTGTAACTCCCGACAACAAAACTCACGCCATCTGGATCTGTCACTTCAACTCTAAGTTCTAGTGTCAAGTTGACTGGTCCAGAATTGGGAACTAGATCTACGAATTCCGGCATGAGTGTAAGGTCGAACGAAGGACCTGAGGATTGGCACACATGAAAGGTGGATAGCTGATTGCAATCAGCAGTTCCCCCAACGCTTGACTGTAGTGACACTATCACCAATATGATTAAGATAAACACACCACTACGGGTGAAAGTCTTCATGGAACTCCCAAACATTCTAAGACTCGTTTTGGTAATAATCTTAATGGAATTCATCCGACTATGTCTTCGAATGGGTCGAGATCATGAAGTAATTTTGTATGAAAATGAGCTGGAGTTAATGGCTCCCCGCTCATTCTTCCTATTTTTAAAATAATGAATTAATGCTTCTTCCAGAAATACGGAAACCATACTAAAACAGTAGAGACTATTCCAACTACAATGAAAGTTGCAATCAAAATGGAGAGTGGATGCGCAAGGCTTGGTGAATAGAATGAATAACTCAATGCAAAATGAACTAAGAATAGTAAGAACGCCAATACCAAATACCTATTCCCACCAACCCACGATATTGGTAGTCCTTTCTCGTGTGCATACTCCACTTCAAGAAAAAATGGATATACTAGAAATGCAAATGCTCCCAAAGACAATGAAATATTTGAAACAGCAAAATTCTGTGTGATTGCAATTAGAGATGGGCTCAAAATACCCGATAGAAACGCAAATGTGGTCCACATAATTGGCTCGAGAATGAATGCTAATGAAAAAATAGTCCACCCTATCTGATTATTCTTAGTTGATGCTTTGGTGATTGATTGTGTGGCAATTGATGATCCATATGCCATCAGAAAGCCACTGAATGACGCTAATATAACATGAACAAATCTACCCCAACCAAGCTGTAGAATTGTCATTCCAAATTCAGATGTTGTCTGTAACCATGAACCTGCCACGTTTTCAGCCGTCATAGAATTAAAGATTCCAGTAATGTTTGCTGATGATTGAAATAGTTCAATCATTATATGAATTGGTGAAACAATATTAGCTAAGATAACACATAGAACTATGAGAACCAAGTATATTGGTACGGATATCTTCATAGAGGTTTCGTTAGCAATGAAAAGAACTGTACATATTAGGATTGCAAACAAAAGCACAATGTAGGGGAAATAGATTGGATTTGTGAAATCTATAAATATTATTGAAAAACCTGTTACAAATCCACATGTAAATAGAGGAAGTGTGTAAGCTGCCACTTTTGGATTTGTAGATGCCTTTAAGAGATGAAGCCATAGTGCATCTTTAGTTTTGCTGGCTTTGGATGCAATCTCTTCAATTTTTCTTCTTCGCTTGATAATGATATCATATAGGACAACTAGTATTATCAAGTAGTTCAGCAGTGTTGTACCACCAAGGCCAAGAAACATTGTGAAAACGCTTAATCCAAAATAGACTGATGCAATGCCTCCTGTCGTGTGATTTGTCCCTTTGAGTAGTCGATTGTATTGCCAGAAAATTAACAAAATAAATGATATAATAGCACCAATTGCCAGAAGGAGGGCGGACCAGCCAAGGATAATTGCTAGCATATCAACTGGGTGTGGACTAAATGCACTGAAAACATAGTCCCACCAAATTCTATGCCCCTCTGGATCTTGGGCATAAATTCCACCTTGTAGCACGAAATAGATATAGATGAATGTGAACCACATAAAATCTAAGAATTGAGTAAGACTACTTTCTATTCCAAAAACTTTCTTTGGTATATTGAGTTTGATAATTGCTACACCAAACGCAATTGCATTAATAATTGCTGCATATTGGGGTAGACCAAACAATGCAAGTGTAAGTGGTATGAACATAAGGAGCGCAGCAACAATTTTAGCTAATGTCCTATTAGTCGATTTTTCATCTTCATCTAGAATTGTAATTGTATCGACAATCGTATCGACAAATAGCTCTTTACTCAACTACATTCCTCCTATATTCTCAAATGAAACTTACACTTGTTAATGAATTTTGGTAAAATCAGACAGTTGGAAACCTAGCCCAATGAACGAGGAGAAGGAGCGCATCAAAGAACTCTGTCAGCCTGTCATTGAATGGGTCAAGACCATGAAGTAATCTTGAGACTTGAAAGAGATGGTGAACTCCAGCTCTCATTCATTTTTTTAGTTAATTTTCAATTGAATCACTAATTCTAGATTTCATTGAAATCTGGTTCAGGTATCACTTACCATACCCTGCGGAATAATTAGAGCTTCTCTTAGCTCAAGCCCCGTAGTTGTGAAATAACTTCTACCGGTGTAAGTTACTTTGGGATTATCTCCGATCAATAGAACACGTAGAGGTAAGGAAAACTCAGCAATAATCAAATCGATGAGAGTGGAAAGAGTCTCACTGTCCTGTGCATCATCTGTGATTTGGGTATGCGTTTCTTCAAGAATACCCTTCTCTTTGTAGTAGAGGAATATTGTATAGATTGCTGTTAAGATGATATAGCCAATAAGACCAAGAAATATTAGCTTGAAGAAATCAGGGAATAATAAGCTTTGAAATGAGGAGAACAGCTGATACAGTAGTATCCAAACAATCGTTGTTATGACTAGTGCAATCCCCTCAAGTTTAGGATATGATGAACGTGTCTTCCATACTCTTTCGAACTCCTCTTTTGACCATGGTATCCTATGCTTGAATTTGACCATTACCACGCGAATGAATGTATGCATGAACATTGATACCATTCCGAGCCTAAGGTATTCGACTGGAGCATTAGTATCAGTGATTGAACCAAAGGCAGTGCTACTATGTACTCTCTGGTCAAGATGTGCAATGAGAAAAGTCAGTTGTTTCCGATTGAGTCCATAAAATCTTGTGGACTTTCGAGCCTTGAGGTATCTGCAACTTCCAACTAGGAAAAGAGGAAGCCCAATTATAAAACACCCAAGGGAGAATATATTCATGAAAGCTCCCATGGAAAACAATGCTGAGAAGAGAAAGTGAGTCATAACCCCTAAGAACAACAACAATCCACCAATCGCTGCATATAGAATCGTTTCATATTGCTCTGTATACACTTCTCGTGCCCTGCTAGTTATTTTTCTAGCAAAGTCTTCGTGACCTCTCGCTTCGAGTAGTTGTTGCCAGTCTGGCGAAATCCTTGGAATTTCAATCGCTTTATACACAGATTCAGGTTGTGCTTTTTCAACGATAGATTCATCTGAGTAGTCTTGATCCTCCCTGAATCCAAGAAAGTTGAGACTTCGCTTAATTATCTCTTGGTCACCAAGTCGTCTAGCTAAGAGGAAACGGTCTCTTGTTGATAGAAACGCAGCTACAACAAATACAAAAATAGCGATTATACTCCACACCATTAGAATATCCACTACATCAATGAATTCCAGGCCTGCAATTGTAATTAGAACTAAAAGACTGAGACTGAACATGAATCGCTCAATCCGTACTCTTTTTTGAAACTCATGTTCTGTAAGCAAGTACGAGTTGTACTGACTCACTCTAGGAGGAGCGTATCTCCCTTTCTCATACCTTGATGAATACTGGTAAACAAACAGACTGATCACTGGGAGTATGATTGCTGGCATCATGAGAAGAATCCCTTGAATGATCTCGATACTGACAAGGACCACCAATGATATTGCAGAAAGTAGACCTATACTCAAGAATAGTGTAACTCCAATGTAGATCGATCTTGATAGATTACCAAATCTACCCTGAGTGAATTGTAAAGTCTGCTTAGCAAACTGAATGTCATTGTTAGAAAAAGTCTTCTCCGAATTGAATTCAATATCCCTTCCAATAGCATCGAATATTCTCTTAGAATACGAGTTTGATTTGTAAATTGAATATAATGCATTGAGAGAATCCTCGTTCGAGTCTACAGATACACGTCTTCCAAGACCGACGAGAAGTTGTAGTGTTCGACCCGTTGACAGTGAACCAATCTTATCACTTGGCTCTTTTTCCTGATTACTGGTGTGGGTATATGTGGGAGCGCATTTTCCTAGGCAGAAAATGAATGCTATCATCATGATAAGATACCCAAACTGAATCGCAACAAAGTCTACAACAATATCAATAATGAAAGGTAAAGAAGGTTGAAGCCAACCCGATAAATCCGCAAGCGTTAGTAATGACAGTATTCCAGATATCAAGAATACTGCTAGAGATACTCCCCATTTCTCATATATCCCTCTGACAATCATGTATGCTATTATTCCTGAAAGTAGAATGGGTATTAGATCTGCAAGTGCCATAACCGAGATCATTACTAACTCCAAGAGTGGTATCGAACCTACAGTATATTCTATGACTATTCCTACAAGGATGATCGGAGCGGCAACTAAGAGATGGAAACCGAGAAGAACCAGTAGGCCGATAAGTTCTCCCTTCTTTGGATTCCTTCCCAACTTTAGATGCCCTCTCTTTCGTGCCTCATCTACCAGGTATGAAACTGTGAAAAAAAGACCGAACAGTAATGGAAACCATTGTACGAAAAGTTCACTGATTGTCAAATCTCAACCCTCTCCACATGATTTGATTACGTTAAGTGCAATATATCAACTTTCCTTATCAAAAATCAACAGAAATCACTTGTACTTTATTCTATTGCAGTGTCATTGACTAGATGTTCAAATCATCTTATGGTTCAATACTCGGTTCGTTGGATCTGGAGAAGGAGGGCATGAAGGAACTCCATCAATTCGTGATTGACTGAGTCAAGACAATGAAATGATTTTGAAACACTTTGAGTGGTCTTCTTCTTTTTATGTGAATCTGTATTAAATTCTTACAAAATCAGATTAATTTCAAGATCTTCCTAACAAAACTATTCTCTGAATGCTTTACATACCATGAGCAAGATGAGGACACTGGAGCTATGAAGTACATCTTTATATCAATTGTTTTGAATAGTATTGTGAGGTTAAAAGAAGTGACCACTAGAACGATTCCAGTGTCAGAGGAGGTCTATAAACTACTGGAGAAATTAAGACTTCCTGGAGAGCGATATGATGACACAATCCTTCGTCTCGCTGGGATCAAGGCACGTGGTAAAGACTTTGACAGAGCATTCAAAGAGGCACTTGATGCAGTTGTGAAAGAGGATGCAGAGCTCCTTGAGAGACTTGCACAATAGAGTGTAATCTCTGGAGTTGTTTACATTGCGATACCTCACATTCGATGAGATTCTACAGATTCATAGAAGAATGATAGAGGCGTTTGGTGGTGAAGATGAAATTCTCTCAGAAGAGGCTCTTGAGAATTGTGTTGCACTACCTATGATGGCCATCTTTGGAACAGAAACAAGTACATCATTGTGGTCAAAGGCAGCAACGCTTTTACATTGTATAGCTAACAGACATCCCTTCATTGATGGGAATAAGAGAACTGCTTGGACTGCAGCCAAAGTCTTCCTACTATTGAATGGATTTCGGTTGAGTGCATCTCCAGAAGATGGAGAGAGTAAGGTATTGGATGTCGTTAAAGGAGTTATCGATCTGGAAAAGCTCGCATATTGGATTGAGACCCATTCTGAATCGGTGTAGAAAATGAGAGTGAAATTCTCTAGTCATTTGAGGGAGCTTACCATTCACCAATAATACTATATGTAGATATACATATAGAATCCATGGGTAAGTTACATGGGTCAAAAGAATATACCTGTGGATTCTCATACGTATGAGATTCTGAAATCTCTCAAACGTCCAGGTGAGTCTTTTCGCGAACTCATTCTCCGTCTTATACAAGGTCAGGGAGATAGGGTCCTGCGGCATTTTGGTGCTTGGCAAATGGAACAGGATGAGCTTAATGCGATTCAAGACTCTTTAGAAAAGGGTTGGACTGGGTGGGATTGATGAAATCCATTTGCCTAGATACAACAATTCTCGTTGACTTGGAACGAGGAATACCCTCAGCGAAGGAGAAAATTGAGGCGATGTTATCAGAATCATATCGATTATCTACAACCACAATTAACCTCTTTGAGATGGCCTTTGGAGCTCATAAGTCCAAGATGAGTAAAAAAAATCTCAAAGATCTACTTACACTTTCAGAAGATCTTGATGTCTGGAACTTCGATATTTCCAGTAGTTTTCTAGCAGGTGAATTACTACACAAGCTTGAATTGAAAGGAACTCCCATCGGATTCAGGGATGTCTTCATTGCATCGATTGCTCTTACAAATAGATGCGACAAGATTGTGACCTCTAATGTGAAAGACTTTTCACGCATTCCTGGAATCTCAGCAGTAGAATACGATTAAGACTAGGAAGACCATAGATATCGTAATCACCTTCAAGGAATTCTCTATGAATATTTTCATTTGTTACTCTCAATAAATGAAACAATTGAAGTGAGAGAGAGAGTATGCAAAGGTATAAACTGGAAGGAATGCTTTAGAATGCGATTAATAGTGGGAGATATCTAAGATGCCTAAACTGCCTGAGACACGTAAAAAACGTTACATGCAGAAGATACACCATGGTCGGCATAGAATCGCACTTGTTGAAGAATGGCAGATGGAAAAGGTATCGGACTATGATATAAAGAATCTACTGGCAATAGAGAAGGCCGCTCAAGAATCGATTGAAGTAGCCACAGACTTGATTGCGATGATTCTAAAAGATACATCAATCCCACCGACTGATGATTATACTAATATCTCGAGGCTTCTAGAACAGGGTCTTATCACAGAAGAAATTGGGAAGATCATGAGAAACGCCAATGGCCTCAGGAATCGTCTTATTCATGTGTATAACGATATAGAGATCGAAGTGCTTCTACAGAGCATCAAACGAGTGCTTCCCGGAATAACCAAATTTTTGGATGTGGTAGAAAAATGGTTGAGCAAGTGATTTCTAGCATTAAAAGTGAACTTGATTGGATGCAAGAGATAGATCAAGTTGATGCAATCCTTCTTTTTGGCTCTCAAATTGAAGGTACTGCCACAGATAGAAGCGATTACGATATCTGTGTTGTAGCTTCGACTCTACAATCTGAGGATGAGCAGGCAGCACTACTCGGCAAGATCTGGGGGCAAATAAATGCAGACAAGTTTGATGTCTGGCTTTTCGAAGAGCTACCCTTATACCTCCAAATGGCTGTTATCGAAAACCACGAGATACTTTTTTGTGCTGATATTCCAGAACTCTTCGAATATTTCTATCAATTTAGAAAAGAGTGGAGTACACAGGCGCACAGGCAGTCTCTGACTTTTGAATTTGGTATAGATCCAATGAAGCTGAAGGAGATCTGGAAAACAGAACCCAAATCCATCTGAACCTACTCCTATTCGAAAAAACATGCCCAAAAAGTTTTGAACGAGTCAAGACCATGAAGTACTTGTTATAATAGAGGACCCTTGCTGATTTGATTGAACATGCTATCTGAAATCCATTCGTACAAAGTGAACGCAATTGTCAAGTACTTGTTCGGTCAGTAGTCGCATGGTTATAGATATGTGCACAATTTCCAAGATTCTGCTAGATATGATAGATCATGAGGGTCGTCAAACTAGATTTGTCATGACAGCTGCTACAGGTTCTGATCTTAATTTCAAACCCTCAGATGGGATGCGTTCTTTGTTCGATGTGATGAATCATTTGGCTGAGATTCCAACAATTGACCTACAATTCTGCTCAATGCAATTCAATAACTTTGAAGAAGTCCATGCAATGGAAAAGGAGCTTCGCAGGAACACGATTGATGAACTGCTTGCACTCTATGACGAAGGGATGGAGGCTATTCATGAATTCATCTCAAAACTCTCTGATGACCAACTTACGGAGAACAGTCTGAAGCCATTCGATTTAGAAGGGCCACCAAGGAGTTGGGCTCATTATATCCCGGAGATCACGACTCATCTAGCAATGCACAAAATGCAGTTATGGATGTACCTGAGACTTGCTGGTGCTCCTGTAAATATGCGGACATACTATGGAGTTCGCCAGAACGATTGAACTCTTCAGGTTCTGCCATACTGGGAACTTTTATTGAACGCCTCACCTGAAATAATATTCTGCTTAGCATGAAGGAACTCTCCAACCATGTCTTCCAATCAGTCATGAGTATGAACTAGACTCTCAACAAAGGAGCTGGATTTTGATATCTGAGATGAATTGATCAAGACCAACAGTGTGGGAAGAAGATCTCTAAAATGCCTTAGTTTTAGCCATTTCGCCAAAAATAGCATTGAATGAACGCGTTTTAACGACGGGAAACTCCAATCTAGCAAAGAGATTATTGTTTCTAGCTCGGCGTTCTTGAGAATATTGATTATTTCACTGCTTCGATTTCAATTCATGTGACCTTACTGATTAGGAAGTAGAGTAATCAAATGAAAGAACTGAGAGTCAAAGGCTCATACCACAACATGGGTCTTCAATTTGGAAAGTCACTCTCATCTTTGCAAGGAATCAGGACTGGATAAAATCAGATGTGGAGGCACTGCATGTCATCCATGCAGAACCTGAAAACGGTCAGAGGAGTGTGGGATTTAGCTTCGGTGATAATGGAAGATATGGTGGACAGAATAAAGAAGGTCTAACTATTGCGAGCGCCTATGTCGGGATGTACGCTGGACAATACCCGAAACCTGGAATCAGGATGAACATATCTTCAAGATGGGCACTGGACAACTTCGCTACTACTGAGGAGACTGTTGACTATCTCTTGAAGATACCTCATACTGAACCTGTGAACTTTCTTGTCGCTGACGGTATGGGTACCATTGCAAGGGTCGAAACATGTCCAGAGAAGACAGCAGCTAGATATCTGGAGAGCGGATTAGAGGTTGTAACTGTCTTCTATGTAATTGATGAGATGAAACATTTAGATCGACCTTGGCCCGAAGATTTTCTCTTCTATGAATACGATAAAAGGGTGAAGAAGTGGTTCGAGGAAAACAGAGGCAATATCACTGTGGAAAAGGTCAAGGCTCTGTGCAGAGACCCGGAGAATGGCATCTGCGAGTATTATGGCAATCCTGGTGATAGTGATGAGATAACAATCTGGTCATGGGTTGCAGAAACAAGTCCTGCAAGAATACAGATTTCACCAGGTCCCCCATGCCATACAGACTACAAGAAATTGTAAACCATATCGTGTTGTGAGCAGAGTGCTATAAAATTGCACGCAACTTCTGGCATGAAATCTGAAACGCATCAACTCAGATTTCGTTTTGACACTATTTCTTTCCGAAGAAATACATCACAGATGCTGCAGATGAACCTGTGACTTTCACTCTCTCCTTGATTGATTCTCCCACTTGCCTTAATTCATCATAAGAGGGATGATCAATTATTCGAGCTAGATCTGCATCAATATCCTTGATTACGTAATCGACATTCTCCTTTCTATGTGGGTCTTCACAATCAGGTGCCTCTTTACAGAATAGGCATTTGACACCCCATGAGGACTCGTAGACCTCTACAGCACTCAGACCCACCTTGTTGACTGCGTCTCTCAATTCCTGACGAGATAAGGCCTCAAAATGAGGGATGCCTAAGATGGTATCGATCTTCACATTCAGATTATGTTTATCCCTGTCCACTCGCTGCGCCTGAGTCTGTTCTCCATCAGAATACAATTCTTGTATGATGAAACTGCCTCCGGGTTTCAACACTCGATACATCTCAGCTAGTACAGTGTCAATATTCTCTAGGTGATGGATTGAGTATGAGATACACACTGTATTAAAATGATTGTCCGGAAATGACATCGTTTCAGCATTCATCTCCATCAAATCCACTGGAGCATCTTTGAACTTCTCTTTTGCTTTCTTCAAGTCACCTGCTAAGATGTCTATTCCTACGAATGATTTGTACTCTCTCAGAGTTTTCATCAAGGTGGTGATGAAGTCGCCATCCTGTGTGCCTACATCGAGGATAACTCCGCCAGAGATAGTTCCGAGTTTCTCTCTGACTTTGATTGCACCAGATTCTCTAAGTCCATCAGGTAGATCTGCGATCAACTCAGGTTGCCTCGAGAGATTCTGGTTTCTTCTTTGACTTCAATCCTTCGAACAACGTAAACCGCCATAGAATAGGTCACGATCAAGATGTAATATCAGGAATACGTACGATGAGATAATGAACAAACTTCTGAACTTAGCTTCGGATATCGGAAAACAGCGATACGCCAAATGTATATGTGAGGAAAGTACGTACGCTGAATATCATTCAGAAAGTATGGTGTGGTTAGAATTGAAGATCTGTGCAAAGTGTGGCCTTTCAAATGATGTGATGCGGAAGTATTGCAGACGCTGCGGAGCACCGCTCATAAAGACAGAAGAAGAACCAGTACCGGAACCAATTCAGGAACTGGAAGAAGAACCAATTACTCCAACACCCAGTGTTTCAGATGATGAACCGCTCGTGCGTCCAAGTACTGTGGCATCCTCATATGAGGAAGAACCACTTGTTCGCCCAAGTGCAGTTGTTTCTGAACAGGATGTGGTGGCGGCTGTAGAACCTGAACCCCCTGTTGTGGTTGAGGAACCTCTTAGCTTTGAAGAACCAAGTGAAGAAGTGACTACGGAAGAAGTAACCGAGAGCACTAGTATGGAATATGAACGAGGTAGGGAAGTTGTGGCAGACATCCTAGAGAAGGTCAAAGCTGCAGAGGCTCGTCAACGAGCTGAAATGGAAACAGAATCACCAGTGCCTGATATTGAACCACCTCCACCAGAACCTCTAGAGATTGTGGAACCGCTTGCATATGATGAACCAGAGCCTGAGATTGCGATAGAAGAGCAAGCTATTGTGGAGGAACCAGAACCAAGAGAAGATCTCATTACCATTGAGGCTCCTTCTGTAGCATCACCACCAAGACCCACTCTTGAAGATGAGATCTCAACTGACGGCAAGATACGATCTTTTGAATCGGATATTAACGCTAGCAAACTTGAACTTCAACAGCTCCGGTCCGAGTTTGATACTTTGCGTTCACATCTCGATGAAGAGGTTGAGCGATACCACACTGTTGCTGAGGCAAAACGAATTCGTGCTGAGAGTATCGAGCGAGACTTGGACCTCGCCAAGAAGGAGTACAACGATGCCAATAAAGAGTACAAGAATGTGGAGAATCGCAGAAAGAAGGAACTATCTGATGCTGAGAAGCGTATTAATGATGCAGAGAAACGAATGAGGAAAGCAGAAGAATCAAAGGAGAAGCGCATTCAGGACATCGAGAAGGAAATACGAAAACGAGAGGAAGGTTAGAGCATTACACAATAGCCGAATCTAAGACCTTTATTGCATCTCAGCTCAATCAATGTACCATTATAGTGATATAATAATCATGAATACAAGAATTAGTAAGATATCGATTTAGCCGATTTCTGATATTCTATAAGGATAGTTGTTTAATTATAATAATCCTAAATTTGAGGACTGTCTTATGAGTGAAACGAGAAAAGATCTTACAAGTCTAAAATGTGTCCCATGCAGAGGCGGAATCCCTCCCATGCTTGATGTGAAGATTAGTAAGATGCTTCCATCTGTTTCGGGGTGGGAACGAATTAAGGAAGATGGATATGATAAAATTAGACGTAGCTACAAATTCAAGAATTTTGTAAAGGCAATGGAATTTACCAACAGAGTGGCTGAACTCGCTGAGGAACAAGGTCATCATCCAGACATATTCATTTCATGGAATGTAGTGGAGTTGACTCTTTGGACACATGCTATCAATGGTCTTCACGAAAATGATTTCATAATGGCAGCGAAAATAGATGACATGAAGACAGAATAGTCTGACTGTGTTAGCGATTCTAACCCGTTTCTTTGACAAGTATCTCATTCAGAAGTAGTGTTGCAACCTTTTGCCAGGTCTTCTTTGCATCGGAGGTGTCAGCGCCAAGGAATACCGAGCTTAGGAGTCCATCGCGAAGAGCGATTAGCCCTCTCCATACAACACCTACGTCTGCACTTCTCTTGATGACACCTTGATTCTTTAGATCTTCAACATGCTTAGTGAATTCAGCATAGCTTCTATCATAGATCTTTGTCATTCGAGTCTTGATTGCTTCATTTCTTGCCGCTTCGAGAAACATATCAAGACCAAATGAACGTGCTCTACTGATTTTTGTTTCAAAGAACTCTTCTGAGGCAATGTACAGGGGATTATCAGAGAGAATAATGGACATGACCTCATCCTTCTGTACTATAAGGGCTGATTGAAACACATCAAAGAAGAGTTGTTGCTTGCTTTTGAAATACTGATAGATGGCTCCTTTGCTGACTCCTAACAATTCTGCAATATTATCCATACTTGTTTGATGGTATCCATTCTGAGCAAACGCCCTTGTAGCTGCTTCTATTATCCTCTGTTTAGCTTTCTCCTTATACTCTGGTATTACTTTTGGCATAGCTCTCTCGACCTCGAATAGATGAGATCTTTAATAGTTGCTTGACTAATAAGGTTAAAAAGTGACTTATTAGTATTTATACTGACTGATAAGTATGTTTTATTTGTGATGAGGTGATAATGCCATGACTGATGAGATGTTCTATAGAATTCTCTTTGTTACGCTCTATGCCTTCTTCTTCAGTATCCGCGGATACTATCGTTTCGTAAAACCAAAGCGTGAAAAATCAGATGTAGTCGATGAAAGAAAGCCATTCGGAAAGGCAGAGGTAGTAATGACTATCGCGATTCTTGGATACTTCGCTTCAGTAATCCTATACCTGTTGAATCTGGCTTGGTTTGCATGGACACAGATTCCCAACTATCCAGAATTTATCCGTTGGATTGGAGCAGTACTGGCCTTCACCAGTACACCGTTTCTCTGGTGGATTCATAAGACTCTTGATCGTCAATATTCTGCTTGCCTACAGATCAAGGAGAGTCATTTGCTAATCACTGCTGGACCGTACGCTCATGTCCGTCACCCGATGTATACAATTCTGAATTTGTTCTCATTTGGAGTCTCTTTAGTAACTGCAAATCTCTTCACAATTGGCTTTGTTATACTTACAATAATCCCATTTCCATTTGTAGTGCAGAAAGAGGAAAAGATGTTGTTAGAGACCTTTGGCGAGGAATACTCTGAATATATGAAGCGGACAGGTCGTTTCTTTCCCCGTGTAAAAGGTTAGAGTATGATTTGAAATCCATTGTTACTGTTATAGTGACAACAATTTCATATGCTAAATCTGGCTATATTCACCCCTGAAGGATGCAGAATGAAACGGCAAACGATACGAAAGGTAATCCTATTCATCTCATTTATACTGTTTCAGTCTTTTCTATTATTCCATCTCTTCTTCTCGCCAGTTCTTGTCATCTTCGCAGCAGCTCAAGGAGTGATTAACGGTAGTCTTGTCATGTTCTTACTTCTCTTTCTAACATCTCTATTCTTTGGCCGCACTTTCTGTGGCTGGGTGTGTCCTGGTTCAGGACTAAACGAGCTCTGCGCACTGGCCACTACAAAGAAGGCACCTCTCGGGAAGTATAGAAAAGCGAAATACATCATTTCAGGGGTCTGGCTTTCTGTAATCACCCTATTGGCTTTTAATGCTGGAGGATTTCATACCCTTGACATGTTCTATGGTACTGGAACCTCTACTCTTAGTCAAGAGCTAATCATGTTCTTTGGTGTAATTGCATTGATTGTACCTGCTGCCTTTGCAATTGGAACAAGAGCTAATTGAAAATACATCTGCTGGCTGGCTCCATTAATGATTACTGGAGCAACAATCAGAAATCGCATTGGATGGCCAGGGCTTCATCTAGTATCTGATGCTGATCTATGTGAACAGTGTGGAATGTGCAATGATGCTTGTCCTATGCATCTTGAGGTTATGAATGGTGTTTTGGATGGAAATCTCTACAATAAGGAATGCATATTGTGTGGTAGTTGTATTGATACTTGCCCAAATAGTGCCATCAGGTATGCCTTTTAATGGCATTAGTGTCGAATTGAATATATATTCAAAATAATACCTTTTTTTTCCTAAAAATAATAAGTCCTTTTTAATTTTGTGTACTTACACTCTATTCATTTGAACGAGGAGACAGTTATTTTGAAAAGGAAAAGCGTGTTACTAGCAGTAGTAGTAGCATCTCTCTTTATGCTTGGAATCATGATATTTCAAGGCGAGGCACCTGCAGTGGTCTCACTTGGAGAATCATCATTACAGATTATTGAAAATCCCGTAGATATCCCACGGGTTGCTGATGAAGTTGATGCAGCTGGGAATATGCTCATAAATGTCAACGAGAATCCAAGTTTTGAGGACTGGACTGGAAGTGGACCCGCATCCTATGATTGGGCTTCTGCCACTGCTTATCGTGAGGCTGATTTTGCATATTCAGGTTCAGGAGTCACTGGTAATTATGGACTATTGATTGAGTCCGAATCATCATCAACCACAGATGGAGGAGGTTACGTATCTCGTCAAATACCTTCATCTCCATCTCCATTGGTAGAACCTGGTATCTCTCTTAGTTTCGACTGGAATGTTTTGGAAAATCAAGCATATGATGGGGGCGGTCGCACCTTCATTATAGTATCAACCTATGATGGAGTATCAAAATATCGTAACATAAACTATATTCTCTCGGGTAACAATCCTATCGGTAATTATACTTCTGATGCCTATTTTTATTTGAATGATACATTAGATGAATGGCACTCGTTCAGTAGAAGTATCACAGATGATTACATTGCCGTCTGGGGAGCAGGTGACCTGTCGAGTAGTCAATATGTTGCATATGTTCAACTTAAGACATATGCGTCCGCTGGAGTCTATGGAATCATAAGTGTAGCATTTGATAATATAGTTCTCACAGATGGTTCATATTCATCATGGATTGCAAATGGAGATTTCGAGACAGGAACGCAATCACCATGGGACGCAAGTAGAAGTTCAAGGGCTTACCTAGAACAGAGTACAGACAGTACTCACGAGACCTATTCATTGAATATGTCCATTCCTGAAATCACAGCAGGGAGTGGTAACGTCAACACCTACAAGGAGTTTGACTATCCTGGTGGATTCTTCGCATCATCCCCGGGAATGATGTATTTTGACATTGACTGGAAGTATAATGATACGCCAAGTGCTTCGCACCAGAGTGGAAGACTGACATTATGGACTCGAAATACCACGAGCAGTTACTGGCTCAGCATCTATTTTGGAACAATGGATAATACTCTAAATGCATTATCCAATTACACCAGTCAATACTTTTTCAAGATGCCTGGTTTTGGTACAAAAGACATATGGCAATATACACGTATTGACATCTATGATTATCTGAGTTCTGCAGGTTTCTCTAATGTGTCACTATATCAGGTCGAATTTGCTATTCAGAATAGTGCACCTGGTGCTTCAGTCTTTCTCTTACTTGATGACTTCCAGATCATTACCTATCCACTAGGAGACCCTGGATTTGAGGAGGATTGGTATCAAGATGCCGTTACGCCATTCGCTGGCTGGGATGACTATAACGGTGGCCCAACAAATATTCTGAGGTCTACTGATGCATACCAGGGAAATTATGCCTGTAAACTGACTGGTGTATATCAGAATACAGTAGGAGTATATCGTGATGAGGACATACCGGTCAACCGGAATGATCTCACTAATTTCTCATGGCGTATTGATACAATTGGTAATGATAATGCTTGGGCAATAGTTCGAGTCCTGTTCACTGATAGTCACTATTTCAACTATCTTCTGGGAGGCGGTTCTAGTCAACCTTTTGGGAATGCTAGCGCTTCTTGCACATTCTATGTTGAATCCTTCAACAACACAGGAACCTGGAATCTTCTTCAACGCAATCTCACTGCAGACTATGAGGCAGCATTTGGGTCATCAGCAAATCTAGTAATCGATCAGTTAGTTCTACGGATGTCTGTTGGAACGAATGGCGGCCTCACAATCCTCTTTGATGAGATGCA
>JAFGAR010000153.1 GCA_016933575.1 Candidatus Thorarchaeota archaeon
ACCTTTCCGATTCTCACCCAATCTGTACAGACATAACCAAGATCATGATTCCTCTATATTTGTCAGCTATATACACCACATCACCGATTACATCCATATCATTGCACATCCCTGCCTCGCTGAACCTCGCAAGGAGCACTGGCTGACCGGGGTCGCTTACATCGACCATGAGCAGGCCATCCGTCCATCCCGCGACATAGGCGATGCAATCGCTGACCAGGATGGCATTCCCCCCGACTTCGAATCGTCCCGCCTCCTCGATTGCAGCTGGATCGCTCACATCCAGGATGCGCATCTCACCACCACCCGTCCCATGGTTGCCCATGTAGGCATAGTCCCCTACGACGACAGGGTTCCACAGGTCCGCATCAGTCGGCATGAATTGACCAGCATAGGTCGGGTCGAGCGGATCGCTCACGTTGACTACTCGTAGTCCCGTGTTCTCGCTCCTGTGGTCTGACACATAGGCAAGGTTTTCGACGACGTACAGCTGCACGCATGCGCCTATGATGGGGTAGTCAGACAAGAAGACTGGACTAGTTGGGTCGCTGATATTGAGGATGACCAGTCCCTCGTTCCAGTCAGCCACATAGGCAAGGTCTCCGACGACCTGGACATCGTAGATCTCCCCGCTTCCCTCATACTCCCCCACCTCGATAGGATCCGAAGGGTCGCTCACGTCGATAATCTCCAGTGCCTCGAACTGGTCCGCGACAAAGACAAGATCGCTAACGACGTCCAGTGACATCGGAGCGCCTCCATCATGGAAGGACCCGAGCTCCACAGGCGCAGTTGGATCGCTGACATTGACGATCACCAGCCCTCGCGGCGTTGGTTCGTCCCGTTCTAGGACATAAGCGATATCCCCTTCAACCTCCACCGCCCACGCCCAGCCGACATCCAGCTCTCCGACCTTGGTCAGCTCGATTTGGTGTGGTTGCAGCAGCAAGGCCAATGGGATGGCAATCCCAATGGTCACTAAAAGAAAAGCAGCAAAGCCAATGATGCCACGCCTTCGTGTCGAGTTCATTATAATCTCACCACGAACTGTGATTCGTCCACTGGTTAAAAGAGTGGGAATCGGCGCAATCCATGACGTTCTTCCTCAATCCAAGCTCTCTATGCGGCCTATGCTAGCAAGTTATCACTCCATCAGGAGATTAACTCACTCCTTGACTATTGCAATGACTATTCGAAAGTACCTGTATCACTATTGAAGCAGAAAATCATCAATCACTTTTTTGAATTCATCCGCCTTGGATATCGAAGGCATGTGTCCCCCTTCCAGAAAGGTATGGGTCGTCGCATTTGGATACATCTCTCGAAGCGCAGCGGAGGCTCCATCAAGCACTCCGGGGTCATGACTTGAGTCAATAAGCAGGACCTTTGTTGAATAGGTGAGCGAATCCTCTGGAGAGAATCTGAAGTTACTATGAAAGTCCAGCAGTCCCTGATAGTGACACACGAACTCCTTCTTGGTCAACCATTTTCTGGCAAAATGCTCTACCAAGAGGGCATCATACAAATCCCTCTGCTCTGTGTGGATGCCATCTAGCAGCTTTTTGAAAGACCGTAATCCTCCCCATGTCACTACTCTGTTGGGTAGCATACGAATGATTCGTAGCCCTCTTTCCAGCCTCTTGATGATATCTGGATTCTCAGAGATCGTCCCCGTATTTGCGAGAATCGCGTGAGTGATACGATCCGGTACAGCATGCAGGACACATTGAGCAACAACTCCTCCGTAGGAGCTTCCTATGATCGCGAACCTGTGTATCCCTATCTCGTCCAGTAATGAGATAATGCCATCGCGGAGTACGTTCATACTGCCTGTTGTCGGATAGGAAGGTGCGATGACTCTATATCGCTTCTCAAAGGCCTGCAGCATTCTCCAGCCAATGTGTGGACGCCGCATCCCTCCGGGTACCATTACGAGATTGATATTCCCCTCTTCAGTGTCAATGTACTCCCACGTATTCCCAGCTATCTCTCGCGTCTTGAATTGATGCGTTTCTCTGAAATTCAGAATCTCTCTGCGTTGGGTAGAGCTGACATTAGCGAATAGCCGATCGAACAATGCGTCCATAGCAGGCACATCCGGATACTTCTAGCTATACAAAGGTGCATATCTGTATAAGGTGTTATATCTCTCCTACTTCTTACCTCTCCCACTTCAGGTCCTTCACGATGAAGTCCGAGATCGAGCTAAGCAGCCTACCGAGCTTATCCCCCTTCTTCGTGAGGGTATGGATGATCTCGTTCCCCTCCTTCTCGATAGTGATGAGCTCGTTGTCAAGGAGGAACTTCCTGACCCCTGCTACCCTCGTGCCATTCAGGGCTGGCAGGGTCTTGGTCTCGAGACCCTTCTTGATGATCTCATCGGCTCTTGCCCTACCTTTCAATCGTGTAAGAAGGAGGATCACGGTGAGCTCGTACTCTCCTCTCAGTAGTTTTACGAATGGACTGATCTTTGCCATGTTCAAGCAACTCCAATACCCTCAAGATACTCCAAGGTTTCTTTTCTGTGTTTATCGGATGCCTTACAGTCACTCAAAATATGAGATGGGTCCTTGATCATCTCAAGGACCACGGTATGGAACGATCAGCTGACTACTCGCTGTCCGATGGCTCATCTTGCCGGTCGATCTTCCCCTTGAAGGCTCCCGGGTCAATGCCAGCTAGCACAGAGAGGATGTATCGACTGAGCGGCTTGGAGAGCAGGTCTAGGACATGATCAATAGCCGCTGTCTTTTCCTCACTGCTCACTGTTCATCTCCTCCAACCTGTCTGCTCTTCTCTTGGCATGGATGACCAATCCGACAGTGATTGTCGTCATGAGGGCTCCGAACAGCAAGAGGCCAAACCAGACGGGCGAGTAGAGAGCGATCTCTCCCGCGTATGGAAGTATGATCAAGAGCAAGAAGGATACCACAGATACGGCTGTCGTCCCCGTGATGATGAAGAAGCTATTCCTATTCGGGGATCGAATGAAGAACCAGTTGGGTGAGAGGAAGAGGAGGACCGAGAAGCCCAGCTTGTACTTGGCGACCATCGATACAACTTTCACAAGTGAGCCCAGGCCCACTGTGAGAGCTGCGGAAAAGGCGATGATGGCGAGCCACGACCAGAGATCCCATACCCCATAGGTCAGCAAGACGGGGATGAGAGAGATGATCGTGAGCATGAAGCCGATCATCATGCCCATCTGCCCCAAGAATAGCTGCAATTCCTTTCGAGGGCTCATGGACATGACTGCGCCAAGGACGTTGTATCGATCGATCTTGGCATCCTTGGTGACCTGATCGACGAGGATGAGGGCACGCTTTCCCAAGTCACTTATCCGGTATTCACCGTTGGTCCGCTCGATCAGGCCTGCCTCGATGAGCTCCTTCAGGTGATAGTTGAAGGTGCCGCTCATGAGGTCTGGATCGAGACCCAGCACCTGCATGATCTCAGTGTAGGTAGCACTACCTCTGTCCGAGATCTGCTTCATGATCGTACGACGTGTCGAGCTCGAGAGAGCCTTCAACACATTTTCAGAGTCCGAGTTCATTTTCAGTACCGGTATGTACTTGGATTGTAGATTATTAAGCGATTTTCACTAAAATCTTCGTGGTGTCGGTTTTAGGTCTGTCGAATTCTTTCGTGATTGCATTCTGGAAGTTATTTCTTCTGAAGTCAGTAATAGGAACCTTCGAAATGAAATCCGAAGGTTCCTATATCAATGCATTACTGAAGCCAAGTGAATACTGTTTCGATATCTGCCATAGATTCACTTTTTATCAAGAGAAGACGATTTGTGTAATAGGCAAATCGCATATATCCATCATCAAGAATGAAGTCTGCTATCTGCCATCCACTCTCTTCAGCTGTTTCTACTAGCGATATGTTCACCCTCGATAAGAGCATATTGAATCCTAGTATATACCAACCGATGTCTTCAGGAGTCTTGGCATCCAATAATCCTGTTTTAACAAGCACTCCCTCATCTGATTCATAATCCACGATACCTGCGTAATCCAATCTCAATGAGTCATTCCCAAAAAGATCCAGACTTTGAGGTGTACCTGTATAGCCTTCGACGGAACTAGGTAGGGGTCGAAATGCTGGAAATAGGAGATTGTACATTCCAATGAAGAATGCACCAATTAAGAGAATAAACACCAATGCGAATAATCCCTTAATTCTTCTATTCCGCTTCTTATCATAGTATGATTGCATGATAGGTGATGTAACTGCTGCAAGAAAGAGAATGACTACGGGTAGCTCAAGAATACCAAGTTGAATTCCCTGAGGGTCATCTGCTATTCGAACACTTGAAACACCAGAGATTCTATCTTCAACTAATGACACTCTTGCATCAGTGAAGGAGATTATAAGTTCCAATTCAGTTACAAGGGTTTCCATAGCATCATCTGCTTCGTCCTTGAGTTCTTCCCATGATGCAATATCAGTATCTATATCATAACCAGTAAATGCCCAAATAACAAGCGTAGGGATGGAAGCAGTTCTTTTGAATTCGGAAAGTGTATTTATTTTCCACTCCGCAAATTTACAAATAGCAGAATCAATTTGCATCTTCAGTCCATAGAGCATAAGATACTGGTTGATATCACCTTCACCATTTACTATTTCTTGATATACGCTACCTGTAGCTTGACACAATCTTGCCAGAGCTGAACATGCAGCGGCAGTAACGAAGCTATCTGATAGCATCAAATCCGTATCACTTGTGAAGAGTTTTGATAGTGTAAATCCGGTTATGTCCTCTGCTGCTTCTCCGAACTCCGATGCGGCGTTCATAGCATTTCCCAATATCTCAAATGATTCGGATGCAGCAAGATGCTGATAAATCCCAAAGAAGTCATGGATATCGTCCATGCAAGAAACCATGTCAATGAAGGGTGAGTCGGGATAGATTGTTCCGTACTGGTTTCCTATCTGAGTCAGTTGAGGGCCTAATGCACTGAAATACGCAAGTGTGTCTGTGGTTTCAAACATAACAGATAGGATTCCAAGAATTGTACCCACTGGTATCCCCATTGTCGCAATATCTGGAAGAGCAGCAATCACTTGTGAGATCATTAATCCTGTTTTCACACTTTCCCAAGCTTCTGCATCAGCATCCCAATCCTTCATCAGGCTTTGATAATGTGTGACAGAGCTTGCATCCCCAAAAACCTCAAGATGAATCCAATTTTCTTGAATGTAATCTTGCATGAGCACATAATCGCAAACCTCCAAGTCTTCTTCTATCGCATGTGTTCCAACATCAATGACTAGATATCCAGTACAGCCTCCTCCAGAACTTCTAAACTCGAAGACATGATAGACAATATCAAGAAGTATAACCTCACGAGGACCATTCAGTGTTTCACTACTCTGAAGATACTCTTCTGCTAAATCTGTACTACTGAAGGCACCTACTGTATAGGTCACTACTTCTGACTCTCCAATATTCCCACTTTCATCCTCTGCTGTGACCTTGTATCTGACCTTGATTCCAGCAGCTTGTTTAGGAATGCTGGCACTCCAAGTATCTCCCTCCTCAGTCATACTAACATCTGTCCAAGTTGAGCCGCTGTCGGTAGAGTATGATAATGTAACCTCAGAAATTCCTGATGAATCTGTTATCGTTGCACAAACGATCACTGCATCATCTTCCGATGGGCTCGAAGGAGTGTGTTCTACGGATATTGATGGAGCTGAAGAATCCTCTATATTATATGATTTGATGGACGATACTGCCTGATTTCCTTCGTTATCTTCTGCTACAACTTTGTATTCTACAGTTGTTCCAATAGATTGGGTTGGAATCTTGCCCTGGTATTTACCTACACTATAGCTCATGGAAACATCTATCCAACCACTTCCCGTAGAATAGCAAATTTTGGCCCAACTGATTCCACTTGAGTCTGTTATTTTAGCTGTAATTGTTACCTCGTCATTTTCACTTGGAGATGACGGTGAATGATCAACATCGCTGATAACCGGAGCATCTTTGTCAGAAACTGTATATGAACACACTGTAGAAACTCCCCAATTACCCACCGTATCCTCTGCGTAGGCTTTGTATTCGACAAAGGAGCCGACATCTTGAGGAGGAATCTGTTGTTCCCAGTATACCGTATCGATCCACATCGATAGATTCGTCCAAATCCCAGAATCCACACGATATGATAGAATCACCTGTAAGATTCCGCTTTCATCTGTTGCCCCAACGTATATGTCAACGTAATCATCAGGACCTGGCGACGATGGATACTTGAAGGATGTTAGTTCTGGAGGATTTGTTTCCACTCCTGACGAAACGATATAGGACTGAATTCCTGATATACGCCAATTGTCCAGTGTGTCATTTGCGTAGACCTTATACTGAACTGAAGCATCTTCTGCCTGAGATGGGATATCTGCAGTATATGTCGTCGTTGCAAGTGTCATAGTCACATTGATCCATGGACCGTCATCAACAGAATAAGATAGGATTACCTTACTCACACCAGTTTGATCCCACAATTCCGCAGAGATGGTGACTGGATCATCACTTGTTGGGCTCGAAGGAATTTGTGAAAGGTCAATTGTTGGTCCGGATGTATCCTCAACTACAATACTACCATCATACTCCACGACATAGACACGAGTATATACCAATGGATCATAGTCGTTGCGACCCCATAGTATCACCTCAGGGATCGCATCATCATCTATATCACCATACTGGCCGCTAATTATGTACAAGGGTTCTTCTATGAGTCCAATGACATGAAACTGAGTACCATTCCATTCGGTCAAATAAACACCATCTCTAGTTGCAAGAAGAAGCATTTCCACAGAGCTGGGGGAATCGACAAATTCGATCCAAGTTATATCATCACTATATTCAATACTTTGCCATGAATCGAATGAAGCACCATTCCACTCATACTTGTGGATATAGCCAGAATCACTAAGCCATCTGGGTGCGATTATCTCATTTGTTTCATCCTTATCAAAGTCATAGATGAACATCCTTACTGATGCACCGCGAGAAACTGACCACTTCGATACAAATGTCGTCCCCGTCCAATCGAAAATCTCCAATGTCGTAGATGCACTAACAACAAGCTCTGGTTCGTTATCATTGTCCACATCTCCAATCGCATGGCATCCAAGAAACTGTCCACCATAGGTTTTCGACCAGTTTGCTATAAGGTTGCTACCATCGTATTTGTAGACATACACTGAGGAATCGAAAAATCCTGTTACAAGAGAAATCTCATCTGTGCCGTCCTCATCGAAGTCATAGAACTGCATATCATACACTCCATCAACAAAGGTGAGGCAATTTGTGATCGGTTGAAGCTCATCTAATACCAGATGGCATACAACCATATACATAGTATGTGAATCATCCAGATGATAGCAGACAATATATTCAACTTCACCATCATAATCAAGGTCTGTTAAAGATACATAGAAGTTGTAGATTGACCAATTTAGTGGTATTGTGTCAATTGTCGTCCAGCTTCCAGTAATATTATCATACGATAAAACACAGACTGAATTATTTCCAGATTCAAGGTGCTCAGTAACATACATCTCTAACGCTGCTGACCCACTATGATTATGCAATGCATGGTTCTTGAAGTAAACAACACTCGTTGTCCAGTTTGAAGCGAATGCCAGTGATGGATCGAATGTCACATATTCATACTCAGATGTCACAGCCCAATTTCCACTAGTATCATTTGCATAGACCTTATACTCCACAAGTGAATTTGCTTCTTGAGGTGGAATAACTCCACTATATTCTGATGAAGATCCACTCATTGTGAGGTTTGTCCATGAGCCATCATTCACACGATAAGATAGGATTCCTTCATCTACACAAACATCGTCAGTGATGGTCGCATTGATTTCAACAATATCATCACTTCTTAGATTTGTAGGCGAATGGGAAATAGAAATCGAAGGTGGGGTCGCATCAGTTGGACCTTCTATATCGTACTTTACGACATTAATCCTAGTATATATCATGGGGTCATAATCGTTACGACCTACTAGGATGATTTCTGGTTCATCATCTGAATCAATATTCCCATATTCTCCTGAGAGTGCATAAGACGGGAAGTCTATTCTGGACTTTATCGAAAAAGCAGTACCATTCCAAGTAGTCATCAAGGCGCTTACGCGAGTAACGATGAACAGCAACTTTTCACTGGTGATGGGATGGTCAACAAGTTCTATCCACGTGATATCATCCTCATACTCAGTACTTATCCAAACATCGAACGATGCGCCATTCCATTCATATTTTCGAATCAAGCCGGGATCTGAGATCCAGTCAGGTACCAAAATCTCATTGGTTCCATCTTCGTCAAAATCGTAAACAAACATCCTTAATGATGATCCTCTGGAGATTGTCCATTTTAGGGTAAATGTTGAGCCGGTCCAATCAAAGACCTCAAGTTTTCCCGCTCCCGAAACTATAAGCTCTACTTCTCCATCATTATCAACTTCTCCAAAAACAAGTGATCCCATAAAACCAGTGCCATAGTGCTTTGTCCAATAGGGCAGCAAATTGGTACCATTATACTTGTATACATAGACCGAGGAATCATAATACCCCGTAACAAGCCCTATCTCATCGGTATCATCATCGTCCAAATCATAGAATTGCAAATCGTAAATGCCATCAGAAAAAGTAAGGTAATTGGTTACTGGTCTTAGCTCACCTGAAAAAAGATGACAGACTACCAAATACATGGTATTTGAACTGTCAAGGTGATAGCATATAAGATACTCAAGTTCATTGTCATGATCGAGGTCAGTCAAAGCCACATGGAAATTATAGATGGACCAATTCAATGTCATGGTATCTACAGTAATCCAACCATTTGTGTCAGAATCGTACGACAAGACCATGACAGAGTTATTGCCTGTATCTAAATGCTCAGTCACATACATTTCATTAGCCGGAGACCCACTATGGTTGTACAATGCAAGGTTCTTGAAATAAGTAACACTCGTTGTCCAATTAGAGGCAAGACTAAGAGATGCTTCATCATCTGTGATTTGGAATGCTTTCATCGGGCTCTCATACGAAACTGAAGTGTCCTGTGTTGTGCCTCTGATTTTCTGCTGAAATGGTGAAGTTGCGAATGGTTTACTGGTTTCCTCTTGATAGGTGAAATCAGGAACCAATGGAAGAGATATTGCAATAATTAGTAGAATACCAACTATTCGTGATTTTGATAAGCCTCTGATAGAGCCTGTCATTATCCCTAACCCCCTCGAAACCATACTTGATTAAATGCAAATCATATTCCCAGTATTTGCAGTCAATGGGACCACTGTAAGTGCCAGTATTGTGTCATGGTGATATCTGATAACTACGGTTTCAATACAGAATATGAGTTCTTTCTTCGCATATCTTTCTTTCTATGAACAACAATAGGAAAAGTGCTCGACAGTACCAGGTCGCGATTTAGAAGGATTGCATGAGCTTGTTGCATCATGAATCAAATCGATTACCTTTCAGAAACATAACCTTAAAGAGCCTCACGAGGATGCAGCTTCGCACCCTCAGGAAGAGGACCTGCAGCGCGCTTGGGCTGTGCTGATTAAGGATCGCAGTATGGAGAGAGGTCAGGGATGGACCACCACAGGAGTATCCTCATCATCTGTTGCTTGACACTTGTCTTTGGAATGATCTTTGCATCACCTAGCTATTCTGGTGATACGAACGATGTCCTCTCAACACAGGAAGACATAGTCGTTGAGGGCGAACGCCAATTCGGCATCGCATCTGCTGGGGACGATTATGTCGACTCTGTCCAATCACTTGTCTATGGCACGCACTCTACGCTTCCTCCTACTGGAATGGGCGCGGATAATTCCACCCATACGACCCTCACAGAAGCCAGCTTCGTTGAAACGTCATATACCAATCTGATGACCCAATCGAACTTTGGTCCCTCTGCTCCCTCTGGATGGACCGCAACTGGGATTAGCTATTCAGGAGGCTATTTCGAGGAAGCGGCCTCAGCGCCAGGTGCTGGTGAGATCTTCTGCAGTACGGTCGACACCTCTAGCTATGATGGTGTCCGTTTCACCTTGAACATCGAGTGCTCGTGGACAGTTGGTGATGGTGATGTTGTGGTCTATTTTTGGGACGGTACCAATTGGGATTCAATGGGCTCATTCACTCAAGGCGGTGAAGATGACCAGACTTTCTTCTCCTCTTCATCACAGTACCAGCATTCGGCCTTCCGGGTAAAGGTAGGGCATGGCTCATTGCTATATTCTCTTACTCTTCGGGCAGACAACTGGAGAATTGACGGGCAGTCCCAGAGCACCTACTATCGTTTCGAGGCAGTCTATAAGTTCACAGGAGTGGATTCTGGCACCTACTATGTAGAGGAGCTCTATGTCGACTTTGATGGCAGTAGCTCCAGTGAGGCACTCACCTTCTACTTTGCGTCAGGTGACACCACACCAGACAACTCTCTTGGCAGCGTGAGTGGTAACTCTGACACCTATTTCAACATTCATTCATACTTGACAGGAAGCGAGTGCTATGTCAAGATTCGCGACACCTCACGGACCGATCCAACCGCAAACACCTGGCGCATCGACCGTCTCTACATTCGACTGACCAATACCTATCCGACCACCAATACGGCTCCGGTCACGTCAGGACTGGTGAACACGGATGATGTCCTGGCGGAATACAACTATGCTACTACCTCAGTCACGGTGGAGGATCTTGACGGCTACTCGCAAATCGACAACGTCACGCTGAGCGTATACGATGACACTCGGACCACCAACTACTTCACGATTCGATACGAGCAGGGCGGGACCTTCTCAGTGACCGCGAATCCTGACAATGTCATCCTTGGTACCTGCTCAGCTCCCACAACAAGTACGAGCATTGATGTTCAGTTCAACTACACGATCCCCTTCGATTTTCTCGAGGTCTCCAATGTCGACTACTACATTCTGGTCTATGACGGTGACGCAGCGAGCGATTCTCAATGGTATGAGGCGAACTGGGACACGGTCACTACCCTGGCATTGGACGGATCCCTTTCAGTGAATGACGGGGCAGGAACTCCTGACCGTGGGAATATGAACAGCGCGATCACTGCTTCTGGAACGATTATCTACAGTGGTGCGACATCATACCACCCTCGTGAGAGTCTGATATCGATTCAGCTTGCCTGTGCCAACATCACTGGTAGTCCCTGGAGTGCTGGCTCATACAATCCCAACACAGGGTACTTTTCTGCGTCCGTGACCTCGGACGATGATATCGGCAGGGATGTGTTCACCCTGACCGTTTCCGTTGACGCAGAGAATAAGCTAGACGCATCCTACACCGCGTCCTACATCTCTGATCAGATCATCTGCGCCTCTCTCTCATCACCCAGCTTCATCGTGGATAGTTACGCGACTGGATATATGACAGCTCAGCTGCAGTATGCCCACGATGGGACGAATGTCACGGATGGTGGCTATGAGCTCAATGGTCTGACGATGAGCTACCAAGGCAATGACATTTGGATGGCATCGTATGCACCCAACGCCCTCACCTATCTGACCTACGACTCCATCACGGTCGAATCGGCCAACACTCACGGCATCACTTCCATCAACATGAATACCGAGAGCGTGACAATATACTGGGACCAGCTTGTCTGTTATCTCTCGAATCCCACTGAGTCGCTGGTCAATCCAGGGACCAACGCCTCTGGCATCTACATGTGGGCTGAGTACTACTATGCCAGCTTGCATCCCGCATTTACTAACTATGATGGCACCCTTCATGCTAATGATACTATCTTCGTCCTATATGAGCCGGGACAGAAAGGATACAAAGTTTCAAGTGCGGATGGCAATGATGCATTAGGAATATTCACGATCTACAGTAGTAATGCGACCTACTGCATCTGGGATTATCTTGATCCCGCTCCGAGCTGGGACCCTGAGCCTACCAATCAAATCTCAGAGTTTCTCACTTCATTCCTTTACAATGTGAACGCTACGACTCCATCAGGGCTTGGGAAATGGCTGGTAAATGATACTTCGCGTTTCACTATTGACTCAGATGGGATTATCTCGAATATATCGACTCTCGCTGTGGGAATCTATCCACTCTGGATTTTTGTTAACGATACCTTTGGTAGAGCCATCAATCAGTCATTCCTTGTCACGGTAGAGGATACTACGATACCCTCGTGGTTACAAGACCCTGAGCTTCAAACATCGGAGCTTGGTGATGCCTTCTACTATGACCTGAACGCTACAGACGCCTCAGGGCTGCATTCTTGGTGGTTGAACACCACAGATGACTTTGACATCGGTCCTACTGGGATAATTGAGAATGCAAGAGCGTTAGTCGCTGGAACCTATGGTATACGTGTCTATGTGAACGATACGTATGATAACATATTGTATGCAGACCTTGCCATTGTAATTGAAGACACCACAAACCCTGTTTGGACTACTCCCCCTGCTGACAAATTCGTCGAGTTCGGTGACGATTTGGATTTCCAACTAGCTGCTTATGATCTATCTATCCTCTCGAATTGGTGGGTGAATGACACAACACACTTCTCCATATCGGGCGACGGACTACTAGAGAATGCAATATCTCTTCCCGTGGGTGAGTACATCATCAGAATCAATGTCACTGATGCGCATGAGAACGCAATAAGCTCGACGATGAAGGTCACTGTCCAAGATACAACAGCGCCATCATGGGATGAGCTTCCCGTGGACAAGCATCTAGAGTTAGATTTCCATCTCGTATGTGATATCAACGCCACCGATCTCTCTGGCAGTGTGTTTTGGTATGTCAACGACACGATGCGCTTTTCCATAGATGCTGCAGGAATCATCCGGAATGCCACCACTCTCGAGGTTGGAACCTATCCACTTACAATTGGCATCGAGGATATCTATTCCAACTATCAGAACGCCACGTTCTTGGTCATTGTTGAGGATCAAACTCCTCCGACATGGGATGAGACCCCCGCTGATATCGAATGGGAATTCGGCAAGGTCTTCCAATGGGATCTGAATGCCACCGACCTCTCAGGTCTCGATACTTGGTGGTTGAATGATACCGATAACTTCGAAATCGATGACTTTGGTGTTATCACCAATACAACTGTCTTACCTGTTGGCTCATACGGGCTTCATATCTTTGTGAATGATACCTTTGGTGAGGTCTTGGATGTCGAGGTCACAGTGTTCATTACTGATACAACAGCTCCTACAGACCTGAGTCCTTCATCTCCTCTCTGGAGCGAATTCGGTGACTCTATCGCGATGCAATTCTCTGCATTTGATCTCTCTGGCATCTCTCAATGGACTGTGACGTTCTCAACTTACTTCTCAATATCAACCGCCGGCCTACTGACCAACAAAAGCTCTGTTCCCGTGGGTGAGTATACATTCAACATCACAGTCTTTGATGAGTATGACAATTGGAACTGCACTGAATACACCTTCGTCATTGAAGACACAACATATCCCGAATGGACTGACTTTCCCGAAACATTGCAGATCGAGTATGGTGATGACCTCTACTACAGACTCAAAGCCACAGACCTATCTGAGAGTCTAGGTCTGGAGTGGCGCATCAATGATGAAGTAAACTTCTCGATTGATATCATAGGTATGCTCAGAAGCGAGGTCAACTTGGTTGTTGGTGATTATCCAATCATCATTGAGGTCGAGGACTTCTATGGGAACATCTTGGAAGGCATCTTGATTGTACAGGTGAGGGACACCACACCTCCGAACTGGATAGTTGCTCCTCAGAACCGAAATATACCATATGGAACTTCCTTCACCCATCAGATGTCCGCGGGTGACACGTCTGGCATTGTCTACTGGTTTGTGAGTGACACTGAACATTTCATTATTAGTGATCAAGGGTTCTTGGAGAACAATACTGTCCTAGGGGTAGGCATCTATACCGTCAATATCACAATCTCGGATATGTATGACAACTCACGAACGGATGCTATGACGATCACTGTTCAACCCGTAAGCGCGCCGTCAACGACAAATCCAACTGATCCTGGTTTCACAATAGAACAGATTCTCTTAGCACTGGGAGTCTTTGGAGTCGGGATTGTCATAGTTGTTGCACTATCTATGACTCGCATCCGAAAGTTCGTCGAACAAAGAACTGCCTCGATGATGGAAGGAAAAGAGGACCTCGGCACCGCGCTCGACTATCTCGACAAGATCCAAGAGGACCAACCACCACCCGATGAGGACTAAAAGGCGAAAAACTTTATCACATTAGGCTTTTTTACCTAATGTCCGATAAGATTATATCCAAGGTGTCCCTATTAGATAGTATGCCAGATGGGAGCAAAGACTCGGAGATAGCAAGTGCTCTAGCTGGTATCCAAAAGCAGCTCAAGTCCATTCAGAACACGATGAAGAGCTTTGAGGGCAGGATAGCATCTCTTGAGCAAGCAGTTGAGCAGAAGCTCTCAGCGGATGGTGAGAATCCGCTCATCTACTCACGAGTATTGATGAAGACACTCGAGACCATCGGCGACTATGAGAAGGAGCATGGTCATGGGATCGTTGCAAAGGATCTCGCAGCGATCAGAAACCTTGAGCCTCCTACCGTATACGACCATCTCACCAAGCTTGAGGCAGAGAAGATGATTTTCTGGCAACGAGGGACTGAGCTCGGCCTGAAGCCCTACAATGGTAAGTTCTACTCAGTGTCAAACAGGGATGAGGCTCTTGAGGACATCCCAGTGCTGATGAGCCTACCCGACACGATCATACCAATAGCCCAGACTATCTTGAAGTCATCCTCCGACGGTGTCACGAGGGAAGAACTCCTCAAGATGCTTCTCAGCCTGAAAGAGAGTGGTGAGAGACCGTGGAAGGGGATGCATATCGTCGATGTCGAGGCGACTCTCGATGAAGCCTTACAGGTTCTCCTCAGACGGGTGCTTATCGATCACAAGAAGCGTCTGGATGGTGATTTCTACTACCCCCGAAGCAGATAGCATCCAATGCTTTCATCTCATTTCATGTTGTCACGAGGGCAGATAGGGTCTTGATATGCTCTTCTAGGAATTCTGTCAGCTTTGGCAGGTCCATTGTGCTCTCTGCGATCATGCTTGCTACGATATCAAAGATGTACGGAATGGTCGGTCCTGGGGCTATATCTGCCGCAGCGAACTTGTCCGTCCAGTAGTCCAGATACTTCTTGATCCGTGGCTCGAGCACAGAGCCCTCCTGGATAGGTACTTGGTTCCAGACGAGGAAGTCCTTTCGGACAGAGCCTGAACCTGAGTACTTGAGCTTCCTATAGATCGCATTGATGATATTGAAGGTCGTTTCGACACCATATCGTACAGGGCGGATGACCAGCACTGAGCGAGTGCTACAAGACAGGAAGTTGATAGCGGCGAGTGAGATACCACTCGAGTTGTCGATGATGATCTCATCGAACTCCATATCGTTCTTGGCAGTTTTGATCCCTGCCAGGATCTGCTTCAGGTATCTCCCGTGGGTCTTCGCATCGGCCTGGAGTATCTCTTGGCTGAAGTCTGGGGTCGGAGCATAGCTGACATAGAGGTTCTTGTACTGGGATGGGTGCACGACGTCCTTGAAGGCAGCCTTGCCAGCCAGAAAAGATGTGAATGGCTGACCGTCCTTCTTCTGCGGGAAGAAGGTATCAAAACAGGGTGCATAGTAATCACCATCAATGAGCAGAACCTTCCTTCCTTGCTCACTCATGTGGTATCCTAATGCCGCAGCGATGAGTGATTTGCCGGTTCCGCCCTTGAAGCTATGGATCGTGATGGTTGCCATTGAAATGTCCCCATCGTTCAAAGATAACTGACAGTCTTTAAGATTGTCGCTCG
>JAFGAR010000026.1 GCA_016933575.1 Candidatus Thorarchaeota archaeon
AGATATGAAGAGAACAGCACGGACTGCCCATCTGCCTCGATAAGTGTTATGAACACGTCGAGAGTACCAGAACGTGTATTCTGATGAGCATTCAGTACTGGAAAATCGTCTGACTCAGTTGTCCCAGAGATGGCTATTCGACCGGAAGAATCAGCATTCAATGTATATAGCCAGTCACTTCCAGTGCCGCCAAAGTAAGTTGAGAATATCAGGGATTGACCATCCTCAGAGAACTTGGTGATGAAACAATCAGCATCTCCTTCAGTCCCACCTGTGAAATTCGATTGAAGAGGATTCAATAGTGGGAAGTCTGATGACCCTGTCACCCCACCTATTATGATATTATCATCAGAATCGACAGCAACACCCGTAGGCACTTCTTGAGCTGAGCCTCCAAGGTATGTTGAGAAGATCAGTGAACCATTCGGAGAGAACTTCGAGATGGTCCCGTCGCTAATACCATTGATGTGATCCTGAAAGGCATCTTTCAATGGAAAATCAGTGGACTCTGTACGACCGACTACAATGATGTTACCCTGTGAATCGACAACAGTACTCCCAAAGGCATACGATATTGTCTCTATGCGATCATCACCGGTGCCACCGAAATACGTTGAGAAATCAATCAGGTCAACTGGATTCACCTCTGTGGTAGCAATTACATGTGTGAATGCTCCCAGAGAGAGAATTAGTAGAAAGGCAGCAGTTACAGCCTCTCGTTTGAAATTCTTTTGAATTGACATTCCAAAAGCATCCTTTTTGATTAGATTTATATTCTTTAATTTTCAAAAATTAGAAAATATACTTTGGTATCGTAGCAAGAATTGATTGATATAGTGATAGAAACTGCAGATAGGATGAAATCAATGGAGCCAACGCGATTACTCTCAAAACAATCAAAGGAAATTGAACGAGAGATTGTTACATTCTATAAGACTGTTGGAAATATGGTGAGTCTAAATTCAAGAACAACAGAGATTTTTGCTTACCTTAGAATCTATGATGCCTTGACTCAAGAACAACTCAAGCAACTCACAGGATTCTCACTGGGCACCATCTCGACGACACTACAATCGTTCCTCCAAACGGATATCATTAACCATACTATTATTCCGGGGACTCACAAAAATCTCTACAGGATAAGACCAGACAGAGTAGACTTTGTCTATACAGCTACTACCAAGATTATTGAGAATCTCGAGAGACTTGATGGATATATTATGGAAAGTCAGACAGAACTTCGCCATCTAATGAGTAAATATCCGAGAGAAATAGAATTCCTACATTACCGACTTAACAGTCTTCGTAATTATATCGAGGCTCAAAGAAGGCAGATCAGTAGAGAGAAGAGGTACTCGTTCTTTCAAGAAGATACATCTGGAATCGTTCCACTCAACGAGGTGGTGGTCTATTCATTTGAAACACGAGAGTTAGATGAGAATCTAATGGACATTATTAGCCTCTATAAGGAGGACCCAGTAAAAGATCGAATACTCAGAATCTTCTTTACTCACCGAAGTCTCGACCAACAGACTCTGATAGAACTATCAAGATTCTCACGAAGTACAATCTCCCGCTACTTGCGGAGCCTCCTTGCAAACGGATACATCATTGCTCTTCCTAAAGAGTACCAAAAACCGAGGATCTATTATTTGAACTCCATCTCACGGACCATACTCTCTAACATTCTAAAAACAGACAATTTCATCTACTCGTACGTCCCAAGATTTCAGGAAATTCTTTACAAGCTTCATTCTGAAAAGCAATCAGAAAGAGATAGCAGAGATATCGCGTTTCTCGAGGTAAAGATTGGAAACATAATCAAACAGATTGAATTCTTTAAGAAGAAGACAAGATTCTTGAGACAAGCCTACCAAGACCTTTGTGAGTTCCTAGAAAAAAACACCTCAGCTAAAAATCCATAGGAAATATATCGAACTTTACCACGTTCCAAAAGTTGCTGAGGTTTAAGATATGACTGGTTCAATGAAGAGCGCGGTCTTTTTTGTATTAGCAGGAATAATGTTCATCGTCCAGATGGTTATCAGTCTTGCAGCATTTGATGACCTCAATGGAGCAATTCTTGGATCCGGATTCGTCATCATCATGTTTGCAGGCTCTCTCTTTGCATGGAAAGGTGGACTTATGCAAATTGATGAAAAAAGTACGAATATCAATTAGGTCCCAATACAACCACCCAGGTCTGGAAGGACACGGGACAGATCGTACAATGCACGCCATGTTTTGGGTTATGTGGAGGTATTGCAGGTATCATCATTGTATTCATGGCTGGAGCGGAATTACTTGGAACTGAGTTGTTCCTTCTACTAAGCCCCGGACTACTTAGAGGTATACTTGGTATCATTGCGGGTATAGTATTCATATTGGACTATAGAGGCCCGTGGACACAGCGAAGATTCTGATGTTATGGAAGTATTGGAGAGAGAGATTAGGATTTGAGTCTGGCATCTCTAATCCAGTCTCCTCTCAACATGTAACTATTCAAGCCACGGTCTGCTCAATCAGCTTCCAAAATCATACGTGACGGTTTCTGGATGGATTGCCTCTTCAGTGCCTCTACTCCGCAAGCAGATAGCTCCAGCAACCACTGCAACTATTGCAACGACGAAGATGGGTACTAACCAGTCTGTTGTGCCAGTAGTAGTTATCGAAGTAGCCCCAGTGATGACCAACTCATAGGGGGCTCCACTTGAACCCACCTGATGCCTTCTGTACATCAGGTTTTGCCCGTTGGGAGAGAACATGGCACCATCATCATCATACGACCCATTTGTAAGCTGGATGATCTGACTGCCATCAGTATCTACACTAAAGATGTGAAAATTACCATCCGAGCTACGGTTACTTCGCATGAGAAACGACTGCTCATCCACAGGGTGACAGCTCACCCAGGAATTAGTGTAATCATCATCAAGCACTATACTATCATTAGTTCCATCTACTTGGATTGCTCCTATACTACCATTAGGATTGCTATAGATGACTGTCTTACCGTCAGCCAAGACCAGAGGCCATGTCACAGCTGAGAATGTCTTCACTATTACGACACCACTTCCATTGACATTACTCGCTATGAGAGTAGTGGGCTGATCATAGTAGGATGCTGTACCCCAGAGGAGCTTGTTACCAGTAGGGGACATTCCTATGGTGAATGAGTACGTGGAACCGCTTATCAACTGCCAACCATCAGTCCCATTGGCATGGCAGGCGTATGCCTTCCACCATCCATTGCCATCATGAGCACTGAAATACACAAGGTCAGTCCCCGGAATGAACCGCCCCCAGCGTGCAGTACCAATATTGTTGTAGTAGGTGTTCCACCATTGTGTTCGTATTCCATCTGTGTAAGTGAACGTAATCTGAGTGAGGTTGGTCCCATCACTTCGTATCTTCCAGAGTTCCCCTCGACCATAATATTCTGCAGGGAGTTCATTCTCATGTCTAATCCTGAGAAGTATCCAATCGCCCTGCCAGTCCTCCAGACCACCCAATTCAATCTCAGAATAGATCGACTGAAGATTCGTTACTCTGGAACCATCCCAGTCTCCAACCCAGAGTTCTCCCCAGGACTGACCGGTGAGGTATTTGATGAATGCCACATGAGTCCCATCTGACGACCAGATGTAGTCTGATATGTTACCGGTAGCAATGATCCCCCCACTCGCATCTGACGGTTCTGCTCGAACAGGATGAGTCAGAAAGACAGAGGTGGTGATAAACAATGCAACAAAAATTGCAGCGGCTATTGTGATCTTTCCTAATTTCATCTTCTCAATTCTACGCTCCTAATTGCACATTCTAACCAAGCGATAAATACGATGCATAAAAATGATAGAGAAAAGAGTTACTATTTTGATTCAGAGAAGAATATAGACTTCAAGGAGAGCCATTCTCAAACTCACAATGAGAATTATGGTCTCATGTGAGCCTGAACCATCTCCATGGTCATTTTGACTCAATGAATACAACCGGAAATATTCGATAGACCAAATGATACAAGTGGGTCAGAGCTATTAGCATGATTATACTGTACAACGAACGGTGGTTCTATTGGAAGCATCATTGCGAGACATGCTCAAACACGGAAGAAAGTTTGAACGAATGGGAACTGATGTACCAGGAATATACATCAGAAAGATACCGCCATCAGTGATTGAAGAAGCCTATCTTGCTGTTGAGATAAATCCAATTGGAAAAGATGGTCTTCCGACGAATAAGATAGGGATTATCATTCGGAACACTGAGCAACTTAGCGCTATCAGAGCAATTCTCTCTGAGTCGAAAGTAGATGAAATAGTTCAAGCGATTGAGGGACTAGATCAATCCTAAGTTGAAAATAAAAAGGAAAGTTCCAGAGGAAAGATAGTTGCTTGCAGTTGGTTGAATTATGCATCGTCACATTTCGGAATTTGGATCTGAAAAGATTCTTGCACTCTTTGTGGTTAGTCCTGTTATTGTATTTACCAATTCTGACTATCAAAAGAGTAGATTAGGACTATCCCCAAAGGCCAACTAGATTCCGGACTTGTCAGGGTCCTTGTTCAGTCTTTTCAATCATTCTTTTTGCCCTTTTTTACTGAAGGCATTGGTCCTACGGCAAATCCAAGAATTCCCGTTGGTTGATAGGATTCTTCAATTTGGTCCCTTCCCGTTTTTCTCTTCTTTTTCGCCATTGTATTCAACCCGCCGCTTTGAATTCTCATCTATTATATCGTCCCAGAGCTGTGTTTTCTGTCTCTGAAAAAAGTAGTATTTAATTCGAGGGATATTTATACTGTGGAACTGCTACTAGTTATTGGAGGAGTAACTATGGGGGTTACAAGACTTAGAGAATTAATAGCAGCAACTGAGACGAATCCAAATGATTTGGATGCCTGGTTTAACCTTGGAAAATACACAACTGACCGATTCATTGTTGGAATTGGGGAAGAAGCTCTGACCAAAGTGGTCAAAGAACGGCCAGATGATGCAGAAGTTATAGGACTCTTAGCAAAGGCTCTCAATCGGAGAAGAAAATTCGTAGAAGCAGAAAAGGTCTATCTGAAAGCACTTGACCTTGAACCAGACAGTCCAGAGTTATTGACAGGGCTTGCTGTTGTATATGGGAATCAAGGCGAGTTAGAAAAGGCAATACCTTACTATAGTCGGGCACTTGAGATCAATAATGGGCACTCTTGGGCAGTACATGGGTATATTCATGTGTTAGGAGCACTGGGACAGGAGAATGAAAAAATCCCCTTGTTAGAGAGGGCACTGAAGACCAACCCAGATAGTGCCCTGATAAATGTCCTCTATGGTCTCGAACAGAAGAAGAGGGGAAATCAAGTGCTGAGTAGGAAACATATCGAGCAGGGATTTGCTCGAATTGATAATGTTGACTGCGAGGAACAGAGTAGAACCCTGAGAATGATAATGGACTTTGATCCAGATAGTGTGATTACATTTGGGACACGTATCTTGCAAGATGATCCAGATAACATGGACATCGAGCTCTTTGTGACTCTAGCGAGTTCTAGGATGAATCCCAAAGGCGCAGTTCAGAAAATGAAAGAAATGCTTAATCGTGATCCAAATAACCCACGGATTATTGGCATGATGATTCCAATGATGCTGGCAACAGGGGATGTTGATGCAGCGCTGGAATTCAAGAAGAGATTGGAAACCACTGCCCCTGAGGATGATCTCATCAAAGTAGCTAACATGGTTCTAACTAAAACACGACCTGGTGAACTCTTTGTGTCTGAGAAGGCGAGAGAGTCATATGTTGAATCAACTCGCGATATCCTCAAAAGACTCCCCGTAAGTCCTCATGCGCACCTGGAATATATTCAGGCCTTGATGACAGTCCACAGATATGAAGAGGCCAAGGAACAGGTAAAGAAGGTCTTGAAAGATATAAAGATGGAAAATGTCACGCAATACCTCTCCTTTGCTCGTATTCTTCGCACTCTAAGATTCTTTGAAGAATCAAGAGAACAATATCAAACAGCATCTAGTATGACAGAAACACCCTACGCCAAGCTCCTCATAGAAATGGATGAACTTGTGGAGCTTGAGAAGTATTCAGATATCGTTGTTGCTTGTAACAAATTCCTTGAACATAATGAAGCAACTCCAGAACTCTATGCACTATTGGGTCGAGCACAACATTATGTGAATGATGATGAGGCAAGAACCAATTTGGAGATAGCTGCAGAAGCAGGTAACTATGAGGGAATGATGCTGCTATCTAATATTCTACGAAAGGAAGGAGATGAGCAGCGAGCAGATGATATGCTTCAGGAAGTGATGACCTCTAAGGGGCTTCATACTATTACCATGGCACGTTGCCTACTAGGTCTCAGGCAATTTGACAAAGCATCAGAAGTATTGAAGAAATATCTAGAACAACACCGTACCGATGTCTTGGGATGGTATCTTCTTGCTCTGAATGAACGAAGAGAGGGAGAGCAGGCGGTCAAGAGGGTCATGCGGAAAATGCTCGAATCGATGATGCAGGGAAACAATGCGGATGACGCAGAGGTACTCTCCCAGCGGCTGGAAGTGGATAAGGGTGTTGATGAATTCACCACAGAGGTCATGGTTGGTGAAGTAGGTGAAAAGGTAAAACATATGCTACTTCTAAATCAGGTCAGAGGTCTACTCTTTGCGGAGGTGGAGAGCTAGAAATTGATGGAAAATATTCTCATCAAGCTTCTCAGTGAAGGTCTTAGCTGGAGAGACCATCTATCAGCGCAGGAACAGGCAGAATATCTCAACAGAGGTATGAAGGACCTCTGGAGAGAGAGAGTAATGATTACAGCTGAATCTCTAGGAATTCCTAAAGTACTCAGGCAAATGGCATTTTCATTTAACAGCATCCAAGCTTGGGCAGTGTATCTTGATTCTGTCCTCGACCTCTTTGGTATCCCAGAACTTCAGGGAATTGCATGTGAACCTGCTGAGTTTGTTGAAAAGGTGGCAAGTAGAGAACCCAAGAATTGGGAACAGGTCAAAGAAATAGCAATTGAGATTGCCAGAGAATATCTGAAGACACAAATAGAGAGTGGCGATGTATATCTTCTCCATCCCGGCAATCTTACATCTCCGGAGCTATCGGTCTATGTTCCATCCATTATTGAGGAGCGAAGTGACCAGCTGAAGCAGGCGCAATCCTATTTGATGGAGGATGGAATGGTAGATATGTTCGATTTTCTCCAGCTACCTATCACAATGGAACTGATGATAGAATCAGGCGTAGCAGGACGGACTACACCAGAAAAGGCGGAGATTGTACTCGAACGAATGGCAGAATTAGGACTGGTTTCAATTCCAGAAACAATGAAGAAACGCGAGAAGAAATCAGATATTCGTAAGCAATACCATGAGCTCTTCCAGAATTGTAGCAAACGTCATTCGGACCTTCTGAGAGGGTGTGTCATGAGTTATGATTCCGATGAGCAGATCTGTAAGCAGGGTATCGAACTTATCCATGGAACAGGTCATGCACATTCGTTGCATGCATTACTCGCAGGAATCGAAAAGAGCAGTGATGAGATTGTACAATTATCGCTCAAAGGGCTAGGATTACTAGGAAATCCTATTGCTATTGAAAAGGTATCAGACATTCTACAATCTAACCAGGCACCAGAGGTAAAGATTGCAGCATGTACCACTCTAGGAATGCTTCGTGCTGACCAGCATCTAGATAGAATAAGAGACTTGCTACTATCAAGAAACGACAACGTAAGTCTAGCAGGAGCTAGTGCCTTGTTGGCAATTGGTACTCCTGATGCACTGGATATCTTTTGGCAACACATCCGAAGATTTGGAATCGCAAGACTCTCAGGATTGTCTAAAGCAATTGCAGACACAGGTAATAGGAATGCAGTCCTCTTTCTTATTGGCCTCCTCCTCCTCGACCTGCAGGTATTTATTGATACTGGAGAAGTACCCTTCTATAATGCATTTGGACAAGCGAAGGATGAGGCTCAGAAGACCGTTCTCTTAGCAGTGATTGAAAAGCTGAGAGACCAAGCTGTAGCAGGTCTGGGTCGCTTTGGCGGCGCTGCAGTTCCCATTCTAATATCCATTCTACAGATGTACCAAGAGGGGCGGCAACTCTTTCAGGGAATGCAAGTCTGGGATCCAGCAGAGAGTGAAATGGAAAAACTTGTAGATTCACGATTAAGAGAATACTTCAGATTTCCAAGATTTGATACCATTCCCAATCCGATCATACACACAGTCAGAGCATTAGGTGTAACTCACTCAGAACGAGCCATTCCATTTCTGAAAGAACTTGGAAAAGCGGATGAAGAAGAGATTGTGTTCCAAGTCATAGAATCATTGAGTGAGATAGATATTCCAGCGATTGATGTACTTCTGAACATTGAGACCAAATCTATGAAACTCAAACTGCAGAAGATCCAACAGATTGGGACAATCGTGCATCCAAAGGTAACTCAGTGGCTCATCAAGCAAATGGAAGACAAAGACCCACTCATTCGGATGCAGGCAGCTATCTTATTAGCCATGAGAAATGATCGGAATCTAAGTAAAATTCTACTAAAGGCAGCAAAAGATCCACACCCGGGAGTCCGTGCAGGACTCGCCAATGTGATAATTCGTTTGGGCATGGATACATATCCTGAGGTCATGCAACTATTGAGCGAGGATAAGGACGAGGATATACGGAAGATAATAACCAAAGCGCAATTGGCATACAAAGCCGATCAGGACAATGATTTCTGGGCATGATTACCTCCCGAATAAATCAGGTATGTGCTTAGGTGTCTATGAACTACTCTGATTTATTCGTAAAGGTTTTTGTCAATTGAGCTGATTAAATCATCAATGATATGTTCAGGGCGACTTTGCATCAGGTCTCGCTTTTGAAGCAGGAACTCCTCCAATACCCCAGTTGGTCTTTGAAATCTCATGAATGATGACCTCGACAGCCTGTGCTGGAATTCCCATGTCAACAAAGACTTTTGTGATCCCTGTGATGATTCGTTCTGCAGCCTCTTGTGAGAGACCCTTCCACATCTTAACATCAATGGATGGCATGAGATATGTTTAGCCTCTTGATATTAAACAATTCTGATTTCTAGAAGTGATTTGATGGATAGGAAATACATGAGACTCTCTCGAGAACGCATGATTGATTAGCAACTAATCCCCTTCATTAAATTGAGGGGTAGAAATCTGGATGAGACTCACAATCGTCTATGACAATGAGGCTGTTGTTAGACTAAAGAGCGGTTGGGGATTCTCCTGTCTTGTTGGAGAAAATGTCCTGTTTGATACTGGAGCTGACTACAAGACGCTCCTCTTCAACATGCAACAGCTGAAGATTGACTTCGCAGAGATCAACACTATTGTACTCTCACATGCTCATGGTGATCATACTGGCGGTATCGAGATAGTAAGACAACTGGGCGATGTCAGGGTATTTGTACCAAGCTCATTCTTCCCACCGATAAGAAGGCTACTATCTGGATTCAGAAATGTAGAAACAGTGGAGGTAACTACCATGATTGAAATTGTGGAGGGGATTACCACGACAGGGGAGATAGATAGAACAGAACAGTCCTTGATTGTCCAGACATCTAAGGGATTGGTTATTGTCACTGGCTGCAGTCATCCGGGAGTGGATACAATAATGAGTATAGCAGAAGAGCATGGACCTGTTCGTGGGATCATTGGGGGATTTCATGGTTTTGACAGACTTGGTCTGCTTGGAGATCTAGAGATGATAGTTCCATGCCATTGTACGAAACACAAGAGACGTATTCTTTCAGAATTCTCCAAGACAAGTAGCCATTGTGCAGCAGGAATGATCTTCGAACTCTAGCATCCTAGTCTAGTATTGTCTTCTGGATCATAGTTCTTGCTTGAAGACCTATGAAGATGGTCCAACCAATCAGCCCACATACCTGTATCATCATGACCCAACCATCCAATAGAACATCTGAGAACATCAGATAGTGGATGAAAGCATATGACAAGAAGAATATCAACAAAAATTTCCGATTTTGATCTTGGAGTATTTCTGGTTGTATTGAATCGCGAGTTGGAATCTCCCAGAGGTGCCGCAACATGAAGCTATTAGGGGGTCCATATTTATGCAAGATGAATCCAGCCACTAAGAGAACAAAGAAGGTCGCTATGAATAGACTGGAGAATATCATTGCATAAGTACCCACGAATGTTGTGATTAGTGCAACCAGGGTAAATGGTAATCCTGACATATAGAGAAGCAATGAATCAATACGCTGCCACTCAATTCTGTCGTCTTTTTGGGGTAGTGGAAGCAATTCTGTACCATATTTTCGGGAGATAATGACTCTGCCAAAGACTCCGACAGATAGTGGAATTGCAAAAATAAGAATAGGACCAATGAACTGCGCATTCATTGGAGATATATCAATCGAACCTGCAGTCCCGGATATGATATACGGACCAAGTAACAATCGCAGCCCATAATAATTAGAAATCCATTGATTCTCAGTACCATAGTCTCTTGCATGAAACTGATTGTTATTCATGAAGTTTCTATAGATTGTGTTCTCATTTCCAGTGACATAGATACCTGCTCCACAATTTGTGATGATGTTTTCAATAATGAATGAACCATCACATTGAACATTGATTCCGGTACTAAAACCAGTTATTGTGTTATTCCGGATCGTTATTCGCTCCTGATTATATCCCAGTATACTGATTCCAATACTTCCATCAACTCCAAGCAGGATATTATCAGTGATATACAGATTATCACCCCAAACATGAATTCCGTATCTTGTATTGTTGAAGATGCAGCCCTGAATGCGCGCTCCAGAACCAAGTTCCAACTCAACACTTACAGTGCAGTTGATGACTTCTGTTTGGGAATCTTGATTGAGAGAGAAGACTGAACTCGAACCTGCAAGAACGCAGTCAACAAATTCATTGTGTGAATTTCCAGTCCCAAATGTCTTACCGATGAAACATTCTTCAAATACGAGATATGAGGTAGAGAAGAGAATTAATGAATCAATAGAGCTATGCTCTATGACTGCTTGGTGAACATCATAGAAGTACAGGGTATTTGAAAAAGTGCAATTCTCTATGGAAACATCATATGCATGCTTCAAGGTCAGAGTTTGATATTCACAATCCCAGATTCTTACAGAGTGGATCTGTTTGTCACCACTTGTACAAGTGATTCCATAAGACGCGTTATAAACCTCACAATTATGGACCGTACCGTTTCCTGCACCAAGAAGAATTACTGCAAACTCATCCCAGTACCTCTCCGCAGCCATTCCTGAAATCCTACACCCAGTAATGTTGTAGTATGCTGTGATGTTTCCCGTAATGGAGATACATGGTACTACAGGAGATTCAATCTCTAGACTTTCAATTATGAAAGGATCCCAATATGTGCCTGTACCAGGAAAACCGAGGGTAGTGAAATTTGAAACATCAGTTATCTCAATAGGCGCATGCGGGGTGAGCCCATCAAGTGCACTTGAAATCTCATGAAAATAATCTAGAGAGCTTTCAGTGTTAGTAGTGTATTTTGGTAGAACATCACCATTATCAAAATCAATCTCAGGAGGGGCTGAATCTAGTCTAGTCCCTAGTAGAATGCCACCAATTAATGATAATACAAGAAAAATCGCCAATCCAAAGATATTTGATTTATTCACTACTCTCACCAACCTTCAGTAATATAAAACTTGTAGAAACACTAAGAGTCTCTGAATTCGTTCTTTACTCTCCACCTAATACTAAATTGTCAGTCGATCAACTGACAGATACCTCTTTTTTCTTAAGGCTAAAAATGTAATGACTCACTAGTATCGATAGTGAAACTCTTAGAGGTAAGAGAATACCGCAAGCATATACGGGATATCAGCACCTGCATGACATAGAATGGCTCCAAGCAAACTATCGGTTTTTTGCATTACTGCTCCAAACCCTAGACCAAGGAAAAGCGGTAACATGAAGAGGATGACTGTAGTGATAGAGAATGATGGTTGAAGGTGTGCTGATGCAAATATTACTGCTTGGAGTACATTAGCCCTATCAAGACCAAAGAAGTTCTCATATTTCTTCAGGAAGAGTCCTCGGAAGAGCAACTCCTCCTTTATTCCATTCAATGAAACAAACACTGCAATCCAGGGTATTAAAGCAAGTAGCCGCTCTGCAGTTACTTCTTGTCCACCAAATAACCAGATAGAGAATGGGATTGCGGTGACTGCGAAGATGATGATCACAATTACTCCAATTAAAACACCTTGTCGCAAATTACCCCTCTTCAGATAGAGCTCGCTCAAGTTCCCTGAGGAGAGACCCACAATAAGGACTATGGTGGTGACAACAATTACAGTACTGATCAACTTATTCGAAACAATCCCTTCAATCGTATCCCCTGCAGACCAGTAAATCTGTAACAGAAAAGCCAACGAAGCGATGAAGAAAGCTAACAGAATTTGTAGATACTCCTGTAGACCGCCTCCTTTCTTTGCATAGAGATACGTGACAAGAAGAACTACAGTGACAGCAATCATGTAGAGAATCCTATATGGGTCAATCAAGAAAGCGGGAATTGCAAAGACTGAGAGACCACAAAGTAAGAAGATGGCAAACAGACTCAAACGATTCAACAACTCATCCTCCAACAATGCACACAATTACAGCCTGAGGGAGAACCACCTCTATTTAATCATTGTTCCAAATCAGTCGGGAATTTTCGTGAGAAGAAGAAATCTCTGCTCACGGACTTCCACAAATCCGTTCGCTAAGATATCCTTGTGTATCTGCAAGAGAACGTCATTATAACTCTCAACCGTAAAATCTTCTACTGTCCAAGGAATTGCTTTCAAATAGAACACCAAAGCACCCACATCATAGAAACGTGTCCTTGGAAATGCCTCCATCTTGCTTAGCACGTGGAATCCTTGCTCCTCTAACTCTCTAGATGCATACGCAGCATTCCATGGTTGGTCATTAATGGGAGAATTATTGCCCAAGAGTTTGTTGATAGCAAGGTCATTCTGCTCACCTACTTGTTGGGTGATGAAATGCCCTGATGGTTCCAAAATCCTCCAAACTTCAAGAGGATCATAGAACTCGTGACGATTAATTACGAGTTCAAAGGTATTCTCCCTAAAGGGGAGGGTCTCTTTTTCTTCCTCAATCTTGAAGATATGAACCCCAAGAGGTTCGAGTCGCTTCTTAGCTATGGGTACATTTGGAGCATATGCCTCAGTGGCGCAAGTGTGTTTTGGAAGTGGTTGAAGCAGTGAGAGTAACTCGCCTCCGCCGGTGCCCATGTCAAGTAGAGAATCGGTCCTTCGAATATAGGGTAGAATGATACTGACATAATTCCACGGGAGAGGTTCAGACTGCATTCGTCCGGTCCCTGAGATATATGAGAAGTCCCAACCTGAGAATGGACGATCTGCATCCTCGATTAACAGATTGAAAAAATCATCTCTCTCTGTCAAGGAAATCCCCTCAGCGAATCTACTTGTAATATATAGACACTCGATTCTATTTCAATGATTGCACTGATAATTATGCAGATGTTGGGTCAATATCGGGATGTATCATTCACCGAAATCATCTTTGAAGAGATCGAGTTCTTCACCTAACAGATAATGGCAGAACCAGCGATAGTTCTGCAACATGACTGCATAGTTCTCGCGTGGGAAGGGATAGCCATGACCCATACCTGGCAGTACGAAGAGCTCTGTAGGGACTCCTTTATGCTTCAAAGCTCTGTATAACTCGTGAGCACTAATCACAGAAATGCGTTCATCACTATCTCCGTGCTGTATCAACATAGGAGTCCTCGCTCGATCAATAGCAGAAATTGGAGCACTCTTACAATATGCCTCTCGTGACTCCGGATCAAATGGAGTTCCATCAAGATGGATGGAATGTCGCATATCCGAGCTGATATAGTATAGGTACCAGCTGCTGACCCCAGCATTCACTGAAACAGCGGCACATCGATCAGTATGCATTCCAATAAATGCACTCAGATAGCCACCCTGACTGCCACCCATGCTTCCAATTCGTTTCTCATCGATAAAGCCCTGAGCAATTAAGTAGTCTATTCCCGATTCTAGATCCCAAAGATCTCCAACACCAAGGTTGTTATGGTTCAGCTCCATGAAATCTCGGCCTCTACCAAGACCACCTCTGTAGTTTGGTTCAAGAATCAAGACACCTCTAGCTAGCAGGGGATGAACCGGTCTCATGCCATCGTTAGATAGTCTTGAGAGGATAGAACAACCACGGGGTCCACCATGTGGAAATAGGATGAGAGGATACTTCCTGGTTGGGTTGAAGTCAGAGGGCTTTCTAAGAATCCCCTCAATCTCAGTGCCATCTTTACTGGTCCACCTAATTGTTTCTACTGTTCCAAAGTCAAGATGAGAGAAGGTCTCGGTATTCCTTGTAACACGCACAAGGTCCCAACCCTTGGCTGTCGGTTTCCCGATATAGACCTCAGGAAGAGTGTCTGGAGAGTCTCCATCAAATGTTATGTAGCCAGTATCTGTGAGATGGAAAGGACTGCCCGGTGAAACATCTCCAATCTCGCAGGTCTTATAATCGCCATTCTCGAAGAGTTGTGAGATGGTAGAACGGGTCCCCTCAAAGTGGAGAACGAAGATACCATGTCTTGTCCAGTGTACATCCAAGATATACCTATCGAGCTTCTCAGATATCGGTCTAAGCGATTCATAGCCACCTTTGGTCTTCTGTTGGTTTGTCTCATCATCGCCAATGAGCCAGAGATCATGCCTAGGTTGCTTCTTATGATCCGGTACGGGACCCTGCACTAACAGCGTACGACCATCAGGAGAAACATCTTTGATAGAAAATGAATCGGGAAGCCAGATTCTCTCTAGAGAGAGCTTGGCCAGTACATCATCCAGATTGGTCTCTCTGGCGGCGTCAAGAATCGCTTCAGGATCCAGCATAATCTTGAAACATGCAGTATCATCTTCGTTGATGGAATCAACCCCCCGCTGACAATTAAGATAGACTGTTTTCGTCTCAGGAGCGAGGACAAAGGAGGTGATATGGTAACTAGGATCTAGTGAATGAGAAATCTCGAAGAGATATGGAGCTGGAGTGTAATTCTCTTCCTTGAAGTATTCTTTAGACCTCTGCTGATTCTCAAGAGACCTCTCTATGCTAACATAATATACAGCATTCTTTGAGGTTTCATTCTCAACATGGATGAAATTGCCAATACAAGATTGCTCTACAGGTTTTGTCGAGTAGAAGACGAACCCCTTAGCAAAAGGAGCATATTGTGTTATCCTTCCAGAATGACTCACAATCCGTTTCCCTTCTCCAACGAGGTTTTTAATGAGACAGATATCAGACCACCTCGGATTACCTGAGTGAGAGTGCCTGATGACAGAGTATGTGTCATCATCAATCCAGATCATCTCACTCCCAGCCTCAAGGGCTTGAAAGGTTGACTGTGATTCACAATCGTAGATATAACATGGAGCTGTTGGAATATGTTCACGAAAATCCTTCATAATCTTTGTATATGCCACTTTCTTACCATTTGGTGAGATTGCAGGACGATAGAAGATTGGAAACTTGAGCATATCTTTTATAGTCGCTCTTTGTTTCCGACTGGTCTTAGCGAATGCAGCTTTCATGATAACCACGCCTATTAGAAGCGCATCAATGGTAAAAAAATTGAAATTTAAAGAAGAGCCACAACTTGGGCACACAATATGGGGTCCCAACAAGCTACTTGAAATGGTTATTTTGGAGATCTCATTAGGAAAATTGAATCCTCTAATATTACACTCTGAAGTGTAGTAGATATCAGGTATTCAAACATCTGACACAGATTTAGAATGCGTTGAACCTCCAATGTTATCATATAATTTCATGGTTCTTTCGATGGTAGGATGGAGAAAACTCGCAAACGAGCATTGATAGGGATTTCACTCATACTTATTGTCACAACTGGAATTATGATCCCTCTGGCCTTGATATCACAACCTATACAGGTAGAAGAACAAGGATTGCTACTGATAGATATTAGGAACCCAAGAAATCCAATCCTCATCACAATGGAGGGAGAAGGCAAAATTGGTCGAGATGTGACAGTAGTTGATAATCCTGTGTTCCTTGTAGATGATGTAGGAGGATTGACTATCATTCAGGTTACCAAGGTCTAGAAGGCGGTAACGAAAAAATTCGATAGATTAAAAGTTGCATACACGAAAAAAATAGTGAAAATTGGTTAAATATCTACAATCCAAGTATATACCGGTAATAAAAATGAATGCGGAATCTGAAAAAGTATTGAAAGCTCTCTCGAGCTCAACACGTCGGACAATCATGAGGCAGATCTCAGAGAAAGGTAGTGCGACCTATACTGAGATTATGCATGTGCTAAATCTCGATCCATCCCTCATGAGTGGTACCTTCAACTATCATCTGAAGGAACTCAATGAGGCAGGATTGATTGAGCGAACAAATGGGGATTATCGGATAACTGATCTTGGAAAACGGGCACTCATACTTGTAGACCAAGTTGCAAAGGACGTCAAGATTGACCAATATGGAGTCCTCTCAGCAGTGATGTCGATGAGCCCGAAAAAGGAACTCACACTCTTCATAAGCCAGATAGGGATGATCATTGGATTTATGCTCACCATTCTCAGCATCATTCCACTGCAACTCAGTTATGGTACTGATACCCTTGATTTCTTGTTGTCAATTGTATCTCTGTCTATCTCTCTTGCGTTGGTAATAGGTTCTACTGCAAAGATGATAGGAATACTCAGGAAATTCAGACTTGGAATCTCTTTAATGGTGTTTCTTTCCGTTAACTGGTTCTTCATAAGATCCCCAAACAGAAATAGCTTCTTTATCATTGTAATATTTGCTGTTGGGACAATAATAGCAGGAGCTCTTGCAATCTTAATCCCTTATACAGGAGAGATGCTGCTCTTCACGCTAGAGTGGTATAGCATAGTTTCAATTGCTATAGGTTTTGCACTTCTGGTCCTCGCTTTATTCATCCGCGCAAAGAGAGAAGCGGACCGTCTGGAGGAAACAAACAATGAGTAGTGAAGATAAGGCAGAGCAAGTAGATCGTATCTTGGACGTACTCTCAAAACCTCTCAATCGCTATATACTCTCTGTGCTGGCGGGAGTGGACCCAGGACCATTTACAGAAACTATTGAGATCCAAGATGATATCCGCATTGATGAGAAAGAGAATACTCAATGAGGAGCAGATGTAGTTTCGACAGTTAATTTGAGAGAGGTTCATCCTCTCTCTTATTCTTAAAGAAAAATGGTTAGGTGCGAACTACAGTCTGCGGAGATGTTGGTCTACCAGCGGAACTTTAGCTTGAACCCATCACGGCGCGGAAATTGGATTGCGAGTTTATCCAGCGCTGCTACTGCTTCGGGCGTCTTTATGCCTAATATCATCTCTAGATAGGCTTCTTCACCCTTCTTTCTGCGATAGACCTTTGAGAAGATTGGTTCTATGAGCTTGGCTGCTTTGATGAGTTCCTCTTCAGAGGTTGCGTCGAACTTTGTTGTGTAAATCTCAACAGAGTGCGAATCGAGCAACAATCCCATCTCCTTGAGGGTTTCTATATGCGACTCGTTCAGCTTGCAGCTGCTCTGCAGATACATACTGCCTGCCACATCGACCTGCAGCTTCTTACCCTTCTCAATCCTCATGAACTTCGCCCAACCGCAGCTCACAACCATTGCATGATTGCTACTACCACCGTACTTCACAAGTACCTTCAAAGCTTCCAAGAATATCTCATCCAAATTCCGATGCTCAATTCCTGATCCGGATTTTTGTTCCGTTCCTTCCGACAGACTCACTTTTTGAGCCCTATCCTTAGAGCGAAGAACCGAATCTACCAGACTCTGACTGACTTTATCATCATCTACACCATGGCGAATCGTACGCCGAGCCTCAGTCTGTATCCTAGCGAGTAATTCGGGGTGCTCAAGAAACAGTTGACGGGCTTCTTCTACTTCTGGAACTTGCTCCACATACTTCGTTCCTTTCTCTGAAACTACTGAATAGAAGCTCTCGGTCTTTTCTAAAAATCCAATCCCCGTGAATTGGGTCTGGCCATTTCTTGGAAACTTCGTGGACGCGGCATCTTTAAAGTGCACTTCAAATCCAAGAAGCTTCTGACTGAAATTGAATACGATCTCATTCAAGTAGTTAGGGGAATCCTTGGAGAAGTAACCGAAGTCGAAATCATGCACACCGAGCCCTGTAAGGAAGGTCTCAGAAATGGATGAACCTTGTTGAATGATTCTGCGTGAAAGCGCAGTAGCACTCACAATGAACTTCTGTGGAACATCTAAGAGCTGTAGTCTGATACGGTTATTCCCGAAATCGGTGACCTTCACTGCTCCATCAGCTTTAATCTCAGGAGCACACAGACTCTGACTGAGCATGATGTAATTGGGATCCATTGGTGGCCAGAGGATATTGACCTTTTCAGCTGGAAAGAGTGATAGTATACCTGGGTTTTGCATCATCCCAGCATGGGGCTGAGTGATGACAGGATGCGCAACAAGCGAATATTTCCCTGTGAATGATTTTCTAGTCTTTTCAAGTTGTATTTTAATGTCGAAAGGAATGATATAATGAATATGCGTTCCAAAATCACTACTCCCCGTGACCGAAAAGATACCTTCGATGAACCCTTTGAAGAGTTCTCGACCTTCTTTGGACATCCTTCAGAGTTCCCCTCCCAGTTTGTCAAAGAGTGTAACCATATCCTTTGAAAGCCCATCCATCCTCAAGTAATCGCCTTCTACCATAGTAAAGAGTCTCTGGATTTGTTTTCTCAATTCGTCTGCTTTCTTTGAAAGATTCTCACCAGCAGACAGACTCGTATTCAACGACTTCTGCAGGTTTTCTGTTCTCTTCTTCATCTCCTGACTGAGCCCTGTTTCAGAGATTCCTTCAGTAGTGGTTTTTGTAGCCCACTGTACGTAGTTACTCAATTCTTCACCAAGACCATATTTCTGTAAATTGAGAAAGGCACAAACTTGGTCCAAGCTACTCTTTTGGAATTCGATATATTTACCCCACAGTCTCAAGATTTCAGTCAGTGACGCTTGGTATTGGTCTTGAATCCGTGTTTCAAATGCGTCAACCTTCCCGGAAGTGGATTTTTCATCTGTCTCGAGTGTTTTGGAATGATCTTCGTCTTTCCTTGGGGCTGAACTCTCTTTTGGTGGTGTTGCTTTGATCGTTGAAGAGGGGGGAGGTTTTATTCCTGCCTTGATTAACTGAATCTCTTGCATAATCACAAGAAATGATTGTTTAGCCAAGTCTGAATCTGGATCAAGGCCAGCTGCCTCCAACATGCTTCGTTTTATCATATATTCAGGATCTTCTTTATTCTCCGACGTGTTTCTATCTCCTAACCAATGTCGTTTCTTCAGAATGCAATAGGTCACGCGAGATATCATCCACAGATAAACTATGGTAGGATATTCTTTGAATGTGTAGTTATTCTCATAGGAGCATCCAAGGCCTCTTATTCAGTAACCTTGATAATTGTCTGAACCCGTCCCACCTGACCAGTCTGCAAGCGAACCTTAATGCCATGTGGATGAATGGAAGAATTTGTGAGGATATCTTGTACAATCCCACGGGTGAGCTTTCCTGTTCGCTGATCCATCTTTTGGACAATATCAACAGTATCACCTTGATGGATATTCTTGCGACTTGAGCCTGCTCTTGGTTTAGTCTCGTTCATTCTAATGCGATTGAATTCTGTTATGATTATATACCTGTTCACGCCTGCAAAGAGCACACTCTCTGTGTGACGATTGGTCTCCACAAAGGAAGACTCAGAGTCTTGATACCGTTCATTGTAAGGTGTACGATCTTGGACACCAGAGTGTTGTACCCCCAGGGAACGGCACTGGGTGGACTCTGTGAGGTCAGAGC
>JAFGAR010000154.1 GCA_016933575.1 Candidatus Thorarchaeota archaeon
CCAGAGCTGGATCGCCGGCCGCAACATCCGGGCCGCCGACGTGTTCTGCGGCGGGATCCAGGTGCCGGCGGAGTTCTGGTAGGGGTGTCGGCCTCGATCAGTGCATTTCTTCCGATGGCTCATCCTCCGCAATCGGAATCTTGAATACGAACACGCCCAGGAGCGATACGCTCATGACATCCGGGTTGTCGGGCACACCGACCCGAAGCCTGCTCTCGAGCCCCATCTCCATCCACGAAGCCACATCGAATGTCACCCCGCATCCGCACTGGAGCTCGACTGGGCCGCTGGATTTGGAGTACTCATTTCCGAACCGTGAAGATCCTATTCCGACGCCCATAATGGCGTATGGTGCCACCAAGTCATCTCTTTCGAGAAAGTGATAATACCCGACAGCAGATCCGAAAAACGCACCGCTAAGTACAGCATAATGAAATTCCATGAACAGAGAAAGTCCATTATCAAAAGAGTACCCGATATCCACTACGATAGCCGGTATAAAGCCACCGCCATAGAGGTTCACATCATCATCGCTGCTCACTGTTATATCTACGCCAAGCATCATCCTACCGTCGAAATACCCATCCGCTCTCGCCACTTCGAAACAAAGCAGCATAGACATCAATATTGCCATGATGCCACAATTCCGTCTTTTCTTTCCTGGCCATACCACCACGCCATCAACTAATCCTACACTAGCGTGAGATAGACACCTCATACCTGAAGCTCCTATTGCTAACATTCTCTCCTTACTTGTCACATTTTGCAAATATCTCCAGCGCTTGTAGTGTAGTGCCTAAGAAATACCTCATCAGTATCATCATATCCATCCCATCCATTTCTAACCATCAGAACATGCAACTGACCACTAAGAATGTCCCATCCATTTTGCTCTCCAAAGTCAAAAACAGTCAATCCCTCAGGCTCATCTTCACTTCTTGGCATGCCATACCAAAAATGATCATTCTGATATGTCGACGACCTATCTACAAGCCTCCAGTCTCTCACATCAAAGACCTTTATTCCATATTTCTCCTTGTCTCCATCCTCATATCCGTTGCTTAGATACAAGTATCTCCCAGTAGGCGCGAAAGCGCCTCCCTGCATGTCCTCAATAGGATTTCCGTCATCGTAATATTCTCCATCTTCGTCTTTCAAATATATATAGCTCACCCATTCTAAGAAATCATTAGTCTGATTCTCTAGCTTACTCCAGTTTATCTCATATCTAAGAAGCGGCATTGATCCGCCTGGCTCACTAGACCTTTTTATTTCGCTTCCTGACGTATACAGATATTTCCCTTTTGGATCTACAGCCAACCATCCAACGTCATCTTGGCTATTAAGCTCCGCATAGCCCCAATTTTCAATCTCATGAACACCATCTACCATGTCAGTCCTCAGAACAAAAGAACATGGTATATAAATGTATGGAGGAAGAACCGGGAGGTATGATGAGACAAACAAGTATCCATGCCCGTTGTGAAAATGGTAGTCAATATCTCCTATGTGCTTACACATCCCAAAAGCACTACATGTACTTTTGCAATCTAATACGCAACTTTCCTCGCTAAATTCGCCCTCTGCCTCAACTCGTTCTATATCGAATGCCTTCAGTCTCTGAGCACGTTTCCCAACAGGAATATAATCATTCTGTGTGAAATATAGGTACTTCCCATCCGTAGCAACTCCCTGCAGCCCATCAGTCCAGAAACTTTCTAGATTTGACGGATAATCGCTAATATACTGATAATATTCAGGAGGCTCTAGATCTGCATCTTCTGGTATTGGATCTACAATCATCTCGTCATAGCCGAGCCATTGCAACTCCTGAGAACCATCAAGGTATCCCCAAGCATGAACCTGAAGCCTCTGGTCATGGAAAACACTAAATACATCATTATTGCCATCAGAGTCCCTCGGTGTACACTCCTGAACTCTAGCCTGGATATTGATACCCTTCATTCCGTCCGCGTTTGTGGGATCAAACTCTATGTCAGGTTGCTCTATTCCATTCATCCAAACTGGAGGCGTCGAAGTTACACGATAGACATCTGGAGAAACCTCGACAATCAGTGTATTTTCGTCCAATCCCAGTTCAACAAGATGTTCACCCCATTTGTCTGGTTCTTCAGAGAACGGCTCGTGGAATGGCAGAAGTATACGTGCATGAGAAGTTGTAAAATAAAAAGACTGTGTTTGCTCAAATGTTACATCAAAAGTCGAAATATCAAAGCTCGCCAATGGCATTCCATGCCTATTCATTGAATATGGAAGCTGATCGCCCAAGCCCGGTGCTCTATCCGATGACATGAACGTAATTTCATATTCGATACCTGGTATCAATCCCTGAATCGAATCGGAAAACAATGTATCTGCATCCTCAATCAAGAAATTCAATCCAGCAAGAGGATCTGGCTGAACGTTCAAGTAGCCAATATCCTCCGAGAATTCAAACCACAGCTTCTCGTGAGGATGAATAAAACCCTCTTCTGTGTATCCAAGCGGTTGAGTCCATAGCACAACCATTGCGCCAAATACGCCAGATTCAGAGAATATCTCGTCAACTACCCCAATATACCCGCCAGTTGCATAAAAACCAAGGAATCGCTGCGTGAGAAAGCTTGAAAAAGGCCTCCAAGTCGTGCGATACGGGTTTTTGA
>JAFGAR010000155.1 GCA_016933575.1 Candidatus Thorarchaeota archaeon
ACTACCCCCTAGATAGCTAAATCCCTAAGTCCTTCGTTATGAAGGACTTAGGGTCTTTAAAAAGTGGTGGAGGCGGCGGGATTCGAAACTGTTGCAGCACATTGTTTTACAGTCTACAGATACTCAACAAGACCCATACACTTCTTCTACAAATCCATGCAATCCAAGACATTGGGTAAAGCGAAACACTCCCTGGGAGATCGTACCTTCGACAGAAACCACACAGTTCTCAGACAGTTCTGAGCAGAAAGAGTGTGCCGTATATGTGCCCATTGGTGAGATACCGCTTGATCTTCAGCTAGTATTCAATGCTTGGGGAAATCTCCCGAAAACAACAAGGTCCAAGATTATTAGTCTAGTGCTAGAGGTGATGGATTGATTTCAGTTTTGGAGTGGTGCCGATTCCATGGACAGACTGAGCGGATTCTATTTCAGATCAGGTTGCTTCATTATGAAAGGAGGAACAGCAGAATGAGTCAATAGGGAAGATAGTGTCCAAGTATTGTCATAAAAAACGTAAGACTGAAACAATTGAACATCTTCCGAATGATGGAAGCTGACAGTAATAGGGGGAAGCAATGCGCAGGAAATCAAGGATCACTGACGGTTCTAGTATTGATCAGCAGGATTCACTATTCAATGATTTGCGTGTACAATTCGAAAGGAGCATAAAAGAGTTTGAGATTGCACTGGAGCAAGTGACTCATGGCTTTCAAAGGATGGTTACAGCGTACCCGCAGATGTACGCCACGTTCAAGGATGATACATCTTCATATTGGGACAATGCCAGCATAAAGACATATACTGATGAAGCGGCGGATCTCTGTATATCTCTTATCCTCGACGGGAGTAACAAGAGGATATTTGAAATATTCTTTAATACTCTCTCGGAGATACTGCAAGGGGTATCAGCATTAAGGGAGAATCATACTGTACGGGCTGAGGGCTTATCATCGCATTTTCCTGAAGTCATAGAACTTATACGTATCAGTTCACAAAAATGTGAGAAGCTGCTTCAAGATTATGGAATCCTCATAGATGAAACTACACTGAAATGTGACAATGTGGAGGTGCAGGTCAGAGGACCAAAGGGATGGCGGAATCTCACATGTGCTTTTGCTGTAAGGCTGAAAGTACCCTATTCCATTGTAACTACTAAGGACTACCTAGATCAGCTTATGAGAAATCTTGTCTACTACACGAACATACTCAAGGAGATAACACATCTTGGGTAGTCAATAATAAGATCAACCGTAAACCGCAAAAAAACCGTGAATCTTTCGCGTACCGAACTTCAACAATAGGTTTGGAACCAAGATCAAAGTAAACACGACTCCTTGTCCGGAATAGGTATCATCTCCATTCCACACCCACTTGCCGTTACTCTTAAAGGACCCCAGTTACCTTCGCCGATATTACATTGTTATGATCGTTTAGTTCTTTCATACTTGGAAGTCTCCACTGGATTCCTCTCAGGGATACTTCTCCTAGTGAAGCTGCTCGAAGACAAGTTATGGGAGATAGAGGTTCTGGAGGATTACTGGGTTCAACAGGTTGTTACTGAGAGAAATCTGCGGGATCTACGGAGAAGTAGAAGTAGGAGCGTATGAAGTTACTCCTCTGAATTCTCTATCGATGAAGTCTTCCAATTGACGTCAAGTAGAGTGTTGTACATATTTACAACACCCTCGAGGAGGAAGCCCATGAGATGGGAGACATGTGGAGGAAGGAAGTGATTACATGTCAGCAGAGACCTTTGGTATCAAACTGAGGACTCTACGACTAGAGAAGGGATTGAGTCTACGCTCTTTCTGTAAGGAGGCAGAAGAGGATCCCGGCAACTTAAGCCGAATTGAGCGGGGGATTATGCCCCCGCCGGATAGTCCTGATAAGCTAAAACACTGGGCAGAAATCCTCGGTATAAGCAGAACAGAGGAAGTAAGAAGCTTCATGGATCTCGCGGATATAGCTAGGGGCAACCTACCCACCGATCTGCTTGAGGAGGAAGTTGCGAATAAGCTACCTTTGGTGTTTCGGACGATCAGGGGTGAACAAGTAACAGAGGAGACCTTGAAAAAGATTGCAGCAATGATCAAGGAGAACTAGGGATTGAGCAGTTTGCTTGAAGGACTGCAGTATCTGTCCGTCGATAGTATTTCTCTAAGCGCTGAGGATTTCCTTGAAAGCGTTGGGCTACGCGATGTCTCCCCCATCGATATCGACCTTCTTGTGGAGCAATGTGGCTTTCATGTGGTGCCACATCCTGGGATGATCAGAGACTCCAATGTTCGAGCTTTCACTACTCCTGATTGGAAAGAAATCTGGATTGATCACGCATTGTACTTCGATCAAGAGGGAGCCTCAAGATTCTCCTTGGCGCACGAACTCGGTCATCTTGTATTGCACAAGGATATCATAGACTCTATCAGCGAGGAGCATCCTGTTGCTGACCTTGAAAGCGCATACGACAGGATACTAACTCTGAGCAGTATGCCCGCATATGGTCGTATGGAGAAACAGAGCGATCTTTTTGCGGGACTTTTGCTTGTACCCAGGCGTAAGTTACTTCCTGAGTTTACATCTACAGTGAATAATGTTCTTCCCATGATCAGGGAAGCGAAAGCTGCTGGGGTTCCGAGAGTAGACTATCTCGATGCGGTAATTGATCGTGTTGCCAGCATTATAGCCCCCAAGTTCAGTGTTGATCGAATGGTTGTTACGATGAGAATAACAGAAGATGGATTGGCAAAGCACATTCCCTAACCTTCGAGATATTGAGCGGGGCAACCTCCTCAAATGATAGCAATTCAACATCGATGAAATCAGATTACTGCAATTTCCCTCTACCTACTAAATAGCGAAATAGGTAGCCACGATTGAATCGAATTGTAGGAGTAGTACTGTAGTCCTACCGTATTACTCCTACAATGTTCATGTACTCATTGACCAGCCCCCATGTTTCCCTCCACTTTCTAAGATAGCTTCGGGACGATTGGAGTGCTCCCCGAGACTGTACACTGTAACTTTCATTAAATATTGTATAGGTAAACCTTTTAGATTCTCTTATTCTTAAAGTAGGAATTTATGCAACCTGTTGGGGTACAACTAGACTAGCTGTAATCGAGAGAACACTCATCTCAGTCGGAGGAAAAGACAGCATGAAAAGCTTGATATCATTCATTCTAGCCGTAACCGTTCTCTTGGTTTCCTGTGGGAACAGCAGTACTGAACCATCTAATCCAGAGCCTTCGATCTACCCAGATAGTCTTGTTACAACAATCCCGATTGCAGGACAGATATGGAAGGTTTGCTCCACTCCTTCCGGCGCCTTCATATACGTTTCAAACCATTTTTCAAATCAGGTTACTGTGGTTCGAACCACAGACAACATTGTCCAAACCATAGTTGATGTTGGTGAGGAACCTGAAGGTATCTGTTGCTTGCCCTCAGGAGATTATGTGTACGTGGCAAATACATCAAGTAATGATGTGTCTGTGATTAGAACTTCTGACAATATTGTCATAACCACGGTTGATGTTGAATTGAATCCAAGAGAAGTATGTGCAGTTCCATCTGGAGAATATGTTTATGTTACAAATAACCATAGTAATAGCGTATCGGTGATTCGTACATTAGACAATGTAGTTGTCACTAGTGTAAACGTAGGGTCTTTTCCCACAGGATTATGCGCACTTCCTGATGGTAGCAGGATTTATGTATGCAATTCCGGAAGCGATGATGTTTCTTCTATACTCACTTCAAGCAACACGGTTGAAGCAACGATAGATGTAGGAAATGCTCCTGGGAGTATATGTGCTCATCCAAATGGAGAGTATTTATATGTGGCAAACTTGATCGATAACAATGTATCTGTAATACGATCTTCTGACAATTCGGTTGTAGATAACATTCTAGTTGGAGATAATCCAGAAGGAATCTGCTCTTTGCCACAAGGGGATTTCCTATTCGTCACTAATTTCAGTGCAGATTATGTCTCAGTTATTAGAACCTCTGATAACGTTTTAGTGGATAGTATTGATGTGAGTAGCTGGGGACATGATGGAATCTGTGCATTAAATACCGGTGACTACGTCTATGCTATTAATACATATGATGAAGTTGTATCTGTCATTCACTAACTTATACTATTTCCGATTCGACCTGACAGTTTATCTTTACGTGTACAGAGCACGCTTTGATCTGACAGCAGTTCCAGAAAGGGTGTCTGCCAGCTTAAATCGGAGCTAGTACAGTTTAACATCTTGCAGAACCCAATGTACATAACTGGTCTCATCTGTACATAACTGAGCTGATTCACACGAAAGGTCCCTGGCGAGGGGTTGATCACGTTGAATTCGAGACGCTGGACTGGGTTGACTGGTTCAACAACAAG
>JAFGAR010000156.1 GCA_016933575.1 Candidatus Thorarchaeota archaeon
CGATTCGAGGAGGAGGTCACAGAAGAACTTGGCGAGCCTCAACATGAGACAGAGCAGACAGATAAGGAGAATGAAGAAAACGAACAGGAGGGTGATAGGACTACTGAGGACGAAATCTACTACACTGATAGTAGCGGACAGGTGCATGTTGTAAAGACCGAGTCCGACGAAGCCGCAGGGTGTAAGACGGAATCATCATCTGAAACTAAAGAGGACCAGCTAGAGCTGTCCGAAACCTTCGAGAGCACTGAAAACACCATGACTGAATCGAATACTGAGAGAGGTGAAATCGTTCCTGCAGAAGAGACTGCCTCTCAGATCTCGGAGGAAGATATGGAACATTCCCCTGTTCGAGAACGAGGTGAAGCTGTACAGGAGCTTGAAAGCGAATCAACCCCTGTTGAAGACATTGAGCAGCCATTTGAAAAAGAGAGAGTATCAAGGAAAGAAAACTGCGAGGAATCCCAGATCGGATCTTCTTCAGATCATGATGAGGTGATCGAACAGGGCACAATACAGGATGCGCAGGAAGAGGTCTCTGCTTCATCAGAGAATGATATCGAAGAGGCTCCTGAAAAGGTGCAAGAGCCTCATGAGGTACACGAAACCGAGGATGTTCAGGACTCTCACGAAGAGTCCGAATCAAGAGAGGAGGAAATCTGGAGAGAATACGAGGACGAATACAACACCCTAGAAGATGAAGCTTGGCGACAATACCTGCGAGAGGTATTTGATGAGATGCCTGAGGAGGAACAGGAGCATTTCAGAGAATGTGTTCGAGATGAAGTTGAAACAATTGATGACTTCGAGGAGCTTGTGAGAAAACACGGTCTTGATGAACTTCTCGAGGATGAAGAGGTCATGGAGGAGGTCCGCACCTATCTGGAACTTCGACATAGACTTGAGGATGAGCCTGAGGCAGACATTGAGGAGCTGGCAGAAGAACTCAGAATTGATGTAGACCTCGCTCAGGAGTGGAGCAGGGGTGAGTCCAAACCGTACTCTCTCAAGAAGTTACTGGACCTGGAGGCATTCTACCTCTGGGATGAGATTCTCAGAACCTATCGCGAACAGAATCTACCTCAATCTCGTGAGGAACTTGAAAAAATTATGAGAGAGGATTCTCAGCTTAGAGAAGATAGGCTCTTTGTTCTTGAACGGGATGATGCTATCGCTTGGATTGAGATTATGGCTATGCGAAGACGAGGGGCGATTCAGAAAAGAATCAGGAACGGTCGTGAGATCTATAGCCGGAAACAGATAATGGAGTTGAGCGAGAAGTATTCGGTCTCAGCTGGCGAAATCATCAGATGGCTTCGGGGAGAACGAATTCCACCACTTCTCGAAAAACTACAAAAAGTCGCTCAAAAAAAGAGTCAGCCAAAATCTGACATCGAACGGCAACTACAACGAGTCTATCGACTACATTCCAGAGAGCGTTTCTCAGAGCGGGAGATTGCGAGTAGGTTAGGAATCTCTCGAAATCAGGTACAAAATGCACTTCGTGATTGGGAAGTGCATGAGCGATATTATGTTCAGAAGCAGACGTTATCTCTTATCGCATCTGAAATGGGTTTGACAATTATAAAACTACGAGCGATATTGAAAAAATACGGTTGGTCAATGCAGATTCAGACCGAGAGACCACGACCAAGTGTGGAGGAGATACAACGGCTCCACCTTGAGGACGGTCTGACCTACATTCAGATTGCATCCAGAACTGGGCTACAAATGAATGATATTAGAGATGCTATAGGCGCTCAGAAGGGACAGACAACTTCCGAAGAGATCTATATTCTCTATTTCAAGGAAGGGTACTCCTTTGAGCAAATCTGTGATATTTTAGGAATAAGCATGAAAACTATACGTCGAACTTTTCGAAAGAATAAATGGGAATTTCGTAAAGCCACTATAACAAAACAACTAGATGAGAAGTGGATTCATCATTTGTACTATATTGAGGGATTTTCTCATTATGAAATAGCTGGCATTCTAGGAGTTCATACTGCCACGATACACAAATTGTTTCACGATCAAAAATGGATCTCAAGGGAGAGAAGGACTGTTCCAATAAAAGGAGATATCGATTTAAAAAGAAGGGAGTATCAGAGAAATAGAAGACAAAAACTCAAGGAAACACGGGTTCAAGTATTTGGAACAAAATGCTATGCTTGTGGTTCTGAGAAGAAACCAAAGAAAAATCTCCATTTGCACAGAAAAGATGGTAGTGAACATAGTCGACATTTATTCAGAACTCAGAAAAGATTGGAGTCATTGACTCATGACGAATGGGTTCCCCTCTGTGATAGGTGTCATCTAGGTATCACCTTACTTATGAAATCGTTCAGATTCGATTGGCGAAGAATAGAATCATTCCTCAAAGAAAGGAAGGCGATTATGGGAAGTCCAAAGGAACACCTTCAACTCCCTAATGATGATGCACCTGTATCTCAAGAATATGCAGAATTGAACCAGGAAATCCAGTGGACAATTGACGATTTGAAGAAGCTGATATTCGGGCGGAATTGTTCTTTATGTGGGTCTGAACCAAAAAATGGGTCGTTGATTCTTCACAGAAAAGATGGAAAGGTACACTCTCCTCTAATGACCAGTAGGAAGAAACATTTCCAGAAATTAAAGTCAGAAGAGTGGGTCCATGTCTGTAGTGACTGTCATAATATAGCTCATTGGGCTCTTGAAAAACTAGGGATTGATTGGCCGAAACTATGCGAAATAATATTTAGAATAAATGGTGGGTCGGGGGAGACTTGAACTCCCGACCGCCGCACGTTTGAAAAATCCTAAAAATCAGGATTTTATGTCAATGCGGAATCATAGCCGACTAGACCACCGACCCATGTTTGAAAGCGCCTGTTTCTAGCCCACATAACTACTCCAATGCGGCATCAGTCGACTATACCATTCCGAAGAATAGTACAATAGCCGGGCTAGACCACCGGCCCATTGATTCCTGTCACAATGTATGTCGATTAAAAACATTGCGACAGCGTCTACTTACTAGAGGGGTATCTGCTGTTGCCGGTTCAGATACCGTGTGATAATAAGCACAACAGGTACTAGTGCAATGAGTATCACTACTATGAAGAATAGATCATTAAATGCAGAGTCTCTAACCTCTCGTGTAATATAAAAGAAGTTGAACTCATCACTGTTCACTGCCAGTAGGCCCAAGAAAATCACTCCGATGATTATCAGGGTGATAAGAATTCCAACACAAGAACATCCCTTCCTCTTCGACTGATCTTTATCAACAATAACATCCATCCCTCGGGTATCTCTCATTGGTATCATTTTTAATTCCGAATACACTGCTCATGAAGAAGGATAATCCTTTCGAATAAGAATGGGGTCTTACTCATTGCGACGAGGTCGGTGCTTTCTTATTGGGGTTCCCAAACCCTACTTCTCTTCTATATTTATGGTCTTTCAACTGGTATTAGATTATCTTCACCTGTTTCATCATCGCGACGTTTGTACAACCATATGAAGACAATCAGGAATACAGATAGTGGTCCTACTTGCAACAGAAGTATTGAAAGCCAAAACCAAGGATAACCAGAACTAATCCAGAATATAGTTGCTGGAAGTGAAATGATGATGAAGAATATTATAATCATGGTAAGAATTCCAATACATGTCAATCCATAGTTCTTCACATAGTGCTTGTCAGTTGCTGAGAAGTATCTGTAATCTGGGGGGTATGCCACTACTACTTCCTCCATATTCTAGTATGTCCGAAGAGAGATAAGTCTTAGGTCTAATTCTTATCTTCCAGTACTTCCGAAGCCACCTTCTTCTCGTTCAATATCCAATAGATCCTCTACCTCAAGCGTTACCGAGATACTTAGAATGAAAACGAATAGCATTAGAGCCACACAGATGCCCAAGAATTTAATACATGAACATTGGCTCTTTCCGTCATAGCCCTTTTTCTTAGTTTCAATATTTCCATACGTTGGCATATGTCCCACGACTGTTCTCCAAAGATAATGCACTCGAAGTGGGATGGGGCTGTTAAATGTCAAGTTCATTTCTGTTTTGGACTGGCAATAAAATAAATGATTATCAGTAATCAAAGGCTCATCATTATTACGATAATCACAGCAATTACAACTAGCGCAATAGTGGCGCCAATGCATGAACAGCCAGTACGTCTATCGGCTTTGATAAGATCAGTCGAAGTCCAAGCTGCCATTTTTCTCTCAATCAATCCTTCTCCTGAGATGAAATAAGGTTATAGTACTAAATCTATACTCCAGTGCTTCCAAAGCCGCCACCGCCTCGTTCGGTAGAAGAGAGCTCTTCGACCTCAATAAACTGCACCTCTGGTACAGGACGTATTGCGAGTTGGCTTATTCTCATACCCTTTGTAATTTTGAAAGAGGTCTCTCCAAGATTGATGATGATTGTCTTGATCTCTCCCCGGTATCCACTATCAATTGTACCTGGTGTATTTAACACACTGATCCCCTCCTTAAGAGCCAGTCCACTTCTTGGTCGTACCTGTCCCTCATACCCCTCTGGAATCTCTAAAGCAATACCTGTTGGTACCGCGAACCGCTCTCCAGGTTTCAGTTCGTGATCAATCATAGAATAGAGATCGAAAGCAACATCCCCTCTCTTTGCAGCCTTGGGAATCTGTGCATCCGGAGTAAGCCGTCTGACACGAACCTTCACAGTCACCTTATTCACTCCAACGATGGAGTTTCTCTCATTCAGATATAGATATACGGGATGGTATAGACTACTGTGTAATACCTGCCTACTAAGTAACATTTATATACTGTGTATGATATACTATATACTGTACAGTACTTGTTTACGTACACCAATAATAACGAGGTATACAACGTGTCAATGTCAAAAAAGACGCAAGATGAATTGGACCGGTGGTCCAAAGAAGTGAAGCGAGGTGCAGTGACGCTCGCAATCCTAGCTCTTCTGAGTAAACGGAGAGCCTACGGGTACGAGGCCGTCAAGCTTCTCGATGAGAAGATGTCTTTCTTGGCGCTTGAGCAAGGCACAGTCTACCCTCTGTTGAGACGCCTCGAGCAGCGTGAGCTTCTAAAGTCTGAATGGGACTATGAAGATCCTACAAAACCCAAGAAGTATTATGCTGTTACTGACCAAGGTCTGATGGCTCTAGGCGCAATGACAGAAGCCTGGATTAATCTCTCCGGAGAGATGCAGGCTGTTCTAACGGAGGTTGAATAATAATGAGTAGTAACGATCCAATAAAACTAATTGAACAATATCTAGAACGTGTAAGAGTATATCTTCCTCTAGACAGTGAAGACGCCATCGTTGAGCTTCAGACTCATCTCATTGAGGAGGCTCAGAGAATTGGCGGAGGTACAATGACTGCTGGCTCTGCCATGATGGCCATAGAGAGAATGGGTGACCCGAAGAGCGTTGCCAATGAATATGCTGGGTCTGGGAAAAAGGTTGGCCCTGTACCAGCTGAGTATGTCAATCCAGTAAGTCGTATTGCTATCGTGCTTCTGGGTATTGCTGCAGCTGTGATAACTGGTATCTCCCTGCTTGGTGTCACAATAAGCCAACTATTTGGTACTGAGATCCAGAACTGGCCTCTCAGTATTCCTATCATGATTGCGATGAATCTAGCCATTATCATTGGAATAGTTGGAGTGATCTCTCTTCTTGACAGGGATAAGCCCTTGACAGAGAAGACCACATTGGAGTCCATATTCGGTATTGGTGTTGAAGGATTCAAACCAAAGGGCCGATGGGATGCTCTCGGAGACCTTGTCATGGGCATCTTTTGGGGCATCATCATCATGATACCTGGCATTGTGATCCTCTACACTGAAGCATTCGCAGCTGTGTATATGGTCGTAGTGGTCTTTCTGTTCCTTGGTGCTATCCGAGGTGCACTATTCTACATAGGCGGTGAGAATAATTTCAATCTGGCTGTTGAAGGCATGCTAAGCGCTGTCTGGATTGCCCTTGCAGCAGTCCTCATCAACGTAGGTTGGCCACTCAGATACGTCTATGCTAATGATGGCATCTCTTGGACCCTGTTCGATCTTGAAGGATTCTTCTTGGAGAATAGTATTCCATTCGTTCCCTTCGACTGGATATGGGCTGTTTTCATATTCGTCACCGTGGTGATCGCTGTCTGGCGGGTCTTCGTTTCCACCATGAAGATCACTATGTACGTTCGTGCAGGGAAGGGAATCTGGTGGCAAGGCAACTGGGGTGAGCGTCGAAGCCTACGAACTCCTCTCTGGAAGAGGATTCTTGGCGAACACGATCAATTCCAGCAGAAAGAGACCGTGTATCATGATGGATACTCAGAGTCTGATGAGCAGTAATAGTTACAATATTTGCGGGGACTTTTCCCCGCTCTATCTCTTTTTGTTTCATTTATTCTTCTAGAGATTCTTTTTGTGCCGTTCATTGTAAATTGGACAATCTTGGACACCAGAGTGATGTCCTCCCAGAAACGGCACTGGGAACGACTCTGTGAGGTCAGATGCGTGTCAGGACAACCTCACGATCC
>JAFGAR010000027.1 GCA_016933575.1 Candidatus Thorarchaeota archaeon
ATGGTGAAAACATACCCACAAATCTTTAGAGCAAATGATTAACTCAAGATTTAGGGCAGTTGAGGACGTGTTCCTATGAAAAGTCGTGCCACTATGCTGATAGTATGCATATTCATGCTTATGATCTCTGGATTTCCTATGCAAAGTGCTGTCACTGCACCTTCCGAGGACACTTCTCAAAGCTCATCAGGTGGGGAGCCGGAACAGACGACAGAAACACCTGCACCTGTAGCACAACCTGACCAAGTTTTCTCTACAGCTAGTGAATCATGGACCAAGGATTATGTCGATTCGCACTCTGTAACAACGGGGAGCGTAACGAACTTCAACTATCTACAAAACTCTGATGGAGTGAGTTCTCATTGGGAAGAAGCTCCAATTGATGAGGATATATTATCAGCCCATGAGGAGTTTGTAGGAGTATGGGATGGTTGGTATGAATACCCAGACAATGATGTATGGAGTCCTATTACTGCGAGTGGTGGGTATCTTACAAATACAGACTTTCAAACAATTACATTTCTATATAGCCCCGTCTATGACCTTGCTGGATACGAAACCTTCGACTGGAGCCTTCAGTATACAAATTGGGCTGGTTCAGGTGCTTTCTATGTTCAGTGGAAAGGAGATGATGGATACTGGAGAACAGTTGCTACCCTTCGGAGTGATGCATTGGGGTATGTTATAGAAACCGAAGAAATTCTGGATGCTTCCGCTCACAATCCTGAAGATGAAATCTATTTTCACTCTGGTTTTCAAGTCAGACTGCAGTTGAATCCTGCTTCGCTTGATATGGTAGAGGTTCACGATCATGCATTGACCGCAGTCCGTTACAAGCATGAATTCTATGCAGAGTTCTATTTTACTGGCGCAGACTACAGCCAAGCACAAGAGTATCTTGTAATTGACTTTGACCATCCCCAGGGCGATGAAGGAATATTCATCGAGGTCCTCAATCCTAGTGCTGAATGGATTACAATTGATACTATTGGAGCACCAGTACCAATAGATGGTCTGAGGTCCTATGATATTAGCTCCTACTTGACATCAGCATCTCTTTCAATTCGGATTTCAGACTCTTCTAGTAGGCATATTGGTTATACTGGTGATATTGACGATTCCTACTGGAACATTGATGCGATATATCTCAACATCTACACAGTCCTGCCGGATGACATGACCCCCTCTTCTATAGTGAGTGGGGGTTATGGCACAGTTACGGACTTTGCATACATGCAGGATAGCCCCCCTCTTGACGGATACGATGCCATTCTAGCTGAGGTATCAGTTCCCGTCGTTCAGTGGACGACTCATAGTAGCGTCACGAGCTTCGGGACATTTCCACCATCTGGCTATTCAGAGTACTCTATAAACTTTGAACAGGCGTGGGAGGGAACAGTACAATACGCTCATGTGACAGGAATAGAACTGTCCTCATATGATGGTGGACTGCAATCAGGGACCTATTCAACAGCTTCAGCACAAGAAGTAGAGGTGAGATTTGACACACAATATGCTGGAGTCGATACAGGGGAGTGGCTAGTACAAGTACTAGCTACCAGTGGATGGGTCACGATCTTTCAAGAAACAGGCACCAACAAT
>JAFGAR010000157.1 GCA_016933575.1 Candidatus Thorarchaeota archaeon
CTCTTCTCCAATTCCTCTTCATCATCCTTGAGAGTCCTTCCCCCCCCAATAGAGGAATCAATATCATCAAGAAGCTCACTCAGTTTCACCTGAATATTCTCCAAATCGGTGCTTATTTCTTGATCAAATTCGCCACTAATCTCTTTGGCGAGCTCTGATGCTTCCCCAGTTTTCTCTATTGACGCAGGGAGTATTTTCCTTAGCTCATCCAGAGTGATAAATAGGTGATTTATTTCTCTATTCATGTTAAAGAAACAGGAAGCGTAGGGAGTACAGGGAGGTATTCACTCCGAATTATTTGACAATCGACAACTGTTAAAACTCCAATGAATAATCATATCCATGGTTCAGGCAGTAATATTTGATCTCGGGAATACGCTCATCAAATACTATACACGCGAAGAGTTCCCAGAGATACTTAAGGAAGCCATAGAAAACTGCACTAGAATACTATCTGACAAAGGACAGTTATTTGTTCAAAAGGAACTAATACAGGAACGCGTTAAGAAGCATAACCACGGCTCACCGGGAAACAAAGTTTACCCACTAGAGCAACGACTCGCAAGCATATTTGAGTTAACTGATGAGACCATGCTACGGGAACTCTGTACAGCATTCATGAAACCCATTTTAAAAACCAGTAAACTATACGATGAGGTACTCCCAGTACTGAGAGAACTCAAACGAAGAAACTACACGGTAGCAGTACTCACAAATACTCCATGGGGATGCCCTTCAAACATTTGGATATCCGAACTTGATAGATATGATTTAACAGAATACATCAATACAGCAGTCTGTTGTTATGATGTTGGCTGGAGAAAACCTGACCCACGTCCATTCAAACACCTACTGAATATACTAAACCTAGAGCCAAAGCAATGCCTCTTCGTAGGAGACGACCCCAGATGGGATATCGAGGGACCACAAGCACTTGGAATGAAAACACTACTCATAGATAGAACTGGTTTGAACCCTGACGCTGCACATGGACTAGATGAGGTCTTAGATGTACTAGCTGAGGATGATTTTAGAGAATAAAATAAAACACTCAAAACAATAGGTAGAGAGTGGTTCTTTGAAGACCAAAAAATCAACACTTGCACGATTGATGATCGAGAAACAGAAGCTAAATCAAGACATCAGTAACCCAGGAAAACACGAGATATACTCGATTATCGAATCATTAGGATGCCTTCAAATAGACACCATAAGCGTACTTGAACGCGCTCATTATCTCACTCTCTGGAGTAGACTGGGCAACTATAAGAAAGAATATCTAGATACACTTGCCTTCAAAGATCGAAGATTATTCGAATACTGGGCGCATGCAGCTTGTTACGTCCCCATGGAACACTACAAATACTATATGTTCGCCATGGATGAACGTAAAAAAGACGTTATACCAAGACTTAAGAAACGAACCGGAAAAGGCCAGGAACTTATAGACCATGTGATGGAGCGTATTAAAAATGAGGGTCCACTAGCATCTAAAGACTTTCAGTCAGAGAAGAAAAGGAAAGGTGGCTGGTGGAATAGAAAAGATGAGAAAATAGCCATGGACTATCTATACAGTGCAGGAATCTTGGCGATATCAGAGAGAAAAAACTTCCAGAGATACTACGACCTCTCTGAGAACGTAATCCCAGACAGGATAAACAAGGAAGAACCCACACAAGAAGAAAGAACAAGATTCTTCATCGAAAAAACCATGAGATGCCTAGGCGGGATAATACCAAAGGATACCAGAGAATATTATCAACACGGGTTAATCAAAATTGATATGACAACAGCCCAAATAGGGGAGTGGCTTGATAAACAGGAAAACATGGATAGCCTCCAAATTGAGGATAAATCAACGTACTATTATCTGAAAGAGGACCAAGTACGTCTTGATGAGATTGATGATGATTTCAACTTTGAAGATGTTCAGATGGTCATATATTTTGATAACTTTATGTGGAACAGAGACCGAATAAAGCGCCTATTTAATTTCGAGTCAAAACTAGAGATATACCTACCAATAGAACAGAGAATCTACGGATACTACCATCTACCAATACTCTACGGCGACAAAATAGTAGCACGAATTGAACCTAAAATAGAGCGAAACGAGGAAAGATTAATCATCAAAGGCTATTGGACAGAACCCGAATTCAAAGAAACTGAACACTATAGAGATAGATTAGAGAAAAACCTAGAAGACTTTGCAGTCTTCCACGGCGCTAAAACAATAGAGTGGTTATGCTAGGGTATCAGGCTTTTTCATGAGCTTAGTCTTAAGCTCAGGCTCACCTTTTATACTCTCAACATATTCGTAAGCAGCCTCAGCGTTCTCATTGGGACCTTCAAGGAGGAAGATCTTACATCCCTCTCCACCATCGATTCCACCACCAGCTACTGGAAGAGCCTCAACGCCGAACAGAATCTTGAATGCTTCCATCTCAGTGATAACCTGTCCCTGAATCACGATAAGACCACATGGCCAACCCATCGCTTTATCGATTACATTGGCGCCCATCCGCATCGTTACATCAGATAGGCTGATTGGTACAAGTTTCTCAAGCCCAGCAGGTATGATACATTGAATACCGTTCCTCGTGATATGCCCCCAAGCGGTTCCAATGGTTCCGCCACCAGAGCCATGCAGTAATATACCAGCAGCACCGAATGGGTCAATTGCGTTAGCCCCCTTGATGAAAACATCATCAGGTCCCATTGTAGCTAGATAGGGGATCAACTCTGGAGTTGAGCATTCCTTCATCTCACCCTCTACAAAGACATAGTGATTGTATCTACCATCGGGGACAGTGATTCCCGCCCCTTCCTTGGTCACTACTCCTGCTGTGAACATGCCTTTATTGGGGAGCTCTTTTCCCATGAGTTCCTCCACAACATAAGCTGTAGTGGTACTAGTAGCTATAATCAGAGTGCCATTCTTGTAGGCGAATAGAACATTCTCCATGCAGCTTACGGCTTTAGCGATCAATCTCTTGCCCTCAGCTGGAGTCAAGGTTAACTGTACCTTCATTGTTTTACCTCAGTGTAAAGAAGCTTGACTCATCTCTCTTTTAAAAAGGTAGCTCAAACCC
>JAFGAR010000158.1 GCA_016933575.1 Candidatus Thorarchaeota archaeon
ATCAAGATCGAATTGTACCGTGACAATGGACTTGCGATAATAAAGTGTGGCTCTTGTATGCTGGAGGTTTCCTTGGATTCTGTGAACTCGCTTACAGAACCAGTAGATGTCTATGGGGATTTCATAGATCGCTTTTACAAAACCAAAGGAGTAGAAGTCTAAACCCCTCGGTCATCCTTCAAACGCAAGAGCATCTTTTCAATCGTTCCCCACTCTGCCCCGCCTAATTTCATCAGAGCGTGGGCAGCTGTATGGCAGTTTTTGCAGAGGGCTACCCAATCGGAAGCATTCAGACTTCTCAGCGATTTTCTAGTCCATAGGGTTCTCTGTGGATGGGGTGTTCCATCTTTCTTATGAATTGCTTCTCTTGGTTCACCGCAGATAGTACATTCTGTTCCAAATATCAAATCTCGTAGCTCGCAGGTCTTTTCCCGTTGCTTCCTATGAGATTCTCTTTGTGCTTCCAATCGCTCCTGTTCAGAGTCATAAACGATTTTTCTACCTCCCATCCATACCATACTACATGAGCAGAATGTCAGTTACCCACGACGCGAACCCTGAGAATCTGACCAATCGCGATATCCTCAACCTCATCAAGGTCTGCCCGGTCTGTGGCACCCCATGGCCGAAGGACAGGGGCAAGTGTGCGAACAAGGAGTGCGGGGTGAAGGTGCGCGTGGAGCTGAAGGCTCTCAACTGGTGGATGTTCTACCCAAAGCAGAATGGCTGGGGGTATCTGAGTGAGGATGATATGACCGAGAGGAAGACCTTGCCTTGATTCATCTTCATACTGGCAGGAGAGGTCGGTGGGTATATTAGCAGCAGCAGCACAGATGCAGAGTGGCGGGTGCGTGGGCTAGTTTTTCGTTACATGCCCTCAATTACGAAAACTCCCCCCTCCTACCACGATTTCCCATGGACCCGCCACCTGTTCTCGGATGTGTTTGCGTTGTCAAAGTATGATGAATATCTCAAAGAGAAAAGAGAGGCCTTAGAGAGGACACCTCTATCTGATGATGAACGAAATGCATTGTCGTTGCTCATCTCAAAAGAAGAAGGAAGTTCTGATGAGTTAGGCGTGAACGAAGAAATCTGTGACTCGCTATTTAACAAAGGGATATTGATGTTTCGAATTGAAGCAAGGAATGGGAATGAGGAGGACCTCTATCGTATATACTCTATAGATAGCGAACTACTTGATGTTCTGAAGGAGATGTTGGACTAGAAAACGAGTACTTCCTTACGAGATGGCAATCGATTCGATCAACTCCCTTTCCGAGCCCGTAGACGTTTATGGCGATTTCATTGATCGCTACTACGATTCTAAAAAGGTGGAGGCCTAGGATTCTCGTTCATCTTTCAGTTTCTTTAGGATGCGTTCTATATCTTTCCAATCAATGTTACCAAGCTTCATGATGCTGTGTGTTGTGATAATGCAGTTCCGATAAAGAGATGATCACTCATCATTGTTCGATGAGTGAAGGATGTTGTTGATGTGGTCTGTCACCCATTCGGTATACTACTCCACGAGCGCAGTCATAAATGATGCATCTCCTTCTATATGGGAAGGTGGCTATAAGAACTTGACAGATCTCTTCTATGCGAGGAGGATATCTTTCACACAATTAGAACGAACAGGTGAACGAGTCAATAGTACACTGGTCATTATTCAGCAATGATTATAAGCACAGTCTATCCGAGGTGACGAGATTCCCATGCAGTTAGATCCTGAGTTTG
>JAFGAR010000159.1 GCA_016933575.1 Candidatus Thorarchaeota archaeon
AACAGGGTTTCAGAAAGGAGATGGTGACACATCTTCAAATAGCTGACATCGATTATCTGACAAAATTCCAAGGGAGCATCGAAGTAGAGATAATACCAGAGCTGGACTATGACTGGATCAGGGCATATGGGGAGATGGGTTGCTTCGATCAATTCACGTTGGACACGCGACTCGAAATAATTGATAGAATCACAGCACCCCTCGGTCTAGCAAAAGTGTACGATGGTGGGAATGTCATAGCCATAGGCATGGGAGTGGTCGAGGATGAGTGGATGGGGCTCTTCAACGTCCATACCTGTTCCAGCTACAGGAACAAAGGTATCGGAGCATCAGTGAATGTCGCACTGAGCATCTGGGGAAAATCATTAGGTGCTACTAGAGTATACTTACAGGTTGAAGCAGCCAATGAGAAAGCCTTGGGACTCTATTCGAAATTGGGTTTCGAAACCGCATATGATTATTGGTATCGAATCCTTCGTTAGTAGGTTTGATCAGCGATATCGCCGCATATCGGATTCCACCAGTCTTAGACCAAGTAGCAGAACATCTGGACCTCTAGTTTCCATAATTCTTCTGAGATTTGTAAGCATCTCAGGTGTGTTCTTCTCGATAAAGCCATAGAATGTGTCTTCGGATTGGCCAAGGGCTTGACTCAGTTTCTCTAAATAACCCAAGAGGACACTCTTCCTCACAGACTTGAAGCCATACTTGTATTTCAGATAATTCTCGATCAGATCGAGAACATACTCGCCAACTTCCTCAGATTCATCCACGATGTTTGAGGTGACAAGCTTTGGCTGATCTCTTGTTCTCTTCATTCGGGCTTCTCGACTGCCCAGTGCCAATCGAATCTCCTCTAATGGCACGCGAGGGGTCAATGGAACCCCGGCATCTTCGTCAAAGAGCAGTTTCCTATATGCTCGATGACCATGCATACTGATCGATGATATGTACCCCTTTGCCTCCATCTCTCGAAGATGCCCTCTGAATTCATCGAGACCCATGAGTGAGGAGTCTGAGGAGATTTGAAGGAATCTCTCGTAGAGACTCTCTTCGTACAGGATGATCGTCCAGCCAAAGGCGCGGGTTATGTCCAGCTCAACTCTAGTTGGTTCCTCTTCTCGTGCGGCACGCTCAGGCAACGTGATGCCCCCCACTCGTTATATGAGATTGGTAGATAGAAATCTAATAAATATACGCACGCAAGCATATGACGAGCGTGCCATGTCTTTTAAAACCGATTCAGTCCACCATTCAGTAGACTGATTATATGTGTCCCAGTAAGAGGACCTTAGAAAGAGGGAATTGCTTGACATATTCAGAGGAAGATATCCAGGCTATGATTGAAGACCTGAAAGAGAATCCCGATGATTCAACGAAATGGCATTTATTTGGAGTGGCATTGTTAAGCATAGGCCGCTATGATGAGGCAGAGAATGCTTTCCGACACTGCATGAAAATAGACAAGAACAATGCATTCGCTCTTGGAGATCTAGGAGGGTTGTATATCCTAAAGCGAAAGCCCAAGGATGCAATAAAGTATCTTGAGAATAGCGTAAGACTCATGCCAGAAAACCATGAGTATTGGTCTGCGCTTGGCATCGCGTATCTCCAGAGGAACAAGTACAAGGATGCTCTCAAGGCCTTTGAGAAGAGCCTTTCGATTGAGCCTGATCATCTCGACTCAATTATCTCGCTGGGCTTGATATATTA
>JAFGAR010000160.1 GCA_016933575.1 Candidatus Thorarchaeota archaeon
CTCTCATTTTTAGCTGATTCCAGGATCCAGAAACCATATTGGGAGCGGATGTCTCCTCCATATCCCGGCTCGTATCCGGGGGTTCCTGCAGTAAGGCTGTCCCCAAAGCCCAATATTCTCATCATCTTGTTTCAACTTTTCCAAAAAGAGGATGAGAGAGGAGTATATTTTCCTCTCAATTCTAGAAGAATGAAGGTTGTGTTTCACTGACTCCGCTTGGACCCTTCATGTCCTTTACTTCTTCCGGTGATAGGATCTCGATGAGTTCATACTTCGTAGAACCAAGACCGAGTTGTTCACAATACTTTGGCGTTAGATACGGGTCTTTCCAAGGTCCATGAAGTCGTTGGAATGGATGAAGGTCTGCTGAAGGATCCAAATTCACATTCCTGAAGATAGAAGGTATCATACTTTCAATGAGCCCTTCCTTTGCAACCAGATCAAGACTTGCTTGCTCGATTGCGACGATATCTTTGCTTCCGAGGATACCAATGTCATGTACGACATGTGGCATTCCTACACCCCAACAATCGCAATACGCGGTGATATCCAGCAAGAAGTTCAGATAGAAGACTTTCTCCTTATCGAACGTATCTAGAATAGCTTTTGCGCCATAAGCCATTAGTTCTTGGAATAGCGCATAGTTCTCGGGTTTCAGGTCAAGACATCCGACTTCCTTGTCTGCCTCCATACACTCAAGGCATTGATTGCACATCCCGAAAGCCACGTTCAGCTTGTGCTTCTCTTCATCGTAGTTGATATGCCCATCAGGACATGCTTCAACAAGCCTCTTTGCATGCTCTGGAGTGCATTTGTCAGGGTCCCAGAAGGGGATGCTGGCTTCGACTCCGTGAATTTTCCTCCACCTGCTTGGACCATGATAGCCCCCAAGAGCGATATTCTTGACCGCACCACCATAGCCGCATGAGTTATGCCCCTTTAGGTGAGTCAGGTCGATCATAGCATCCGCATCTCGAAGGACTCCAGCAAGCTCCAGTGAATCCACATTATGGAAATTGAGCTCCACTCTTTCTGTGTAACCGTCTTTCACACCCGCAATAGGTATGAGGGGACATCCACAGGTCTCTGCAGTATAGCCACGGTCAACAGCATTATAGACCGCAGTAGGATTGTCAGTGACAAATGGAAACGCTCCAGTATCCTTGATCGCCTTAACGACTCGACGGACAAAGAAGACTGGGACTGTCTGATAGCCATCCCGGAATCCTAGATGCATCTTGACAGCTACTTTGTCCTTCTTATCGATGGATGAGAAATCTAGATGTTCGATAATCTTGTCCAGCTTAGCGGCGATTGATGCGAAGGCTCCCATGTTGCCCTGCTTGGCCGAACCAAAATATACCTTTGAAGAATCAGGTGTCATAGCCTAGATGGTAGGATGAAGAGCTTAAAATCTTACGGAATTCGGAGCTTGAGTCCCAAAGCGATTGGTTATTAGCAGGTATAGATGTGGAATCAAGAAGAGGGAGAGAATGGACGAGAATAACGAGGTCTCCGACCTTGCTGAAGAAGAATCTGCAGAGGATCAAACACTGACCTTCGGAGCTGCAAGTTTTCTCAATGATATGAGCTCAGACATGATTGCGCCGATTTGGCCAACATTTCTCAATTCATATCTTGGATTGAGCTACCTCATTGTTGGATTCATTGATGGACTAGCATTGACTATCACTTCTCTTTCAAAGTTGGGGGCAGGATACCTCTCAGATAGAACAGGAAAGAGGAAGTCCTTCATCGAGGCTGGCTATTTCCTCTCCATGATATCTCGAATTGGATTCGCATTTTCAAGGGGTTTTCTAGGAATCGCCATTGCAAAATCAATGGATCGCCTGGGCAAGATTCGAGGTCCTCCTAGAGATGCTATGGTTGCTGGAGAGGTCAAGCAAAAGCAACGAGGGAAGGCATTTGGGATTCTTCGTGCAATGGATAGTGCAGGAGCTTTAGCTGGGGCTATTATCGCCTTTCTCCTCTTCTCATATCTAGGATACATTGGGATAATTCTCCTAGCCACCTTTCCAGCGGCCTGCTCAGTGATAATCATCTCCGTCTTAATCAAGGAAAAACGAGGAAAGGATGTGTTCAAAGGAGTAAGCTTCAGGAATCTAAATAGGGACCTGAAGCTGTTCTTCTTGGCTTCAACTCTATTCGCACTGGCGACCTTCAGCTATTCATTTCTCATCCTTTTCGCACAAGACTACTACACGGTCTACATACTACCTCTGTTGTACATTATATTCACATTATCTGATGCTGTTAGTGCATATCCCTTCGGAGTGGCTTCGGACAGATTCGGTAGAAAACCCATTCTCATTCTCGGGTTCCTATTCCTCGCATTGACCTCTGCATGGGCTCATTTCGCTAATGATTGGTTGACAATCATACCTCTGTTTGCTTTGTTCGGTCTCTCTGCAGGAGCGCTGACTCCTGTTCAAACGACCTTAGTCGCAGACCTGGTTGAACCCGAACGTAGAGCTAGTATCATTGGGGCATTTCAGATGGTGATTGGAGTTGCCGCACTCCCTGCTGGACTCGTTATCGGATATCTCTGGGAAACCTTTGGATCACTCATCGCGTTCGATTTCTCTCTTATCATGGCGTTCATAGCTATTCTGATAATGATGTTGATTCGTGTGAAAGAACCCTCTGATGGGCAAATCACATCATCTGGAGACCCGCAGCTTTCCTAATGAGATTTCCAAGCCCAAAGCTTGAAAGTAAGTACCACCAGAAGAAGGTCATCCCAAAGCCTGCACCTTCCACGTTGTAGCCCATATATCCCTCGAGGAACGGGAGCGCATCTTGTGGATTGAAGGGGAGAATCGCGACCACAGTATTCCCATAGACTGCATAGAGGACTGCAAAAATGAACATGAACGGGACATAGTAGATGAGCATCGGTTTGCATCGAGAGCTCATCATCCTTCCTTGAATCTGCATGATCTGTGATTGGCTGTCAACAACCTCTTGAAGTAGTCTTGGATCTTGAGTCTTACGCGCTTCTTGGAATTTAGCCTGCCAAGCCTTTACTTTCTCCATGTCTTCTTTCATCTCATCGAAATTTGTGAAGACTCTTGTTGCAACGATGGAGATCACTGCTAATGATATACTGACGATAACGATGAATATCGCTGAATTGGGCATGATCGAAACGGGAGTCAATAATCCCGCAAAGTAGTTGACAATGTCAGCAATGATATCTTGCATAACGCGTTTCACTCACTCCGGGAGGATATTGAACTCATTTTAAGGCTTATCAATCTATCATAGTGCCTGCAATACTCCGGCAAGAAGACGTTCCTCAGAGTACATGCATGTGTCTTCATATGGTACACGTATCATTCTCCCATTCCGCGCTTTTCGTGAGGTGTTAGTAAACGCTTTTGGCGCGAAATCTGACATGAATTCAAGCTGGAAGCTAGCTATAAAGATATAAGATTTCATTTGTACGGTTTGGTGTTGTTTTTAGTGAACAAAACGCTAGTAAAACTCTTGGAGATAAAGCTCATAGTTCGATTGGAAGCTTCCGATTTGAACAACACGTGTACGCTATTTCAGGGTATGTGTTTATATAGAAGTATACGTGTACTGTTTGTGTCTTAGCCGCCGGGAGGGCTTGACACAATGATGATGTTCACAAGAATGCTTCGTAGACAAGGATTTTACAGGGTCAAGAATCAAGATGATCCAGTGTATATGAAACACAATGTTGGACTAGGGGGTCTCTATGTCCGTATTGATGACAAGAAAGCCTACCTCACTGTCCGTGACCTAGGTCTTGAGGAGGAATTCACTCGAGTAAAACAACTCGAGAATTTCATCAACGATCTCGAAGAGCAGGCTTACAGGCAGAAATGCTTCATCGTTCATAAGATGAGGGGCGGTTCTGCAGGTTCCTAAGCCGCCATAGTGGTGGATATAACTGGAAACGCCTCACTAGTCTATGGCAGTACTAGTGTACTGAACATAAGTGCAGGGAATAGTGAGGCGTTCAGTGTCTTTAAGCGAATTATTAGATGCAGTGCATTTAGGGGACTTCCCTAGCAGTACACGTTTACTTGTTGACCTACAAGCTGATGAATCCTTAGTACACATTGGATTTGAACTTCGGAAGGTTTCGGAAGAGGACACTAAGAGTTCATTGATGATTCGTGATCACATTCTTCATTTCCTTGGTGGATTCCCTGTCTATGCCGCACTGGACATTTGCAGCCTTGACCTCTTAGAGACCTTCTCCTATACTACTTCTCGTCAGCATGCATGCGAAGAGTTCCTTGAAATGGTCCAATTGCTATTTGCTGAAAAAGACACAAGGTTCCTTGACCGCTTTCTTGAGATAGAGGACCTTGCTGGGAATCAATTCATGATCTTCGTGACTGACCTGCTTGATCGTCGTATCGACGAGATGTCTACTGTGAAAATACCCTTCTCTGTATTGAGGGTCGATGGTCAAACTCGAGAACGTTATCTCATCTCTCATTTATGGTCAACTAGCTATGGTAGGAAGATACTCGCAGGTGTAGGGATCAAACAAGATGTCCAAGTAGTGGGAAAAGGTGTTTGGGATGAGATCTCTCGAGTAGTGAATGATCTGGACTATGATGTGTCAAGGATGTTGAAAGAAGTCGATTTGGCAGAGTGGGCCAGCCTTACTTCTGGCTCGGGAAGAGCGTTAGAGCATAGGTCTCGTGAACTAGAAGGCCTTGATGTTTTGAGGACTGTAATGAACGCGATGAACTCATCCGATCGGGGAATGCGCCTATCTGGGCTGCATCAATTCCAGCAACTCGGTTCTGTAGTCTATCTTGATAGAGTGACAAACATCGCAAGAACTGGTACGCTTGAAGAAAGATGCATAGCTATTGATATTCTAGGTGAGATGGGCTCCGACAAACACGAAGATCTACTTACATCATTTCTCAATTCTGAGGACTCAACTATTCGATTAAGATCCGCAAATGCGATTTCATTAATTGCCTCTCGAGACTTCATGCGAGAATCCAAGATTTCTGCATCTACGACTGATAGCGTGGAGGTTCTTAATACGGCGACATTCAATCCATCTGGCTTCAAACCTAAGAATCGTTTTGAGAGATTGGATGCCGCAAAGCTCTTCGTCAATATCGATTCAGAATTGGCCGAGCAGAGGTTTCTTGATCTTTATTCTCAATTGGATTCAACTTCCAAACTCGAATTGGTGCACTATGCATTTTCACTGCGTAGGCGACGAGCTGAGATTCTCATTAGATGTGCATTGAAGGACTCAGATCCGATTGTGTCTGAAGCCGCCCTCTATGTGGGTCGACAAATTTGGCCAAATAATGAATGGGATCATATGCCTGAGCATGAAGATTCAGAAGAATGAAGGAGGGCGAGTCTGCCGGGTGATTCCAGGTCGGGGGGAGTATCGTTCTTGCGGGGGTCCCTATCCCGCAAGTTTGTCTATCAACACGAACAGACACGCCTCGTATGATCCACGGTTGCTTTTCTGCTGGTTGGATAAAGACTGCGAGAGGTGTGCTGCGAAGAAGACGTTGCTGAGTCTTTGATTTCTATGTCGGTCAAGATGAACGTTGGTCCCCTTGTCAATGCTTGATGTTCATCGAAGTTCAAGGTTTCAACGTCGTCTTCATCGCATTTTGTCTTTACACCAATGATGCGATATTCGCAATTCGCTTCTTTCTGATTGCGTATCTCGCACTCAACTATTCAAATTATGCGAATAATACAATATAAATCCTTCGTTTCGTCGTTGCGGCATAATCTAGAATACTTGTTATCAAGAATCGTCAAACACCTCTGATAAAACCTCTACCGAACAAACTGCCCAGGTATTTCGCACATTAGAGAAGCTTGGTTAGCTGAATGCTTTATTCGATGATGAATGGTGCGCCTATCGAGCAGTGGGCACACGAGCAGCCATTGCAAATAGCATATCATCTTGGTCGACCCTTGCAGAAGATAGCACTACACACATATCTGATATGAAATATTACACTCAGATTGAACGCATACTTTCAAGATCCATCAATGGGGAAGTTACCAAGTTTGCTCCAGTGTTTGAAGGATCAACATCCAACCCCTTCTCCTTAGCTAGATATCAGATTCTTATCTTCGATCTGAGATAACCTGGCGCAGATGCTAGAATAGCGCCTCTAACAGATCTCATCCCTACCAACATCTCAGCTATCACTCTCTGTGACTTTTCCGATGCAAGGAAATTCTTGCCCATGCTTGAGGAGCCTCCTGAAGTGAATCGCTTCTGAAGCCATAAGCCCCATTTTAGATCGGATCCGAATTCCTTCTTCCACATCGATTCATATCTGGCCAGGAACTGAGAAGTCGCATTCTTTGCACGAATGGCCATCGCCCCGACTTCTGCTGCGTATCTACCTCCAACCATGGCATAATGGATGCCCTCTCCCGAAATAGGAGAGCAATGTCCTGCCGCATCTCCGGCAAGGAGCATCCCATCTGCGTGGGATGGTGTGACAATCCCTGCGAGAGGCATCAAAGCTGCATCTGTCTTGTAGATAGTCGCTCCAGCGACATCACTTTTGGTCGGTTCGATATTCTGTATCAGATTATCGAGATAGCTAGTTAGTTTCCTACTCTCAGCCCTCGCATTAGTCACAATTCCGCCCGTTCCGATAACGACTTCTCTCGTTCTGGGGAACACCCATGCATATCCTCCCGGTGAATACTCTCGCCCATAATAGAAATCATTGATACCTTGGAAGTCTGGAGCATTTGCATTCCTTCTAAGATGGAATTGTAGACCGTAGCCCATTGCTTCGTTAGAGATTCTAGGACGGACAAGCTTCATCCTTGAACTCACTGAGTTCGCTCCACTTGCATCTATTACAATCCCTGAGAGCACTGACAATCGCTCTCCTTCTCTTTCGTACTCGACTCTGATTCCATCATGAGCTGGAGTAAGAGAAACAACCTTTGATCTCATTCTTACTGAATCACTTGCATTCGATACTAGATTCAGCATTGCTTGCCCAAGATTCTCTCTTGTTGTATTAATTCCGACTGATTCTTCAAATTCTACCTTCACCATTTTCATACCGGGGAACTTCATCCTTATCGCATGGATCTCATGCGCTCCTTGAATTCCACTAACATTGAAATCTTGAAGTGTTCTAGTTGGAACAAACCCTCCACAGGTCTTATCCTTGCAGGGTACATCCTCTTGTGCAAGTAAGACATAGTCCACATCAGATTCAGCTAGATACCTCGCCGCAGTCAGCCCTGCGGGACCTGCCCCAATAATGAGGATATCAGTGTCATAGGACATGGGTGTGCAACTCTACTCATCCCTAAAATATGGTACTATTTTGATGCTTCAATCCCTTTTCTTGGCAGCATTCCGAGCTATGAGACAAGCCACAGATCCTCCACCAAGTCCGTTTCCAATATTTACAACCGCGAGTCCTGGGGCACAGGATTGTAGCATCGAGGCAAGCGCAGTTTCTCCTGCGCCTCCATATCCATATCCCACAGGTACTGGCACTCCTATAACTGGGATATCAACTAGTGAGGCAAGAACCGTAGGAAGCGCCCCTTCCATTCCTGCGAAGACTACAACCGCATCCACTTTTTCCTCAATGATTCTCATCACAGGTTCGATTATTCTATGAATGCCTGCAACTCCAATATCGTATAATGTGAGAGATTCGACCCCCATAATCCTCGCTATTGCTACTGCTTCCTCTGCATAGACAACATCTGAAGTGCCAGCAGTTATGATAGCAATCTTTCCTTGCTTTTGCGGTTCACTCCATTTTTTGTCATGAACTAGAACCGTAAGATGATCATCATCCCCACTCACATCGAAGTGATATTCGTTCATTTCCTGTTGAAGAGTTTCTAATTTGGCTTGTTGAACTCTTGTTAGTAGGGCAAATTCCTTTCTTGAGACTATCTTCTGAACGATTTGAATCAGGTTCTTGATACTCTTTGTTTCTGCAAGAACCACTTCGGGAATCCCATTCCTTTCTTCCCTGTTTAGATCGATCATGCCAATCTGTCCAACCGCTGTCAATGAGAGCGTACGCAATGCTTCTTCTGCCTCCTCAACTGATAGATCTCCTGACTTCATTGCCTCTAAGATGTCGCGAGTGGATTTCATGGCAATCACGTAGTCCTAGGCGTACGCTAGACGCTTATCAAGATGGCTTTATGGTTTCTTGTGATTTGCGGCAAATCTCAAGATCCCGGAGCGAGTAAAATGTATACATGTACTGCTATAGTCGAGTAAATGAAGTATGAGTCCAAGTACATGTTCTCCAAATCTTTTGATAACTATACGTTTACCCACTACATTCAGATAGTAGAATAGCAACAAGGAAAAGGGCGTTATATGGAGTATCTGCTCCCAGTACACGTATGTTTTACGAGTACAGAAGTTAGTACACGCTATAGTGTATGAATACACGTTTATCCATTATCGATCGCTAGATCTTAGTTTAGAATGATGGATCATTACGTTGATTCTATCAGGAACTACATGCCATCACTGGTATTTCATTCTCTGTAATACCCTGAAGCTACAGGTCTGCAACACCTTCTTGGAGTCCTATGGTGCGCTTGTCTTAGAATATGTCATAATTCTCAAGTCTGTTGGTTCTGTGATTGATTCTCTTCGATTTCTAGCCTGTATGCTTTCTAGCAGAAATTTGCATAAACTATTACACTCTTTTGCACAAATAAATGTAAAATTATAAAAATTCCTTCCCTCAATTTTATGTTAGGCTATATAATTAGATGCACGCTTGAGTTAATAGTAAATGTACTATATGGTACATATTTGTACCATGCAGACATTTATTTACAATTAATTTACTTGTTATAATAATATATATACTAATAAGCAGGTATTCAATATAACCTCGGTGCTGGAAGAAAGAATCTCTTTCGATGGTTTTTTCTTCTCACCCAACACATCGCCATATACTCAGTTACTGTATCATATACTCTGCTCGATTATTTTGTATGAAAATAACCCTGATTATCCTCGAAAAAGAGTACCAATACACAGTAATTGAGTATGGATTTCAATGCACTCGGGGTGAATGGGAGATATCTGTATTTGAAAACCGAATACGCCTAATCCGGAGAGCTAAGGATATGAGCTACTCTATCGCTTGAAGTCTTTCAGATCCTACGATATTATACTGCAAAGAACATTTATGAAACTCATTGCTTGATATATTAGATTTCCTTTGATTATGTGATATTATTACCTATTAGTAGGAATATAAAACAAATAATTACAAATACATTTGATATTGGAGTGGAAATCCGGATTAACTATGATGAATTCTACCGAAGGATTTCATCGAAAAGTTGTGTTAATCAAGTGGTGGGGATAAGGGCTCACTATCCGATTTATTGATTGAAATTGAGGGATAAAACAGAGTAGTATGTTGGAGAATATGAAGTCACAAGTTCATTTTTATACCATCTATGATTTGTCTAGATGTGTCTCAGATACGCTAAGTTTAACTAAGACCATGCTCACAATGAAAAGCATGCATGTGTAAGCTGGTTCAAGTTATTCACATAGCGATCATAGGTAGGAAAACCCCATGGTATCTATATTCATAATCGATGATGAACCGATTCTTCACAGGCTGTACAAGGATGTGTTCGCGATCAAAGGTCACGAGGTGGTCGCAGATGCATATGACGGTGAAGAGGCTGTTCAGAAGTATCATGAAATGGATCCCAAACCTGATGTACTAATTCTTGACCATCGCATGCCTAACAAAGACGGCTTAGAGGCCATGAAGGAGATACTCAACATAGAGCCTGCCGCCAAGATAGTCTTCATCAGTGCTGATGCCAATGTTCGAGAAGAAGCAATGAAGAATGGTGCTATCAGTTTTGGACTCAAGCCTGTCACCATTCGGCATATGTTGGACTTGGTTGAAACAGCTGTAACAAATTGATTCATTTAGAAAAACGACAATTAGAATCATAGACCCAACTGAATAGGTGAAACCTTTGAGAGTGGTGATTGCTGGTGATGTCCCCCTTCTAAAATCACTAGTAAGAATGGCAATTGAGGAAGCTGGGTATACGGTTATCGGTGAACCTGACAATGTGGAAGAACTATTAGCCATCTGTAGCTCCCATAAGGTCGGAATAGTGCTCCTTGACCTTTCTATCTCTGATTCTGAACGGATGAGAGTCATTGAGAAGATCCTGGATATCGACATGTACACTTCAATCATCGCAATATCAGAATTTGTCGAAGATGATAACGATCAAGTCCTATTTGCTGGAGCTAGAGGATTCCTACAGAAACCTTTCTCCATGTTCGACCTTATTGATATGATGAAGAAGGTTGAGCCAATTCTTTGATCACTCAGGCAATCGTGCATCAGGATAGACTACTATTCCGTCGTTCTGTATTCGGAACATCACTGGTTTCATGACATGATTCGCTCCTCGTAACTTCACGACTCGGAGCGTGCGAATGTAATCCCCAGTGGAATAGATCATATCGAGTTTGATGACTCCATCTGAGATGAAGTATGGCATCTCATCATTCTGTGCTCCGGATAGCGTTCGAAGTTCGTGTGTCAGCAATATCGTTGAATCTTGAGATATTAGCTCTCTCATAAAACCGTAGACCATTTGTCGCACTTCGAATCGATTTCCTGCGAATTCTAGCAATGGACCTAGGCCATCGATAACAATATGCGATGCATTTGTTTCATTGGCTTTTTGCTTGACTAAGTCTGCCAATCTAGGCACTGTGAAGGGTTTCTCCCGAAAAAGAGGATGCTCAAATGCAATTAGGTAGTCATATCCTGATTCTCTTGGAACCAGACGCAATGTGCCACTTAGTATGCTCAGTTTCTTCTCCTTTATTGCAGTTTCAGGGTCCCATCCAAATGCCTGCATATCCTCCATGATGATATCTGAGGATTCATCAAGTGAAAGCAGTACTGCGGTTCCACCTCTACGGATTGCATCAAAGATGAAATGCCAACAAATGATGCTCTTGCCTGTTCCAGGACCTCCTGCTATGAGCATCGAACGACCCTTGACATACCCCCCATTCAATACCTTGTCTAGTCCCTCAATCCCACTACTGATTCTTTCCTTCACCTTTCTGTCTCCTCAAGGAACACGTAGTCTATCATAGTTTAAGATATATTATTTGTTAGCGTAGCCTATTTAGGCGAACAAAACTACTAGAACCCTTTTGATTGCATCTCTTGGGTCATGTGGTTGCTTACTACATATCAGGCGAGAGAGTGAAGAGGAATATTGACTGATAGTCCTGTGATTCCAGAATTTGCAATGTATGAGGACCGTATAACGAAGTCCGAGAGGAAAGAGATCGCTAACCGTCTATCTGTAGGATTTCGAACAGGAAAGGATCGTTTCCTTCACTTCTCAGATATCCTTTTGGAGTACATTGGAAGTGGAGAATGGACTAACCTAAGTGATGGCTTTCTCGCAATGTGTGCAAAAGCTGCATACCTACGAGGTATGTATGGATACAATCAGCTTCTTGCGAAAGGAAGTGAGAATATTCTCTGCAAAGGATATGCTGCAGCATCATACTGCAGGCAGAGCTTGGATCCTCGGTGGTTGAACAATCTTAGGAACTATGTCAATCAGGTGTGGCAGTCCAAAGATTACATCGCTTTTGCTGAATTGTCAGGACAACTCGCATCAATATTGATTGACTTGGGTTATACTGAAAGAGCCAAGACCGTTGCATCGGAGAGCATTGAAAAAGTCACCCAAGCTACTTCAAAGAACATAGCGATACGAAATAAGGTACAAGCAGCTCTTTTACGGCTTCGGATTCTGATGGCCAATGTGGATATCCAAGCAGGAGCGCGTGATGAAGCTTTGGTCAGACTGGATTCGGCAGAAGATACAGCTCGACTCCTGAATCACGACCTCGCTTTGACTGATGTCAGATATTATCGTGCTAAGATTCTTGAAGAATCCCAAGAATACGATCGAGCAATGGATCTCCTGAATGCAGCTCTAAGGAAGTATGAACGAATGGGGTATCTTCAGGGTGTAGCTGATTCCAAGAACCTGCAAGGTGTCGTCCTCATGGAACGCGGATTCCATCAAGAGGCACGTGATCACTTTGAGGATATCCTCATTATTCAACAGCGATTGAACGATCAAGTTGGTCTAGCAAGAACCTTGATCAATGTGGGTGAGATCGATAGAGGGCTAGGTCAATTCGATCAGATGGAAACATACAACCAGAGAGCCTTGGAAATCAGTCAAGAAGCTGAATATATGCGTGGTATAGCAATATCAAAAATCAATCTTGGAGATATCGCTTTCCAAAGGGGTGACTTTGACAAAGCAATGCGGTACTATCAAGAGAGCATGGAAGTCGTCGAATGCTCCGGTATGAAGGACCTCCGCAATCTCATTGGCTTCCTCCTAGCTGACCTGCTGTTCGTACAAGAAAAAGCAGACAAAGCAATAGAAGCGTATGAAAGGGCGAGAATCAACGCTGAAGATGCCAGCTATCCTACCGAGGTCTTCAATGCAGAAGTCAGTGTAATCATAACTCAATTCGAAACCGGTCGAGCAGTAGATTCCAGCCTAGCGAAGAAGATTGGGGATATTCTCGGGAATACAGATGCGTGGAAAGCCGCATCTGATTCCAGTATGATGAGAAACCTGAGAGCTACGATATTTCAAGATAGATCTATTGAGGGTGGGATGTGCATCTTCTATGATCGCGAGAAGAATTTTGAATGCAGGGTGGACAGACAATACTCTAGGATGGGATGTACTGGTAACCTATTCTGGAAAGGGATGATGTGTCCTTACTTCATCGAGTTTCTCGAGAAGCTTGGTGGTAATTCATAGCTACAAAGCGACACCACTTATGTATATAAGGTGATTATATCAAATGCTCTTCACTAGGGGATCGTTGCATGAGTACTACCGGTGGAATCCCTCCAAGCATAGAGGAAGTGCTGTCAGCCCAGAATAGTTTCATCTTGGTAGTACTGGGATCACCTGGTACAGGCAAGTCATTATTTGTACAAGAGATACTACGGAAATTCGATAATTCTGTGATGATCATCACGAGTGCAGAGAATTATACGACAATAAACCAATATCTGTCTAAGGAAATCGATGGTTGGGAAAATCGGCATGTCACAAAGTCATTTTCAAAGAAGATGGCGGGAGAGATGGCAGAGGAAGCGGTATTCGATCAACATATACAACAGATGCTTCAATTGGATAGTACCCCACCCACTGGCGATATTGTGATTATTGACTCTTGGACTGATTTCATCGAACCGCTGGATACTACTCAAAGATATTTGACACAGCAAACATTGATCCATTCAGCTCGGAATGAGAGGAAGAAGCTAGTTCTCGTCACAGAAGGTAACTGGCAAGACCAGAAATCACTCTCGTTATTTCATTCAGCTGATGGAGTGATAAAACTCGAAAAGATTCGAGATAATCAACGGATGTATAGACAGGTAGTTATCGAGAAGATGCGATCTCATCCCATAAACCAGGATTCCTTCTTGTTCACTCTTCATCATGGCAGATTTACATACATACCTTGGTATCAACATGAATATCCCGCCATAACCGTAGAAAGAGACCCAATCCCAGATGCTTCTCCTGAGTTTATGTCTACAGGGAATGCTAGTCTGGACCATTTGCTGTCTGGAGGATTTAAGAAAGGACATCTCACTTTGGTTGAAGTGGATGACCTCTCAGTACCCTATCTAGAAACGATATACATTCCCTTTCTTTCGAACCACCTGCAACAAGGACGACCTGCCATAATTCTGCTCCCTGAAGGCTGGTCACCTGAATCATTCTCAAAGAGTCTTACTCAGTTTGTTGACAAGTCCCTTATTGAGGAACAGCTGGTGTATTTCGGTCGCCAAGCCTTAGGGACTCACTCCAACACCCGTGGAATCGATTTGGATCCTTGGAAGACTCTTCAAGAGATTCGATATGAATCAGGTGTCTTAGAACGGAAGTTCGATCATGAAGTAACAGAATTATTTGCTCTGGACACCTTGGAGAATATGTATGGTGCAACTAACGTGAGAAGTCTAATGGCGGAGATCTCAGCTTCATTGTCCTCAACTCAACGCACAACAATATCCATTTTGAGTAGAGACCAGGAGATCAGGAGCGAGTCTATCTCACATCATGTTCATCTTAGAGTTCAGGAAATCAGTGGTGTGCTAAGTGTCTGTGGTGTCAATCCTAGAACGAACTATCTAGCAGTTCGCCAGATACTGTCCAGCGGATTTCTTGATTACGATTTGCTACCGATTGTATAGGTGATGCATTATGACGAAGAACAAGATCCTGGTAGTGGATGATGAAGAAATAACAACTGAATTGGCGAAGAAATTCTTGGAGCGCCATGGATTCGATGTCATTTGCGCCTATGATGGCGAAACCGCTTTGGAGCTAGCTGTATCACAAAGACCTGATTTGATCCTTTTGGATGTGATGCTTCCAAAAATTGATGGTTTTGAAGTGTGCAGAAGAATCAAGAGAATGCAGGAATTCAAGTCGACACCAATTCTTCTCTTCACTGCGAAGGGGCTAAGCAAGGATATCAAAGAAGGCAAAGAGGCAGGAGCTGACGAATATATTATCAAACCATTTTCCGGAAAGGCACTGGTTGCTACCATAAAGAAGCATCTAAGATATGAGGAATGAGAGGAATCGATCTGATGACAGGAACCCCTGTGGAGAATCATTTGGCCTCTACAATAGTCTACAATCTATTGAATCGGCCTCCCAGAGGGTATGTCTATCTCGTTATGGCATCTCAAGAAAGCCACTATGACCTCTTCATGACGACAATCATACGTAGTGCCCTTGACAACAAAATGAAGACACTCAATGTTGTAACTGAGGCTCGGAATCGCCAATTGATGGAGGATATGACAAAGATACAATCAGAGGACTTCCAGATACTTGAAGTCAGCTATGGACAGAAGATTCTAGGCAATCATACGTGTTCACCGCATCTTCATGAGATTAACATCATGATGCGAAGCCTAAGGAATGTCATTAACCCCAAGGTTGTTACGTTCGAAGCTTTGACTCCTTTACTGATTGATTTCTCTGCTCGAGATGTGGTTCAGTTCTTCAAGGAAAGTGTTGAAGAGAGCATCAAGAACGGATCAATTGAGTTCTACCTTATTCATGCGGACACAGCTGACTCGGTCACTATGAACCAGCTGTTCTCACTTGCTCAAGGCATTATCACACTAACGACATCACGTGGCAAGAACTACCTTACAGTAAAGAAAGCAACAGGTATCGAGATGCCCTTCAATCCGATTGAGTATGTACCGAGTATGCAGGGTTCTGATCGAACGAGATGGGGTATCGAACTCGAATGGTAGCTTACTCGAAGTCGATTTGGATTCCTTCATCATCTAAATCGTCTTTCTTCATGGAATGAGAGAGGCGCTCTTCGAATATGTTCAGCACGTCTTCAAGTGGCTTCTCTGACGTATCTCTATCATCCACCGCAACTGGATTGATATGTTGTCTGACAAGCCTACAGCTCTCATCATCCCAAGAGCACTCCTCCATGATCTCTTGTATTTTCCTGATATAGTAGCCTCTTTGATTGATCAGCTGCAAACTTCTATCTTCTAACGCACTTATTTGTCGATTAATCTTCTCAATTTCCTGGAGGAGGACACGTACTGCTCTCACATCATAGCTCTCTTTAGGTATGGATATTCGTGCGCGGATGGTTGTGATCCGTGTTTTATGTGGACGTAAATGAACAGCAAATGAGTTTGGCAGTATGGTGGTGGAAAGCCCAAACCCCGAACGCAATTTGTAGTATGTTCTCTCAGGGCCAAGACTTGTTTCACCTGCCTCGGTTTCCACGATCCTCGCATTCTCGAGGACCTCAAGATGCTTGATGATGACACGTGACGTGAAGCCAAGAGCTTTGCTAAGCTCATAAGGATAGTAAGGTCTCTGTGCTAGCAATCGAAGGATTCTCCTACGAGTGATATGACCTAGCGCTTTGAAAACAGTGTCTAGGTAATCTGTATCCTTTCCCGAGCTGCTCAATTCCATTCACCGTCCGTAGATAATGTCCTAATTCTGGTATCACTATAGATACTCAATCGAGTTCCATATATTGGATAAGAACACTAACCATTCTCTGTAGAGACCGTTGTCGAACCAGAGCCCTTGTTCAAGGCTGTTCGTTTCGCTCCCTTGATACTCTGGCTCAGTATCTATGTATACTCTTTGAATCATGTTCATCCCTTTTTCAGTTCCACTTATCGGAATACTAGTGACTAAGTGGTCACTAGAACTAGTGAATATTTGGTATATAAGCTTTGAGAAATATGTGTGTGATGACAGTCACCTACTCATATATGCCGGATTCACATTCAGGTGATGATTCACTCTTTTTCCGATCAGGGAAGTCTATCAATCCCTTTGCTGCTGACCTATGTCGGTATTTCTCAAGAAGAGTATCTCCTTTCTCATAAATTGGTCCATGACCAGTAAGGTATCCCTCAGACACCCCTTCCTTATTGGATATCACAGGTCTGGAACCTATCATCAGAAGATGGCGTAGGAATTGAAGATCTGTGACCTTTTGCCCCATCCTTCGTTGATATCGCATCTTCTCTTCTTCCCAAGTAAGAATATCGTGCTCGGTCAAGCCCTTGAATAGCTTGTTCTTAAGATGCATTGCAATTTCTCCTGGTCAACATCCTAAGAAAGTTAACCTCATCTAGACTATAATTCGATGTATCACAGGAGTAATACTGATATTTTCGCTAAGGTGAATTGTTTACCTTGTTCTTTGTCGTTGCAGCAGCAGTGTCCTTTTCTTCCTTTCCTTCTACAGGTTTGAAAGAAGCTGCTGGGCTATGATAGAGAGACGAAGACTTCCTCTTCTGGAATTGCGTAACTGCTCTCCATGTTGCGGACTTATCAGCTATCACTCCTAGCTTCTTGATTTTGAACATGATCACAGCTGACACGTCGATCAATATGATGTTCACTGCCAAGAGAGCTAATGATCCTAGCCCAATTTGTAGACCTGCCAATGATCCATTGATAAGTCCAAGAGTAATCATCATTCCTACATTGACTGCTGGAGGCATCAATGCTGCAGAGATTGCAACACCTACCAGTGAAGACATGTCCCCCTTTGTCACTGATACAGCGACAGCCGCTCCCGAAAAGATGGCGACGCCTACATCCAATGGTGAGAATGCTCCTCTTCGAGTTATCTCTGTCAGGAATACAGGTGCCCATGCTGAAGTATTCCATTGTCCCTCTATAACGGTCATCAATGGAGCTTCAATGTAGAGGATAGGAGTGAGTACACCCATGATGATACCTATTCCAAAGCTCAGTCCAAGAGCTACGAGCTCTGTCGTTGTACCTTTTACGAACAGCTGCCTATCACCAACAACATATCCTAGAGCCACAGCTAGCATGGGTCCCATGAGTGGTGAGAGAAGCATAGATGCTACGATGATAGTAATGTTATTCTGAAGTAATCCGAAACCCGCCATTACTGCAGCGAAGATGATGAATGCGATGAAATCAAAGCTTAGAGAAGCCTGTTTCTTTACATTGTCATAGATTTCCTCTACAGCTAATGTCGCTTCTCGTTGGATTCTCTTCTCTTGTGTGTCCTCACTTACTTCCCTTGGTAGGGATGCCTTGAGATCCCAAATATCTATGAAACCAAATTCCACGCCTACACCTCGACTCTTCAAGCCTTCCAATGTATCGTTGATAGTGTCATCAGCTATCCTGAATTGCAGTAGATGTGCGTTATCGGTGGTGAATCTTACGACGTTCTTGATATTCAGAACATCAACAAGAAAATCAAACACCGCTTCGGTCTTCTCATAGGGAACGGTAACCTGAACTTGTTTCACTGACTTACAGCCCCACAGAATTACAGGAACACCCCAAACAGGGCTATTAAACTTATTCTAGAGCACATAATATCCGAATTGTAATACAGGTATTATCAGGATATGATTCTATATGTCACTAGCATCACATTTTTTGGGGATTCAGATACAGTTTGAGCTGACTGTGATCAACAATGGGCATAATTGAGATCTTGGCAATATGGTTCGGACTCTCTCTAACAGGAGCTTTGGCTCCCGGTCCTCTCTCTGCTGCAGTCGTCATGCAGTCAAGCAAGCACGGTCGACTATATGGAATATTACCGATGGTCGGACATGCGATAGTTGAATTGGGGATAGTAGCTGCGATCATAGTCAGTGTTCAGATATTTTCATTTGATCAACTTGCTACTAGCCTAATGATTGGTTTTGGGGGGATTGTAATCGTATTCTTTGGTGGCTTGGCTTTGAAGGATTATCGTTTCAAGACATCATCTGAGGAGAAGGAGAATAGCGCGGAATCAAAATCACTATCTAGCGCAGCTGAAGCAACGACTCAAGGAGCTCTCGTGAGTATCCTCTCTCCGTACTTTCTATTATGGTGGGCTGCAATTGGTCTCAGTAATGTGACACTCTTAATAGGCGAGCTTCAAGTAGGAGTCGGCACTGTCTTTCTTGCTGGGGTGTTGATCTATCTCGTTCACATATCAACTGACTTCCTGTTTGGAGCTTTTCTTACTGTTGGGACTGATGCAGCTAAGAAACGTACTACTTATGGTGGAGTCAATTGGATAAATGTTGGAATTGGAATATTCCAGATCATACTTGGCATCTATTTCGTCTTCGTTGCACTCACATAGGTCTTCAAAAGGAATATCTGGCTCTCCGTTTTGACGTATCAGGTGACTAGTATGGTGAAAGTGGTCCTATCAGGGTTTGAACCATTCGATGGATACTCAATTAATCCTTCAGAAGAGCTAGTGAGAATGCTTGATGGTAAGAAAATCACCACGCATGAGATCCGTGGCATAGTGCTACCCCTCGATTATGGAAAAGCTGACAAACTACTGAAGGATTTCGTAGCCAAAGAGAGACCAAGGTATGTGATCTGCTGCGGACAGGCTAACCGTCCCATCATAACCTTGGAGTACGTTGGGTTGAACATTCTGAATACCGAGAGAGAGGACAACTACGGATACAAACCCACATCCCACATTATAGATCCATCTGCTCCTGCAGCGTACTTCTCCACAATTGATCTACATAGTATTGTAAGAAAGCTGAAGGATAATGGCATTCCTTCTGGGGTCAGCTATCATGCTGGAACCTATGGGTGCAATTGGATACTCTTCACTATGCTTCATTGGTTGTCAATGAGCAATATTCAAGCAAAGGTGGCATTCGTTCATGTACCACCCCTGCCTGACCAGTCTATAGAGAAGAACGATGCCTCGCTAGCCACTATGCCTCTAGGTGTCCAGGTAGATGCGTTGCGGATAATCATCGAGTCGCTTCACTGAATGTCCTGCTTCTGCCATATTTGTGGGAATGCCTTCAGAACAGCGACTGCTATGATTAGACTGATGATGATCGCTATAGTTCTCTCAAAGAGCATCAAGGGGAATGCCACGAAACCGAAAAATGCAGGTGGCAGATGCAGGATATAGACTGCACCCAATGTCATCATGGAGAACTCAGTAATCGTTCCAATAAGTAGGAAGGGGATCAGTTTGAGAATCCCTCGCTTACTGATGTCACCAATTTCCAATTGTGTATCTGTCAGCTGAAGACCCAAGGCGACAAATAGTGCGAGTACGTAGTAGAGGACAAACCACCAAGCTAGATGGTTCTCAATCTCATACAGGATGATTATCATGTAGATATATCCAGCTGTCAACCCAGATGCAGGAATCCATTTTCCGCGGATTTGCGGTGTTGCACAAAGGCCTGTAAGTAGTCCTGAGATACCCGGTCCAAGAATCATTATTGGTATGACCTGGAAGAGACCACCTGAACCACCGATAAGGAAGACAATCACACCACCGACCAAGCCGAATAGACTACCTCGCCAAGGTCCTAGCAGAACACCGAACAGTGGTGCTATGACTAGTGTTAGACTTATCGATGCTGTGGCACCGATGAAGACGCTAATTGGAATCAAAGAGCCCAAGCCATAGAGAGCTGCCAATATAGCTCCTATAGCAAACATAGTTGTGTCCGAACGACCCTCAACATAGGTGAGGTCAAGGCTATCGCTATCACTCATGATCTTTACCTCTATGCTATGGGGTCATCCCACAGCCAAATTCATTCCCTTATGATAGTTGTGATTGCATTACAAAATCCGTACACTTCTAACACCAAACAGAGTTCAGTGCTTTCAAGGTTCATCCGACAGATGTAGTGCGATATTGGCAATTGTCCCTTGTTTCCAATCATCAGGAACTCGGTTCTCGAACCAGAGATAACCTCCAAAATCCTCCAGGAGTCTCATGACGATGCTAAGCCCTAATCCAATGCCATCGGTACTCTCTGTTAGGAATCTACCAGACATTTTTGGTTTAAGCTCTTCAGGCATACCCATTCCTTTGTCAATGATTCCGACCCGTATGATGTTCGAGTCAGATTTCCATTCGTCTATCTCAATTACGATTTCATCATCTCTATCATTCATAGATTTTATGGCGTTTGTTATCAAGTTTTGAAACACATCATGAAGAAGTTCATTGGCAAGGACATGGTGCTGTTTCTCTGATCGCGATTTAACTTGAATATCCAGCTTCTTCTCTGGGAATGCCGTTCTGATAGTTGAGATGCTCTCTGCTATTGTGCTTTCTAGATTACATGGTTCTAGATCTTTGTCTCCTTTTGCAGTCAACACTCGTCTTACTCGATTTAGGAGGTTACTCGCAAAGCTTGCTTGATTCATAGCATCCTGCAGGATGGGGTATAACTTTGAATGGTCATCCCATTTCATTTCCATCAGTTCTAATGCTATTGATAAATTTCCAATTGAACCCCGAATATCATGAAACAGTAAATCAAGAAGGAGGTCCGATCTCCTTCTTGCGCGATTACTATCTTCAAGTAGCATCGCATGCTGAATCGATAGACGCAGTGGAATGACAAACTCTCTTACAGCTTCTAGATATCTCTCTATTCTATCTGGTATTATTACGTTACTCACTTCAATGACCATTCGTGGAGTTCCTTCTAGGGTATAGAATAGAATTGACTTAGCATCTAGCTCATCGAGATGGTGTTTAATTTCATTACTAATGGATCTGTCAGGATTATGTATGTTGTAGTAGATTTCACCTTGCTCGACCACATAATTATAGAAATCATTGTTGACAAGATACCTTGGAACCCATTTGCTTTGATTCACGAAGTATCGCAATGAGAAGAGTTCCCAAATACCGCTATGAAATTCTATAGCTAGTGAAGGTATTCCTCCCGTGAGTGTTGCTATTTCTTGCAGGATGGCTGCTAGGACGGTATTTGGATCAGAGCTTCTGAGAAGCTCGCCAAGGATGTATCGAAGCTGCGTGTAGTAGATTGAATTTCGCTCTAATTCACGCTGCTTTTCCTCTAGCTGTGGATCGTTTTTTGAGCTATCTTCTTTATGTCCTCCGCTCACTGATAGACTCCCCATTTATCTCTGGATTCGGATATTTTCTGAAGTACATTATCTGGAACTGCGCTTGGGATATCTCCATGGTGGTCACATATGATATACCCCCCGCCAGATGCTGCCTCATCAATGCATCTTTTGACCTCTGATTCAGCTCTTTCTTCGCTCCAATGAGTCATTGAGATATTGTCCAGATTTCCAATTAGAATCAGTTTCTTTCCATATTTCTGCTTTATTTCCCTGAGATTATCTGAATTGGATACAACAATTCCGGGAACTCCAACCTGCTCGATCAATGTAGGTATTAGTGTGGGAGTTTCACTACCCGCCATTGCAAATACAGCAGCTCCGTTTACAGATTTGTAATATTTCTTATCAGCTGCAAGGGACAGATGTTTGTACTCTGTCAACTTCATAATATGAGTTGATGAAACAGGGTTGAAGAATGCTAACGCATGGAGTCCATCCTCGAAAAAGCTATTGGATAGATCAAGAGTATAATCGACTAAGTATTCTACGATTTGCTTTGCAATATCGGGTGTGTCTACGATGCACTCCATCCATGTTTCAAATCCAAATAACATCACTGGTAATGATAGAGGTGCGATTACTGCTGTAATAATGGGAATCTCGGAACCTTTCTTCTCTACCATCATTCGATGTGCTTGGTGGACTATATCAAAGGTATGATGGTCGCTATCAGGTAGCTCAGCAGCAAGAAGTGCTTCTCCAGAGTCAAAGACAGGTCGTCCTGATTCAGGAGGACCGAACTGCTTGTGTAGTGTTTCTCCCCCAAATGCTTCGTACTCCTTAGCGGCATAGAAGAATGGGTAAAGACAATCATGCTGAAATCTCTCCTGCAGGAGAATCTGGCCTTTTACTACATTCTCTGCATTTCCATAGTACTCATGCGAACTCATTCAAGTATCTTTGCACCATGCTGAGTCATCAAGAGGAAGAGTGGAACCTTATCTGGCTCTTCAAAACTGACCGCTTTTACAAACCGTTCCAGAGCTTTCACTAGTGCTCCACTCCTACAAGATGCATACATTCTCTCGCAACGACGAGTGCAGTAGGTGCTGATGCATCAGCTCCTGTATGTTCGAACAGCTCGGGATCTATTGTGAAAGGAGCTCCTCCTACGAGAAGCTTGGGTTTCTTAGTCCATTTTGATGCGTCTATGGATTCCTTCAGCTTTTTTAGCTGCAGAACTGAGTTCATCATTAGCGCGGATACAGCTATAATATCCGCATTGTATTCTTGAGCATTTGATATGAATTTCTCAATGCTTACATTGACCCCAAGATCATACACCGCGAAGAATGGCATGAGAAACTTCTTCACTAAATTCTTTCCAAGTGAATGATAGTCATCACTCATTGTCCCAAGAATGATCGTACCCAATTTAGCTGAACCCTCACCATTCTCATATTCAAAGCGATTGACAACTTCCTCGATAATCCTTGAGGCTACATAGATTATTGTTAGAGGGATTTTTTGAACCATCCACCTTCTATCAAGCTCATTGAGCATCTTCTCGATTACGATGACCATGTCTCGTTTTTGAAGATTGGCTTCGTCGAACCATCTAATGGTCGATTCTCTAAGGCCAGAGAGAACGAAATCTATGACTTTGTCTATTTCTCTATCTGAAACGGGGGAACTCATTGTCCTGAGATTATACCTTTGGCTCTATATCATTCTTTGTGTTTTGAACAATCCAGATGTCTTCATTCCAGAATGATGCCCGAAATGACTTGGTTTCCTGATAAAGCACCTACTGGAATGTCATTCAAGTCATCTGCAGCGATTATGTTCGATTTCTTGTCTTCATGATAGTAATGATGATGACTATGACAATGACACCAACACCTCCAACAAGGAGTAGGACTACCAAGATATCATCAGCTGGCGGAGGAGTTTCAGTACCTGAAGTATTCGTACCTGTGGTTGTTGTAGAGGTTGATGTATCCGTTGTAGTGGTCGTGGTAGTAGTTGTCGATGTTGTCGATACCGCGGTAATGTTAACGAATACAGTGTCATACGCATAGTTCCCAGATTGGTCAAAGATGGTGAGGGTGAAGTTGTATATTCCTACTGAAAGTCCTGTCACATTGTAGCTGAAATCACTCCCATCCCAAGAGCTTTCGACAATTGCAGTCCCATCTCTAGTCAGTACAAGAGAGTCAGGAGCTAAATCTGAACAAGTCCAATTGAGGATTACAAATTCATTCTCATCAATCTCTTGATTGATATTGCCTGTAATTTCAGGAATAGTCATGTCCCGACCAGTGACCCAAGTTGTGTTGGAAACGGAGTTACCATATGCATCAGTAACAATCAGCGTTACATTGTACAATGCGACTTCTGGGTCGAAAACATAGAATAGTTCATTTGAATCCCACACTCCGTTGCTCTCATCTGAGCCATTCACAAAGATATGATATGTACCATCGTAGTCCCACGGGTCGATATCTGTTACTTGCCATGTGACATTCGCTGTATCACCTAGTTCAGTTTGGAAATTGCCGTTGCCAACTAGCGTTGGTGCGGTCGTGTCTTCGACAGTGACCCAGACATCGTCTATTGCATAGTTACCTGTTTCATCATAGAAGATCAGAGTAATATTCCAAATTCCGATGTCAAGTCCCGCTAGTGTGTATTGTATGTCACCTGAGAATGTTGTGCTGAAGACTTTCAATGAGTTATTCTCATAGATTGAGTAGTTCTTGGGACTGAGCTCTGTCCAACTCCACGTGACCATATCTGTTTCTCCAGCCTCATAGCTGAAATCGGCTGGTCCAACAAGATTAGGTCCTGTTGAGTCCTCATAGGTCACAATGCACTCATCCGTCATTGTGTTGCTATAGTCATCCCATGCCACAACCGTAATATTGTGTTCTCCTGGCGTATCGAAATGCAACATGTAGGAAATATACTCTCCATTAGAATATGGCAGAGACACATCTAGAACGTCATCAAGCCAGATCTCATATTCGTCGTTGTAATGTTCGTTGAGTGTAAAGTTCACCCATGCATCATCACCAGCTTCAGCGATGAAGTCGTCTGGAAAATCAGGTGAAGTCGGAGCTGTTGTATCTTCTATTGTAACAATGCATGTTGCCTTCGCTGAATTACCTGCCTTGTCTATCAGAACTATAGTATAGTTATGCTCTCCTACTGGAGGAAAGACATTATCCCAATTCAATGTGAGTGGTGATGCCCATGCATTGTTCCAATATGGACCAGCACCATCCATATACGCCCTCTTCAATGCAGGCGTGTCATCGGTTGCCGTGATATTGAACCAGACTCTTTCACCATACTCGATTGTATAGTCGCTTGTAGCAGAGGTGAATATTGGATCCTGAGTATCTAGTACTGTGACCCAGACTACATCACTCTGAGATCCATATGCACAGGCATCAAAGACCATAATTTGATATTCGTAGGTTGCAGGGGCCAAACTATCTAATGAGATTGAAATACTGGAATTGCACCAATCGAATTGGCCTTGCGATGTACTATTAATCCAAAGTAAGTATGATCCTGGAAATTGATCGTCCGGTTTCCAAGTGAGCCACTTGTCTGTATCAACGTCATTGATGATGATATCTGAAGGGCTGTCTAGTGTCGGATCTGTTGAATCAGTGAGTAATGATGCGATTGAATCAGTAGATGATGCTGCTCCTGCAATACTATATGGATTACTGGAGAAATCGCTGAATTGGTTTGATGTCCAGACATTCTTGGGAGTTGCTGTCCTATCATCCCAGGCAATAAAGTAGTCACACCAGCCTAGATTGTTGTCGGAGATTGTATTATTTCCTGAATTACTATCAGCTTGAATAGCATAATAGCATTCGAATAGATCATTGTACTCGATAATATTGTTACTGCTTCCATACAACCACAGTGCTACACCATTTGCATTTGTAGTGTGATGGATGCTATTTCCAAAGACATGAGCACCTATTACTGTGTGCATCCAGAGATTGTAGTTATACCCACATGAGATGTTATTGTTCGATATAACGATTCCAGGTGTGCTATAGGGTCGAACACATGTAGAAGCTTGCCAGACAACATTGCTGTCCATGACGATGTTACTACCTGTGGAAAAAGTAACACCAGTCCCCTTAACTACAGAGCGAATTTCGTTATTGGTGATCGTTAGATTGTCAGTTTGCTCACAGACAATCCCCCACGAGTTTGAAAGAGAACCGTCATAGTTTATCCGGTTTATCATGTTCCCAGAAATTGTTACATTTGGGGTTTGGAATAATTCAATTCCTCGGAAACCCGTAATATCAATAATCGTGTTGTTGATCAAATCTACATGTGGGGTTCCCAGTACTTGAATCCCTTCAGAAGAGCAATCATGAACATCAGTTTGTGTGATGTTGAGATCTTCGCAATTGTCCACATAGATTCCTGTTCCAGTTCCAAAGATTTCACAGTTGTAGATTGTACCATTATCCGCATCGTTGAAACGTATTCCATATGAACTACTCGCAGCAGTGAGATTAACAATGCAGTTTTGAATGATGAAATGCTTTGTTGTTCCAGTTATATAGATGCCATTGCCTCCTGAGGAGGTTGTCACCGCTACACCATCCAAAATATACGGGTCTCCGGGAGTACCTGTACCAGTAAATCCAGCTCCTGTGAAGGCACTATCTCCTGACACAGTAATTGCAGAAGTCACGATTTCCTTCTCATAGGAGGGCGTGCTATAATTTACAGATGCTATATCTGATGTACCAGATTGCGTGCTTAGTCCAATGAATAATATCAAAGCTAATACTCCAAGAAAGAGATACCTACTATCTTGCATATGACTCTCTCCCAATTCAACCCGCCATCGGTAAATCATCTAATATTATTTGCGTCTAGCAATCTATGATGAATCTACTTGACTTTCTGCAGAAATATGAGGATTCTCATCTTCTCAATCAATATAGTATTTGGTGGAATTTGAGTAAATCACCATCATTTCCTTTGCTGCGATTTCAAGATGTTCTGTAGCACGTTCAATCTTAGTTTCCTGAATAAGCGACTCTATTCCGGGCGAAAAGATTCTCCTCATCTGACAATAGGTCGCATGATCATTCAATGCAAATGCATACTCCTTTGATTCAGGACCGAATCTTTCATGTATAGTATCTTTATGTTGGATGATGAAACTGAAACCTTCTACATCTCCTCTTTCAAATGAAATCTGATGAGCTTGTTTTACCACGCTACTGGTTTTGCTAGGGACGGCTATATTACTGAACTCTTTCATGGAACTCCCTAAAACTTCGGCTAACCGAGCTTCTAAAAAATGTGCTGAATGAGAAATTGGTATTGGCAAAGCATAACTGTTAAAGGTAAGAGGTGTCCCACGCGGCTCAGGTCCGTGGAGGCATTATCCATGAGTGAATCCGAAACCTTTGACATTGTTATTATCGGAGCCGGAATCATCGGTGTAGCAACGGCTTATTATCTCCAGAAGAATAACCCTGACAAGAAGATACTTCTGCTGGATCGGAATCTCGCTGCTGGGCAAGCGAACACAGCCATGAGTGCGGCTGCGGTAAGGAACATGTTCGCTTCATCGACCAACCAGCTTTTGACTGATAGTTCTGTGAAATTCATCGATCATGTGCAGAATGATATCGGCTACGAGCTCCTCTTCGAGAAATGTGGATACCTCTGGCTCCTCAGTGATTCGCAATTCCATGATCCAAGTGTACAGATGTGGATGGAACGAATGAAAGCTTCTGGAATTCACTATAAAGTCTACAATAAGGAGGAGCTGAAGGAAATGATGCCCGGACTCAATGTGGACTTCTCGAACAGTGAAGAAGCAGAGCTCATGAATCTGAAAGAGGTCAGCTATGGTCTCTATGGTGGCGACTGTGGCGTTTTGGATCCGACACGCTATGTCGAGTACTACCTTGACGAATTCAAGAAGATGAGTTCAGTCAAGCCACGATATGGTGTGAATGTCGAGAAGCTAATCCTTGAAGCTGACCCGAAATTGGAACTCCCAGGTGAACCCTTCGTGTGGCAGGAAAAGAAGGTAGTTGGAGTGAGGACCAATAAGGGAGATGTCAGAGCAGAATGTGTGGTCCTTGCAACTGGAGCATGGGCTAATGAGCTCCTCGATCCCATTGGAATGGATAGCAAGACGAAATGCAAGAAGCGACAGCTCTTTGTCGTGCATGGTGACAATCAAGGCCTCAAGCAACTTCTCAGGACCAAAGGCTTCAACGAGATGGAGATGTGCCCGTTCACGATTCTGCCAAGTGCAGGCGTCTATTTCAGACCTCAGATGCAGGAAGAAGGATTCTGGATTGGATGTGGTGATAAGCTGGGTAGAGCCTACAAGTATATCCAAACGGATGAGGACTACGTACCTGAAAGCTCCTACTATGAGAACAGTATGTTCCCAGTACTATCCGCTTACTACCCTGACTTCTCTTCCACCCGTCCAGTCAACAGCTGGGCTGGAGGATATTGCTATTCACCTGATGCTATTCCATTCGTCTACTATGAGAATGGAGTTCTTGTAGCTAATGGTGCGAGTGGATCAGGCATTATGAAAGCAGATGCGATGGCAAGGATTGCAGATGCTTTGTATAGAGGTCTCCCGGAGGCTGAGCTTTTTGGTGGCAAATCGATTCCATCAGAGGCACTCAGCATTAAAAAGCGTAAAGTGGAAATTGAAAGTGTCGTGATTTAGAATTCGAGGTTATGAAGAAAAGACATTTCTTCGGATTTGCGTTACGTGCATAGTCAATGTAATATTCTGAACCTTATACCTCAGAGTATTTGAATTGCCTATAATGCATGAGAGGTGAAAAGGCATGAGCAGTGAGTCCAAAGAATACACATTCACAATTATGGCACTTGAAAGCGGCATCAAATATCCCGACCTGGACAGCGTTCCGGACGAACCCCTTCTTATCGAGATGGTCGGCATACAACCTGAATTCTTTGGTCCACTCTCAACAAAGTTCGAGGTGGATCTTGAGGATTTACAAGATCTTCTAGACATGGATGAGAGACCTCGTATCCAGATCGAGGATAAATTTACCATGATCGTCTTGAGAGTGCCCGTGGATCTGAACGATCCCACACGGGAGTATTCAACTGCGCCCATTGGTATCTTCACGAATGGACGTGACATCATCATCATGCAGCATCAACCTGTACCGCTCAAGAAGAAAAGACTCCGACATCTGATACGAAGAAGTACAACTGCGAGTGAGATCATCTACAACCAATGGGAGATCGTCATCCATAGCTTTGAGACCGTTCTGGATATTATTGAGGCAACGATAAAGAATACCGAGCAGACCATTCAGAAGGATCTTTATCCATCACGTATGGACCAATTCTTTCAACTATCACGTGATGCGATATTCGTCGATGCCGCTTTGAAAGGCAATATACGAGTTCTTCGTGGAATGAAACGATTCCAAAGATTTGGGAAGATGATCCTTGATGAGGACCGTCTTGAGGAGTTGGAGGTCGACCTTCAGCAGCAGATCGAGCTCAGTAAGATCTATCGGGAGCTAATTGAGAATGCAATGGAGATCTATGATAGCATCGTTGGACACAACCTCAACACAGTCATGAAAACCCTGACCGCAGTATCTCTACTAGTCAGTGTACCTACCCTGATAGCCTCCATCTATGGAATGAATGTGGGTTTGCCGCTAGAGCAAGAACCAGTAGCGTTCCTGATTGTGCTTCTAGCTAGCTTCATTCTCACGATTCCATTCTACGTGTTTCTGAGGATGCGAAGCCTCATATGATTCTGTACACATTGTAAGATATTTCATATGTGTTCAAGTCATTGGGCTACTATCGCTGAGTCATTCTGAGGGAGAAATGATGATTTCAAAGAACCTAGCAGAGTATCATGTGTGGTCGTGCAAGAAATATCGAGAGTTGATAGCCTCAATCCCAGAAGAGGACTACACGAAGGTAATCAATAATCGGACTATCGAGGGGATTACTTCTCATATTGTAGCTGCATTGTTCACCTGCTTCTATACAATCGAGGGGTCTGATGATAAATTCTGGGAGTGGCTTGAAGAAGCCACTATGAAGCAGATACTCGAACGATGGCAGGAGCTCGATATACGCTTGTTGAAGCTTGCTCTTGCGCTACCCACAGATTCAGTCAATGTACCCCATGTTAGTGAAACTCCCTTCTCGCTTGCTTCTGAGGATTTCGTTATGCAATACATACTTCACACCATACATCATAGAGGTCAACTCTCATTGCTACTGAGAGACCTTGGCTATGATGTACCTGGCACGGATTATCTTCACTTCTTTGCAGAGAAATGACTTCCCCCTAGATTCCATCTCTAGCTTTCTTTGCGGCTAGTCTAACCTCTTCGTTACTATACGATAGTCCAAGATCTATTATTTCGAGAGACCAATCATCGCTTAATCCACTAATGGCATCCAAGATAGAAATACGGTCTTCATCAATGCCAGTCTGATGATTTTTTTGATAAGGAAGTTGCAATGCGAAATGAACCTAGTTTAGTGCAGTCTATTCTGTAACAGATTCCCATAAATCATCATCATCTCTCACTCTTTCGACCAATCTTACAGCCCAATCCAGATCGATTTTTCGTAATGCTTTGATTACTCGCACTCTATCATCCCTATAGCCTGTTTCAGCTACCGTTTCTAGTATGTCCTTTCCTTCATATCTTTCGAATTTCAGCAGTGAAATTGATGATGCGATGCGAACAGAAATTTCATCATCATCAAGACCAAATAGAAGGCACTTAACAGCATTTTCATCGTTTCCTTGTTCTAGAAGATGCGCAGCAAGCTCTCTATTGCGGAAATTGACATCATTGTGAAGAATTCTGCAAAGACCAACGAAGTCCTTGTTCTCAGCCATCTCTTGGATCTCCCGTTTGCTGATAGGACTTCTTTTGCCTCTTCGTCTTCGTTTCTTCTCGGCGTGAACATATTCTTTCATAAAAGATCTTGCAGAAAAATAGAGAATATAGCCTGTGAGGTTGATGATTCCATGGATTGAGAACCAGTACCATTCATCAATTAGGATTAGTTCATTCGTAAATATCATTGGAAATATCACTGTAGGATATATCAGAATCGGATATGAGAGAATGAATACATCACCAAGATCATCTATGACTAAATTAGATGATTTCATCATTTCTCTGAAATCATATCCTAGGAAGAGGAACATCAAAGTTCCTATCATAAAAGATGATGTACATGTTGTCCAAAGAATGATGCTTTCAGCAAAGCAGACAATCATATAGACAAAAGAAGCAAAGGTTATGGAAAGGATAATGACTAGACCACTGAGCATTGCTAATTCACTGATTTTCCGCATCATTGATGCCATCTAATTGTCGTTCATCCTGAAAGGCAATAAGTCTTATCGCCAAATCATTATGGAAACATGTTTGAGATCAATTCATTCACTAACATCACTCTCCTGTTGATATTTGTAACGAATATGCTATATCTCTCATTTTTTCGTGTATGAATCCGATTAGCTTATCTGAAATATCAACTATCACACTCATTATGAAAGTAGGAATTCTCACCAGCGGTGGTGATAGCCCCGGCATGAATGCGTGTATCAGAGCACTGGTTCGTGTCGGCATCTCAAAAGGACTAGAGATCATCGGGATAATGGGAGGATTACAGGGTCTCTTGGATGGAAAATTCCACGAGATGCAACCGCGGTCCGTAGCTAACATCATCCATCGTGGAGGAACAATCCTCACAACGGGTAGATCAAAGGAGTTCAAGACCCTAGAGGGGCAAATGAAAGCAGCTCAAATTCTGGAGAAGGCGGGAATCGGAGCCCTCGTTGCCATTGGAGGGAATGGCACGATGCAGGGCATGCACAAGCTTCAGCAGGTATGGAGCGGCCAAATTATCGGTCTTCCAGGCACCATCGACAATGATGTGTTTGGAACAGATTACAGCATTGGTTTTGACACAGCTGTCAACAATGCTATCGATGCAGTAGACAAGATCCGCGACACCGCCCAGGCTTTCGACAGATTCTTTCTCATCGAGGTCATGGGTCGAGATTCTGGATCTATAGCACTCGATGTAGGAATCTCATGTGGTGCAGAAGCCATCGTCATTCCTGAGACCAAGACAAATCTAAAGAAAATAGCTGATGACATTGTGGCCGGAAGGGCAAGAGGGAAGAATTTCGCTTTTATCATCGTAGCTGAAGGAGATGAGGAAGGTGATGCGATGGAGATAAGCCGTAAGATGTCTTCGATGGTCGGAGAGGATTGCAGAGTATCTGTACTGGGATACATCCAACGAGGCGGGAATCCTACCAGACAAGATCGAATCCTAGCCACAAAGCTCGGTGCTTATAGTATTGATTGCATCGTGAATGGCAAGACCGGGATCCTCGTGGGTGAGATCGGGGGCAAGCTTTCAGAAACTCCCTTTGAGGAGAGCTATACAAAAAAGAAAGCAATCGATACATTTCTACTTTCACTAGTGGATGCATTGTCAATTTGACACATACTACAAGGATATTCAGAGTTGGTGAGAATGATGGATAGATTACAGGGTGAGAACCGAATCGACTCGTTCGTGAGAATAGCTGATGAGATAGTGAAAAGCCTTTCACACTTTAGTTCTGTCGAGGGAGTCCTTTACATTGGAGGACTTGCACGTGGCTTTGTAGACAGGCATTCAGACCTTGACATGGTCGTTCTGTTCAATAATGACGATCCCTACGCGAAGGACTTCCTTAGCTCACTCGCAGCTCAACATGAGGATAGATCCGGCTTGGAGATAGACATAGAGGTGTACTTTCTCGATGAGTACATCAGTAGAGAGTGGAACGAATACACAAGATGGGACCTTTCTCATGCAATCTATGCTTTTGACAGACAGGGTGAGGTAAAGAAGCAATTCGAAAGAAAACTGGCCTTGAATGATGATGAATGGAGAAGACGACTTGCTCATCCTCTGGTCTATCTTTCATGGTATTGTTGCCCTACTGATGACTACGTGCCCTCGATGATAGATCTATGGCGGGATCGTGGACACTTGGTGTCTGCCCAATACTCAGTCAACTACGGAATCGATTTGATACTCGAAGTGATCTATGCTATGAATAGGTCTTATCTACCTGCTCCTAAATGGCGACTATTCTACACTCGCGAACTGAACTGGCTGCCTACAGATTTTGAGAATGCGCTTATGGATGCGATGTTAGTGAAGGGAATCGATGAGGCTGATTCGAAACGACGCGCGGATCAAGTCTGCAGACTCACTCAAGAGATAAGTGGGCAGGTGGAGCGAGAGTTTGGTCTCAACAGGGATGCGATACGAAAGATATACATCGCTGATGTCTATGGCATCAGGTGATATCTCGAATCAAACCACAAAGTATGTGCTGATGTAGAAGAATGTACCTCCTAGTATCGGGATGAGCCAAATCACGAAGGCGATTCGCATGAAGTTCTTCGATCCACACATCAATGGTTGCTTCTCTTTCATTGCCTTGAAGAACTTGAAATTGAACAGTGCTCCAATAAGGATAGCAATCAGTCCAACAATCGAATGTACCAGGATGGTCGGGGGATGTGTAGAGAAGTTGAGTATTAGACTTGGACCCATGATTAGGAGTGTAGTGCCGACAGAGATAATCGTCATGACAAGCATGAGATATCCGTGGGTTTTGAAGGGCTTTCGCTTGATGAATCCGAGTATCAAGAGGAATAGGACAAGATACTGAGCGATGAGATTGATATCTATGATGAGTTCCGCTGAGCTACCGAATAACACCATTAGGTTTCACCAATATGTCTGGATACCTACTATCTAATAGATTCATCGATAATCTGGTACAGCTTCACCCCAAGAGCGCCATATGATGCCATTCTATTCGTCAACAGAAGATTATTAGATAGGATTTTTCCTTGTTTTTGTTATGCCTGATGATTGGGAACATTTTGAAATCATTCGCGTCATAGAGGATGATTCGAAGAAGAAACTCTGCGCAATAAGGATCTTCAAGAACGCTGATAGTACTCCCCGTCCAATCATAGAGCTTCCTGAGATGGAACAGGTGTATTTTCCTTACGAGATAATCAAATGCTTTGACAACGTGAAGGACGCTCACGATTTTGCAGAGAAGCAAGGCATCACTAACATAGAATATTAGTTAGAAAGGTTACCTTCCTAACATGGTAGAAAAGACAATAACCGGCAGCTCGTTTTACTAAAATCCTAGAGTTTAAATGCGTTCATGTTGGAGCTTCTGTCAGCAACTCGTGTGCGATGGTGTATCGAATGATGCGCTCATAATCGCTCTGTTCGGTCACCTTGATTGCAGGTACACTTCGCATGGATTGGGGGTTTCATAAGCTTGAGAAAAGGAGAGAGAGTATTTTCTCTGTTAGTCATAGTTCTTGTGCTCTTTGGACCATTCGTCGCAGTTTCAACGATACCTTCGTATCCGACTGCAGCTGATGGCCAGACAACATACTCGCCACCTGATTGGCATAGTCAAACCAAAGGTGAGACGAATCCAGAAACGGACACTGAGAAATCAGAGGCGTCCGTTACTAATCCACCTACTAAAAGTACTGAAAGCAAGGATGGGGAAATAAACCCACTTCTGGATCTCTTCTCTGGATATGAGAGTGCTGTCACAAAAGTTGCGCATCCCAAGACTGAATTCTATCAATCCTCTGGGGAGGGCTTACATCTTGAATATTCTGTTGAAGGAAACCGGCTCATCATTACAGGTACCATCGGCTCCTATAACCAAGTAACATATACCATTGGTAGTAGGAACTATCAGACCGTCGTAATTGGGAACACTGAATTGACCCATACATACGGAGAGCCAATCCTTCCCTATGTGAAGCAGATCATTACTTTGCCTCTGGAGGCAAATGTAGTTTCGTATGGAGTTCGTAATGAGGTCAGATATCCAATCTCGGATCTAGCGTTGATGCCAGGACCTAAACCTCTGAGCGTTCATCAACTTGACCCCTCGATTGGACTTCCTTTCTGTGATCCCGTACACTATGCATCCAATCAATTCATGCCCTCGAATGTTCTTGATTTCGACATTGTAGGAATTGATGGTGATCTCTGCTTATCATTGACACTCCATCCACTTCAGTATAATCCAGCACAGATGCTCGGCAACTTACTACTTCACTTTGAGGTTGAGATCAAATTCGACGACTCTGTCCAGCTAAATGACTTTCTAATGCCAACTTCACCCGAGCCTCTTGCTTTCGGTGATGGCGAGGGATACCTGATAGTTGCTGATGAATCTTATATCCCATATATCACGAATTTTGTGGATTGGAAGACATACATAGGTTTCAATATGCATGTGACTTCCATCCAAGATATCATGACTACCTCGCCTGGAAGAGATGCTGCTGAACAGCTTCGAAATTATCTAATTGAGTCTTATAATAATGATGATATCCAATACGTTCTTCTTGTTGGAGATGGGGACATAGTTCCCGCCCGAGAAGTCATGGACCCAGCTCATGCAGGTCAAGGATTGGACAATGGAACTGAACCCAGTGATCTCTATTTCGAATGTCTTGATGGTGATTGGGACGCTAATGGGAATGGTCTTTATGGGGAATATGGTGATGATGTTGATTTCTTCCCGGAATTGATGGTTGGAAGAATTCCAGTACAAGCCCCAGAAGAGGCACAAGATGTCCTTGACGCAATCGTAATCCTCGAGAGCAGTCCAGAACCCGGGGACTGGATGAATGATGTCCTTCTTCTTGGACCTAATTGCTTTGCGTATGGTGATGGTTGTGCGATGACTGAAGCTGAACTGAACCAACCATACCTAATCGGTTCATTCTTCGATGTTGATCGTCTTTATCCAACGGATGGTACCTTATCTGATGCCAACGTCATAGCTCGGATAAACCAAGGAGTTGGCATAATCGACTTCTTCGATCACGGTGCATATAATGTCTGGGTCAGTGCTCTCACTGTACCAGAGACACTATCACTAGCAAATGGATATCGTACACCATTCGCTTTTGCCATGGCCTGTGAAACAGCTGCGTTCGACTATGAGGCTGGAGAGCCAACGATCGCTGAAGCATTCTTTAGGAACCCCAATGGAGGTGCATGTGCCTATATAGGCGCTACTCGCATCGCTTGGGCAGGTCATCATGCTTTTGATGGACTGCACAACAGATTTTGGGGTTACTTCTTCGATTCGGCTTTGAACCACTATTGCGCTTCTCCAAAGATGGCATTGCGTGATGCAACCATCGAAATGGCAACGACATACGATATGAATGATGACATTTCCAGAGAAACAGTGATTCATGCTATCTACTTCGGAGACCCATCAATGCAGCTATATTGGAAGAATGAAGTTGAGATCTACGCGCCTCCTTGCGAGACAAATGAATACATAGAGATCGGAGTCAATTCTACCACATTCAATGGATTACCGCTATTCAGCAATGTAGGAGTTGTTGTTTCAGATCCTTTGGGAACCATCCTAGTCGATGATCTTTTCATGTGCGATTGGGGTTGGTTTGATGTACCATTCGTAACCAGTGAGAATCCTGGCTCCTACGAGGTTACCGCTACCTATACTGAGCCTTTCGAGTATACGACAGAAAGATTCTTCGAAGTAGGTCTCGCTGACATCCAGGTTTCATTGGATTCTCAACCCATCTTTGATACAATTCTTGATTTCTCCGGCTACAGCAGTGTAGATGGTATTGGTACTGCATACCTTCTTGATGCCGAAGGAGGAGTTCTGTCTTCAACGACGTTCGATGTTATTGATGGTGTCTATGCAGATGGAATTCACATCAATGGATTCGGACATCTCTCTTTGTATGTACGAATTGTATCTCCGTCCGGAACTGGAGCCAACACTCTCCATTTTGATGTTATGAGAGGATCAGTTCTAATCATTCCTGATGAGTCAGGAGATTGGGGGCCCTGGTACCCAGGAGGCTGGGTTGATGACAATGCAGGAGATTCAACCAACTATGGAGATATATATCAAGCATTGAAGGACGAGTTCAATGTTGACATCTATCGACCCAGATATGAGATGACACCTGATTTGGCTCTCCTCCACATGTACGATGCAGTGATTGTGTCTGTTGGTGATCACATGAGTACGCCCTTGATAGCTTCAGATAGCTATCTACTCGATGTGTTGATGACATATCACAATGAAGGTGGAAACCTCTTCTTCGAAGGATGTTCCATCCTCACACCTCTTGAATCACAATTTGGCGGGATATTCTCATCCTTCTTCCATGTCGAGTTGGACCAGCGTATCACCAACACAGGCGCACTATATCTCGAGAATACACCTCATGCAATTACGTCAGGTATTCCTTCAACGATTTGGCTTGAAGATGGACTCGGATCACCATTTGCAGAAGTTCTGATACCGACCTCAGGTGCTATCCATGTAAGCGGATACTCAGGGTCTTATGAAGGTGGCACCGCGATTGCGGCTCTGAACCCATCCGTTTCAGAGGGAGGAGTCGTCTTCTTTGGATTCTCAGTCGATGCCATTAGTGACGAAGCAACTCGCGACAGAATCATTCAGAATGCAGTGAATTTTCTGCTCTATCCGAGTCTCGATTGCCAGCTTTCTGACTATGCGCTACGAACAGGAGAGAGTGAGGTCATCGATATCGTCGTTTCTGATAGCAGAACAGGGACACCTGTCGAAGGAGCCCTTGTTATCGCTGAAGGTTGTGGAGTATCCACATGGAATATCACCGATGCTAGCGGATACGCATCATTCCAAGTTAGTCCCTCATTCCAAGGATATATCTTTGTGAACATAACCAAGGAGGACTATCTAGGCTATGAAACGTATATCATCTGCTATGATGTCCCAGTTATCGGTCTGGATATTCAGCCTGAATATATTGAGAGAGGATCTGCAAGCGTAGTGTCTGTCTACTGCTACGACTATTATGAAGGGTATCCCTTGGAGAACTGCTACTTGGTTCTTGATGGATGTGGTGTATTTGATGAAGGTTTGAGTGATGAGTTCGGATATGCTGAATTCACTTTGCATCCAGAAACCAGTGGGTTGATCTCCGTCAGTGCGACACTGAATGGATACATCGAAGCCGTGGATTTCGTGGGCGTTCGTATTCATGCAGCAGTCATAAGAGGGTACTTCACTGAAGCTCCAGATCTTGCTTGCTGGGATCTAATCAACTCGAATTGGGCTGACTACGGTGAGATGCCAATCCTAATAGATTACACTTCACTGAGTATTCCGCTGATCACACTGAGTGACTTGGAAGCACTAAATCCAGATGTTCTTATCATGGCTTACACGTATCAGCCTCTGGATCAGTTTGAGATCGAAGCCATCATAGAATTCACACGACAGGGTCATGGCCTTGTTGTCACAAGCTCTTGCGTCACATATCACCCCGAACTACTTGGCTCCTTCCTGGGATTGAGCCCAACTATAGATTGGACATACAACTCTGCGATAGGCATTGGCTTCGAATCCTTGGATCAATATGATCCCGATCACCCGATCTTCGTAGGCATTCCAGACCCATACTCTGTAGGTTATCACCTCTCATATCTCCCAGAATCCACACATTGGGATAGCTCCGCCTTGGCAGGTGGAACCTACGTGGCACTTGATTCAGGTCCAGAGGATGTTGCTGCTATCATAACCTATCGGGGTATGGTGTTCTGCTCGAATATACCTGAATATCAATCCAATCGCCAAGATGTGCAACTTATGTATAATATGATTGGGTGGTCCAACTATGAGATTCCTGAGCATGACCTAAGTGTGAGTATGAACGTTCCACGAGTCGTGGATCCTGGAACCGAAGTAACGGTAGAAGTTTTGGTAAGAAATCAAGGATTGAATACCGAATATGATGTCGCATGTACGCTGTACCTCGATGGATTTGAGGTAGCTTCTGAGGTCATTCCTGTCTTAGACAATGGATCATACTATTCACTCTCTTATCTATGGACTCCGCTTTCCGAGGGTCTTTACACCTTTGAGGCGATTGTAGATCCTGTAATGGGCGAGGAAGTCCTCACGAACAACTATGTGGAGAGAGTTGTAAATGTCTTCGAGGTACCATTGGATGGCCCCGTAGCTATTTTCCAAGTCTGGAATCCATGGGGGCATCCATCGAATCAAGAGATTCTTGATACTTGGATGGTTGAATACGATATCTACGACGATCTATCTATGGGCATGATCGACCTAAGCGGGTATGCCAAGGTGATCATTTCATCAGACCAACCAGATTGGTTCATGGATGGAGTTTATGCGAACATGGGTTGGTTTGAGGACTATGCGGCAAGTGGAGGCATTCTCGAAGTTCACGCTGCAACGAATTACTACTGGGTGGATGGATTGCTTCCAGGTGGTGCATATTATGTTCCATATGTTGACGATCTCATCTCAATCACAGACCCATCTCATCCGATCCTGACAAATCCCAATATAATCACTGACGAGGAGCTTGATTATTGGAGCGCTTCAGTTCATGGATATGTTGACTCACTTCCAGGTGGATCACAGATCATTCTGGAAACTGATAGTGGATATCCTGTTCTTATAGAGCAGGCATTTGGGATGGGAAGCATTGTGATCTCCACACAAACCCTTGAGTGGGGCTTCGCACGTGACAAGAGTAGGATTCTAGAGAATGTGCTTCTCTATACAGCTGTAACACCTGAGCACGATATCGCAGTCCGCCTAGATGTGGTAGATAGAGTTGGTCCAAATGAATGGACGTTGATTACAGGTACTCTCATCAATCGGGGATTGAATCCAGAATCAGACATACCCTTCTCGCTGTATGTAGATGGCATTGAAGTGAATGCGACCATGGTCATACTCCTTAATCCTAGTGAGTCCATCTCTTTGAGCTACTGGTTTATGTCAGATGTCGAATATACTGCTGAGATCGTTGCATTCGCTGAGCCAGTTCCTGAAGAGGAGAATATTGCCAACAACTATGCATCAGCATTTCTCCTTGTTCAAGAATTCCATGACTACTATATGACAGAGTATAGTCCTGAGTGGCTTGATGCCAAGACCAATGGATTCAATCTATACCTCTATGGGGATGATATCAGTGTGGGACTTGGACTGCCTTTCTCATTTCCGTTCTACGATGATATCTTCGATGTGGTGTATATCAGTAGTAATGGATGGCTATCCTTCGCGAATACGGATCCATGGCAATGCTTTACTCCTGACTGGCCTACGGATGATCCTGCATATCGATACTCATTAGCTCCGTTCTTCGCAGACCTCCAAGCTGAGGAAAATGTCTATGCATGGATTACCGAGGATTGGGTTGTGATTCAGTATGACAACTATCGACACCTCTCAGGAGATCTCATGGGTACTTTCCAAGTAGTTCTCCACAGGTCGGGCATCATCCAGTTCAATTACCTGGAGATCTATCAACCTGTTGAGTGGGATATCCCGACGGTTGGGCTGAACTACGGAGATGGCGTCTATGGACCAGTTTTCGGTGGTAGTGGTCTCACAGGAGTGACTAACTTTGGTCTCCTGTTCACATATGAGCTACCAGAGCATGAGATCATGGTACAGTTGAATGTTCCAGAATATGTCAATCCTGGTGAGGTCGTCGTGGTCGAGATTCTAGTTACCAACTATGGTCTGTCAGATGAGTCTGATGTGACAGTCAATTTCTACATCGATGAAGAAGTGGTACTCACAGAGATGATTCCCTACATTGAGTCCTACTCGACCTGTGGCATCTATTTCACATGGGAACCTCCGAGTGAATCAGTCTATCTTCTAGAGGTCTTTGTAGATCCTGTGGATGGAGAAACGAACATCGAGAATAACTATGATTCAGTTCTTGTTCAAGTGACGGAGCTATTCGTTATCTTGGATCCGAGTGATATGGACATCATTGAGGGAGCGCATGTTCTTGTAACATACCTCCTGGCTAACCCGGACAACCTTCTTGGCATTGACATCTTTGTGAATGGTGAGTTTATTTCGTATGTTCCTGACCAGGGTTTGAACCAAATCCTTGTTCCGGTATTCGGGAATGGATACAACGAAATCCAGCTCATAGCGTGGTGGGATGACAATATCACGGCTTGGGACTCTGTAATCGTGGAGTCTGTCAATATTGAACCCATTGCGATTCTCGAGCCTGGTGACTACATCAACTATCTAATCTCCTATGAATGGGGTGGTTATATAGAATACAATTTCACCTTTGGAGAGTATGTATCTGAGTATGAGGTTGAGGTTCAGTACATATACCGTTTCTATGACAATGAAGGCACTGACTATACAGAAGTCTACTACATGTATGTGAATGTACTCAACGGATATATCAGCTGGTCGGATGTTGGCTGGGACTATCAGAACTTCTTCCCATTCACAGGACTGATCACCTCTGATGTGATCTCTCACGCATCGAGTGGAGATATGACCACATTCTACTATTGGAATGATTTGTATTTCATAGACCATTTGAGCGAGTGGAGAGGGCTGATGGTATGGACGGGATACGGAGTCTTAGGTGATTTCGAGTGCAGTGTCTTGGAATCGAATGGCCTACTCGTTGAGATGTACTTCGGTATGCCGACCCCCTATGCCTATGGTGAGGTTGTCGACACCAATCTGATTCCAGGCTTCAATCCTAATGTGCTTGAAATCATCGAACCGACATCAGGTCAGTTGATAGAAGGAGGGTTAGTACTCGTTGACTACGAGGTCACGAATCCAGAAACTCTGTTGCTGATTGATGTTTGGGTGAATGACGCCTTCATCTATACCACAACATACACAGAAACGACATCACTCTATGTGCCTGTATTTGCTAATGGGTCGAATACCATTGCTCTTATCGCACTATGGCAAGATGGCACTGCAGCAGTTGTGAATAGGACATTCATCTCTGAGGGAGTCGTGCCCCTCGCGGCACTGCAGCCAGGTGACTATCTCAATTTCAGAATAGAGAGCTATGAATACATCAGTGACTTCAACTTCACCTTCGGGGAGATGATTACTGAGTTCGAAATCTATGCTACTTGTGACTTTCAATTCATTTCACCAGGAGGAGAGATCACGACAGCAGCATTCGAGTTGATCGTCAATACTCTCAATGGGTACATCTCCTACTCTGACTTTGGCTGGGAAACCTATCACTTCATGTTCTTCACAGGGATCTCCTCACCGAACATGATTCAATCATACGGTGAGATAGGCGATTCAGCCCCATTCTTCAGGTGGGAGCAGATTCTGACCATTGATGGACCCATAGCATGGGATGGCGAAGCAGCATGGATGCTATCCTCGGAGAGCGATGACATCTTTGCTCTAGCCTTGCAATCAAACGGGTTGCTGTACATGTTCGATTCGATGGATCCAACAACCTACGGATTCGGATTTATGACAGACACGAATCTGATTCCTCCATTTGATAATGTGCCTCCTGCTTGGGTCACGTTGCCAGAAGATCAGTATCTTGGACCTGGAGCATCTTTGTATTATGACCTAGATGCTATCGATCCAGCAGGTATTGATTCATGGTGGATTGATGATACGACCAATTTCGCAATCGATGCAGATGGTGTTGTCACGAATCTTTCGCCATTGGAAGATGGCATCTATCCGATCACTGTGTGGGTCAGTGACACCTTGGGAAACGTCCTCACAGGTAACTTCAATGTGATCGTAGAAACGACGATCGGTCCGATATTCATCGATGGCGATGATGACTTCATCGAGTATGGATTCCCAGGGTCTGGAACTCAGGAGGATCCATACATCATTGCTGGATATGTGATTGAATGCACTGATGTCTATATACCCTGTATTGAGATTCGCAATACACAAGCATTCTTCGTCGTTGAGGGGTGCATTCTGACAGCATTGTATGGTGTACCTGTGGTCTTGCTCACAAATGTCGAACATGGAATTCTTCAGAATAACATCATCACAGGTGGTGCTTTTGGTATTCTGATGGAGTTCTGTGTGTCTACCATGGTCATGGATAACACCATCTATGGCACAGATTTCGGTATCCTACTCTATGCAGCAGAATTCTGTCAGGTGATCGGCAATGATTGCTTTGAGAACATGGATGGGATCTTACTCTCTGAAAGCGCATTCTGTGAGATAATCGACAATCAGTGTGTGATGAACGAGAATTCAGGCATCGCATTGAACGGTACTACATACGAGTGCAATATCAGTGACAACTATTGCGAGGGCAATTTCGCTGGTATCTATGGCTCGTTCGCTAGTAACATGACCCTTGTGAACAACACGTGTATAGAGAACGTAATGGGAATCCAATTGTATGCATCCTATGGCGCGTTCCTATTGATCAATAACATCCTCTACAATGAGTACTATGGACTGGTGCTAATGGAGTGCGCTGACAACATCATCATGGACAACATCATAGTTGGACATCAAGAGACAGGAATGTATATTCTCTGGTCAACAGTGATCTCTATCGAGTATAACACTCTCTTTGAGAATGGATATGGGATCATTCTGGATGCATCATCCTTGATCGACTTTAGCTGGAATACTATAGAAAATTCCGTCAACTATGGAATGATGATGTATCAAGCTGAGTACAATACTATCGAGTACAATAGCTTCTGCAACAATGGTCTAGGACTTCTATTGATGGAGTTCTCTGACAACAACTATGTCCAATGGAATGTCTTTGAGAATACCTTGGATAATGTTGTGGATGAATGCAGTGGGAATATCTTCGACTACAACTACTACTCGGATTACACAGGTCCTGATGACAACAACGATGGAATCGGTGATATTCCATACGACATCTTAGGAGCAGCTGGAAATCAAGATCCTCACCCACTAATCTACTACCCCTGGTACCTTGAATGGGCCGAGACTCCTGGTGATATAATCATCGGATTTGGAGAGGCATTGTACTACAGTCTTCCCGTGATTGGGTATGGAGAGTTGTTCTTCTTCCTCAATGACCAGTCCAACTTCTTCATCGATGGCAATGGAACCTTACAAAATGCAACGAACTTGGAAATCGGTGAATACTATCTGTTTATCGCTGTCCAAAATCAATGGGGGTACTCCATCTCAGCCGAGATCTTTATCATTGTGTTGGATAACCTTCCTCCTGAATGGATCGAAACACCAGAAGACCAGACCATCGAGTATGGAGATGCATTCTCCTATGATGTGAATGCCACGGATATTTCTGGTATCCAGAGCTATTGGGTGGGTGATGGTAACTTCAGCATCGATGCAAATGGTGTCCTTACGAATGCTACCTTCCTGCCAGTCGGAAGCTACCACTTGGAAATCAGAGCATATGATGCGTACGACAACTATTGCAGTGCATTCATTGTGATCAGTGTTGTTGATACGACTCCCCCAATCTGGATCATTGAACCAGTAGATCAGATTACAGAAGCGGGAGAGGATTTCAGCTATCATATTGAGGCTTGGGACCTAAGTGGTGAAATCATCTATGCGATTTTACCTGTAGGTTTCTTTGATGTGGCTTCTGATGGGATGATAACGAACCTGCACACTCTCGAAGTAGGGGAGTATGAGATAGTCATAGAAGCTTCTGACATCTATGACAATACTTTGATTGCGGTAATCCTTCTGACTGTCATTGATACGACTTCTCCTGAGTGGCTGGAATCTCCACAAGACAGGACTGTACTCCAAGGACAGACATTTGAGCTTGCAGTAGCTGTCACAGATGCATCATCTATTGCATGGTGGATAGTGAATGATACTGCGAACTTCGTGATCGATCCAATGGGTGATGTTACTCATGGAGTCGCACTCATCTTCAACAACACGGCTCTTGAGCCAGGAACCTACGGCTTAGAGATCACCGTCTGTGATGAATTTGGCAACAGTCAGAGCGCTGTGATCAGCATCACTGTGATCAAGGCGACAATGATCATTTCTCCTGCTGGAGGTGTCATCATAATCATATCTGAAGCCGCATGTTTGATCATCATACTGATCATAATCGCGATCCGTGGAAGAAGAAGGTAGATAGAATCAGCATACATGCCTCTGGAGAACACAGCCAGAGGCATCGTTCCTTTTTTTGTATCGAATATACTCCTTTTCTAGGTCTTTATTTATCCTCTTATCTGACTTAGTTCTATGAGGAAGAATCATCCAGTCCAGACGAGATTAGCTGATTTTAATGAATCTCCTCTTGAAAAGCCTGCTAGTGAGGGTCCTTGTCCTTCCTCCACCCCAGTGAAGCGGCATCCTGCCAAGCTATGGCGGAAGACAATCCGTACTGGTGAGGTCTGGGGTGTTTTTGACGTAGATGATACTGTCCTCTTTGTTCAGATAATCGATGGCAGGATACATGCTCATGGTAGGGAGGCAATCTGTAAGTACTGTGGAAGTCCTCTTGACATTCGCGGCACCCAAGTCTTCTGCAGTGGTACATGTGGTTCATTCCAAGGCAATTTCTCGTATGATGTCAACCATTACCTTCACTGGAACGGTGCGAAATCCTTGACAGTACGAAAGGAGATTGCTAGTGAGGAAGGTCTTAAGCTTGAAGAGAGAGACCTCGAATCCATTAACTACGCACCTCAATGGTCCTCGCTTTACGATTATGAGGAATTTGATGATGAAGAAAATGAAATGGAGTAGGCTCTCATAAGAGCGCCTACTGTCCAAAATGTGACTTCACGTCTGGCATAAGCAGGAAGAATATAACAAGTACACTGAGAATGACTCCTGGCCAGTTCTCTCCAATGGCATAGAGAACAGCTGCAGCTATATTGAAAATAAAAGCAATCGTCCAAGCTTGCGGGTCGAGCTTGATAAACCGGAAGTAGACCCAGATTCCGATGATTGCCATCACTAGGCCAATTCCATTCTCCCAGTTACCCCAGAGATACAATCCATAGCCTGCTATTATCAATCCCGCAATGACCTCTGCGAGGATGAAATAGCTTGTTATCTTTACTTTCGGGGGAAGTTCTTTTGTTTGCGTTTCTGTTTCGCCCATGGTAACCACTTGGTCCATGGTATCAGATAGGCACCTAATTATTCTTTCTCCGAATCCTAAGGTATTGGTTTACTCAGAAGAATGAATCTCCTATCATTATATTCATCTGGGATAAGCATAAGCGTCGAGGACCATTCCTTTGCGACAGAACCAAGGAAGAACGTCACGCGTCTTGATTCTTCTCTCTCAGCATCTTCTATTAGTCGCGACATTGTGTCAACGAAAGTGCTTCGCTCTCGTGTGAACACCGAATAGGTCGACATGGATTCTCCATTTCTCTGGTAGAGTCTTTTGAAGTAGAGCGTCAGAGGCTCGCCTGTGTCATCTACTATTAGGAAGAAATCGCCCTTCTTTTGAATCCTGTTTAGCCCATCAAGATCCTTATTCTCAAACTCCCATGAGATCGGAAAGGTGGATGTTTCTATGAGATCCGGATATCTCATTATCAACTCAGATACTCTTCTCGCGTCAACCCTCAATGGAACGAATGCGGGGCTCGATTTTGGCCGCGGAGGGTATGGTGCTTCCAATCTGAAATATCCTACCTCATCTCTTATCGCGAAACCAAGTTTCCGAGCTAGGCCAATGGATGACTCATTTCTAGAGCTGGTGGCATACCTTACTTCTTCGATTTCCATCTCCTTAGCCATATCCAGCGTTTTTTGGACTACTATTGAACCGAATCCGTGATGATGATGTTTTGAGTGGGTTCTGAGTGCCTTTACCCATGCATAGTTCGCTTCAGGTTCGGTATGAAGAGCCGCAAATGATACTAGC
>JAFGAR010000161.1 GCA_016933575.1 Candidatus Thorarchaeota archaeon
ACGGTACTACCCGTATCTTCTTCCTGACATGGTCAAAAGATAGTGGACATCTTATGCAACAGAGAACAGTATTGCTTGATGCACTCCAGCAAAATCTGGAGGGATTCAGGTTCAAAATTATGAACGAGTTCTCAGGCATCCAACTAAGAGAGCAAGAGAAGGGTGCTGCGGCCATCATCTCAGGCGTACCGCTATCCATAGAAACCGGCTCTCAGAGGAAGGACTCTTTGGACGTTGTCATGGGTGTTCTTCAGGAGCTTGATGATGGTATTTTCCAGATCTTTATTGAACCATCCACAATGAGTAAGTCTAGGCTGAAAGGTCTTGAAGAGCAGTACAAAAGTGAGATATTACGTTCCGAAACAGTTCTCTCTCGAGAACGATCCGGACTATTACAAGGGACTATGCAGGAGTCTCGAACCTCAGTGAACATGGAGGCCAAGAAGCGAGCTGAGAAACTAGACCGTCAAATCAAACGCTTGTCGGGAACAAATCTCTACGAGACAAGAGTCACTGCTGTTGCATGGGGGTCTGATATTGAAACTGCTGACATGGATGCTCGTCGCATGGCATTGGCTCTGGTTGGTGCACTGCGGCCTGATAGTGACCAGGAAGAGTTTCGAGTGGAGCACACTACAAAACGGAAAGATGTTCTGCGATTGATGGCTGGTCTTCCAGTTGGTGCATCATCAGTTCTCACAGCTGGTGAGGTGACGAATTATTGTATGCTTCCTCGGAGAGACCTTGGAATTAGCGTGACAAGACGGGAGAAATTTGCATCAGGCATGAAGAATGAACGAGAATCCGTAGATAGAGAACAAGAACAACAACCACTCTTCACCACATGTGTGCCGAGCAATGTTCACTGGCTCAAACGACGTCCAGTGCTATACTTTGGACATCCTCTGGATAGTGCGGGCAATGTCCTCTCAAGGTCATATGTAACAACTGAAATCAATCATCTAAACATGCACGTGATAGTTGCAGGGATCACTCAATCTGGCAAATCAACCACATTACAGAGCATCTTTGGTCAGGCTTTTACTCTGGGAGTCAATCCAATCCAGTTCAATCCATCAAAGAGCTTCGAAACCCGGAGAATGATGAATCTCTTTGATGATGTTCGGTACTACACCTGCGGAAGGGATGATATAGCCAATCTTCTGTTCAATCTCTGGACTCCACCAGCAAATGTGCCTCTCTCAAAATGGGTAGACAGAGTAGTTCAGGCATGGACCCTCTGGTTGCCAAATGATGAGATAATGTCCATGCATTTTGAGAAGATCGTGTATACAATGTATGAACGATGCGGCTGGGTCTTGAAGACAAACAAAGTAGGGCGGCCAATCTTGATCTCTGACCTCATCAAAGCCTTAGAGGAGGAGGAGACACAACTAAAATACGGTGACGAGGTCTCAAGTAATGTCTTTGGAGCACTGGTCGAGAGAATTAGAAGTATCTTGAGAAAGCATACCATCATTGGAATGTTCAATACAACGTCTGGCATCACGGTCTCTGAACTTCTCGCTCATCCAACTATCATCGATATGGATGCTCTCTCACACAATGAGAAGATCCTCCTCATGGGTATTCTCACCGCTGCAATCTG
>JAFGAR010000162.1 GCA_016933575.1 Candidatus Thorarchaeota archaeon
TACCGTCCCGAATAGAATGCGAAGAGATGCGTGAACGCCCGTTCCAGCTGCCAGTCAGCTCCAGGCTCATAGAACTCAGGTATATCCAAGTCCTCCTTTCCCTCAGCGATTGCTTCTCTGACAAGACTTCGTAATTTCACAAGAAAGTCAAGATGCTCCTGTAGGTGTGATTTGCCAACAACCTCCCCATGACCTGGAACAACAAAGTCTACATCAAGTTTCATGGATATGCTCAAGAGACCCGATCCAAGAATCAGGATTTCCAGTATAATCACTGATAAACGGCACAGAATAAGAGTATTGACTTGTGTAGATGTACTCAGGTCTTGAGCCTTATCTTGGGCGTGAGTCTTACGCACTCAATCATTGATTCAAACTCAGCTATGGTCTTCTCTGCCTTCCTCTTTGTTACTCTTAATCTACGGTCCCCATTGGTCTGATATGGTCCCAGAACTACCACTTTGGTTTCGAGCTCGCCAATAGATTGATTGACTTGCTTAGAAGTTGTTTTGAGTTTCTCTTCCAATTCACTAAAACGAATCTCTCGATTATCGATACCAATCGAACTGAGTTCCTCCAAGAACTTCATCACCCTACCTGACCCCTCAAAGAATTTGTACAGTGAAACCTTGGATTCTAGACGTGATACCAGCTTTTAATGATCAACAGGACCAAGTACACTCTTAGTCTTTTTCGATGACTGAAGGGATTTGATCAACACTGAAAACATATCGAATCCACTTGCGTAGTCACCCTCCTCAAAGTGTGCATCTGCTTTGGTTTCACTCTTTGCAACGTAGTCAAAAAGATCCGCTGGCTCTGAGAGATTCTCAACTTCCTTAAAGACGACTTCAAAGACCATATCTTCCATCTCAAAGATTTCCTCTGTAGTTACAACAGAGAAATATCCAAGGGTATCGCCAAATACCACAAGGTGGTCATCATCAAGAGAACTACGGATTTTGGGCATAGCACTATTTTTGGAATCCATATGGGTAACAAGAATAACACTGCCGTCAGCAGGAAGTGGTCCCAGTCTTCCTGAGCTTCGAGAAGGCATATCTGCAACTTCCTCGGAATAACTAAGATCATCAATTTTCCATCTTCTCTTTGACCCAGAACCAGTTTCTGCATACACATAATCTTCATCGAGCTCGAGACCGATAATCGAACGAGAGGTGAAGAAATCACAGGAATCCCCCAATTCAAGCTGCTGAATCAATTTCCACTTGTCGCCTCTCCACTTAGGAGTACCCTTGTATACTTTAATCAGTCCCGAATCAAAACCACAGAATAAGAGCCTATCATATTCACCCCATTTATCACCCTCAAGAAGATATACAGCTAATGCCTTGATATCACTAAATCCTTCCTTACCTTGTAGTTGCTGAGCACGCTTCCCAGTTTCTTTATCAAAAATACTTACACCGCCACTCTCAGAAACATAGAGGTACTTTTCATCGGTAGACATAGCACCAATCCAATAACCGACTTCAGCGATTGTTACAATAGGATTGGAGAATGCGAGTCCTGATATATCCCATATTCTAACGGAAGAATCAGAAGAAGCAGTAAAGGCATGCATTCCATCAGTAACAACCAACTTGATTTCACTTGTGTGTCCTTTCAATTCTTCTAGTTTCCATTGAATCCCATCTTTCTCCTTAACCCAGTGCCTAAGAACACCATCCTTACAACCACCCAGAACATGATCTTTATTGTAGAATTCATCAGTATGAAAAGCAACAGAATTGAGCTTCTTTTCGTGCCCTTTGATAGATTCATAGATTTCAAAATCATCAGTACTTACAATCTCAATTGAGCCATCAGAAAGGCCGCAGTATATGTAATCGTCATCAACATGTATTTGTGTTATCCAAGTAAAACTGAATCCTTCTACAAAATTAATTTGCTCCTTTTTTTCAAAAACCCAATTATCATAGATCTTTAGAGTCGAAGAAGGAGTGAGATACAGTCTATGCTCATCAGCTGCCATGGCAAAAAATCTTGATATTCTTCGGCGTCCATCGTTTTTATATGAGTCCAATCAGACATTGAATATACTTCAACTTTCGAACGTCCATGACAGATGTATAATTTGTCAGCTCCATCTGATAACCATATTGTTTCTCCGAACTCAAAATCAAAACTTCTTACTAATTTCCAGCTCCCCTTCTTGAGAATATTTATCTTTCCTCTATCACCGATTGCGAAAAGGAGGCTGGAATTAGATTTAGAAAACCTGAGAGATTCAATACCGCCGAAAGCCCATTCATCTTCATTGACTTTTATCTCAGACACTAGCGAACGTCTGGTTTTGTCATATATCTCAACTATGCAGTCATCATAGCCCAAATAGATGGAATTCTCGTCAACTGTGAAAGATCTAATATAACGAATAGTAGGAAATTCACTTTCTTTTTTTTCTCTTGGAGGCAGGATAAAAGAATGACGCCAATCTCGTTTCGACCATCCATGCACCATGCCATTGCACATCGTGTAGACAAAATCATCGTCAACATCAATGCGGGTTACGGATTGTGGATGCCGCAGAACCGCGATTGTATCCAGACTATCAACTTCCCTTACTATCACTACAGCATTTTGATCCCGACCAGCTGAGGTGTAGAGATAGGACTCATCAGTTGTGATGCATGTGATTTCCTCACCATGACCATCCTCAAGGTGAACGATTGAACCAAATCTTAAAGGCCGACTCATTGATTACACGCTCCCTGTAACGTGTTGAATACACTACCTTTTATCAAATACTTAATAGAGAGAGATATTTTGTGACTCTACCGGGCATATAACTGCAGTTCGAGAATACACTAATTCGATATGGGGTCATGTAATAGAACTCGCTTAGTTAAGGAATTAGTGGTGTTAATAGACTTTGAAAAAATCCAGAAATTTCCCAAAATTTCTCTGTACTCCAAAGATATCTCGTAGCACCTTTTCGATGAGATATGTACAAGAAAGTGCTTCTGTCATGTTCTTCCCAAGAATTAGAGTTCCATGATGAGCCATAAAAACTGCATTTCGATCCTTTAGGGCGTGTATAGTCTTTTCAATCATCATTTTAACCGAGTAGCGAGGATAGTAGGCTACGCGTATGTTTGGTCCTATTATCGGTATTATGTCCTTAGGAATTCTTGAAAGCTCACCATCAACAAGAATTAGAGATGGTATTGTTGTTGAATTCGAATGTATAATGACTTTTATGTCAGACCGTACATGATAGATTACAGTATGGAGCTTGAATTCAATAGTATCCTTAGTGTGATTATCCATAGTAGATTCAGCTTTATCAAACTCCGCACATATTATCTGCTCAGTAGTTATGTTCTCATAGCTCATACTGGAAGGTGTGATTGCCATGGTTGAATGATCAATTCTAAATGAGATACTTCCCCAAGGGCCACGAGCTATACCATCAGCAATAAGGCGTTTCCCAGCATTACAAATAAGGAGCTGAGCTTCACTGACCTTCATTCCTGACACACAGCAACTAATTCAAAGCTGGAATCTATATATGCATTTATAGAAGGATTGAAACCAACTCAACGTAAATCACGAATCTTTTTCATCAGATCACGGATCGTTTTAATAGTGCCGCTGATGCTGTAGTGAAGCGACAATGCTTCCGCTTGCTTAAGATTGGTGACATTGGTTGCTTTCAAATCCCAATATTCTCTTGATTCGATATTCATGGATCTCAATCTGATGAGGGAGTCTTGCGCTTGTGTGATATATCCTCTCACTGTGAGGCGAGCGTCGTCTTCATTTGCGATAGGACCCAACTCGACTTTCTTTTCGAATCGTTCCTTAATGGATTGATATTCACTCAATAGATTGTTTACTCTATCATGTAGAGGGGATATTTCAGCCCATATGGATGGATACGCTTCCAGAGTATCCTTGGTGTTTTCGCTCTCTTCAATTGCTTTCTTCAAGATATCTATTCTCTCTTCAAGAGTCACACCAGATGAAGTTGATTTTTTAAGAGCATCTTCGAGAGAATGCTTGGTATCTAGCGATAATGCTTCTGCTCGCATTTCCTCTAGTTGCTTTTGAAATGAAGTGGTCTTTTCTCTAATTTGATCCTTTAGTTGATCAAGTTCGGATTTTGAGTCAATAGATAGAGGGAGTCGCTTTTCGAACGCATCCAAATCTGATTTGGAAGAATGGAGTTTCTGTAACAGATCATGAATATCATTGGGCGATTCTATGTTAGAATCAAGCATGTGGTGAATTGATTGGATCTTGCTTTTGAGTTGTTCATGATGTTCGGATTCCTGATTCACGGTGATCTCAAGTTTCCTTACCAGTTCGTCTAAATCGCTTTTCACTGCAGTTGCTTGCGCTACAATCTCTGGTTGATCATATTCCGAAGCTGCTCGATAGGATTCATTGACGAATTTGAAAGCATCAGCAGAAAGATCATTCAATTTTCCTGAGGCTCTCCATTGAGAGGCTTCTGAGGTACTCATGGCCCCGAAATTGGATAGTTGCTTGTAGAAATTCTGAGCCTTTCTGAGAAGAGATTTCGCATAGGATATCTGATAGTGTGATTGTACCCTTTGAGCTAGATTCTCAGGAACTTCCGATCCGAATTGCTTCAAAGCAGAAGATTGTTCTTCTACATGTGTTTCCAGAACACGAAGATGATATATTGCATCATCGAATAATTCTTGATTGACTAATTTCTCACATTCCTCCAACTCAGATGTGATCCAATTGAAGATGTGTCGAGGAGAGTCAGGTTTTCCATTAGCAAGCTCAGGAAATCGTAGCCATGGTTTGCGCTTGAGTTCCTCTTCTTTTCGTGCCTCTTCTGCTTTTATCGCCTGCTGCTTGTTCAGTTCTTCAAGTAGTCTAGTTACTTCAGCAATCTGGAAGTGAAGCTCCTGCAGCTGATCAGGAAACTCGACCAAAATCGGGTCCTGCTGCTCTAATTCCCACTCGAATTTCTGAACATGCTCCAATCGATCCTCAATCGGTTTGGTATCATCCCTAGAGTACTCAGTAACTTCTATGAGTCTTCGATCAATTTCATCTATAGTCCGAGCAGCCTTCAAGCGACGAGCTTCTCTCTGATGTTGCCTAATACCGCGAGAACCATATCCGACTCCAATGATTGCCACAATTCCCAATAGAAGGATAATGATACTATCTGTATTGAGAGCTAAGACCTGTACAAGAGGCATCTGCGGATCGTTTGGATCAAATCCATTCTGGACCTCCCAATAATCGGAAGCACCATCACCATCAGAGTCTGTAAGCCCAGGATTCGAGCCTGCAGTATATTCTTGAAGATTGGTCAGGCCATCCCCATCAGCATCCAGTGAAGCATCATCCACAGTGGGATTCAATCCATTCAATACTTCCCATCCATCAGGCATTGAATCAGAATCTGTATCGCTATCTCCAGGATCTGTCAGGTTGGCATACTCCTCAGCGTTCGTCAGATCATCATCATCAGGATCGAATCCGCTATCATCAAGTAGCGGATTCAAGTCGTGCTCGTATTCCCAACCATCAGGCATAGAGTCGGAATCCGAGTCCGCAGATATTGGACTTGTTCCTATCGTATACTCTTGATAGTTCGATAGTGCATCTAGATCCATATCTGAGTCAGCATCGTCTACTAATGGATCCAAATCATACTGCATTTCCCATCCATCAGGCATGAGATCATCATCACTATCATTATCTGTTGGATCAGTATGATTTTGATACTCGACTAGATTGGGTACTCCATCCGAATCCGTATCCAAAGCAGAATCATTCGACAATGGGTCAAGAGAATAACTCACTTCCCAGCCATCGGGCATGAGATCTGAATCAGTATCATTGCTACCGGGATGGGTTTGATAGCCATATTCCTGCAGATTAGTCAATTCGTCTTCATCTAGATCCTCACCAGCATCATCTGAGAGGGGATCCAAATTGTAGTGTACTTCCCACCCGTCAGGCATCAAATCATCATCGGAATCAGCATCATCAGGAAATGTTTGATGTTCATACTCGTCACGATTTGTTAGAAGATCATTGTCAGGATCTGCTAGGGAGTCATCGACCAATGGTAGTAGTCCGTACTGCACTTCCCAACCATCAGGCATATGATCAGAATCAGTGTCGTTGTTTCTCGGGTCTGTGTTATAGAAATATTCCAATTCATTGATGAGAGCATCATAGTCATTATCATCCATGGCGTCTGTAGCATTCAAGGGATCAAGTAAATGAGCAATTTCCCAGCCATCAGACATGGTATCCATGTCGGAGTCGTTACTCGTAGGAATAGTATGGTAGACATTTACTTCATCTCCATCACTTACGAGATCTGAATCAGTATCATTATTTCTAGGTGAAGTGGAGTAGCTTAGCTCGTAGAGGTTCTCAAGTCCATCAGAGTCCGCATCATTCATGGAATCATTCGTAAGTGGGTCTAAGTTGTAGAGTACTTCCCAGCCATCGGGCATGAGGTCTGAATCTGTGTCGTTACAGTGTGGATTCGTTGTGTGTTGATATTCATCAAGATTCGATAGTGTATCAAGATCAGGATCGTTGGTCGAGTCGTCTATAGTCGCATTGAGTGAATTAGCCACTTCCCAACCATCAGGCATCAGATCATTATCACTATCTGCATCTATCGGACTTGTGTTATGTTGGTATTCTGCAAGATTCGAAAGGCCATCTGCATCTGCATCCAATGCGGCATCAGTCGAGTTATCAGGATCCAAGAAGTATTGAACTTCCCATCCATCTGGCATCTGGTCCGAATCAGTATCGTTGTTATCAGGGTCAGTACCATAGGTCAGAACTTCGAGTCCGTCATCGAGATTATCTGAGTCGCTATCCGAGGAATTTGGATCAGTCCCATAGATGTTGATCTCCTGACCATCTGTTAGGTTATCATCATCGGAATCACTATCATTTGGATTAGTACTATAGGTATAGACTTCCGCCCCATCATCGAGATCATCCGAATCTGTGTCATTGTTTGATGGATTCGTATTCCACTCATGTTCTAGTAGATTTGTGAGTCCATCTGTATCAGGATCATCTCCTGAATCATCAAAGAGAGGATTGAGACCGTTTGTGACTTCCCAACCATCGGGCATCAAATCGTTCTCTGAATCATTATCATTCGGATCTGTCCCATTGCTATACTCAGCAAGATTGTTCAAGAGATCGTTATCCGGATCTTCTGATGAGTCATCTATCAATGGATTAAGAGTGTTTATTACCTCCCACCCGTCGGGCATCTGGTCCGAATCAGTATCGTTGCTACGGGGATTTATGTTGAGATTGTACTCCTGAAGATTCGTTAACGTGTCAGCATCAGGGTCTCCTGCAGAATCATCTGATAGCGGGTTCAGGTCATATTGTACCTCCCAGCCATCAGACATCAAATCAGAATCTGTGTCATTGTTATTTGGAAATGTCCCGTTTAGGTACTCGCCTAAGTTGGATAAACCATCAAGGTCTAAATCTAACTTTGCATCTGACGAGTTGAGGGGATTTAGCGAATAATCATGTTCCCAGTCATCTCTCATACCATCTGCGTCTGAATCATCATCTCTCGGATTCGTGCCTAGAGTATATTCCTCAATATTCGTCAATGTGTCGGTATCGGGGTCTCCGCCTGAATCATCACTTAGTGGATTCAATGAATATTGGATTTCCCATCCATCAGGCATGCCATCAAGTTCAGAATCGGTTGAATTGGGTTTAGTTCCAAGTTGGAATTCATCTAGATTGGAAAGAGTATCAAAATCAAGGTCTCCTCCGGAATCATCAATGAGAGGATCGAGAGAATAGGCGACTTCCCATCCGTCATCCATTTGATCAGAATCAGTATCATTGCTCCGGGGATTAATTCCCAAATTATACTCCTGCAGATTTGTGAGAGTATCAGAATCCGGGTCCAGTCCAGCATCATTAACGAGTGGATCTAGTGAATTTCCTACTTCCCAGCCATCTGGCATAAAGTCCGAATCTGTGTCGTTGTTGTGGGGATTTGCATCATTAAGGAACTCGTTATAGTTAGATAATAGATCATTATCTGGATCATCAGCGCTGTCATCAATGAGAGGTAGGAGTCCGTTGATCACCTCCCACCCATCAGCCATCAGATCCGAATCCGTATCGTTATTCCACGGATTGGTGCTATTCCCATATTCATACAGATTTTGAAGATCATCGGAATCAGCATCAAGTAGCGCATCGTCTGAATCAATTGGATCGAATGAATTTGTCACTTCCCAACCGTCGGGCATATGATCTAAGTCCGTGTCGTTACTAAGCGGATTCGTTGAATAGGTAATGATTTCCTCCCAATCTGAGAGAGAATCATCATCGGAATCACTCTCCAAGGGATTTGTGTTATATTGAACTACCTCTATACCATCAGGTAAATTATCATTGTCACTGTCCGAATCGTCAGGGTCTGTGCCAAGAACACTTTCTGTATATTCCGATAGAAAGTCATCATCAGAATCAACGAAAGCTACATTCCTTGTTCGTTGGAAATCCCCACCATTTCCTTGCCAAAAGGCACGAAAGCCAGCATCCGATATATCAAGAACATAAATGTCACCAGTAATGTCAGCGAAAACGACCTCAATGCGACCATCCAAATCAAGGTCGTACAGAGTTGGTGCCGCAAATATCATATTCCCTGCTGTGTAGTTCCAGAGCATCCTACCATTGGAGCCATTCAATGCATGCAGCAGTTGATTATTACTGCCGATGATGATATCCAGAGAATTGTCGCCATTTACATCCCCAAGAGCTGGTCCATTTGTCCACATAAACTCCCCAATCGCACGTTTCCATACCTCTGAGCCATCCTCGCCATTCAACACGTGCAGCCAATCATCAGTACCAGCAACGACTACCTCAAGTTTACCATCATTATCGACATCACCGAGAGCCGGAGAAGCTGATGTGGCACAGGTGGCATTCCAAAGGGATGAGCCATCCTCAGCATTGATCGCATAGAGCTTGTTATTGACATCAGCGCAAATCACTTCTGGTTTGCCATCACCATCAACATCGCCAACCACAGGAGAGCTTTCAATGGTGTTCAACGCCTGAAAGGACCAGATGATATTCCCAGTTTGCCCGTTACGAGCTCGTATCCAGTAATCACGATTTGCAGATATCACCTCGAGAGTTCCATCATTATTGATATCGACAATTGCAGGAGATGCTTGGAAATAATCAGTTTCGGATTTCACCCAATAGCTATTCCCATTTTCTCCTTGGACTGCACGAATGTAGTCATCGCCGGTACCAAACACGACCTCCAATTTACCATCCTTGTCTAAATCAGCAAGTGCTGTCGATGATATAATGCCGTTGGAGTAACTATTACACCATAACTCGGACCCAGATTCGCCATTGATAGCAAACACTTTTTCAGCAACATCTCCTGCGAGTATCTCCGGCTTCGAATCACCATCAACATCTCCGACAGCTATCGGGCTATCGACGAAATGGGATGCACCATAGACCCATAGCTGTGTTCCATTCTCACCATGAAATGCAATAACTGCATCATCCTTTGTACCTATGATAACCTCAGGATATGGATCTCCATCCAATTCGGCAACTGCAGGAGTTGAGAATATACCCATACCAGAGATGTGGCTACTCCATTTTACGGATACAGACGATACAACATAATCTTTCTTGACTTCAATGGGCTTGATTGAATTACTTTGAGTGATTTTGTTAACTCCTGCATAAGCGCCATAAAGAGAACACGAGGAAGTAGTGGAAGCAGCGAAGAATAGGCAAATCACAGCTAATAGTAGGACCTTCACCTTAATGGACACAACCAAACCCCCAGGATAGCCGAGGCATCCCCGATAAGCATATGCAAAGCTCAAAATAAACTCTTTTACTTCGATAGTCAAATATTCAATCTGGGAGCACCTTGATATACTTTGGAGTGTGAACCACATTAGCTCTATACCGTATATGGACTCTCTGGATTCTAGCTAGACTCCATTCAGTTGGCTGAATAGAAATCACGATCAGGATTGATTCTTGAATTCTCACGAAGAGATTTCATTATTCTCCAAATAGCCTCAAGGCGGTCTGTTAGATTGAAACGCTGAGCAATTGCTTCGGCTTCTTTCAAATCAACGATTGCCTTCTCTTTCAATTGCCAGTATTGCCTATCATCAAGTTGTGATACAGAGAGTTGCTTCTCTATGTTCCGAACCTGCAGAATGAATCCATCAATTGTCAATTGTGCATCATCAGCATCTATAATCTGGTAGTATGTTTCGCCTTGTGAGCTTATGTTTCTCAGGATGGACTTGTAGGTATTTGCCAAGTGAGTAGATTCCTCAATTAGATGCTTGATTCTACCACTTGGTGTGCTGCTCACAGGATATTGAGAACTCAGGTCCTTTTCTCGTTCCAAAGCAGTCTCAAGGAGTGCAATCCTTTTTTCAAGTGGCACTTCCTGTATTTTAGATTGGATTATTGCGGTGGTAAGTAGTTGATCTATCGCGAGATTCAATTCCAGTATGTGTTTGACAGAGAGAGCTTGAGCATGAAGCTTCTCAAGATTACTTTGATCAGATACATCAAGAGCAGCATCAATGAACTCAAATGCCTGTTTCCGATGAGATTCCAAGTTTCCAGATTCCGCGTACTCTTTGCTATCGGTATTTGTAATGAGGTCTAGCATGCTTTGAGCACGACGTATGTTCATTCGAACAATTGCAATTTGATACACTTTGTCAGCTTTTGAGGAGAGAGCGAATGGAATGTCATCACCAAGTTGCTTTAATTTGGATTTGTGTTTCTTTATTTGTGATTTCAAATACAGCAAGCATTTGACAGTATCATCAAGGTTATTTTCATTCAAGTGCGAATTACATTCTGCTATTCCCTGATCTATCCATTCTGCGATATTTTGAGGAGAATAGGTTTTTCTCGTAGATAGTAGCATCCATGGACTAGTTCGAAGTATTTCTTCTTCTCTGATCCGCTCGTGCTCCTTTTCCTTTAAAACCTCAGATTTCTTATTCAGTTCACTTAGTTTCTGAATGACAGCATCACGATTTAGCATAACTATTGATGACTCTTTAGACCTCAAGAAAGGATTACGAGTGTACTTATCGAGTTCTTTCAACAGGGACCTAAGATTCTCAATACGCTGATTGAGTGGTATTGAATCATCGTTTGATTCAGTATACACATGATTGATCTTCCGAACAATCTCAACTACATCCTTTCTCATTGAATATCGCCCCAATTACACGGATTATTACTGAAAATACCATTTGTTGAGTCTATGACCACTTTTTGTGATATGAGCCCTCCAAATGCTATTTTGAATAACACCTCCTATTGAATTTCACGAAGCGTTTTCATTAGGCCCCGAATCCTCACAACGCTTTCCACTAAATCATAATGAATTGCTAGTGCTTCAGCTTGTTTCAAATTGGTGACTGTAGTTCCCTTCAAATCCCAATATTCATCTGATTCGACATCTATATTCTTCAGCTGCGATAGCGCACAATCAGATTGGGAGATGAACCCTCTGACAGTAAGACGTGCATCTGCTTCGTTCGCTATAGATTGGAAAACGATGTCCGTATCGAATTTCTCTTTTATGGCCCTTATTTTCTCCAAATATGATTGAATCTTGTCTATGTTTGGAGAGAGTTTCTCCCATAGATCAGAATGAATCTCAAGTTGGTTCTTTGCACCGACAGCTCTGGATAACACAGTTACTAGAAGAGGGATTCTTTCTTCGATTGGGAGTTCAGAGGAAGATATCGTCTTATCGATGGCATTTTTCAGGGCGCCATCGATTTCAATTGCCAATGCTTCCGCGTTATTCCTGATCAGCTGTCGTTCTAGTGAACGTATCTTATTCTGAATTTCTTGAGACAATGAATCGAATTCAGATTTTGATTGAACAGAGAGAGGTATTTGTTCTATGTAGGATTCAAGGTCTGATTTTGCCGATTCTAGTTTCTTCACTAGAGTTCTGATGTCATCAGATGAATCTGCTTTGGATTCTAAAACATCCCTTGTTGCACCTATCTTTTTCTGTAGTTGTGAATGAAGCTTTGATTTGTGCTCTACATCATTCTCGAGGCGTTCAATCAATGATGCGATATCTTCTCTGATTGCGATTGCTTGAGCTTGGATTTCAGGTAGATTATACTCCTTAGAGGCTTGAAATGATTCATCGACATAGTGCAAAGCTTCAGCAGAGAGACTTCGAATCTCTCCAGATTTCCTTCGCTCAGCTGCTTCAGAAGAACTCATAGTTTCGAATTCCGCTACTCTATTGAAGATGGCCTGAGCCTTTCGTAGAAGGGATTTAGAGTGAGCAACTCGAAAAGCATTTTCAATTTTTCCGGTTAGTTTCTCAGTATCAGCGGAGCTTATCTTTGTTAGTTTGGAAGATTGTTCATGCATATGAACATTCAGAATTTCCAATCGAGTATATGCATCATCCAATAGGTCTTGATTCATAAGACTCTGACATTCTTTGAATTCGAACGAAATCCAGTTGAGTATATGTTGCGGTGAATCAGGCGTTCCATTGGTAAGGTTAGAATATCGCATCCAAGGTTTGCGTTTGAATTTAAGTTGCGTCCGAAGCTCTTCATCCCGCTCTTCCTTTTTCATCCGTAGCTCATCCAAAAGTGCTGTTGTCTTTGATAAGTACTCATAGAGCTCTTTTTGTTGAGTCGGAAATTCATCCAGAACACCCCACTGGCCTTTCAATTCATCCTTGAAACGCTCAACTTTTTCTATCCGTTGTTCTAGTGAGGTGTCACTTTCTTGTGAGTAGTTCAAGATATTATCCATTTGACTGTCAATACTTGACAGGGTCGCAATAGCTTGAGAAGCGCGAACTTGTACTCTCCGTTTATTATTATGGCGAATCCCATATCTAATCCCGACCATTGCGAGTAGACCTATGAGTACGAGTGCTATATTTCCAGAATTCAGTACAAGCATCTGGATAATTGATATCTCAGAATCATTGGGGTCAAATCCATTTTGGATCTCCCATAAATCCGATGCGCCATCACCATCCGAATCCGCAAGATTCGGATTGGTACCATGAGTATACTCTTCCAGATTGGTCAGACCATCTCCATCAGCATCTAGTGAAGCATCATTTACCAAAGGAATTAATCCATACTGGACCTCCCACCCATCAGGCATCAAGTCGGAGTCGGTATCGCTGCTTAGTGGATTCGTTCCTACCTCAAGAACCTCTCGACCATCTGATAGCGTATCATCATCACTATCGCTATCTCCCGGATCTGTTAAGCACGCATATTCCTGAGCATTTGTCAGGTCGTCATCATCGGAATCGAGCGAGCTGTCATCGACAAGGGGATTTAGACCATACTGGAGTTCCCAGCCATCTGGCATGGAATCCGAATCTGTGTCCGATAAATTGGGATTAGTGCTAGCTAGATACTCCTCATAGTTCGTAAGATCATCTGAATCGGGGTCCAACCCTGCATCATTGAGTAGGGGATTGAGACCATACTGAACCTCCCAGCCATCGGGAATCAAGTCAGAGTCAGTATCACTATTGATCGGATCAGTGCTATTCTGATACTCTTCCAGATTTAGCAAGCCATCTGAATCAGCATCAGCGGCCGAATCATTTGCAAGTGGATTCAATGAATATATGACCTCCCAGCCATCGGGCATGAGATCGGAGTCGGTGTCATTGTTCTGGGGACTTGTTTGATGAACATACTCTTGGAGGTTGGTCAAATCATCATCATCGGGATCAAGTGATGCATCGTTGATTAGAGGATTCAGTGAGTGTTGTACTTCCCAACCATCGGGCATCTGATCTGTATCCGTGTCGTTACTAAGAGGATCTGTATGGTGGATGTGAACCTCAACACCATCGAGCAAAGTATCTGAATCGCAATCAGGATTGATAGGGGATGTACCGTTAGTGTACTCATCAACATTCACTAAGGTGTCTGTATCGTTATCATATTGCGTGTCATTCACGAGGGGATTCAGATTGTATTGGACTTCCCACCCATCAGGCATGGTGTCTGAGTCACTATCGTTTGACAGAGGATTTGTCCCGAGATTGTGTACCTCGATACCATCAAGTAGCGTGTCTGAATCAGAGTCATTATTCAGAGGATCGGTTCCATAGGAGAATATCTCATCCGGATCTATGAGTTGGTCTGAATCGGTATCATCTGAAAGAGGATCTGTCGAATATGTATTCACCTCATCATTATCCTTTATCGTATCGTCGTCAGAATCGTCATCATTAGGGAAGGTTCCTAGATAGAATTCTTCAAGATTCGTCAATGAATCAGAATCACTATCAGTTGCTGAATCATCTTCGTTTGGATTCAAACCATACTGAACTTCCCAGCCATCGGGCATCAGATCTGAATCACTATCAGGATTTTGAGGTTCTGTCGAAGAGAGATATTCATCATAGTTTGAGAGACCATCGGAATCTGTATCACTGCTAGCGTCATTGACAATAGGATTCAGTGAATGATAGACTTCCCACCAATCGGGCATCAGATCTGAATCAGAGTCCACTGAATTAACGTTTGTACCTATAATCATTTCATACTCATCCGCAAGCATATCGTAGTCAGCGTCTAAATCATCAACCAATTTGTGTCCATCAAAGCAGTTTGATCCATGTTGCGCTTGCCAGTAAATCATCGGACCACTACTAGCAGGATTAAGTACCTTCAACGTAGATCCAGTTATGAGAATCTCAAGTTGACCATCATTATCTAGATCTCCAAGAGTAGGGCAGGAATAATCGCAATTAATGTAGGCATCCCAAATGACTGAGCCATTGTGACCTTGACACGCATATACATGGCCATAGTTTGTAGCAACTACTACATCAAGATCGTTGTCACCATCAATATCTCCTAATGCAGGACTTGCCAAAAAAGAAGCTGAAACTGAAGGTTGGCTTGACCAACACTCGGACCCATCTTCTCCATTGAAGGCATAGAGCCACATATTCTCTGCGCCAATTACGACTTCAAGCCGACCATCTTTATCTACATCACCTAGAGCTGGAGATGATCGTAGAACATTCTGAATTGTAGTATTCGACCAAAGAATTGTGCCATTCCAGTTTAGAGCAACCACGCTCCCTGAATATCCAGACCCGACCACAATATCCAGCATGCCATCATTATTAATGTCACCCACAGCAGGTCCCAAGTAATACTCACCATACAAAGGAGATGTCAGCCAGAACGTCGTTCCGTTTCGCCCGTTGATTGCTCCAATCCTATTGGCTTCATCTGTATAGACTATCTCCAATTCGCCATCGTTATTGAGATCAGCAATAGCAGGACAACTCAACCAGACAGCTCTTACAGACTTCCAACATTCAGAGCCGTCTTCTCCGTTTAGTGCATAAATATAATCAGGCGAATCTATGCAGATAATCACTTCAGGGGTACCATCAAGATCAATATCAGCGATACTTGGAGTTGCTTGACAAGATGATCCCAAATCAATGGACCACAGCAGACTCCCTGATTCTCCATTGATCGCAAACATGACTCCGTTGGTATCACATACCACGACCTCAGGTTTGCCATCAATGTCAATATCGCCAATCGCAGGTCCCGCATTATGACAGTCATATGTGGCGGGATATGACCATAGGAGATTGCCATCCGGACCATTGAAAGCATAGACATTGTAAGTAGTCAGATCGCAGACAATTACATCGAGTGTTCCATCAGAATTGACATCATATATCGCTGAAGGGGAGAATGTCTGGTAGATAGACTTGGTCCAGAGGTTCGGCGGAGGATTTTCACTTAGCATTAGGTCTTGGTTCTGAGTGATTTGCGGATTTGGTACAAGTCCTCCAGACATGCAGTACAGACCCAAAATAACCGTAAGACAGACGAATATCAAGATTCTCACGCGATTCAACTCATTACACTCCCAGATTCTTAGAATATACTGGCATAAAATATCTTCTTTTCTATCGTTTGTCGATTCAGACACATCTAGGTGAATTATATGCCATGGTTGGAAGCATCAGATGGGATTACAGTCAAATGAGCATGAGGTCGATCAGTAGTCAAATCCAAGAGTTGTTCTAGAGGAACATATGACTCACTAAAGAAACAGAAGTTATTTGAGCAGTAAATACACTGTAAAACGAGGTGGAGGAAGCAATCGGATGGTAAAGTGTGATATCTGTGACCAGGGAAAGCCAACATTTGGTGCGATTCTGCAATGTAAGAAATGCGGCTTCAGAGTCTGTACTAGACATGAGAAGGAGCTGCAGATGAAGAACCCACTGATCGGGGGACCTTCGATGGTGTGTCCACGATGCAACAAGAGGATTCCACTAAAGCGAATAGCATAGAGATTCAGAATCTTCTAACCTAATTTCAAGAGTAATCAGACGCTATTTCTCTCTGAAGTTCCCGAGTAACTTTATTGTTCTCGCTCTATAGATCTCCAAGTGGAATTCCGTAATCAAACCGAGTGCTCGTTCTAGTTGTTCAAGATGTTTACGAGATAAGGACCAGTACTCGTCTGACTTTCTTTCAATATGCCGAAGACGTTCTGCCGCATACTCAGCCTGAATGAGAAATCCTTCTATCGCGAGCTTGGCATCTTCAGAAGTGACAATCTCTGGAATTGCCCCCTCTTCAGCCAACTTCCCTAGGAGACCCTTCAATTCATCCATTTTGCTGACTCGATATTGCAAGACGTCCATTTTTGCCATTATCGCAGTAACAAGAGATGGGTAGTTATCGAGATCCTTCATGTACACTCGAACCTGGTGCAAAGTCCCATTGGCTAGTTCAAGACGCTCCTTAACTGACAGAGATGTGTCATCAATCATTCGTATGGTATCATCAAGTATTGCTGTAATTTCATCAGTCCGTCGTAGAGACTGATCCTGCAAGATTTGTGAGTCGTATCGGCCAATGCGTTGATTCGCCAGCTCTAAAAGAGCATCGATAGCAAGTTTCTTTGTATCAGAGAGCGAAAGGGTCTGCTGCAATACTCTGAGTTCGTTTGTGCTTCGTCGAAGCGCTGACACTATGTGCTTCTTCCCATCGATGGATGCTGGATTGCTATGAATCAAATCACGCATTTTTTGGATGGATTCATCTAGCTTATCAAAAGCCTTCGAATCCTTATCAATCTCAGCAGGTATCTGTGAGAGTAGCAGCTGAAGATCCTTTTCCAAGCTTACAAGCTGAGCTTTCACTGCCTCGTGCTTATGCGAGTCAGCCACTTGGCTTGCAGATGAGATACTTGCCTTTGCGATTCTTATCAAATCTTCAAATGCTCCTTCACGAACGCGTTTCATCCTTATATCAAGGGGCTCAGTCTTGATCCTCCGAATTACTTCTACCGCATCCGATGCTTTCTGGAACTCAGATTTTGAGTGTGATATCGCATAGTCGCTCTGTAGCTGCGGGAGAAGGTTCTGCTCTATGTCAGGGCCTACCTCTCGAATGATATCCCACTTCCCCAACATTGCATCAGTAATCACCGAAAGAATCTGATGGGATTTCGAGAAATCACCTGCTTGCATCAGCCCTTTTGCATCGCTATATTGCATGTGAATCCAATTCAATATTTGATCGAGGGGTGCTTCTTCACCAGATTCGAGTTGTTCGTGTGTGAGCCAGGGTTCCTTTTTCATCCGCTTTTCTTTGTGCGTTCGATCTTCATCAAGTCGTCTTTGCTCTAGCGCCAGACGCTTTTTCCCCTCTTTCTCCTGACGCTCTTTCTCCTTTTTTTTATTACGATTATTTCTTATTTCGTTCAGTGGACGAATACTTACTGCTATCAAGTATGACACAAACAATGCTATGCCAAAATAGACGAGCACGATTGGATTGTACACGATATACTCAATGATATTCAGTGATGTGTCCAGCGGATCAAACCCACTCTCGATCTCCCATAAGTCAGGATATCCATCTGCATCTGTATCTTCCAACAGGGGATTTGTTCCTGCAATATACTCGTATAGATTGATGAGTCCATCACCATCTGCATCCTCTGATGCATCATCAACTAATGGATCAAGTCCATATTGTATTTCCCATCCGTCAGGCATCAAGTCCGAATCCGTGTCATTACTAAGCGGATTAGTATGATAGTTGTATATCTCCGTCCCATCCAATAATGTATCATTGTCCGAATCTGGATTGCTTGCGAGAGTTCCAAATGAATATTCCAAATAGTTAGCTAAAGAATCATCATCCAAATCGTCGTATGCATCAGATGAATTCAACGGATCTAGTCCATACAGAACTTCCCACCCGTCGGGCATTGAATCTGAATCTGTATCATTACTTTGTGGATTTGTTCCCAATCGATACAGCTCAGTCCAATCGGGAAGACCATCAGAATCGTTGTCGAGAGAGAATATCAAAGTAAAGGAATCAACTTCACCATTGTATGTTGAATCATAGGAATCCACTTGCGGCAAATTAGATGACTCAGAATGACCAAGGAGGTATATCATCTTATTCTCAATAATAACTGAATATCCATAATCAGAAGCTGCTCCTCCAAAGAAAGTACTGTAGATGAGAGAACAGCAATCTTGCGCGAAAACAGAGATGAAGCTGTCACTTTCCCCAGCGAGAGTTGAATTATAGGGGTAAAGTAAAGGGAAATCATCAGAACCGACTTCGCCAGTGAGATAAACATAGCAATCATCGACAGCAATATCATAAGCATAATCATAGCCAGATCCCCCAATAAAGGAGCAAGATTCTATTTGATGATTCACACTATCTATCGAAAGCAGGAAGCCATCCCAAGGCCCATCAAGATGTGCATCATAGGCATTTGAAATTGGGAAGTCTTGTGATTCGGTCGAGCCAGCCAAATATATCACACCATTTTGCACGGAGATACCATTGCCCCAATCATTGTCATCACCACCAATTACATTACTATAACAAAGCGAACTACCACTGATATTCAGCTTGGTGACAAAGCAATCCAATCCTCCACCACCAAGTGAAGCGCAATTAACCTTCGGAAAAGTCGTGTGGGATTGTGTCGTTCCTGTAACATATGCATACCCATTTTCTACAACAATATCTTTTGCATAATCGTTCAAATCACTACCAAGAGCTGTACTATACTCGAGGTATTGACCACTTTGACTGAACTTGGTAACGAAGCAATCCCGAATACCACCACCACTCATATGAGGGTCATATGCATTGACTGTTGGGAAATCTCCTGAGGTTGTAGATCCAAATATGTATGCGAATCCATTTTCGACTGCAATGCCATTGGCTTCTTCGACTCCGTTGCCACCTAAGTAGGTACTATACAATAATGTCTGTCCATCTCTATCGAGTTTTGTAATGAAACAACCACTCGTTTGAGTCGAGTCATATGCATTTATTGTGGGAAAATCAGCAGAACAAGTGTAGCCACAAATATATTGGAAACCCATCTTCAACCGCTATGCTATAGCCCACATCATAGTGAGCGTACTTAGTTGCCGTATCCGTACCTCCAATAAGCGTGCTAAATACAACTGATTTGCCATCTCTATCAATCTTTGTCACGAAGCAATCAGAACTGCCTTTGAATGTCGATTGAAACGAGTTGTAAGTCGGATAATCTGTGGACCATGTTTCTCCAACGATATACATGTATCCATCTTCAACAGCAATATCGTATCCAATATCATCCCGAGTGCCGCCGAGATAAGTGCAATATGCTAAATATGTTGGATCGATAATCAATTGAACTGTAGAGTCATATCTACCTAATATGATCCCTATTCGGTTTTCGGTGTCGATATTGAAGGAGCATTGGATTTCGTTTGCTAGAAGCTTTTGATAGGCTACCAGACCTGTATCACGAATCTCATAAATCGATCGAATAACAACAATGTCAGTACCCTCGATTCGTACGCAATCGGCATTTGAATATCTGAAGCAAATCACTGATGGATCCGCGTGAGGGTTTACAATAAAATCATACTTCAAATGACCTTCATGAAACATGTAGATCAAATCGATGCCCTGATACAAATTTCTATACTTTATGCAAGAATAATCTGGTACATCAACTTTCCATTTCGATGAGTCATTGCCAATGAAGTAGTTTGTATAGGATTCTGAAGGCTGCTCGCCAACCGGAACGACCTGATTGCTTCCTAGAAACTCAAGATGGAATGGAACTCCGTTGGCAAAGAGGGTGACTTGAGAAATTCCAAAGAGTGCCAGAAGACCAAGTCCGTTGCGGCAAGCAAAGTAGTTGCCATCGTCTTGGGAGTAGGTCTCAGAAAAAACCAGATATGAACTTGCGGTATCGAGAGCAGAAGCCGACATCTCATCCTCTAACTGTCGATCGTTAAAGTTCTTTTCTCTCTGCCCACTATTCAAAGAAGAAATACCCAAGAGCGAATTCTGAATGGCAATTATGAATAGTATGAGTAGGCACAACCGCAGATGCATTCTCATCACAGAATCCTCCAAAGCAATCAACGATAATCATCACTTGTTGCGATATTTATGTTCTCTGATACCTTTTATCACCACACTCTAAAAAGCGTGCTTCAGGACTTCTTATATGGAAGTAATGCACTTAATGAGGCATTATTCAAAAATGGACGAGTATTGGGGTTTGTGTGAGATGGATGTCACGCGATAAAGGCGAAAGTCAATCTTCAAAATGCACCTTAATTGCGAAGAACAAGGACGCCGCTCACTATTTGTCAATCTTTAGAAAGAGCATTCCAGATTGATATTGGAGGTAGAAAGAGTGGAGTACAATATCGGAGTATTCAGTTCTCCGGGAGCGGGCAAAATCGCCTACCTCATGGCACTTTGTCAGGAACTATCAAAGATGGGTCCAAACTATTCCTGCTCATACATTTCACAGAATCGCGAAGCACCATTCCATGATATCATCATGAAAGGAGAATCTGGACCACTATGGTCCAAGATAGAAAGAGGAGAAGGTGTCCTACGGATAAGCAGAACAGATAGAGATGCAGTATTTAGCCTATGTGATCAAGAAGGCATCCCAGGTGAAGTACTTCAGGAACTCTTCATTCCAGGAATAGACGGAATTGCATGGCGAGATCCTTTGAGAAAGAATGCAGTGTATGGAGAGTGGTTAGATAGGGTTAAGGAAATTCTTGGCAACTCTAATGGATTCATCTCCTTTGTCGATCCTATGCCTGAAGGCGAGAAATACGGTGCGATATAGCAGACAACTAGAGACCTGATGTTTTCGGAGCTATCCAGTGCAATAATGGAAATGCACAAAGAGAGAGTTCCACCAATCCTAGTGTTATTCACAAAGTCAGATCTCATTGAGCAAGAAGCCGGTAATTTTGATAGACATGTCAAGAGATACCTTCAGTTGACCACTCATCAGCTAAGGATGTCAGATATCAATCATGCTGTCATGAGATGTAGCTGCAAAGTACCCAGAGGTGACACTCTACCCAAATGTGATGGAATCGTCGAATCATTCGAGTGGCTGTCAGGAAAAATCCTAGAAGCTGTGTAGATAACATGTTTTCACACTCAAGATTCCAAATCAGCAGATGAGCAATGTTATTGAGATGCCAAGAAAAGACACACACGAGATTGCTCAACGCTTTTTTTATATAGAGCTTTGGCCTTTCAGGGAGAGTGTTCATCTGTCATGGATGATTGCTGGGGTTTGTGTAGGATTTATGTGCTTTGGACTAAGTACATTCGTCCCAATAGTTCTGCGGTGTGTAAATATCCAAGCCCTATCAATGTCCATTAGCATCCAGAAGGGGAGAACATGAGTAGGAATCCAGATGATTGCTTCAAATATGCGAATTCTGCCAAAGAAAGTGAAAGGATACCGATTCCAGATACTAAAAGCCACATATGGTTCAAAGAGCAAAAGGTGAGTAGTAGCTCAGACCAGAAGATAATTTCCATCCCTGATCGGTGGGTGGTTGGAATAAAAATCGGGACCAGTGTGCCTATATTCAAACAATACGACGACAAGGAGAGATACTGGATTCCAAAGAAGGAAACCTTGGAAGAAGGCCTGTCCGTTGCATTCATGAGATATGAGGGAGATATTAGGTGTGGAGTTCCCTTCACACAAGTGCTTCTAAGAGACGACTACGGCTTTGGCTTCGCAGGGAAATTCCTATTGCGTATTCAAAATGAAGGCAAATTCTATGATACCTTCAGCGCAGTTGGATCGGAGTTGAAGGATTATGAGCTAGCAAACCAATATGTGAGGAATCTCATGATAAGCTGCTTAGCTTCTGAATTCGCTGATCTAGACAAAAGAGAAGTTTCCTCAAGTGGATTAGATATGAAGATCCGAAACGCAATCAACCATAGTGGGAGAGATAACAACCTCCCATCAAAGCTTGGATTGGTTGTGACGAATCTAGTTCTTGAAAGCAAGAAAGTTGCGAA
>JAFGAR010000163.1 GCA_016933575.1 Candidatus Thorarchaeota archaeon
ATAATTATTTATTAATAATAAAACTTATATAATAATGATTATCTTCAAACATCAACAAACTTGGAGATGATTCTTGGGCGGGACATACTCAAAGATTCATTACCAGGTAGAATCAATACATATTACCAACAATGGAGATGTAAAGAAATGGAAGAAACAAAAGTTGAGAAGAGAATGCTTCTGATTGGGGAAGAAGCACCAGATTTTGAGGCTGTCACTACTGACGGTCCAATCAAGTTCAGTGAGTGGGCAAAGGGTCATTGGGTCATATTATTCTCACACCCTGCTGACTTTACTCCCGTTTGTACCACTGAGTTCATGGCATTCGCTGATATCTATCCGGAACTGAAAGAGAGAGGAGTCAAACTCATCGGACTCAGCATTGATAGCATCTATTCACACATTTCGTGGCTTAGAACCATCAAGGAGAAGCTCGGAAAAGAGATTCCATTCCCAGTCATCGAAGACCTGAGCATGAACGTTGCTTCAAAATACGGAATGGTTCATCCGTCACAGAGTGCAACTGCTGCCGTACGTGCAGTGTTTTTCATTGATCCTAACTTCAAGCTACGCGCATTGGTCTACTACCCATTGAGCACTGGTCGTAACATGGCAGAATTCCTTCGTGTCATTGACGCATTTCAGACAGCTGACAAGCATAACGTTGCAACCCCAGCCAACTGGCACCCCGGAGATGAGGTCATTGTACCTCCTCCAAAGACATCTGCTGCAGCAGAGAAACGCATGTCAGAAGGATATGACTGCACTGACTGGTTCTTCTGTAAGAAGAAGCTCTAGGATTACTATTCTTGTGGGGTAATTATGCCCCACGCTCTTTTTATTTTCAATCACTTGTTTATGCTCTATTTTGAAATCATAGAACACGTGTTCTAATTTTTTAATCATACTTATAGGTATGTTCAATCAATCTTCTTGAAATTGAAATTACTTGGAGGAACGAGCAATTGGTATTCAATCCTTTAGGCCCAGGTCTTGAAATCGTCTGGGACATCATTGCAATGATCATTTCAATCGTTGCAGTCATGATGGTTGTTATGATCAATGGAGCAATTCAGAAGAGTGGGAAACTATCTTCTGATGTAACCCGTAAGATTGTGCACATCTTTGCTGCACCAGTCTTTCTGGTTACTTGGCTGTTGTATAGTGGTACTGTATTCAGTCGGTATCTTGCTTTAATCGTACCCATTCTATTTGTCCTACTCTTCGTAGGAATAGGTACCGGCAAAGTCGTAAATGAGGCCTTTGTAGGTTCAATGTCACGATCAGGTGATGCAAGTGAGCTCTTGAAAGGAACACTCTACTATGCTTTGATGATCTGTATCGTAACACTACTCTGGTTCTATGCCCCTGCTGGAAATCCAACAGCGTTCGTCATACTTGGTTGTCTTGCAGGCGGTGATGGATTAGCGGATGTTATAGGACGTAAATATGGTGGAGAACGTAAGTTTGGTGTCGGTGGTGCGGAAAAGACAGCTGCAGGGTCTATTGGTATGTTCATAGGTTCATTCCTGTTCAGCTACATTCTAATTGCAATCTTCTCATTGGAATATGCAACGTTCGATATTGTAGCACTATTTCTGCCGATACTGATAATCTCCCTCGTGGCTACAATAGTTGAAGCGCTATCACCAAAGAACCTTGACAACTGGACAGTTCCGATTGCAGTAATTGTGATGGTTATTCTATTCATCTATCTGACTCCTGCTTGGTGGCCTTTCGCAGTACTGACAATCTAATAATCGGGTGGTAACTGAAGAATGGAGAAAGAGCTCACGGTAATCAAGTTGGGCGGGTCGCTTCTCACTGACAAGTCCAAGCCTTATGAGGCAAGAAAGTCCATAATCGCGGCCACTGCAAGGGAGCTCAAGGAATGCATTGATGAAGGTCTTATCGAGTCCCTAGTCATTGTTCATGGCGTAGGGTCTTTTGGTCACCCACCAGTCCTTGAACATAAATTGTACAAGGGATTCACAGGGCCTGAACAATTCATTCCTCTCTCCAAGACTCAAGGCATCGTGAATGAATTTCGTCTGATGATTACAAAGGAATTCCAAGATGCTGGGCTACCAGTGAACCTTCTTCACCCGTCCTCAATGCTCGTAGCAGAGAAGATGCGAATAACCAAGACGTCATTCGAGTCCCTACGGGGTTGGATGACCTTAGGGATGATACCCCTTCTTGGAGGCGATCTTCTCTATGATCGGACTATGGGGTTCTGCATAGGAAGTGGTGATGAGTTAGCTATAGTCTTGGCTCGAGATCTTCGTGCAAAGCGTCTGATCTTCGCCTTAGATGAGCTTGGGGTCTATGATGGTGACCCAAAGAAGAATCCACAAGCAAAATTGATGACGCGTATCGATATCAATGACCTTGATAGCATTCTAGAAGGATTAGAACAGCTAGGGAAGGGAGATGCAAGTGGGGCAATGAAGGGTAAACTATCATACATCTCCGTTGTCAAGGACCTGATTGAAGGCGGTCTAGATACAACCTTGCTTTCAATGATGAAATATGGAAACTTGAAGGCTCTACTAGAGGGTCAAGATATTCCATGCACTAGAATAGTAAGCAAGTAAAACGTAGTGTGGGACTCTAATGTTCCACACACTCATTTTCTTTGAGCATGAACCAGAGAATCATAGATGGTGAGCATCTCTTCAGAATGATTCTTGATATTAAATCGTGATTCAGCGGTTCTTCTTGCATTGACACCTAGTCTTTTTTGAAGATTATCATCCTGTAATAAGGACCGGATGCTATCTACTAGCTCCTTCAAACTATCCGGAGAAATCATCAGTCCATTCTCGTTATGCGTAACTATCTCACTTGGGCCAAAGACATTCGTTGTAATTACAGGCACACCACAGGCCATAGCTTCGACTATTGAGAGTCCAAATGGTTCCTCTCGCGATGGGTAGATGAATATTCTACTCTGGTTGATAAGCTCAGGTACCCTCTTGGTGTCCACTACACCTAGATAGTCCACCAAGTTAGATACTCCTGCAGTTTTGAATTGCTTCAGCAAGCCTTCTCTAAGTAATCCTTCTCCTGTCATCAAGAAGCGCAGATTTGGGAAGTCATCTCTCAGGTTTATTAGCATCTCAGGAAAGAGATCCACTGCCTTCATCCTCTCAAGCCGCCCCATGAAAGCAATATCCCATCTCTTTTGAGTTATAGTCTGCGGAGTAAAGACTGATAGGTCAATACCAAGATAGCACGTGCGTACTGGAGTGACGATTTTTTTCTTCCCAAGATAATAACGCAATACTTCAGTCACATTCTTACTCACTCCCAGAACCAGATCAAAAGGACAAGCACTGACAAATTCGTCATAATCAGTAGTCTTCTTTTCTCCTGGTAAAACCAGTGGTTTGGGTCGCCCGTGAATAGTGATAAGGAGCGGGATGTTGCTAATTCTCCCCTTCTCTCTCAGACCCATAAGCACTCTATTGAAAATAACATAGGTACTGTGCGCATGAATGATGTCCGGTCTGGTTTCATTGATGGTCTCTAGCAGTTGTTCTTGTAATGATTCTACGTTCTTCTCTAGGTCGTCATCCCTAAACATCTGCGAAGCCTCACGTTCTCTTTCTTTTTCAGGAAGGGAATAGAAAATCCATTTTCTTGCTTCGAGAAGATTTCCTTGGAGGTACCTCACTGTGTAGTGAGTGTAGGCTATTGATGCTGGCGTGTCCTGTCTAGGTGCCTGAGTGACGACTATTGATTCATGCCCAAGTCCTGCTAGATGTTTTGACAGATAATGAAGGTATGACTCATACCCCCCAAGACCGGCAGGATTAAGGCTGTCACATAGATGTAGAATCTTCATCATTCAACCTCCAGTATCGTCCAGGTTTAAGTTAGAGTAGTGTCTTTCTAATCTATCTAGCTATTTGATGACCCTGTTCTCTGAGGTCAAAGATGTGCCAGAAGAAAAAATCGTGAAATCTCCAATAGAACCACGTGATCGTGATATCTTCAGAGACCACCAGCATAGACTATTTGTTGTCCTCGGGTATATTCAACCCACTGATAGAGTACTATCTTATCTAAAGTACGTTCCCGATGAAGATGGAATGTGGAAGACTGCTGATACCCATTACCGTCGTGTATTTTGGGGAAGTGTCGACTCAACAGTTGAGGGGATGACAATCCTCCCCGAGGATTACATAATACTAGACACCCATTTCAATACAAATCTTGTTGAACCTCCCTGTGAAGCAGTTGAGAAGTTCTATTGTCCGGAAGAACGGCTTCAGGAGATTCTCAATGATTCTCAGGATGCACTCGAAGAACTAACGAAAAAAGCTGCAGAGCTTCTCCATGATAGACTTGGGATTCCTATGAAGAATCTTGGAGTTGCAGGTAGTATTCTCTGGAGAGGTCATAGTCCCACCCGTTCAGACATAAACATGAACATCTATGGATATCAAGCATCCAGAGATCTTTTTGAGAACCTTGCTAACCTTGAGGGGGTTCCCGGTCTGGCCAGATTAAGGGAACTTCCTGAATGGGGAAACACAATCAAAAGAGTGCGTGAACGAATTCCCGTTCTCCAGTCAGTCGACCTCAACACCCTCTTCTCTCGACGACGAGCTCTCTGTCTTGAGAATAGATGTATAGGAATCACTCCTGTTCTCTATAACCAAGAGGCTCCAATCCACCATGGGTCCGAGTCATATACCACACTGAAGAGTGACCCTGTCAAATGCAGATTGACCATTGAGAATGCGGATTATGGCATCTTCCATCCAGCCATCTATGGAACCTCTCCTGTCATATATGATGGTCTGACCATTGATCGCATCTTGGTCTTTGATGGAGCCTTTGGAGGGCTTTTTGTTGAGGGCGACTCTGTAGAGGTTTCTGGTACACTTCAAAAGGTCTTGGTATCTGAGGACCAACGAGAGTTCTATCAGATAATGGTGGGTACTAAGGCTGGCTCAGGAAAGGAATACATTCGATTTCTCTAGAGAGTACCATCACAACTATCTTAGGTAGCTTGTCATATTCCGAGGATGATGTCATCTGAGCGATTTTATGTCAGTGTCCCAGTTCGATATGGAGAGCAGATACGGAAGATTCTATCAGAGATGAATCTTCTTGATGGCGATTTCAAGATAATCTCAGAGAGCGGCACCTTATTTCTCCCAACAACCAATGAGATAGCTCTGAATAGAATTCATGCAATAGCCAAAGATTTACCATTAGAGATAGGCAGACGCTCCTTTGAAATGACGAATCAAGGTCCTCGGACATTATCTGAGGCATTAGATGGAAGACTTCCCTCTGAGAAACTTGCTCTTCTTCCAAGAGCCTATGACCTAGTAGGCGATATTGCTGTTCTGGAGATCCCAGACGAGCTCGCTTCTCACTCCAAACTTATTGGTGAAGTCTTTCATAGCATACATCGGAATTTCAACGTGGTTCTTGCGAAAAGAGGTGCTGTTTCAGGAGTTACACGTGTCCGACAATATGATTTTCTCTCTGGAGAAGAAAGAACAAAGACAATCCATACCGAGTATGGATGTCGTCTAGCGGTAGATCTCGAGAAGGCATACTTTAGCCCCCGTTTACTTGAGGAGCATAATCGAGTTGCACAACTAGTAGAGGAGAATGAAGTCGTTATTGATATGTTCTGTGGAGTTGGTCCTTTTGCAATTCATATTGCACGGCTGAAACAGGCTCAAATCATTGCTATAGATGTTAATCCTGCGGCAATCGCACTTCTCAAGGAGAGTATCTCACTTAATCGACTTGTTGGATCAATTATTCCAGTAGTGGCGGATGCTCATGAATACATCAATGACCACGAATTGCATGCTGACCGCGTCATAATGAACCATCCTTCAGGTGCATCCAATTTTATCCTTGACGCATGTAGAATCTTGGAAGCTGGAGGCATCATTCATTACTATGATTTCATCGGGGGTGACAATCCCGAGAATACATTGACTGAGAAGATATGTAAGTTGATAGAAGAAGGTGGACGTTCAGTAAAACAGGTCTCCACTATTAGAAGAGTACGAGATAGTGCTCCTTATGAGTATCAAATGGTAGCAGACATTATTCTCGATTGATGAACTGAATCTCGCAATGAAGAATAGAATCAGGTCTTTTGAGATGATTGATGAATTCTTTGTTCAGGTCAGAAGCTGCCTTATCTGCTTTCACCATGAGAGTCCGACCGCATTCAAATAAGCTCGTTCTTGTAACCATACTAATTGAGTCTGAATAGGTGAGTCTCTTACTACCAGTCCCTGTCACCTGTTCAGTAATACCTTCTATCTCCATGATAAGTACTATTGTAGTAGTTTCCAATTTTGCTAGGTTCTTCATTTCTGCATCAATATCTAATAGAGTAAGATTCGACCGCACTCCAATAATGCAAGTTCCTTGTTTTGTGAGGTGGCTCTCTGAGGTTATCTCAATAGTAGATTTATGATCTCCAATTACATTCTCGTGTCCATAGGCAGTGAATCGTATTTTTCGCATGAATTTCTACTTCTACCAATCCTTTTATGAATCCATGTCCTCTCAGTTTGTGATTTGTATGCCTAAGGAACAGTTCAGTAAAGCAGTGGATGATTTAGTACAGAGGCTACGAAATGCTGGATATCTTGTTAGCGATGAGATGGAACGAGCAGTCCGGGCTGTTCCAAGGGAGGAATTTGTACATCCATCGACAAGAGAACATGCCTATCGAGACAACCCACTCTCTATAGGACTTGGGCAGACAATATCTGCTCCTCATATGTGTGTAATAATGTGTGAAGGCTTGAAACTGAAACCAGGCTTAAAGGTCCTCGAGGTAGGGGCAGGTTCTGGTTACCATGCAGCTCTATGTGCGGAAATGGTTGCTCCTAAGAGGTCTTCAGAACAGGGCCATGTATATACAATCGAAATAGTCGAAGGACTAATCGAGTTCTCTCAGAAAAACTTGGAACGTACTGGTTATGCTGATCGGGTCACATTGGTTCGAGGGGATGGCGGATTAGGTCTTCCAGAACATGCACCCTATGATCGCATACTTGTTGCTGCAGCTGCACCAGATATACCACCTCCACTTATTGAACAACTAGCCCCTAATGGAATCATGCTCATTCCTATCGGAAGCAGAGGATTCTTCCAAGACTTGTTTAAGATCGAAAAAGACAAGGATGGGAAAATCACTCGCCGCAATTGGGGTGGTGTAGCATTTGTACCTTTGACTGGAGAGTATGGTCACTAGTCCTAGGTCACCATATGAAGTGGAATGACAGTCAAAGTCACCTTGTCATCATCACCAATATTCAATGTCTTTCGAATGTCCACTGGCGCGACAACTTCGAGAATATCTTCGCTATGATGAGTTCTCTGAGCCATCACTACCGCTGCTTCTATCTCATTGTTCACCTTTACACGGTAACAGATGACATCTCCGAATGTACGGCCCTTGTGCTGAAATCCATTGAGAACGAGTGGTGGTGTACTCTTCATTCTTCCAATGGCTCTTCGTGCATCCTCATCCATGACCTTGACATTCAGAGTTCCAAGGTGTGGTCTGAAACCCAATGCACTCCTGAGCTTTGATGCATACACATCTACATAGTACGCACCTTCGCCTATTCCTGTGACAATCTTTCCTTCGATGACAATCTCATCCCGCGGCGGAGTGAAAGCCACCTCAAGATTTGTTAGAATCTGTACAAGTTCCGTTCTTCCTTTTTCAGTAATCTGTAGGAGCATTCCCTCTGCAGTATGTATCCTCATTATGTATCCCTGTTCTACACACTCCACAATCCGTCTTGATGCAGTCTGTTGACTGACATCCATTATCTCCCCCAGCTCTTTCGTTGTAAGCACTGTCTTATTATGAATTGCTCCCTTATTTGCCAGCGAGTACAATGTAAACCATATTTCTGGTGTGATCATCTCAGTCACTCTCTATACTACTCTGTTACTAATCACCTTTTATTCGCTTTTCAAAATCTGAGAGTTCCCTAACAAGTCTACTCTGACCGACTGCTCTTGTTAAATCCCCTCTTGTACGTTCAACTAGTGATCTACCCACATCACATTTTCTTCTCAAATCCGGGACAAGTGCGTTTGGATAATCGAAATTCTGAAGACCTTCAAGTATATCCTCCATAAGATTCAACATGGTTTCTGCTCGATTCACATCATCTTTTCGTAGAAAGTCTAGTGCTGCTCTCCTCAGCTCACCGATAACATCTGCAAGTCCAGTTAAATACGGTCTAGATGGGATTTGATACTCACTGGGCATTGTGTATTTGCCTTTTTCAATTAGAGATAACAAATTCACAGCCTCAGCAAGTTCTTGATAAGCCACATCTAGGACTCTTGATGCTGACATGAAACTACTATCAACAATTGATTCCGTGGCTTCATCTACTATCTTACGAGCATCGGAGATCAATTTCCATGCATCTTCGTATGCTCCTTTGTGAGTCTTCTTGATAGATTCACTACATTTACGAATAGCTTCCCTACTTAGCGGAAGTACCTTCTCTCGAACCTTGTCATCCGCATCAATTTCATCGCGCAAGCCCTGAAGTATCTCTAAAAATTCCATATCTGTTCACCTTCAAAGTGTCTGAATCTTCTTTATGTCTTTACTCTGGGACAATAATACTACTCTACTTTCAATCTGTTCGTCAACTAGATAGTAACCAGTTAAATCTGCAAGTTTCTTTGAAAAGGCTCGAATATCTCTATGAGATGGAGCATTCTCGCTGGCAAGACGACCTCTTGACGAGCCCAGGAACATATAGCCTTTGACTTCAACAAAATCAGGCTCGCCTCGCAGAATAAGATCCGAATACTTTCTTGGGCTATGCATATTCTCTCTTGCAACCATCGTTAATCTGTTAACAGTCCTAGTAGAAAGAGTACGAAGCACTTCTTGACTCTCAAGAATATTCTGCCATCCATCCTTGATACCGGGTCTGCATAATGTTTTGTAGGTCTTTTCATCAGGGGCAGCAAGTGTGACATATAGCTGCGTCGGTTCAGTCATCTCTCTAAGCACATTCGGTCGTGTTCCATTCGTCACCAGAAAAGATGTCATCCCCCGATTATGTACCTCATCAATCAGCTCGCTAATCAGAGGGTATAATGTGGGTTCACCAGCTAGAGAGATAGCAACATGTCTTGGTTCTCTTGCTTCCAAATACTTGTTTCTTGAAACATCTGCACCAGCATCTGGGTTGTACCCGCCGAGTGACCTCAAATTAGCCATGAGCACTGCATCCATTAACTCATCCACGGCAACAACATCCTCTCTTGACACACTTGTCTGATCCCAGGTAATCCCGATATCATGAGGTGTGACTCGCCAGCAAAAGGAGCATGTCTGTGTGCATTTGTCAACAACTGGTGTCATCTGGAGACAACGGTGTGATTCAATACCATAGAACTTCTGTTTGTAGCAGACGTCACCATATACAAGAGATTTCTTCTGCCACTGACATGCTTTGTAAGCCCCTCTCTTACCAAGTAGATGATACCCTTGTCTCTCAAGTTTCTCTCTTAGTTCAATAGGCATGTCTGAGTTCAATATGGTTCATTGATTGTTTCTTAGGATGTCTTATCAGCATTTAGCAAGGTCCATGATTTCAGAATGGTCATTCATCTAACTTGTCCATATTCGACAAATCCTGTGCCAGCTTCTCCTGCGTGCTCCAAGAACCAGTCAAATCTTTCTTTCTTGATAACTCTCCAAGCAGTCTTCGACTCTCTGCATCCAGCTTACTTGGGGGCATATTCTCATACGCACTTCCAGGTAGAGGCATGAATACATGTCCGTGGGTCTTAGCTCCCATCTCAACCAGAGTATAACAGAGTTCTACGTTCTTATGCAAATCATCTATTGTTTCTCCAGGGAGCCCAAAGATCATATCCACATGGGGTGTAAAGCCTGTATCCAATGCTATTCGTACTGCTTCAATTCCCTGTTCCACAGTATGGTGCCTGTTTGCTAGCTTCAGGACTTTGTCGCTACTTGATTGAAGGCCAATTTGCAGAGTCGCGTTAGCGACATACCCTCGTAACAGATCAAGAATCGGCTTTGTGACAAATTCAGGTCTAACTTCTGATGGAAATGATCCAAAATAGATCTCCTCAAGTCCCTCAACCTTACTAGTTTCCCTCAATAATCTCTCGAGTTTTTCAGGTTCTGGCTTTCTACCTATTCCTCCATAGGAGAGAGCGTTTGGTGAAAGAAACCATGTACGTGTAAACCCGCTCTTCTCCACAGCAAGTTTCAACCATTTTGTAATCGATTCGACTGATCGGTGTCTGACCTTACACCCAGTAAGAACTGGAGTGCAACAGAATTTACATTGAAAGGGACACCCTCTTGTGACCTCGACAGGTCCCACTATGTTCATACCCAGAGCAAATGGTGGATAGTCATCTAGATTCACAATGGGCAGTTCTTTTGGAAGTGGAAAGTGGTCCGAATCTTTTCCTACTACTCCCTCAATATTCAAAGGGTCATATCCATTCATTAGAGACCATACCAATTCTGGGAAGATGCGCTCGCCTTCTCCAATGACGACATAATCGAATCCATTTTTGAGCAACTCTTTGGGTCGAATCGTAGCATGCGCACCACCGCCAATTATGACAACATCGTTTCCGAATCTCTTTCTTGCCTGTTGGACTTCTCGATACACTCTACGCCATTGTGTACTCATGACAGAGTGAGCAATAATTGTGGGTCCATTCTTTATACTCTCTTCAATGACATCTATCGCTATTTCTATAGGTGCCTCTATCTGAATATCTGCCAGTCTTTGGTCAGCTTCAAGACTACCTATTAGAGCTGCCACACTATACCGAGATGATGGATGCGTTCTAAAGATGAGGGATTGCGGGTACAATTGGAACACACGCTTTAGTTAGCCACACGCTCAGTTACTCCATCTTGGGTAACACTCATGACCCGAATGCTTCCGCCTGACTGGATATCTCTCGCGATTCCAGCCTTCACTGCTTTAATCGCTATTTCTTCTGCTTCTTTCACAGTAATTTCCGGTTTGACATGGCTCTCAAGAACACCATATGCAGGTCTGTCTCCAGTACCTGTTGCTGTGAACTCGTCAGGAATGAGTGAACCTCCCATATCAAGCGTGTATAACTGAGGTCCCTGTGCATCAACACCAACAACAACAGTCTGTACATAGAGTGGAGTCATTCTTATTGAGTAAAGCATGTTAGCAATCATCTTTGAGAGTGCCTTAACAGTGATTGCTCTTTTCTGATTGAGTTCATAGAGTTTGATCTGAGCCTGCAATCTATTGACAAGCATCTGATAGTCTGATGTCAATCCAGCGGAGGCTAAGACAATTGTATCAGTTAATTTGAATGCCTTGACTCCTTTCTCACTGAGAATCATAGTACCCCAGCTGATAAGTGAGTCAGTAGCAACTACAACACCATCAGTGCATTTTATTCCAACAACAGTTGCACCAGTAGGAAATGACATAGTTAATGAGCCTCCAAATAGGAGTTAATCAAGTTTGGTCACGTCCACTCGTTTTAAAACGTTTGTGACCTGTTCGAATTGTAAGAATTGGAGATGAGTATAGTGCGCCAACTTAATCCCTTTGCAAATATTCCAACAATCATGTCAGCAGAGGAGATTATCGAATTTGCGCACAATCGGTCTAATCGTATCAGTATGAAGAGTTCTCTTCGAATGAAGCGAGATGAACGTACAAGAATCCGGGAAATAACTAAACTGCAAGAATTCTCACAGCAGGTGAAAACAAAGCTTAGTGAGGCGGTAGAACAATTTCCATCAATTGATAGGCTTCATCCTTTCTATCTTGAACTTACAAAAGTTCTAATCGGAACTGACCGTTTGAAACAGGCTCTAGGAGCAGTTCATAACTGTCAACCACTCATTGATGATATTACGTCCAAGCATCTTCAGGCATTAAAATTAACTGACGATTTTCGCCAGATGAAGAGAACACGGAGTGCTGCAAAAGGAAGGATATCATCCATTTTACGAGCAACATCTGATAATCTAGACTTCATAATCAATGCAAGACAGGTTCTTGCTCGATTACCTGGAATTGCCCCTAATATTCCTTCAATTGTCTGTGCAGGATTCCCAAATGTCGGTAAGTCTACACTTGTGAAGACAGTTTCCACTGCTGAACCAGAGATTGCCTATTACCCTTTCACAACACGTAGTGTGATCATTGGTCACCTGAAGATAGACAATCAGAGTGTACAGATAGTCGATACACCTGGAATTCTTGACAGGCCAATGGCAGAGCGAAATGAAATCGAGCTCCAAGCAGTTGTCGCATTAAAGTACCTAGCAAATGTGATTATCTTCATGATAGATCCCTCTGAAACATGCGGCTGGACGTTTGAGCAACAGGTCAACTTGCTGAATGAAGTACAGAGAATGTTTCCCTTGAATCCACTCTTTATCGTCATCAATAAAATTGACATCACTCCTGAAGACAGATTGCAGATTGCTCGGGAGAAACTTCCCAATGCTTACGAGATTATAGCCTCTGAGAGAATTGGTGTTGATGAGTTATTGAAGGATGCTGTGGAAGAGGTTGATCTCATTTCACTACAGGAATCCATTGATGAACATCGCAGATTACTCTCAGGCAAGTAGCTCTTTTCCATTTACGACAAGTTCTCCAGGCTTACCAAGCTCTCCTTTTACATCAATTCGAACGCCAAGTATCTGTTCAATAGTCCAAATATTAGTCATGAGATGTGAAGTCATTTCAGTAACCCCAATCCTACTCTTGCCAGGAGCTATCGCAAGATATGGAACTAACATGTCGCAGAGATGGGAATCAATTGCTCTTCCTGTGGAAACCTCCTCCACAAGACGTATTCCAGCTCTACTTCCCACGCTTTCAGCTCGTTCTCCTTTTTCTCCAAGCCTATCTGCACCCAAAATAGCCCCACTCTCGGTCTCTGCCCATATTACAATGCCACTGCCTGGACCAAGATGGGGGTCATCATCCTTGGAATACGATTCACTATGTATGTTTGCAGCAACTCCTAGTTTATCTTGGATGATTTCAGCTGCAGATGCTGCCTGTCGTTCTGCAACATGTGCTGGAAGACGAACACAGTGAGAAATCCCTAGTACATCTATTACTTTGCCAGCTTGAACAAGTTCTATTGTCCTTAGTTGTTGTACAGGTTGTACCTTGCATAAGACTTGTCCACCACCCCGTGGATAGTGCCCTCGTCTCTCTTGATGTATCTGAATCGAGGGACCAAGCCTAGAAATCATAGGGACAAATACTTCTCTCAAATAATCAACAGGTGGACTCCATTTTACATCAGTCCCCCCTCTTAATCTGAAAGTCACTGGTTGAGGAGCAAGTACTGCTGGTAATAATGCAGCTTGGAGCAGTAGTGATATTGACCCTGCGGTTCCGACATCCAAACCAAAGTCACCACCACGCCGCTGGTTTGGTACAAAGGCGACTTCAGTACTACCCACCTGAAGCCCGTCCACTTCTGCATCGACTAGTTTCGCGGTGAGTTCGATACCACCCATATGTTGATTTTTGAGACCGGGTTTAGGTCTTCCTGCTCGAATCCTGCTGATACGAACTGGTTTCATTGTAAGAGCTGATAGCGATATTGCAGTACGCAGTATCTGACCACCGCCTTCTCCGTAAGACCCATCAAGCTCAATCATTGCAAATACCTATGGTTTCAAATGATATCGCTGTTATGAACTTCATTGTTCATTTCTGTGTCAGATTACCAAGGCTTATTTGACATAACACACCACCAAAAAGACTGGTCAATATGAAATCGTTATTCATCGGGCGTTTCCAACCAATCCATAAGGGACACATCCATACAATCAAACAGATTCTTGCTAAGGATGAAGACATTGTCATAGTCGTAGGTAGTGCACAATATTCACATACGCCTGATAATCCCTTTACTGGCGGGGAGCGTATTATGTTCATCAAGCAAGCATTGATGGATGAAAAAATCCCACTCGAACGCATTGATATCATTCCCCTTACAGATATCAATATTCATCCTCTTTGGGTCAGTCACTTGCGTTCTTATGTTCCCTATTTTGATAAGGCATACAGTCACAATCCTCTTGTAAAAAGACTCCTTGAGGATGGAGGAATAGTAACTGACTCCACAAAGTTGCTGGAACGATCAACGTATTCTGGAAACCATATTCGCGACCTAATACGTTGGAAGAACAGTGAGTGGGAGAAATTCGTACCCGCGGGTGTAGTAGATCTCATCAAGAAATACAACCTTGAATCCCGTATTCAAGACATTGGGGAAACCACTACGAAGAAATGAGGTCTGGAATCCCATTATGGGAGCCTTTAAATAACATCCATCTGGAAGAATGCTAGGTGAACGTAAATGCTAGGTGAGCGCGTTCCGCAATATCGTTAAACAACTAATTCTTTATCCTAGCCAATTCCATAAATTTCAATCAGAACAGAGGATATTATCATGAGCGGTGATAAAAAAGAACCAAAGGTTACCATCTTTGATATTGACAAGGAAAATAACTTTCCAGATTGGTACGGCGAAATATGTAAGGTTGCAGAGCTAGCCGATGTGCGATACGGCGTGAAAGGCTTTACACCATTTCCTCCGTGGAGTACCATGACCATGAACAATATGTTCGATATCTTAGAGGAAGTTCTCCAGCGAAAAGATCACTTGCCCATGCTCTTTCCTACTGTTATTCCTGAGAGTAATCTGACAAAAGAGGCAAAACATGTTGAAGGGTTTGTCCCTCAAGTGTTCTGGATTCAGGACATTGGTGATGGTGAGAAACTCGAAGAGCGTTTGGCGCTCAGACCTACAAGTGAGACCGCAATCTATCCAATGTATTCACTGTGGGTTAGAAGCTGGCGAGACCTTCCTATGAAGCGATACCAAAGATGTTCTGTCTTTAGATCCGAGATTAAGAGCACACGACCATTCCTGAGAGGACGAGAATTTCTCTGGATTGAGAGTCACAATGTTTTTGCGACCCATGACGAAGTAAAGGCACAGGTTCAGGAAGACCTTGAAACAACAAAAGAAGTAGTCACAGATAACTTTGGCATACCAGTGATGGTCTTTCGTAGGACACAATGGGACAAGTTTCCCGGGGGTCTCAATACATATGCTGCAGATACTCTAATGCCCGATGGTAAGGTTCTCCAGCTACCTTCTACACACGATCTTGGCGATAACTTTGCAAAGGCCTTTGATATAAAATATCTAAATGAGAACAATGAGACCGCGTATGCCTGGCAGACCTGTTATGGTCCTGCAATCTCACGTATCTTTGGTGCCTTAATCTCTGTTCATGGAGATAACAAGGGTCTAAGACTGCCTTTCAAGGTTTCACCCTATCAAGTTGTTATCATCCCAATCTACAGAGAAAAAGACGCTCCTGTGGTCTTGCAATACTGTCAAGATATTCTGAAGACACTCCGAAAAGCTGGTATCAGAGTCTATCTTGATAATCGGGATGATAGTCCTGGTTGGAAATACAATTTCTGGGAGATGAAAGGCGTTCCAATCCGGGTTGAAGTTGGTCCTCGGGACATCAAGGCAAAGAAGGTTGTCCTATTTCGTAGAGATACTATGAAACGCATAACAATAGATCTCAAGGACCTCAAGAAGACCGTTCTTTCCCTTGGAAAGGAAATTGATGGAAATCTCAGAATGAATGCGGAGTCTAAGTTTGTTGGACTGGTTGTTGATGCTGATAGTTTTGGTTCCATAGAAGATGCACTTGAGAAAGGAAAGATTGCAAGAACGCCTTTCTGTACAACACAGATGGAAGGTCTATCATGTGCTGAGGAACTCAAGGACCGTACTGGAGGCGAAATCCGAGGCACGCGAATAGATGTTGATGAAACTCCAGAAGGTGTATGTGTGGTCTGTGGCAAAGTAGCCACCGAAGTGGTCTACATTGCAAGATCCTACTAAGCAGCAATACCCAAGGGCTCAATAGGGTCCTTGGGTATCTCTTTTCAGGTGCTAATAGAGTGAAGATAGTAGTTTCTGCAAATGACAAGTATGCGGCTATCTTTCGTGAAATAATTAGAGATGAAGCAGAAGTCATTCTTACTGATAGAACTCCTGAGTCTATTCTGGCAGGACTGAAGGATGCTGAGATTCTTGCCTCAAATCGCGTTCCACGTAAATACATCGAAGCAGCTCCAAAACTACAATTCATACAGACATTCTCTGCAGGCGTAGAAGATATTGATTTCGAGTCCATTATGGAGCGGGGAAATATCACAGTCAGTAACTCTCATATCAATGCTGCAGAAGTTGCTGAATATGCAATCACACTACTCTTTACAGTAGCAAAGAACATTATTGTAAATGATAGAGAGTTACGAAAGGGCAATTGGGAATATGCCTTTGGTGGACCCAGCCCCAATATAGAAATTCGTAACAAGACCTGCCTTATTATTGGTCTGGGAAATATAGGATCTGAAATAGCTAGGAGATTGAGGGCTTTTAATATGCGTCTACTTGCTGCCACAAGAAGTGGTATCTCTGAATATTCGGATCTTGTGGATAATTTGGTGAAGATCAGTGATGCACAACCACTTGTGGAGGAGTCTGATTTTATAATCCTCTCTTTACCGCTCACTCCAGAATCTGAAGGTCTTGTTGATAGTACTTTTCTCTCATGGATGAAACCAACTTCCATAATCGTGAATATCTCAAGGGGTCCCATAATCAATGAGAGAGCACTCTATGATGCATTGAAGGAAAAGCGAATCTACGGTGCTGGACTTGATGTGTGGTGGAGATATCCATCTAAATGGCGCGGAAAGGGTGTTCCACCTTCAGATATTCCCATTCAGGACCTTGACAATATTGTAGTTTCTCCTCATCGTGCGGGGTACTCTGAGAACACAGAACGTGAGTATTTTCGATTTGCTGCTGAAAACATCCTGCGTTTCATACATGGCGATAAGCCCTTGAATATTGTAGATCCTAAAAATGGGTACTGAATTAGAGTAATTATCGAAAATATAGGAGTACTTCAATGCTCTTGTATAATCAGAATATATACGGGAGCAATGCATCATGGAGCGTTCGATACAGCTTGATGAACCAGAGAGTCAAGACTTTAAGGAAAGTCTAAATCCTCTCAAAAGGAATGGCCCTGAGTCGGGTGACGTTGAATTGACTATAGAAAGTCTATCTGAGATCCCTGGTGTTGGAGAGAAAATTCAGAAGGCGTTAATTGATCACTTTGGAAGCGAAGCTGTTGCACTAAAGGTGATACGCGATTCGAGAGTAGATTTAGTAGCCGCTGTGCCGGGAATCGGATCCCGCCAGGCAGTCAATCTGGTGAAGGGCGCCTTTGAACAGCAATTTGGTGTAAATTCCAACTTGTTGCTCAGGAGCGTGGATATCCGCAAGATATTCGAGAGTGTACTGGAGATTATGCAGAGGTATGCCAATACGACCTATGCAAAAGATAAGCTCTTTCTCTACTTTCCGCTTCCTCCTGAGAAGCTCGATACGATTCTAGAGCGACAGAGGTACTTTGCGGATGCTGCTAAGATGGCAAGTAGTCTATCTTCTGACCAGCGTGAAACATTGAAGAGTCTATTAACGCAGATAAGGGGTCTCTATAGGAGGGCAAAACCTCGTCGAATTGAGGGACGAGTCATAATCACCAATGATGATAAGGTCTTTGACAAGCTAGTTACTGAAGGCATTGACAAATGGTGTCCTGTCTATGTTCTCTCGGATGGAGAGAGTGGTGCTGACTATGCTCAAGGTTATGACCTAGTCCTCTTTATTTCTCCCTTGGGTATGTTTGATGACTCGATGGACATGTTAGACAATGTAGAAACCCTTGGCAAAGACTGGTCTCTTGAGGATATTTTACCTGAACAAACTGTAAGCTTCTATGCTCGTAACTATCGAGTCATTGATGCCTCATGTAAATTGGCTGAGTTATTTGGTGGCCTCCCCTCAAATGAGTCTATGAATAGTTTCAAAGAGGGTTTAGACTTCGAAGGACTCAGCAATGTTGGGGAGATTCTAAAGAATCTGGATGAGAATGGTGATCTAGCTCAGGGAATAAATGCAGATATTGACAGGTATCGAAAAGCAGTCAAGGTATTTCCTACAGCAATCGCTGAAACAGAAGCCTGGCTGAATGAAGAGATTACAGGTCGGATTTCTAAAAGCCATGTAACTCTTGGAGGACAACAGATTATCACAATCCTTCAATCTGCTGATATGGATGGAACTGAGAGTAGCTCACTTAGGAACATGCTCCCTGCTGAAATCGTTGAAACATTCACATCTACTATTCAGGAAGCCGAGGATAAGCTTGCTCAGATGCTGGGACTGACACCACGAGAAGCTGACTGGGTGACAGGTGTAATCAGTGAAGAGATAGCCCTCCCAGCAAAATTAGTCCCTGCACAGATCAATGACTTGGAGGACAAATTACGTAGACTCTTTGCTGATAAGCAATTCAGTCTTATCAAAAAGATTGCAAATGATCTTGATAGATTGAAAGATGTTGTATCCAATGCAGTTCAAACACTACTTGAGTTTGATCTGTTTCTCTCTGTTGGTCTATTTTCCCATGATTATTACCTTCAGACACCCAACATCTCTTTGGAGTACTCAGGAGTAGGGGTACAGAGCGCAAACAACATATTTCTGACAGAGAGTTACTTGAAAGGAAAACACGGGAAAGTCCAACCTATCGACTATTGCATTGGGAAGACACCATTTCAACCAGAAGGAACGCATGGTGAGAATTGTGCTCTGTTATCGGGTGCAAATAGTGGTGGAAAGACTACCACAATCCAGACCTTAGCGCAAATCGTCACAATGGCACAATCCGGATTTCCAGTACCAGCTAAGACTGCATATCTCCCTGTCTTTGAGGAGCTCTATTTCTTCTACAAGAGTAGGGGAATGGTTAGTGCTGGAGCGTTTGAAACCACACTCAAACAGTTCGCTGAGATTGTAGTATCTGAGAAATCAAAGCTAGCCCTCTTTGATGAAGTTGAAGCAATTACAGAGCCCGGGAGCGCTGCAAATGTGATTGCTGGTCTAATCGAGATACTTCAGAGTGACCCTCGGACCTCTACGGTAATCTGTAGTCACCTAGCTAAAGAGATTCAAGAAGTCACCTCCGTACCTATCCGAATTGATGGCATTGAAGCTCGTGGCCTCGACGAAAATCTCGACCTTGTTGTAGATAGAACTCCTCGATTTGGAGTACTGGCAAGAAGTACCCCTGAGCTCATCGTAGAGAGGCTCTCGAAACTAACAAAAGGTCCTAAGAAGGCAGTCTATGAGAAGATCTTGGAGAATCTCAACAGAGCGCGAAAGTGATGACCTACAGAGTACTGGTATTCGGAGATGCTCACATTCCGACTCGACGTGACAGTATTCCCGAGGACTTTTACCAGCACATCCTAGAATCCAACTATGACCTAGCTCTCATCACAGGCGATCTTGTACGAGAGTCAGACATGAGAGCGGCGATTCCACCACTTCCCAGAAGCTTTATTGTGACAGGTAACATGGACTACGGAAGTTCGTACAATTTCCATGAACAGATTCAGCTGGATGATTTCAACCTCCTTCTCCTTCATGGTACACAACTTCGCCCCCGTGGAAATATTGAACAGCTTCTTGAAATACTCCATCAGATTGAGGGCGATGTTGCAGTCCATGGGCATACCCATGAATCTGCAATCATTTTGCACAGAGGGAAACTCTTTCTCAATCCCGGAACAATCTCAGGAGCAACAGGTGGTTGGGGCGGTCGTACAGATGCGAGTTTCATCGAGCTGGAAGTGGCACACAATGAACTGAAGGTAGTTCTTCACAAGACAGACTGGAAGACCACCGAGCATTTGAGTAGTTCATTTAGAAAAGAAGACAACGTAATCCTCAAAGATTAATGAGAATCAATATGTACCCCAGGGGTCTGGGCTGGTAAGTCGCATGTAGAGTTTCTTGAGGACATTAGAACTCTCAAGTAGTGCTGCTTGTAAAGTACTCTTCTTGTCTACATTGACCTTTTTTGATTTTGAACCAACAAGTTTTCCCAGTAATCCACTTGACGAATCCGAGGATAAGGTCACCTTTACAGGGATGATGCCTAGTACATCTTCCTCTGGAAAAATATCCCGTGTGAATTTTAGGTCTCTAAAAAATATAGCAAGTGTTTCCTTTACAGCAACCCTCTCTTTGGAATTACTTGGAAGCTCTTCAACTATAGCTAGAGCTCGTTTTCTAAGGTGATCCGATACCACACCCTGCACTTGCTCTGCTAGGGCGCGATTCATACCACAGGCGATTCCAATGTTTATCATGAGAATTCGAATTCTATCGAGTAAAACTCCCACGTCCGCACCAATGAACGATTTTCCCCTCATCGAAACAAGCCAGTCTTCATAAGCTTCACTCACATTTCTCAAATCATCCTCATACTCAATAAACCGATTCAATTCTTCTGGTGGTATGAGTGTGCACCATACAGCCATTGAAACATGGTCATTATTCATGGGTGCCATATTCGTTTCACGTCCCCGTTCGTTTTCAGTATTGCCTGTGTGTTCTTGCTTGAGAGAATTCTTTCTAATACTTCTTTTACATAGTTAGCTGTGATGTCTGGGTGGTATCTATGTCAAAATACAAGGTAACAATCGAGGTAATTGATATTTTGGGGGACGGTAGGTGTTCCATGGATCAGAAGATCGGGACAGTATACAAGTATCCTGAGGATCTTGGTAAGATGTGCCCAAGTTCTCTCTATATTCTCTATCCTTGGATAATGGTGATGAGTTCTGGAGGAAGCTTTACAGACACTGGAGATGGACATGATTTCATGACAGTTGGCTGCAGCGATTACACTCATCAGGTCGTATACAAAATATCCAGAACTCCTGTGGATGAGTAACTCTTAATTCGTTGATTCGAACGGATCCATGAAGGAATTGACAATGGACTATGACAGATATTCAATCAATACGGAGATCAAGTATCAACCTCTAGAGATCATCAACATACCTTCTCTGATTGACGAATGCGCAAAGGCGTGGCAAAACTACTCTCTCTGCAAAGTAAATGACTGTGTCATTCGCCTTGGAGTGATAAATGGTGAATTTCACTGGCATAAGCATGATACTGAGGATGAGTTCTTCTATGTTATTGATGGTCTACTCCATATTGATCTAGAAGACAAGAGTATAGACCTGAAACCCGGACAAGGGCTCATGGTACCGAGGAGTATTGTACACCGCACAAGAACCACAGGGCGAACATCAATACTAATGGTCGAAGGAAGCTCAGTCACACCTACTGGAGACTGAGAATGATTGATCTTACATCCGGTACTAAATTTGACAGATACATATCGTCGACTTGGAGTATGTCTCGCCGTCCTGCACGTATTTGTAGTTCTCTCTACTTTTGAACACTACCGAGTATCTCTCTATTCCAGTACGTAAATACCAAATGTTAATGGGAACGGAACTTCATACCATACAGGGTGAGGTATCGTGGTAGGAACCAACTCCTTTCCAAGACTTACTCTTAATATGGGTATCTTTCTAGTGGGTCTACTTCTCTTTAGCAGTGTGTTTCTTAGATCTGGGAATTATTTAGGTCCCTACACTTATTATAACGCAACTCCAATAACTCAGGGCGCAACTCTTACTGAAGAAACACCAGCCCTCTGGTTCAATTCTAGCTATATGACCGCAAAAATTGTAATCACAGGTCTCAGCACAAACAACACCCCCGTCACCCTAGTAGTTGGCGAGTCTGCCCAAGTTCTCTACAAGGCTACAAATATCACTGGAATGACTGGATTCTCTGTGGATGTTCAAATAGGTGGAGCTGTTGAAAATTGGGTCGGAGTGATACGTCAGGAATCTGACGCAGAAGTTACAGTTCAGATAGTTCGTTATTTCATATACTATTATACACCACCTCCTGCAGCACCGCCTCCTTATATCAACCTACTAGTATTTGTAGGACCCATTCTATGCGTATTCGCTGTTATCAGGATGATGCAGCTCACATCAAAGTTCGAATACCCCCAGAATTCAGGTACAAAGATTTTCGCAGTCATTCTATTGTGTCTTATTGGCGTGAGTAGCTGCTTCTCGCTGCTAAATGGTCAAGTGAAGGGAGATTTTATCCCTGTGAGTACTACAGTAATCCTGCCAAGTGACAACTATTCTCTAACAATAAACACGACAAATCCTTCTGCGCTACTCAACATGTCCGAGTTCTATCCTGAGGATGCGATTGGGACAAGCTATAGAATCTACTCCCTTGTATCAGATCATTATCCAATCCTTGTCACAATCTCAAATGGAACCATATCGGAACTTGTACTTGAATCAGAGAGCAAGTACAATCCTTGGTCATTTACTATCCCTCGAAGCTCGAGCAGTTCAATTTACATTAATATTGAACGTGGCAGCATTGATACAAAAATTGCTCTAGCTATTGAGAGGAGATATCAGGTTCCACTACCAAAGATGGACATCACATTTCCAGCAATCGAGTTTGCTCTTGGAATCTCAATGATAGTTATTGGTTTTGTAATTGTCTTTAAAATCGATAGACACTCTGAATAGACCTGACTTCTGGGTTTCCTCAAAGACGATCGTGCAGGTGAAATCTGTTATTCCGTTGAATAGGTCCCTGACAGCGTACCTTCAATGTACTCTATTCGCTTAGTAAATCTCTTCTTGATATATTCATCAATCTCAGGCAACTCAGAGAGTCTTCGTAAGATGTCAGAAAATGAGGAATCCTTCCTGACTGCTTCAAGGTCCGCATTTCTCTTCTGCAGCATTGATTTCCTATACGTATGAATGCCAATGATACCTAAAATTGGAGTGAGAATATACACAGGTATAATTAGAAACGCCAATGTGATGAGTGCTCCTTCAAAAATCACGAAATAAGATAGGACTGTAGTAGTTAGACCCAATGCTATGGCAGCTCCATATTGAGCGGCTTCAGCATCTGAGAGCGGCTTGTCTATTATTTGTTTTACTTCCATATATGACAGAAGTTCGGAAGGGCTCAACGTATCGACCTCCCAGGTCTCGAGAAGGACAATACTCTCTTCGCTCTCGTCAACCACATCAAATGGATTAGTGTCCACATCCCCCCACTGGACACGTTTCACTTCACACTCAGCATATTTTGGATCATTCTGAAGGGTCTTCTCTAATTCCTTACATTTTTCATCTCTATAGTAAATTCCATACTCTACTTCAGATGCATCAATTTCGACTTTCACTCTTGTATCACGTACTTGTGACAAGACCATGAAGCAAGTTATACTTTCGCGATAATCCCCGAGAAGTGTCGCGTAACCACTCTCTCAAGAGTATTGATGATATAGCCCACATCTGTTGAGTGAAAACTAGAAGAAAGGGATGAAGTCGCTGAGAGATTGCATCCCTCAGCGTCTGTAAGTGTAAGCGTAAGTGATCGCATCAGTAGAGATCTTCTTGTCAGAAGCCTTGATTCTCATATCCTTAACTAGAGCCATTGATGATTTACCTCCGGTACAAGTATGCGTATGCTACAGCCTCTGTGGAGAGGGGATTGCGTTTCTGCTTCAGTTCAGAGTTGGTTCGGTTGTTCGTTGTTAGAGCCATAATAGTTCACAAGAGATACTGCTCAGAATTAGTATATATAGCAGAGGCACTTTTCAGGGACACAACTTGAAGTCACATCTTGTGACTAGCTAGAGAGGGCTCTGGGAGCATACCATCTAGCAAACTCATTATTAGAAGTCCAAATTGACATTAATGAAGAATAAAGCGCGGTCGGGAGTTTTACATCTCATCTTCAACAGAAATTCCATGTTCTACCTGGGAAAACCCTCAATGTTTTTCAACAAATATCACTAGCATTATAATTCCCATAAAGAGGACAACTCGTCCTAAGTAGTATCTCAAGTACAAATCGTATTCTGACCCACTTGTGAATGTGAAAATAAATAGAAAAAGAAACATGTCTGATATCTGCCACATTATCAAGGATACAAGAAATTCAATAACTGATACCAATCTGTTCCAGATGTCGTCAGCATTTCTCTTGTAAGTAAATATCATGATTACAACTATGAGAACCGAAATTCCAATGAGTAAGCCATGTGGGTCTATCCCATGACCATACAATTGCATGTTTTGATTCCCTTCAATCTCTTTGACAGTAGGAACTTTCTAGGTGTATTCTCCCTTTTCACCTCGCTATATATCATACCTGCATCACAGATTGTCTATGAGATTATAGCCTGAGTTTTTTCATGTTTTGTCTTGGTGAGTTCACGGCGCATCTCAATATATACCAGAAGGATGCAAAATCCCAGGTACGATATGATTTTTGCAGCCTGTATAACGATAGGTTTGATATCTATTGGTAAGCTAATATGTGTGTAGACGATTAAGTCTGTTAATAGTACCAAAAATAGCCACGATACTGTAAACACAACAACTTCAATTGATGCAATAATCCAGTAACGGGGTCTGGTTGTTCGGTTCGTATAACCAAGTACTACAACCAATAGCACTAAGATTACAATTGCAGTCCCGAGTTCGAGGGGACTTAGAGGATAATCCGGTTCAATCGTTGGAATCTCTTGCATTGACTTACCTCTCTCATTTTTACTACCATCCCGGCCAGCGATGTTCTGACTAAGATGTGCACCGTAGAATGGATACCAAAGAACCTTGAGAACTTTGCTGATACTATGCTGAGTAGTACCTATTGTTGCAGAGAAATAATTAACTATAGAAAAGAAGCGCCATCGGGAGGGCTCGAACCTTTGGCCGCGCACCACGAAGTGTAGTGCACTCCGACCATTCGTCACGCACCACGAAACGTGATGCGTTACAACTGTCTGGCTCTCAACCAGTCGATTGAAAGATAACAGGCTTTAGCGGTATAACGTGAAGCACGTATATGCTGTCGCTATCGATTGTGTGTTTCTGAAGAAACACACAGCTACCGACTGAGCCACGATGGCTTAATTGGGCAATCGGTGTTGAAAGCAATATTAACGTTGCTGTTCAGTCCAATGTTCGAAATCGCTATTGCAGAATGCATTCTGGTCTGAGATAATAGAGTTCTCCTGCTCTGCGCAGAAATACCATACCTCCATGTTCTAATGCTGCTCTGTACGCTTCTGCAATATTAGTATTAGAGTCAATGACAAAGCCGCGTTTCATTATTGGTCGCAATCGGTCTTGTAGTGGGTCTAGGGATATCGAATCATGGTCGAGAAAGCTATCAAGAGCGAGACAGAAGAAAATATTCAACAGAGCCTGATTCAAGAAATAGATGTTATCGTCGGAACCTGCAACGACAATTGGTTCTGGTTGTTTTACACTACGATTTTCTACGAGTCGAATCGCATCACTCAATGTGTCAGAAGGATCTAGGACATCACTGATCTTAGAAGCTAGAAGATATGCTGATGCTTTATACAAATCATCGAAATGTCTTCTCCACATTATTACGGAGTACGCAAAGAGGTTCATCGCTAGATTACCATATTCTCCCGTACCATAGATACCAAGAGTCTTTCGGCCGATGATTTTGTACTCATTCATATGATCAATGGTGCTTGAAACATTCTTCTGTTTCGTGTTCAAGAAATCTGCAAGATCCTGTGTTGTAAACAGACCTGGTTTCCAGAGTTTGTTGATGATGAAGAGCTTTCCTGCATTATTCAGATTCTTGAAGACATTATCTACATCAGGTTCACCCCCATAGAACTCAAGTAATTTCTGATAAATTGGTTGAGCTCGGCCAAAGCCGATGTTGAATATGATGAACTTCTTTGGTATTTCATTTCCCGCGACAAGTGAGTTTCTGATGTTCTTTGAATAGGTGCTTATCTCTTCGAGTGTCTTTCTGAATATGGATGGTGGTGCTTTCTCCAGATATCTTATGATCTCAAAGAATTCCGTCTTTAGCTTATTATCCAACTCAATGTCTATTATTTCGGACATCATCAATCAAACATCCTTTTAATTATCGTGATTTTTCATTTTCACGATTAAATAGTGTGGAAGTCTTATAAGATTTCCTTATTGTTTCAAAACAGTGGTTAGAGGAGAATTTGTTGGTTTGATTCGAGAAGCAGCCATAAATGAACACAAATCTAAGTATGAAAAGTGGATCTTTGATACTACACTTGATTACCAGGAGTATTCTCTTTCAAAAGGACTTGGAAAGCGAATCAGATATCTCTCAGAGGAGCCACTATTAGTAGTACTAGGCGCGGGTATGTCTGAGACCACTGGGCCATTCTATAAAGAGTGGGAACAATACAAAGAGGATGTGACTTCGGAGGATCCTGAGTCACTAACTGGATTCTGTGATTATTTTGAATATGGTGGTATTGAAGCAATTCCAAAGAGTGGAATCGAAGTCATCCCTAATCTTGTGAGAATGGGAAAGATGCCCGTATTTCTCGTATTCAACTATAATTGCCACCTAGAACTCTGTCTGGTCCTGTGTGATGTTGGATATGAATCGATTTCATACAATGGAAAGAACACCTTTGAGGTCACTCGAGTAGGAAGACCAAAATGCACAATCTTCAAACCTCATGGGTCTTCAAGACTGATTGATAGACCGACCCAGATAATTTGGCCTGACTGGCCATCAAAGAAAGGTGAACCTGAAAATCGAGGACAATTCGAACTTCTGAATCATAAGATTCGGGAGAAGAAGATCAAGAATAGCGCGATTCTTGGGTACTCTGGAAATTGGGATCCATACATGAAGAAACATATGCAGAGAATCTCAGAAAAATGCTCAATGATTCAATTTGGTCTGCCACGTAATGTGGCTAGACCTCCTGCCACAACAAAATGGGGCATCTTAGAGAAGAATGGATTCATCACCGATTTTGACAAGGGTGGTACTGATTTTCTATATGGTCTTTCAAAGCTAAATGGATTATCAAGACAATGCACAACGAAACAAAAGAGCCCTCTATCGACCCTATCTGAAAAGCTTGAACAGATTGATATTGAAACAACATCGCTTTCTATCGAATCTACCCATTGATATCTGATAGTCTGGAAGAATGAAGATATCCGCCTAGACTACATTATAACATTGGCATTACCTTCCTGCCAATTCTGTTCTATCAATACTACTAAGAGCCTTGATCACTCTACTCTACATTGGTTTCTAGGGTGATTTGAGTGAAAGATGCGATCCAAGAGTCTAGAAGAATAATTTCAGAAGCCAGAGAGCGGGGTGTGACCCTTCGACTGATAGGCGGTCTTGCCTTTCGGCAACATTGCAATGAACTTGCTTTCTGCGAGCGTGAATATGGCGATATAGACCTAGTTGGTCTGTCGCACGAATCCTCTCGAATAATTAATACTCTGACAGCCCTAGGATACAAAGAAAATATCACCTACACGCTTGCCTCTGGGGGAAATCGTCTCTTATTTGAGAAACCGGACTCACAAGACCATGTTGACATCTTTCTCGACAAATTACGAATGGAGCACGATATCACTCTAAGACATAGACTCGACATTGAAGAATTCACAATCTCTGTGAGTGACCTCTTAATATGCAAGTTGATCATTATGAATCTGAACGAGAAGGACTATCGTGATATCATCACCATTGTAAAGGACCTCACTCTTGGAGAAGTTGACGCTCCATCTGTGATTAATACTAAGTATCTAGCTAAGATTTGCTCCAGTAGATGGGGTCTCTACTACGATGTCATCGCATCTCTTGATAAATGTATAAAATTTCTAGACTATTATCAACTTGATGAAGTAGTAGCTAGAGAGGTTTTAAAGCGGCTTGCACTGATTAAGCAACGTATTGTTGACCATCCGAAATCTTTACGATGGAAACTCCGGAATCATGTTGGAAAACGGCTTCAATGGCGAAAAATAGTTGAGCTTGAACATATTGCAAGATAAGAAACCACAAAAATGCATCACGTCAAAATCTGCGGGCTAGATGAAACCACATCAATTTACTACTTTTTCGAGAAGTGGACTTTTATTAATGGGGCTATTCTTGAATCTAGACCAAAATAGACCTATACGGTTCCAGGAACTACAAACGAAAAGTATAGCCCTCAATAACAGAAGCAATCTCAAATCACATTTGGGGCCGCACACACACAATCACAACTAATCATTCTTTGTAACAACTTGCTTCTGACCAATAATACTATTTAATGGGAATTGATATTCGCCCAATCTATGAGTTCATTCTGGGATGATCTTCCGAGAGTAGCCCCTATCTGCCTGATTGTGTTTTTCGGTGTAGTAATTATTCTTGTGGGCTTTATCTTTCAGCGATTTCTTCCAACAGCTGGAAGCGCTGTTTTTGTTCTTATGGTCCTCCTGTTCAGCATCTCACTCTGCATATTTGGAATTAGACAGGGTGCCCTAGATTGAACTATCCCGCTCCAAATAGGAATGTAAACACATTATCTAGCGACATCATGATGAGAAAACCAACCATTAATCCCCATGTTGCTAATCTTTCATTACCCCCAGAATGGCTCTCGGGGACCATTTCATCTCCTACGACATACACCATCGCACCTGCAGCAAATGCAAGTCCATATGGTAAGAGTCCAACTGCGAATGTGACCACTGAGACCCCCAGTAGACCCCCAATCGGTTCTACGAGGCCTGTTACCAAAGCCAATGCTGCTGCATACTTTCGAGAGTACCCTTGTCTCACCAATGGTGCTGCTACTGCAAGACCTTCCGGAATATTCTGCAATCCTATCGCCACCGCAACAGAGAGTCCTGTCAATATCTGGTCTCCACCGAACGACACACCTACAGCAAGCCCCTCTGGAAAATTATGTATCGTTATCGCAATAACAAGAAGCCATACCCTACTCAACTTTGAATCTGGCCCCTCATGTCCCTTCTTGAAATGCTCGTGTGGAAGAAATCTATCTGTGGCATATACAAAGAGAGCACCTAGCATAAATCCAAAACCAACTATCGTAAAGACCCCAGTCCACCCCGCAATTTGTACTGCTTGTTCTTCAAATGCTGGGACGAGCAGACTGAATGCTGAGGCCGCCAGCATGACTCCAGCTGCAAAACCAAGCATGAGGTCAAGAGTTCTTCTACTGAAGTCTTTCTTGATAAATATTGGAATCGCTCCTAGTCCTGTTGCGGTCCCAGCTAAAAGACTCGCAATAATTCCCAATGAAAAGGGATCTGAGAGAAGTTGCATCGTTGCTGCCTCGAATGGAAGCCGACATACTTATGCACTATAAGGCACTTACTGTTGATTGATTAGCTTGAGTCAATAGATAAAATGATGAGGTGGCCTCAGTTTTCCGAGGCTTGGAACGACAAACGAGTTACTGGTGGACGCAGAGCTATACTCGAATTTTCAAAGTGCCTCCAAATACTTCATCATGATATAGTTCGTATGATAGCTTATTAGCTCCTACCTCGGAAAGAATGAGCTAACTCTGTTTTGGAAGATTCAATATGCAAGTTTGTATATACAACACTCAGAGTCTTACTACTGGAAGTGATGTGAATTGTCAAAACAGGAACAATCTATGCCAAAAGAGAGATGGCGGAGGTCCCCTGAACTCCTTGAGGATGCCTTCTCGGCTTGGAAAAAAGCTGATGGTGCACTCAACCCGAGTTCTGTTGTTGCAACTACCGATGAGGATGGTGCCCCTCGTGTAGCACCATTTGGCAGTATGCGAGCAGTAACACCGAAACTACTGCGTTTCATTGCGCATCGCTATCATGACACTCTAGCCAACTTAAAGAGAGACCCTCGAGTCATGGTCGCAATGATTTGCCCTCCAGATCTTGCTTTGAGCGCTCGAGGAAAAGCTCGTATTATTGAGGAACCTTTTTCCCTTGATAACAACTATGCCCTGATAGAGATTGACATCGAAGAGGTCAAGAATGATATGCCAGTCAAAATCGGTATTGACTCTGGCATTACAATCTCGCCAAGTGGTCCCTTTGTAGCATGGTGGAATTCTCTCTGGGAGCGAATGGGTAAAGATTGAGACTGGTATTCGCTTGTCAAACTGGTGTGAAGAGGACTCAATTAATCTGCGCCAGTTTGAGCTCTATTCAATTGACCGATTCCTGAAGAAGCCGCTTCCTTTGCAAGAATCCCATAAAAGGGGGGCGAAATCAGAGTAGTTGCAATACCAAGTTGGAACTGTAACAATGAGCCAACCTGTGTGCCTCCATCTATTTGTATTGTATAGACTGTTGTAGTGACTCCGAGAACAATCACAGACATGAACATCAGAAGCAAACCTTGCCCAAGGAGGAAGAGTTCCGAGTATCTACTATCATAGGACCAGAGGTAATTTGTAAGTCTACAATTGATGATGCCCAGTATATATGAAACGAATACAAAACCAAGTGTCATCCATATCATTTTGTAATCAGGAAGTAGTAACAGGTAAGTTGTATAGTACAATCCTCCAGAGATGGCTACAACTAGTCCCTGTAGATATACTTTCAAGGCTTCCATCAGACATGACTGTATTAATGCCTTGGAATCAGGGACTTCTCCTCCAATGGGTTCCACCATTATATTCTCTCCCTCCGCAAGATGGATAATACTAGGGAGTAGTTTTGATTAAGACTTTCGGAGATTCTGAATTATTCTGAAAACATAGAAAGAACTAGAACTAGCAAATTTTGAAAAAGCATGGTGGGCCCGGGGCGATTTGAACGCCCGGCCGACAGGTTATGAGCTTCAACACACCAGCGAAGTTCTGAGTGTACTGCTGCTCTACCAAGCTGAGCTACGGGCCCTTTAACTATGCAGGCAGATGTTGTGCATTTAGTTTACGATATTAACGTTACGAATGGAAATCATATTCGCCCAACACAGCAGTGGAATGAGATATTGTAAAAGAGAGAGCCTAAATTTTCATAGAAGTTGCCTATACCTGTGGTCTCTGTTTGGTGTTTTCTCCGACTTTAAATTCCATTAGCAGAACTACGAGAAAACTCCTAGTGTGATCTCAAATGATTCTATTGTTCACATCGAATCACTGTGCATGGTGTGAGGTTCTCAAGAACATGCTACTTGAGAAATACGAGGAGTTTGGTCAGCTGGATACTATCTACGAGGTCAATGTTGATGTACACTACCACATAGCTGAAGCCTATGGGATATTAGTAGTCCCAACTCTTGTTGCAGGGATGCAGAAGATTACGGGAGTCCCCACTGAAACTGACTTGAGATCATTCATTCTGCAGATAACTTCTGGTGCAAAGGCTAAAGGAAAGAAAGTACCAGCAAGCTCGTTCTTACGAGAGGCTCGAAAAATCCAGAAAACCCAGGTGCAAGAGGAATCGCCTCTGCGTTCTACATAAAATCGGGTCCCCTACGCAATCTTAATAACCGCTTGGCAGAGTTCGCTGTCAATACCGCCCCGGTAGTGTAGTCCGGCCCAGCATCTAGGCCTTTCGAGTCTAAGACCCGGGTTCGAATCCCGGCCGGGGCACCACTCTTTCTATAACTTCTTTGATCAGTTTAGTGAGAGTCTCATATTGAAATTCGCAGCATTATACGAATGAGTCAGTGCTCCTGAAGAGATGACATCTATTGTGTTCCGTGCATAGTCTCGGATATTTCCTTCATTAATTCCACCAGAGACCTCAAGGATTACCTTCTTACGAAGGCCTTCATGTTCAAGGACCTCGATCACACCACCAACATCCTTTGGTTTGAAATTATCAAGCAGTATTATATCAGCCCCTGCTGCAATCGCTTGCTGTACCTCTTGCAAAGTTCGTGCCTCACAAGAGATCTTCTTACTGAATGATACAGATTGTCTTGCTGCACTCACCGCAGCGTGAACTCCTCCTGCGGCGGTAATATGGTTGTTCTTAATGAGCACCATATCATCAAGCGCATAACGATGTGGGTCCCCTCCACCAATGACAACAGCTCGTTTCTCAAAGAATCTAAAGCCTGGAGTTGTCTTTCTTGTGCATGCGACTCGTACCTTGGGATTCACCTCTCTAGCCGCACTGATCATTTTGTATGTCTTTGTGGCAATTCCACTCATCCGTTGAATGATATTGAGACAGACTCGTTCGATTGTGAGTAGAGTTCTTGCCTTTCCCTTCAATCGCATGACTGGGTCTTCGGGATTGACCCAGTTCCCCTCGAAGGCAAGTATTTCATAGGTGAGCCCTGAGAATTCAGCTATAGCCTTGATTTCTTCGATTCCTGCTAAGACCACCTTTTCTCTTGCATAGATGGTTGCCACTGCTGTTTTCTCTGCTGGTATTGTTATTTCTGTGGTCAAATCTCCTGACCTGACATCCTCAGCAATGAAATTCTTCAAAATATCAATGATATCTGGTGGAAGTTTGGTCATTTTATCACTCTACCTACTTTCTTGGATGCTTTGGATCTCTCATGATAGATCCCTTTGGTTTCTCTTCACCAAAAATCTCAGCTTGAAAGGACATGAACTCTGTCTTTAGGTCCTTCCATGCATCTGGCGGAAGTCCTGCCTTGTTACATGTATGTTCTAAGAATTGCTTAGTATTCCATTCCCACTCAACAGGGACTTGTGGGAGAAGGAGTCCTCGCCACATGCCACGACTAGCAATAAGTCCATCACGTCCAACTTCTACTTGATTAAGGAGTTCTTCTGGGTTTGAATATTTTATCTTCTTTGGAGGAGTTAAAACACTGAGTTCAACCAATATTGTGTCAAGTTCTCTTGGAGATACAGGGGGAAACCGCGAATCATGTACTGCCGAATCAACTGCAGAATCAATTACTGCTTCAACAAGAGGTTGAGTTGGATAAGGTCTTCCAATACATCCACGAAGTGAAACATGATTACCAGTTATGGAGTTCAGGGTCACGAAGACTCCGGATTTAGTAGTTAGATGTTTAGGCACATCATTTGGTACACTTGGCTTGATTCTCTCTGCGACGTATTTGTCGACAGTGTTCCTTGCAAGTTTCACGAGTATTGCACCATCATCATCAGAATATGCATGTGACACTTGGTTTCAACTCAATCTTTCCTGTGTAACTCTACCGTTATTTGTTTTGCACTACTCATCCTTTTCGTACTGGCACTCTTCCTGCAATCCCTGGTCCTATAACGAATCTTCCATTACTATAGACAATCTCTCCCCCCACAATTGTTGTAATAGGACGAGCAAGAACCCGACGCCCCTCGAATGGTGTAATCTTTGCCCTCGAGAAGAAATGGGCCCCTTTGATTTGCCATTCCTCTTTCCGGACAAGAACGATATCTGCATCATAACCCTCTGCAAGGATGCCCTTGTTTGAAATCCCTAGAATGGTTGCAGGCCCTGAGCAGCAGCACCTCAGATAGTCGACCCACATCAATCGTCCTTCAAAGACCTCAGTCAGCATTAATGGTAGGGTAGTTTCAAGTCCAGGAATTCCTGATGCTGCCTCAAGGAATGGTGCCAGCTTCTCTGATTCCTTATGAGGTGCATGATCTGATGCAACACAATCAATTGCGCATTGTTGGCACAATGCTTGGGAAAGCATCTTACTATCATATGGTGACCTCAATGGAGGTAGCATCTTTGCAACTCCATTGTCATGAGCAAAATCCCCTCCTGAGAGAAACATATGATGTGGTGTGACTTCTGCTGTTAGAGTGTGCTCAGCTCGATGTTTGAGAATCAAACGTGCTGTAGCCGCACAACTCACGTGGCAGACATGCATTCTCGCTTCATACTCAACCTTAGCATCTAGGAATGCTTGTAGAGAACTAACTTCGCTCTCACAACTGTGTATCGAAAAGAATTCTTCTTGGTCATCAGCGATGTCATCCTTCTTTGATGAATCCGGATGGAAAAGAAGAGGCAAATCATTCTCTTTTGCCAGTTCCAAGCAGTCTTTGATTCGTTTCTTGGTGTATTCAGTTCCTTTAGTAAGGGGCGAATGCGGATACACCTTAAATCCCAGAATGTTAGGGACTATCGAGCGCTCAAAAATAGGGATGCTCTTTGGTATACCTGCATAGAATCCAACATTCACATAGCGTTTTGCACTTGCACTTTCTATTTTCCTATCTAATACTTTTCTAGAAAGAACAGGCGGGTTCGAGTTCGGCATATCTACGACGGTTGTAACACCTCCCGCAGCTGCAGCCATAGTGCCTGTTTCATAGTCCTCTTTCTCACATTGGTCCAAGTCTCGAAGATGCACATGCATATCGATAAGTCCCGGAAGGATGTATAGCCCTCTACTATCTATGATCTTTCGAGACTCGGGTTCCTCCCCATGCTTGTAAATACCCTCTATTTTACCCCTGTCGATGGATACGGATAGAACCGTTTCTCTATCTCTTACAACGACTATACCATCTTTAAGGACCAAATCAACAGTCATCTGTCAATCACGCCAATGATGTTAGCAGTTGAACATAGCTAACATTGAACAATCTTATTCAGATGCACTCTGCACCTTAAACTTGTTTGCCACAAAGCGTGTGAAATCTGTTGCACTGATCATGCCAACTAATCTGTTACCCTTTCCAACAACTGGAAGTGTATTTAGCTTGGCTTCTAGCATCTTGGCTGCGGCTGTTGCAATAGAATCTTCTGGAGATACTAATGGTGGTTGCTGGAGCATTGCATCAACAACGCGTATCTGTCTTACTTGATTTGCTCTATGCTTATCTGGCACTTCAACAGTGAATCTCGCCATTGCGTCTGCAACCATTCGTTCTGTGATGAGGCCTAAGACCCTACCACCATCGGTAACTGGCATACCAGAATAACCTGCTGCAAGCATATCGCCTCTTGCCTTTATTAGACGTGCTACTGGATTGACTTGGAGGATGTCCTCTTTAGTCATGAGTTCCTCTACTTTGACTTTATCAAATCTTTCAACAAGTCTGGATATCTCAACTTTGGTTATGACACCCACAAGTGCTCCTTCTGCATTAACAACTGGGCATCCACTCATTCCTCTCTCAATCATTAATTGAGCCACATCAGTTACCTCATCATCCGGGCTCACTGTAATTACTGTGTCAGTCATTGCGCTGGATACATGGAGTCTTTTAATCGAGAGTGCTACTACCTTACTTACACCTAATCTATCAGCGATGTCCGCATATGTCAAAATACCTTGAAGCTCTCCATTTTGAACTACTACTAATCGTTCTACACCTTTCTTCTCAAGTAGTTCAAGAGCATGGGATAGACGTTGATCCTTATCAATTGTGACTGGTTCAACCATAATTTGGCTTACTTGCATACTTACATCCTCCTCTGTTGTATAGTGATTGGAGCGTGACTAGAGCCGATTATTCAGTGTCTTCCCAACCCTCACGGCAGGACTCGCAAAGATACTCACCATTTTCAAGCACTAAATCAGTTGAGTATTCACCACAGCTATCACATTCGCCTCCATATGTGATGAGGTCTTCATCATCCTCTACAACTCTATTTTGAGATGTTTCCTCATCTCTCATTCGAAGCGATTCGACGAGAATATCAATAAGCTCTGGAGACCAACGAAGTAGGTCTCTTGAGGTGATTATTCCAGCAAGAGAGTTATTCTTCAATACCGCAATACGTCTGATGTTACTCTTTGCCATCACTCGCATAGCATCGGTCAGCCCTGTTCCTGGTTCAACATGGATGATTGGTGATGACATAATCTCAGAGGCGGTGGTGGTCCTCGGGTCTCTCTCTACTACAATGACTCGTCTTACAATGTCTGCCTCGGTGATAATTCCAAGAGGTCTTTCTTCATCAGTGATGATTACTGAGCTAATGTCCATGTCTGCCATTGATCTGGCAACTTCAAGTACTGATGCATCTGGTGGCATCGTTACAACATTAACAGCCATGATATCTCGTACAAACATCGAATGAGTAGGAGTTGGATCGGACATGAATTTGACCTCCATACGTCAGAAGTTGGTTCAACACTCAAGATACCAACCGGCAGAGTGTCTTCTCAAGATGGTCTTCCATTACTCCGATTTTAAATGTGTCTGTATCAATCAAACCTGAAAATATGCTCCATATACCAGATTTGTAGCAGAACCTCTACGAAACATTGATGATTCGGCCCTCTCCTGAAGGCAAAACCCTCATCATATCCTCTTGAGGGACTTGTTCGATCAGAACGACCTGATCTTCAGGAACCAACTGCTTAAGACGGCTCAAGACATCCTTGACCAATTGTCCCTTCTTGGTCTCTCCAGGAATGACTTTTACAAAATAGTCAGTCTGTGATTCAACTGCAGTCGGAGGGCCTGAGATTGGTATTGCATACTCACCATCGATAAGTATACCTACAGATAGTTCAACTGGTACATTACGTATGTAGTTCTTAGTCCCATAGAGCATCACTGAACCCGCAGGCAGGTATTCTCCAGCTGGCGGAGTGAAGCTTACTTGTTCTGGATTCACCCAAAAGGCATCTCCTCCAGTGAGTCCGTCCAGCCAGGCTCGAGAGAATGTTACAGCAAATTGAGCTGCTTCCTTGAGAGTGGTCTCTCCTGGAGCTTCATCTGGAACTTTAATTACTGTATATGGCGCTCCATGAATTGTTGCATGTAGGAAGATATCGTTTGCACTCATCTGGCGTTTTGCTAAAGTTTCATTACTCTTTGCATCCCGCCCTCCTATGACAAGATACCCCTCTGATGAAATGAACCAACGATACTTCTCATACCATTTCTTTGTTCGCTTCTTTATGGCAACCTTCTTCGTTTCTGGCTCTGCAATAATAGACTCCAGTTTTGCCAGCTTTGCCTTCGTTTTATCAATCTGGGTCTTGGCTCCATTAATCTTGGACTCGGCTTTCTTTGCTTGGTCATAGGCTAAGGAAGCATTATCCTGTGCAGTCAGTCTAACATCAAGTATAACATCTGAACCATTCAATTGAACAACGATTTGGCCTTGCGATGGAATAATCCGCTCTATATGCAGAGCTGTAGAGATTCCTTTCTTCTTGCCTTCTTCTATCCTCTTTATGATATCATCCCAAGGAATACCATCTGTTCTTGCTTTCGTGATCGTATCCAGTATCTCTTGGGCAATGGTAAAATGAGAATAGATGAGTTCACCCACCTCTCGCATTCTCTCAGCCTTTTCTGCAAGGCTATGAATACTCTCTTCTTGCTTCTCGATGATTCTTTGCAGGCGTTTCTCTTCTTTCGTCTGTGCATCTTCAAGTTGCTCATCTTCGAGCTCACTCTCTGATACTCCAAAGAACTCGTCAACAGCTTCACTAAAAGTATCAAATGTTTGACAAGGTTGTTCTCTGTAAAGTTCGAATCCAAATGGTAAGAACGCAACATAGTCTGGCTCATCATCATCTTCAGAGGGTTCATTATCAAGCACAACGTTTGCTCCAGACACACCTCTCTTGAGACGCTGAGTGAATTCCAAGTAGCCCTTATTGAGATCTGCCAAGGACTGGCTATCTATCTCGGGAACCATGAGCCTTGGTGACACGTTTGCGAGTGCGCATATCTCTTCACAACTATGAGAATCAAGATTGAGTCTACTGGCCAATGTCCGTACAATATTTGCATTGGATCCCTCTAGTAGAGAATCCAGTGACTCTTCAGAGATATTGAATATATCTTCGCCGCGTTGAGGTGGAAATTCATACACAGCCTTTGGAATAATATCCCTGTCACGCATCTTCTTGTAGTGCATAGCGATGAATATGGTGTCCTTGGGATCAAGAAGTAACAGATTTCCAGACCCAAACATCTCTGCTACAAGCTTATAGGTCTCATTATCATCACCGACTTCAATTATTACAATTCTATCAAGATCGTGTTGTTTGATTGAAATGACACGTTTCTCTCTGAGATATTTTCTTAGAACAGTACAGAAATGCGGTGGTTGCCGTGGTGCTTTTCGAGCATATTCTGTCAGATGAATCCGTGTCCCTAGTTGGATTAGTAACTGAGCGGTTCCACCACCAGGTTGGTACAATTTGAGTACGAAGATCGAACCATATTGATATACATTCTTAATGAAGGCTCCTTCTCCAACTTCACGTAGTTCGGGCAGAATTAAGCGAATGTCAGTGTTGCTCATCGAGTCCTTCATTTTTCTCACTCTGTCTTCAGACCGACATGATTATAACATAGTCGATTGAACCACCATCAACTGGACCGGTGAGTGACAATGGCTATGACCCCACTAAAGAAATTCTTCAATCGACTTTTTGGAAGATGGGCAAACTCGCCAAACGACCAACAATACTATGTCAAGATGCTTTTTGCACTCATTAGTGGCTTAATCTGTGGTCTTGGTGGTCAGTTCTTTGCTGGTACTAGAGGTGTTATGCTCGGTTTTCTAATATACATCCTGACCCTCTTCGTCATTCGCTACCTTCTAGATGTAGAGCCCAAGAAACTTGGAGGTATGCAGAAGCTGATCACAAACAGTCTATTCTCCTATCTGATGCTCTGGGTTGTCCTGTGGACCCTCCTCTATGCATTTAGCATTCCTCCAGACATTCTCGCTACATTGTAGAATACTGAAATTGTGAGAATCTCAGGTTTCTCCAGAGTTTTATACCATAACATATGAAAATATTGTAATCTTCACTCGATTTTAACACGTCTGGCATTGAAATCAAATCAAAATCGCGACCTAAACACAGCGCCTAGAATATGGCTATAATCTGAATGAGCAAGTACGCTCCCAGAATAATAGGAATGAGGGGGATAGGCTTCTCTATCTTGCTTTGATTATAAAATCTTGAATATACATACGCTATCAGAAGAACGCTTGATAGGATAATTCCTGATATCACAACTCCTTCCAGTATTGGATCATTCCATTTCCCAAATTCCAATCCTGGACTCACAATTGCCATTGTAATGACAGATTTTGCGTCAGCTCCACCAAAGGAACCTATTCTGAAAAGGGTATACCCAAAAAGAATCATGATGGTACCAGCTGTCAGATGTAGGATTATGCGTTCAAACAAATGTCCTGAAGTCAATACGACAACAAATCCAATGACAGCCCCAGCAATCATGACACGATTAGATACCCGTCGATTACGGATGTCGAGAATACTATAGATGAGTAACAAGCTGGTTAGTACCACAAAGGAAATGATTGAGGAACCAGTTATCTCAAATGCCATCGATAGGCCAACTCCACTCTCTTATTGTGTATTCGCCCGTATATAGTCCCCGTGGTTGAACAGTAACACAGATTAATGACTCACTAGCCTCTCGACCATGTCTGGGAAGTCTAATGATTTCCTATAAACCACTGTTCAGAAGCTGATCGGATGAAAGATCCTTACCAAGTTATGCACGATACAACTGTTCGTCTACTCACCAAGGCTGCTACAATTCTTCCTAAAGATGTGAAGGAAGCTCTGAAAGCAGCCCATGCACGTGAAACGAACGAAACCGCAAAGACCCAGCTCTCAGCAATACTCACGAATATTGACATTGCTGAAACTGGTGTACCAATGTGCCAAGACACGGGAATCATGATTTTCTATGTCAAGGTTGGAAACAAATTCCCCTTCATAGGTGAGATAAAGAATGCACTCACGGAGGCTACTAGAAAAGCGACAGCTGAGGTTCCATTGCGGCCCAATGCTGTGAATCCTATTGTTGGCGGAAATTCCGGTGATAATACTGGTGTCAAGATACCCTGGATAAATTGGGAGATTGTTGACAGTGACTCTCTTGAGATTACCGCATTTCCTAAGGGTGGCGGCAGTGAAAATGTCTGTATTGTTGGAATGCTTAAGCCCGGAGTTGGCCTCACTGGTGTTAAGAAACTGGTTGTGGATAATGCGATAAGCTACATGGGGGCGGCATGTGCACCAAATATCATTGGCGTTGGAATTGGCGGTGGCTCCGATATTGCCATCAAGATTGCAAAACAGCAACTTCTGCGTCCTCTTAATGACAAACATCCTGAACCTGAGGTTGCACAGATAGAGAAGGAAATCATGGAAGCAATCAATACAACTGGAATCGGACCAATGGGTCTTGGTGGTGATACAACTGTCCTCGGTGTTAAAGTCGACTACGCAATGAGGCATCCTGCAAGTCTACCTGTTGGAGTTGCTGTACAATGCTGGGCAGCGCGACACAGTAAGGCCATCATCTCAAAGGATCTCGATGTTACATATGTGACTCATCCACTGGAGGGAAACTAAAGTGGTAGAATATCATCTTAATACACCAATATCTGAAGAAGATGCAAGAAAACTAAAGGTTGGTGACATTGTCTATGTCACTGGAGAACACGTCTACACTGCTAGGGATGAGGCTCACGAACGAGCTCTGAAGATGTTTGAAAAGGGTGAGAAACCCCCTGTTGACTTTGAAGGAAGTGTTGTTTACCACGTTGGTCCAGTCGCATGGCAAAAGAATGGTAAATGGATAATTGTTTCTGCAGGTCCTACAACCAGTGGTAGAATGGAGCTCTTTGAGGATGAATTCTTACGGAAGTATAAGGCACGAATCATCGTTGGCAAAGGCGGTATGGGTAAGAAGACACTTGGTGCACTGAAGGAAGTAGGTGCTGTCTATACTAGTTATACAGGCGGCTGTGGGGCACTTGCTGCAAAAGGCTTGAAGGAAGTCAGAAGCTACGAATGGCAAGATTTAGGGATGCCTGAAGCTCTCTGGGTCATCACAGCTGAGGAGTTTGGTCCTCTCCTAGTAACCATGGATTCGCATGGAAATAGTATGCATGAAGATATGAACAAACTCATAGCAGATCGCAAGTCTGAGGTCTACTCAAAGATTGGCATCAAAATGTGATTGTCCATGGGGCCTTATTTGGCCCCAACCAATCACTTAGAATCACTTTTTCTATTTCATAGCATCTCACTTTATCGACCTACAATAGACCCTCAACAGTAACTCTTAAACGGAAGACGAAAGCTCGAACCGTTCACCAATGGAGAGCTCTCTACTGGAGGTCCTTAGTTGGATTACAAGACAATAATGTGTGATGTCCTCGTTGTTGGCGCAGGTGGAGCTGGGTGCCGTGCTGCAATAGAGGCTGCAAAACACAATCTAGATGTTATTATGCTCAGCAAAGAGCTCCTCGGCAAGGCACATACTGCAATGGCTGAGGGTGGATACAATGTCTCCTTAGGCAATGTTGACCCAGACGACAATCCAGAAACTCACTTCAAGGACACTATTGTTGGAGGAAATTACCTCAACAATCAGAAATTAGCCGAGATTCTCGTCAACGAGGCTCCCCAGCGAGTCTTTGATCTTGAAGACATGGGTGCTGTCTTTGATAGAACTCCTGAAGGTAAGATTGCCCAAAGGCCATTTGGAAAACAGAGCTGGCGAAGGACTGCCTATGCCTCTGATAGAACTGGGTCAGAGATAATGGTCACATTAACGGAGGCTATCCGAAAGACTTCTGTGAGAGTTTTCGATGAGGTCTTTGCAACCAAGCTTCTGGTCACAAATGGAACAATCTCGGGAGTCTGTGCTGTTGACTTGAAGTACGGTGATTATCTGGTTTTCAGAGCGAAATCTGTTGTCATGGCTACTGGTGGGGCAGGTCGTATCTTCAAGGTCACTAGTAATGCACAGTTGGATGTAGGTGATGGTTATGGTATGGCCTATGAAGCAGGTTGTGAAATGATTGACATGGAGATGATTCAGTTTCATCCTACAGGCATGGTCAAGCCTGAATCTGCAAAGGGCCGACTTGTCACAGAGGCTGTGCGTGGAGAGGGTGGAATTCTTCTTAACAATAAAGGTGAGCGCTTTATGAACCGCTACTATCCTGAAGTGATGGAACTTGCAGGTCGTGACCAGGTTGCTAGATCAATAATGACTGAGGTCTTAGAAGGAAGAGGGTCTCCAGATGGCGGAGTGTATCTAAGTATCGCACACTTGCCCAAGTCTATTGTTGAATTCCGTCTTGAGAGCATGATCGAGCAGTTCGAAGATGCTGGTATTGATATCCGCGATGAACCCATGCAGGTCTCTCCCACAGCTCATCACTTTATGGGTGGAATCCGTATAGATGAGACCGCAGCCACATCTATTCCTGGACTCTTCGCTTCTGGTGAATGCACTGGAGGTGTCCATGGAGGAAATAGGCTTGGAGGCAATGCTCTAGCAGACACTCAGGTATTTGGTGCAATCTCTGGAGAGAGTGCTGCTAAATTTGCTAAGAACAAGAAGCATCTCGGAGTAAACCGTGAAGAAATCAACAATGAGTTTGAACGTCTTGAGGCGATGCTCAATAGAAAGGAAGGAATCTCTCCATCCGATGCAAGAGGCGAGCTAACAGAGCTCATGTGGGAAAAGGTACAGATCTTCCGAAAGGAGGATGACATGCAATATGCTGTCAAAGAGCTCCGTCGTATTGAGAAAGAGGTTGTACCGAATATCAAGGTTGATGTACCTGTAAAGAGGTTCAATCCTGGGTGGCACCAAGCTATGGAGTTTGTCCATATGGTCACTACCGCAAGGATGGTGGCAGAAACTGCAGTCATACGAAAGGGAAGTAGGGGTGCACACTATCGCATTGATGCTGACCCAGCAGACAAAGGTTACTACAATATTGTAATCCGTAAGGGCAAGAATGGTGAGATGGAATTGCAGAAAGAAAATCTCCTAATTACCAAGATTACTCCACCATAAGGAGGTTCACAAGATGACAAAGATGATCAAAACAAGTGTGCTCAGATACAACCCTGACCAAGACGATGAGCCCTATTTTCAAGATTTCGATGTAGAATATGAGCCTGGCATGACAGTCCTTGACGCACTATTATATATCCAAGACAAATATGACTCGAGTCTCGCATTCCGTTGGGAGTGCAGAGGTGGTCAGTGTGGGTCTTGTGCTGTACGAGTGAACAAGACTGCACGGATTGCATGTCGGACAAAAGTTGAACCTGATAAGGCAATGGTTCTCGAACCTTTAGAAAAAATGCCGGTCATCAAGGACCTCGTGACAGATATGTCCCAGGTGACTTATCGTCTTCGTAGAATCCGCCCATACGTTGCACGCGACAAACCAGTCCAACATCCCGAGATTATTCATGCTGAAGAGATTGAGAAGCTTCGCGAGATTCGTAAATGCATCGAGTGTAGTGCCTGTATATCCAATTGCCCTATTGTTCATGAAACATGGGACTATCCCGGTCCGATGATTATTCGTCAACTGGCACGTCTTGAGCTTGATCCAAGAGATGTTGAAGATCGTGTCGCTATGGCAATGAATGAAATGGTCTATAGTTGTACAACATGTAAGATGTGTGAGGACATCTGCCCGAAGAATATCAAGATACCTTCACTTGCGGTTGAGTTACTGCGAGCAAAGGCAGTCGAAGCCGGGTATACTCTAGCTGAAGGTCAGCAAGCCTTCATAGACTCTGTTAATAAGACCGGTCGGGCAGTTCCCGAGAAGGACACTCCTCTTCTTCACAATCTCGGAACTGAGGAGTTCTTAGTGGATAATCCACGAGGTCGTGTTGGATTCTTCACAGGTTGTCTGATTGATTATAGGATGCAGAGTACGGGCAAGGCTTTGATTGATGTTTTGAACCGGAACGGTATCGATGTAATCGTACCAAAAGAACAATGGTGTTGTGCCAGTCCTGCGTTTAGAACTGGTGACTTGAATACAGCTCATGCAGCAGCTCGTAGAGTCACAGAGATCTTTGAAACTGCAGGAGAGAAATACAACTTTGATACTGTAGTCGTTGCTTGCGCAGGTTGTGGCAAGACCCTTCGGGAGGACCACTATCCCTTCATCGAAGAGGAACGCGGTGAACCACCCAAGTTCAAAGTCTATGATATGGCAGAGTACATGCTTGATGTCATAGGAAAGGAGAATATTGTACCACCAAAGGGTGAAATCGATTTGAAGATCACCTATCACGAGCCTTGCCATCTGGGAAGGGGTCAGGGTGTAGTAGATCAACCAATCGAGCTTCTGAAAATGATACCCGGTGTTGAGTATATTGATGATCCAATGAAGAACAGGTGTTGTGGCGCAGGTGGCGGTCTCAGGGCGGGGCAAAGAGAACTCTCTCAAAAGATTGCTCTCACGAAAAAGGAGTACATCGAAGCCACAGGTGCCGATATGGTCACTACTGAATGTCCTTTCTGTACCATTCAATTGAATGATATGATGAAGGATACTCAAATGAAAGTTCGATACATCCCTGATCTTCTAGCCGAGTCTTATAGAAAAGGCGATGAATAGAATTCATCAAAAAACTTGAGAGGGGGTATCCTCTCTTTTCTTTCTTTTTAGGGTCCTTTTAGTTGTTCTCTAAGATATCTGTGCACTTGTAATGCCGCAAGGGATTCTGGTATTAGGTTGTTATCGACAAGTCCCCAGACCGCTTGAGTAAAGATAGATGGATGAGAAGTCTCCATATTTCCATAACCTCCAGCCAGAAAATACTGTAAGGTACGTATATGTGACCAATCCCGATCTTGTGAATCCAAAATTATCCTTTCAAATGATGATGCCTTTTGCTCAGTCATAGAACTCCAGAGGTCTTCATGCTCTCTCGAAATCCACTCTTGGATATCCTTTGTATGCGGAAGACTGATTTCTGTAGGTATATTATCCCAGTTTGTACCTTCATTCTGATTAATTATGAACTCTGTATTGAGTTTTTCTAACTCTAGCAGTTCTGTGCCAATATTACGTGTGAGTTTCTCCATGAGCCACGTAATTGTTTCTGCATTGACAAGACCAAGCCGAGCTGCCTCGGATATCCTATGTGCAAAGATAGCATTATGTCCTAATGTACCGTACCTTACTACTGCATTCATGTAGAGTTCCCTATGCGCTGATACATCCGTAGGTCTTGCGTACTTACCAATTTTCTCGTCCATACTAAATTCTAGACCCGCTTTTGAAGGGACCTTTCTGATCATGTATTCTGTCAGATGCCATAATGATGCAATGTGCGGGCGAGTATATACCACTGGAGGCAACTCCTGAATCAGAGATATTGGCATTATGAATGCATGACCTAGTCTATCTGGTTCCTCAGAAGCTACTGATGCAGTTGCCCTTACAAGCATTGGAGAATCCTTCTTGGCCCCAAGAACAGCTGCCGCTTTCAGAGCACTCATCTGACTCTTCTCTCTGATTGATTGAATATATACCTGAACAGCATTTCCCTTGGAATCCAGTCTGGTCTCAATATCATATCTTGGTCCCTGTTCTGGCTTCCAGTGATCTGTATCTGCAAGGTAGTATGCTAAACGTTCTACTAATAACTCCTGTAGACTGATTTGAACCTCAGTATCCATGGTGATGACGGGCTTAGCTAGAGCAGAATCATCTACAAGAGATCTATGTTCTCCAAGACTCTCTATCATTCTATGGACTGTATATACCATAATTGTTGAATGTGGCGTATCGTACGAACGCTCTTCATGCCAAGCTGCAGCATGCATCATGACTGCCCATAGAGCTGACGGGCGAACAGTAGGTAGCATTGTTCTCACTGCTTTGACAGCAGCTCTTCCATTTGCATGTAAGCAGGCTTCTACAAGATCCATGTGAGTCAATCACCTGAGAGTAGTACTGCTACGACACAATGAATGATTCTCTGCAAACTGAACAGGTAACAGTTTCACCTTTTACTGCGACTCTTTCCAGTTCTGTTCTACAGTATGGACATCCGTGAATAGTCTTCGGTGCTGGACCTGTTCCTGTACCGAGAATGAAATCTCCTGAGTCATGGTCAATACGACCAGACAATTCTCTGCCATCAAGCAAATCCGTGATGATCTTGGTCACATTATGAGATGAAACGCCAGATTCTTGAGAAATTCGTTCAATAGATATTTTTCTCATGGCTTGAATGGTTCTCTTCACAGCAGTGACCGGATCCACAGTCGCCTTACCTTCTCTTTGTGGAGGGCGAAGCTTTGCTGCCTGGAGTTCCGCTGAGTCGATTCTGTGCATTGATGGTATTTCTGATGGAGTCACTCCAGCATCTTGAAGTTGTTGCCGTAGGTCAGTCATCTTAGTCCTATATTCTTCTTCTGAAACCCAACCCCGCATATAATCCAGTTCTAGATCTTTTATTGCAGCTTCAATCTTTGTGACATTATCTCCGGGATTCATATCAGCACATTCCTGTTTCAGTTTGCTAGGTATGTAGGTCAATCCCAACAATATAAGCGGAGCTATGTCATAGTCTTCCTGATTTCCTCCCTATTCTGACAGTCTGCGTCCCTCTGGAAGGTCATCAAGAAGCAATCCCTCTTTTTCTGCCTTTGTTACTGCCTTCTTTGCCTTTGTGCCACCTATATTCTCTAGAGCCCCTGCAGCGGTCTGTCTCACAAAAACAGACTCGTCTTCAAGTGATTCAATTAGCGCATCAACCGCTTTTGGATCCTTTCTCTCTCCAAGTTGCGCCGCTATATGGATTCTGACCATCTGCCTACCGTCTTTCAATCCTTGAGTTAGTAAATCTGTTGCTCTCGAGTCTTCTAATCGACTCAATCTCTCTATAGCACCAAGACAGACCTGTTCATCGTCACTCTTAATCTCGGTTTCAAGTTCTTGTAGGATTCCCTCTGTTTCCACACTGACAACTTTCCTCGAGGGTCTTACCTTCTTTGTTGCCTTTGTCTTGGATTTCTTGGTCGCTGTCTTCTTGCTTGGAACTTTCTTTTTTGGAGGGCTTTGTTTTTTGGTCTTCTCAACTGCGGATATCTTCGAAGCCTTACCAGAACTTGTCTTACTTGCACTCTTCTTGGGTTTACTCTCCTTCTTTGGACTTCGACCAGATTTTGACAAGGTTCTATCTCCTTTCTCTCCAAAAGCTAACTAATGCTTTCGACACGCATTCATATAAAGTGTCGGAGAATGCACTGCCATAGCGGAAACACCTTAACACCAATCAAATCATAGAAATTTGGATGTGAGATATTGCACGAATTCTCCGCTGCCTGTTCAATTGTTGATACTGCTCTGGAAGCTGCCAAATCAAATAATGCAACCAGAGTCACCGTTGTCAATGTCGAACTAGGTGAGTTTACGTTTCTTATTCCTGAGCAATTAATCTTCAACTTTGAAATTGCCAGTAAGAATACTATCCTCGAGGGTGCAGATTTACGAATTCAAAATATCAAGGGGCGATTGGCATGCAATGACTGCGGATTCCAAGGGGAATCGAAAGTTGATCCTGATATCCCACCTCAGATTGCTGTTTTTGCTCCAATGAAATGCCCCAAATGTGGAAGTAGCTCTACGAGGATCATTGGGGGAAAAGACTTCATCATCACTAACATAGAAGCTGAAATCAACCAATCTAATGCGTAATGACGATTTGTTCCAGGACGAAAGCATAGTCACTATATCAGAATAGCGTTCATGATACCATCCTGTCCAGGACGACTTGTGACCTTTGCACGACCCTTTGAGGTCTTAATTATCGTGCCTCGTGTAATGACTTTTCTTCGCTGGTAGTCCATATTTGCGGGATTCATTTCCACATCTTGAATCTCTGCACGACTTGTCGTATTCTTTGAAGGATCAGTCACATTGACATATTGAACCCTGAGTGCTGGGTTCTTCTTTGATCTTCCTTTACTATCGATTCTTCTTCTCTTGGTCTCACCTACAAGTGTTTCAGTAGGAGTACGACCCATCTCATACTTTCTCTTACTCTTGAATCGTCTTAATCGTGCACCCGTGTTGGTTCGATTAGACCTTCTGTGCCAGACGCCCATTTTGGACTACCTCTTGTTAAGTCACTCACGCTCTCTGTAGTGTGGTTTTAAATCTTGCTTAGTGGCTAACTTCTAATCCTAATCTTATGTACAAACAGTCCCCTTCAAATACAATAAAATCAGTTTTACACCCGTACATAACCCTCCTGGAGGATTCTATATGTCCAAGATTGAGTCAGCACATGGCGCAGGCGGAAGGGTGATGCAACGTCTATTAGAAGACATCATCATTCCATCATTTCACATCAGAAAAATAGGGAGTATTGGTCTAGATGAGATGGATGATGGTGCGACTCTACAGGTTGCTGGAGCCAATCTGATAGTCTGTACTGATGCGCACACAGTATTTCCAGTCTTCTTTCCAGGGGGTAATCTTGGCACCCTTACTGCTTGTGGCACTGTGAACGACTTGGCTGTGATGGGTGCACGGCCAATTGCTATGACGAATACAATCATCATTGAAGAAGGCACTGATATCGAAACACTCCAGACAGTCCTTCGTTCTTTGAATGATGTCATTGAACCTTTAGGTATCGCAATGATAGCTGGAGATACAAAGGTCATGCCTCCAGGCACATTAGATGGTATCGTCATGTCAACTACTGGCATTGGTGAAGTATACCTAGATCAACCAATTTCAGATAGTGGTGGCAAGGCTGGCGATGATGTGATTGTCACAGGACCAATTGGAGACCATGGTACCGTCTTACTTGCGCATCGTGAAGGTCTCGAGTTTGAAACAAGTCTAACCAGTGACGTAGCTCCACTATGGTCACCAATTCGCGCCTGTCTAGACATTGGTGGGGTTCATGCTATGAAGGACCCTACTCGGGGTGGCACTGCTGTTGCTTTAAACGAGATTGCCTCTAAGTCAGGAGTCGAGTTAGAACTTCAAGAAAATCTCATTCCTGTTCGACCTGCAGTACAGTCACTATGTGATGTTCTTGGTCTAAATCCACTTCATATGAGTAGCGAAGGAAAGGCTGTGATGGTAGTTGACCCTGACTCCACTGATGACATTCTTTCAGTCCTTCAAGGCTTTGAACAAACACGAGAAGCAAAAGTCATTGGAAACATACAAAAAGGATCCCCGCGAGTACTAATGAAAACAGCAATCGGGGGACGAAAGATCATTCAGGTGCCTTATGGCGAACCAGTTCCTCGTGTCTGCTAGATACAGACTTATTCACTCTGAAGAGGCTTCTAAAGACTCCTCTGCGTCACGCTGTTCTTCTAGAATCTTTTTCATTTTGAATTTTAACTGTGCTTTCATTTTGATACGGTCATTTTCAAGTCCAAAGTAATCTGCAAAGAGCGGAGTGGTAGTCAACAACCTAGACCTTCCCTCTGGTATTGACTCGACGAACTTCTTTTCTATCAACTCTTTTACATGATCATAGCAATGTGTTCCTCTCTGAGTCACTAATTCAGATTGGACTAATGGTTGTTTCAATGCAATATAGACAAGTGTCTGTAACGTTGCATATGAAAGAAGTCCACCGGGTATTAGCCTTCCTACCCGTGGGGTCAGTTCTGGTTTCAATTGCAATGCATAGCGGTCACGAGGAAGAGCCACCACCTCAAGGGCTCCTTCTCTCTTGTTATATTCAAATCCTAAATCATCTAACAATTTTTGAGTGGTTGTCTGAGATTTTCCTATTAGATTAGACAGCTCGTCCAATGTCAGGGCTCTCCCTGACACATAGAGCGCTGCTTCGAGTGTGACCAAGTCCTCCTCCAAATCTGTCACCCTACCCTCTTACTTTTGCCTTGAGTTCTTTCTCTTTTCCCTTCTTAGGAGGCTCAAGCATTTTCAACATGATTGTATTCTCTTCATTCATCCAGATATCTATGAAATCTCTGGCATATAGAAACAATATTGAAAAGAAGACCCGGACAATCTCCTTTCGTGTATTGTTCATCAGTATGTCTGTGAATTTGACCACATCTCCAATCTTTAGGATGCGTTTCAGGTCATCATACACATCAGCAATGGTTTCCTCGATATTTGCTTGGTCTATATCCATTGTAAAAGTGAGTGGTTCGACCTTTACTCGTGCTTTATATTTTGTAGGTGTAGTTCTCTGTTTCTCTCCTTTGCTCAATACCTGATCCATTGCAACAAGTAACTCTTCAATTGTGACTCTTCTATTGGTGAGTCTGAAAGGAGGACGAATTAGTGGAATCTCAAATTCATCACCATCATCGTCTTCCTCTGGAGGTAAAACCCCAAGAAGAACGAGTTCTCGTGTTTTTCGCATGAAAATGACTGAGGCTGAATAAAGTGCATTCCCGGATATTCTGAAGTCGATATCCCCAAGTCGTTTCATCTCGTTTAGGAATCCAACAACCAATTTTCCAACATCAACATTCCAAGGTTCAACTTTGTCTAGTTGCAGTACATCTGTAAGCAGAATATAGGGTGGAGCTGTCCAGAAGGGGGCCTCATCATCCATCATGCCTCTGCTTCGGCCTCCTCTAAATCAACAGAAACTATCTTGGAAATACCATCTTGATTTGCAACTCCAATAAGGAGGTCTGCCTTTCGTACGGTAGTGTCTCGTAATGACACCACAATGAATTGAGAAGCTTTTGCCATCTCTGATATGAGCAGAGCTACATTATGAGCATTTACGTTGTCTAATGCAGCATCAATCTCGTCGAATACATAGAAACTGGCTGGATTATACATCTGTATCGCAAATATTAACGCAAGACCTGTAAGTGTCTTTTCTCCGCCACTCATTGCATCTAGGGTCACAAGATCCTTGCCGCTCGGCTTTGACCTTACAGTTATGCCTCCCATTAATGGATGTTCTGGGGTTTCTAGCATGAGACTACCCTCTCCGTCCGGAGACAATTTTGCAAACACCTTCGAGAAATTGTCTGCAATCTCATTGTATACAGTAAGGAATTTTTGCGTCTTTTCTGCTTCAAGTTCCTCCATGAAGGCGAGAATCTCTTTCCGTTCGTTCTCAAGTTTTGTCTTTTTATCTACAATCTCATCATACTTTTCGCGTTCAAGTTCATAATCTGTGAGAGCTTTTAGATTTACAGGACCCATTGCTTCTAACTCTCTCTCAATCTCCTTAATTTTCTCTTCAATCTCCTCTAGCTCTCGATAGGTAAGCTCTCGTTCATCTTTCCTGTCCTCAAGAGCTTCTTCTACTTCAGTTAATTCACCAAGTTCCGCGATAAATGCGACAATATCAGTATCAAGACGGTTCTGCTCTGTCTGCAATCGATAGACTGCTTTCTCATTGGATGTCTGAGCCTCGCGGATTTCCTCATGCCGGAGTCTGTAGTTTCTCAAGGTCTCTTTCAATTCTAATTGATACACGCGCTTATCTTTCACAGCCTCATCAATTCTCTCGCGTTCATTCTTTAATTTCAGGAACTCCTCTTCTCGCTCAGTCAGTCGCAGTTGATGCCGATTCACTTGCTCCTCTAGACCTGGGATGAACGCATCAATTGCATGAATTTTAGACTCCAAATCGATAGCTTTTGGACCCAAGCGTTCGTCAAGAGCAACCCTTACAGAGGTAAGATCGCTGTTCAACTTCTCACGTTGTTTTTGATATTGCTCTAAAACTTCCTTTAGATCTTTGATATCTTGATTCAGTTTTGCAGAATCTGATTTTGTTAGTTCCTCATTGCAATGGTCCCGTTGAGCCATGACCCGTTCGCGTTGGGTTGTTAGTTCACTGTCCCGTTGTTGAAGACTTGTGATTTGTGTTTCGAGTTCGCTGATTGTAAGGTTTGCCTTCTTAATTCTATCATTCAGTGTTTTGGATCTGTTCTCTTGTTCTTCTAATCGTTCTTCGAGTTTCTCAAGTTCAATTCTAGCCCTATAGTTTGTCTTTGCTAGTTCTTGAGCCTCTCCTTCCAGGGTCCTTCGTTGTTTTCTGAGAGTGTCTTGTTTCTCACGAAGGTCTGCCAATATTTTCTCAAGTCCTTCCAGTCGTTCTGAAATCTCTGGGCTAGTGTCTTCAACCTGCAATGACAATCCTGCGGAGGCTCTCTGATAATAACCTCCTGTCATTAGACCAGAACGCTCTACGAGGTCACCCTCTAGAGAAACTGCCCGTTGCCCCTTGAATCCGAGTTGTTTCGCAGTATCGAAATCCTGAGTAACTATCGTGTCTGAAAATACAAACTCAAAGGCGGGTTGCATCTTCGCGTCAAATTTGACGAGATTAAGTGCAAAATCTATCACACCATTCTCCTTTGGAAGTTTTCCTGGTGGCTGGGTCTTTATCTTATCCAAGGGAATAAAGGATGCTCGACCGATATGCTCCCGTTTCAAAACATCTACACATTCTGTGGCTACCTTATCATTCTCGACAACGATATACGAAAGTCTGTTTCCTCCCGCAATTTCCATGGCTACTGCATAGTCAGGATCTATTGTGCCTAATTCTGCAACAGTTCCATGAATTCCTTGAATTTCTCCTTCATTTCTAAGTTCTAATATTCTAGCTAATGCACGTCGTCTCTTTAGGAAGGCATCTTCGGCTTCTTTCAGAGCGTCCTGTCGTGCCTGAGTTTTGATTAATTCCTCTCGGGTCGAACGAACAATCTTGGCGGATTCGTTCACTTCTGCATCTATTGTTGAAAGACGATTTGATACCTCATCAAACTCTTTTTTCTTTGCCTCTTCAAGTGCTTCATCTTTCTCTAATGCATTCCTTCTTTCAGGAATGACTTCTCTCAATTCCTTTAGATCTGTTGTAGTCTTCTCAAGACTGTCATTGGAGTCTCTTACTTCCTCATATGCAAGCCCTAGTTCGCGATTATCTGACTTTATGGCCGATCGTACTTCTGAAACGCCTTCATCGAGAGCTCGCAGTTGATTGTTAAGATCTTGAAGTCGCAGAGTAGTCTCATAATAGGTAGTCTGTTCTTTCTGAGCACGCTCTTCCATCCTGATGATCTGGGCGGATGTATTTGCAATCTCCCTCTCTAAAGTGCTTAATTCATCACTCTTGCCTTTCATCAATTGTTCATTATGATGCATTTCGTCTTGAGTGAGTTCCAATTCGTTCTGAAAAGATTCTCTCTCACTAATAGCTTTATCATATTCTGTCTGGGCTCTCTCCAGATCTGACCTCACATGATTGACAGCTGCAGAAACAATTCCATACTGCTCAGATACTCTGGCAGAGTCACCACCTGTTATTTGATCAATCTCATGATCAATTGTGTCAATCTCTGTTTCTGTTGTTTCAATTCCCGTTTCGACTGTTGCGAGTTCTTTTGTTAGGCTTTCTGCCTCTTCAGCTCGTTGGGCTAAGGTCTCATTGATTGTATTGATTCGTAATTTGCCCTTTATTGCACTCCATGCTAAGATATCAATTCTATGTTTTTCTATCTGACTGTTCAAGCCCCTGTATCGGAGAGCATCCGATCTTTCCTCTCCAAGTTTCTCAAGTTGACGTCTACGTTCCTGAAGTTGTGTATCAACTTTTCCCAGATTGGTTTCGCTCTCTGCAAGTTTCTTGAGTGCTCGATCCTTTTGTTCATCATATGCTGAGATACCTGCAATCTCTTCAATCATCTTTCGCCTTTCTATGGGGCTCACCTTGACCATTTGAGCAATCTCGCCTTGGAGAACTAGATTGTACCCGTTGGGATCTACTCCTACAGCACCCAATACATCAAGAACTGCACTTCGTGTTACAACTTTGTTGTTAATTCGACAGACAGACTTCCCTGAGTCATCAAGTTCCCGCTCTATGACAACGCGATCTGCATCAACCTGTAACTTCCTGTCAGCATTATTGAAATGGAGTTCAACCACTGCTGATTTTGCCTTTGGCGGCATATTGGGTTTTGGCGGTGAATAGAGTAAGTCCGAAAAGACCGTTGCACGGAGGGTCTTGGCACTTAGCTGACCTAGGACAAACAGAACAGCATCAATAACATTCGACTTTCCTGAGCCGTTAGGACCCACAATGCACGTAAAACCGGGATTGAACTTGATTGTGACCGTGTCTCGGCCAAATGATTTGAAGCCCTTGCATACTAGCTTCTCTATATACACCAAGTCCCGTACCCTTCCCGGCAAATTTCATTAGTTTAGGCGTGTCTGTGTGTTATTCCGATGTTATACAGTCCTAAATACCATTGGTATGACCACGGTAATACCCAAGCCACATTTGGATATATCTCTGTGGCACTCGTTTCCATTTCACAAAGGGCAAAAAAGTGTAGCTCTGGCGGCGTGGTTGAATCCTATTTACCCAATATGTTGAGTAATGACCGGCGTAAGGCTATTCTAAGAAGCCCCATGGACTCGCGAGCTCCTTCACCTGCCACTGCGGCCATAACAAGCTTGACATCGCCAAGAATTATGACATATCCATGATCTGAGGCAATGCTCACTTCTTTCAGGCCTCCCTTATCAAGTCCTGCGGCTAGTTGTGAGGAATTAGCTGCAATTTTCACCGCAAGGTCCGCGACATCAGAGTGTTTGATACCTCCAGTTATCATGTGGCCAAAAAGCACCTTTCCTTTAGCATCGCAGACAATTATTCCTTGAAGGTCTGCATTACTTGCCATAGTCTCTGCAATAATCTCTTCAATCTTAGCCTGATCTACCATCTGTACGTTTTCCTCCTTGGAGGTCCAGAATGTCTACTTATGTTTTGAGAGCTGAAGTCTTTATATCTTATCCGCTAGACTACTATACTCAGCAAAGTAGTACATACTCTGGGGAAAGAGCGTCGATTGACTTAAAACCTCTCACGTGAAGGTTGGCCGAATAATTTTGGAGGCTATGAATTAATGCCTATGTTTTCTTAAACTTGGACTGTTCAGAACTATGTCAAATCTGACAACCTCAGTTTCAACACAACATTAGTTCTTCTCAAACAAAAGAGGAAAGGCAGGATGGAAATGGTCGAGATTCGTTTCAACACAACATTAGTTC
>JAFGAR010000164.1 GCA_016933575.1 Candidatus Thorarchaeota archaeon
GTAGCACACACCGCTTCCATCCCCGCATGCGAGTTCGAGCACCTTCAGGTCAGAGAATTCTTGGCGACCAGACACCATGAATGCATGAAGAAGCATCTGTAAGAGATACGGAGCATCGTAATCCTTGAGGTCTTCGTTTGATTGCTCAAGCATCCTCTTGTATATCTTATCCCAGCCTTCCATCCATTTCTCAGGAGCAGCTACTGAAATGTCGTCAGTCTTCGTCATTTTGCTCAACGGAAAGGCAAGAGCAGGGAAAGATAAGCGATTTGCTCATAGCAATAAGAAGAGTTCGCAGTACAGTATCTTTATCACATCGAAAGTAAAAGTGGAGTTCGGAGAGAGTCTGACTTGGTGGACAGAAAGGAGATGTTGATCAAGCTAGTAATGGAACGTGATATCAGTTCCATACAAGTGATGGCAGATGATCTGCTCACAGACGAGGACACTATTCGGAATCTGTTAGAGGAGCTGGTATCAGAGGGAAAACTCAAGGGATATATCACAGCAGATGGTCGACGGTTCTTCAGGAGGGATGTTTCGCCACCTTCAAAGGAACTCAAGCATGAAGATGTCCCTGAATTCATGAAGTATAACACTGCACCCGGTAAGTATACTGCACTCATTGGCATCATCATCATGATAGTCGCAGGAACTCTTCTATCACTTTTCTCAGGTATAATATACTATGAGAATATGGGAGTCTCGCTTCTGTTGATAGGAATAGCGATCACATTGACAGGATGCTGCTATATCGGGAGAAGAAAGACCCCCATGTAAGTCCATTGTCTACATGTTCATACGGAGCTGTTTAAGTATAGGAATTCCGCGGAATCGAGAGAGGCGGCTCCGAAATGCAAGACGTTCTAATCGATGTTCTCCTGATTGCAGCCTTTGCAGTGGCAGTAGGTACGATTTCATCAATGACGGGAATAGGAGGAGGAATAATCAATACACCTCTTCTCATCATCATCTTTGGGTTGACAGCTCAAACAGCACCTGCTACAGCTCTTGTCGCAGCACTGTTCGTTGCTGTTGCCAGTACAGTGACCTACTATCGACAGAACCCGAGACCCATCATCTTCAAACCAGGCATTTTCCTTGCGATAACGACAGTACCAGGGTCTCTGGCAGGAGTTGCTTTGAGAGAATTCATTCTTGAGGACTATATCCTGAGAATCATCTTTGGTATCGCTCTGTTTCCAGTGGCATTGAAGATGCTATTTGCCAAAAAGAGAGGAAAGTCCGATGATGTCGCATCATTTAACTTCTCAGAGATACCACGAAGTAGAATAGGCCTTGCGATCGCAGGTGGATTCATTGGTGGAATTTCAGCTGGACTTCTTGGAATTGGAGGCGGTGCAATAGTTGTACCAGTTCTCACCATGTTGATGGGACTCCCTATCCATGCTGCAGTGGCAACATCGATGTTCATAATGATGTTCACTGCTTCAGCAGGAACAGCGCGAAACTTCATCGGTGGGCATATCGATCCATTCTATGCTCTTGCTCTAGGGATTGGTATGGTCATCGGCGCACAGATAGGACCAAGATTCGCCTGCAAAGTCAACGCTGTCCAGCTAAAGCAAGTCTTTGGATTAGTTCTTGTTTTTCCGCTTGTCAAGATGATGTATCTTGGACAGATGCTCTTGGAC
>JAFGAR010000165.1 GCA_016933575.1 Candidatus Thorarchaeota archaeon
TAAATGAATCGACCCTTGTGGAGTATGTGAATAGTGGTGCATCGCTTGTAATGACCGATTCACATGGTGGCTATTGGTCGACGGTACGAACTGTATTCGTATATGATCAAGATGGAGACGGTCTCCGTGATTGGGATTCCGATGACGCAGAAGAACATGTCCTACTATCGACATCAACGCCCTTTCACACGGAGGGGAAGCTTGGTCTCTATTTCATTGCTGCCTGTTCGACAGGTACCTTTGTTAATCAATACTGCCTGACCGAGTATATCACTCGTACTAGTGGAATTGGGTGTATTGGGAGCTCAAGTAGTGCATATTACGATTCAAGATGGTATGATGGTGAAACACTGGGCTGGTGGACTCAGGGTCTCTCGGAGAGATTCTGGAGGCAAGTATTCGAGGAGGATGGAAATCACCCTGGGAAGGCACTCGCTTTAGCAAAGGAGAAGTATGGAGCGGACTACATCCTATTGGAACCTGATATGTACGATGGAGGACGCACGTGCACTGAGTATAACTTGATGGGAGATCCAGAAGTGCCCCTCTGGCTCGACATCCCTTCGGCACTAACTGTCGGCGTTAGTCCTGATAATGCATCACGGACCATCACTGTTCTTGTGGAGGCAGGAAATACTCCTCTTGCCAATGCAGTTGTGACAGTGGTCGGAGACTCCATCTATCAGAAGGCTCTAACGGACAGTGATGGCGAGGTGCACATTGCAATGCCCAGTGTTGTGAATGCTACAGACATCACGATAACTGCGTCAAGAAATGGGTATGTTCCAGCAGAGATGAACGCTAGCATTCCTCCAGGTGGAAATCTGATTGATATGAATTTAGTAGTACCTACAATTGTAATTGGAGCTATAACACTAGCTGCGTTAATCTTGTACAATAAAAAGAAGGTCTGAAGAATTAGCTGAACGTTCAGATTGGACGTCCTCCTACCATAGAAGAGTAATTAATGGATCCAGCCTCATTTCTTGCGTTATTGGTCAATATATTATAATAATTAAACAATTATTTTACAACAATTCAGTGATTGGCGATTCAAATGGTTCACTGTGATATTGAACAACTTCAGACAAGACTCGAGACCGTCACTCGAAAATGGTGGTTCTTCCTAGTCCTATTGCTTCTTCAAATGATGCCTCCATTGACTACAGAACCAGTTGGTCCTGACCAAGCCGGATTGGTGATAGGTGCAGTACTCTCTCAGGCAATTGTTAATGATCTTGCTATTCTCTATCCGATATTCAAGATCTTGGCTATTCTCATGATCTCCTCCATCTTCATCCTAAAGACCAATGTCTCCCAATACTTCAGTATCTATGTTGGCATCTTCTATGTCCTCGTAGCCTTTTTGCAGAGCATTGCTTTTACTGAGGAGTTCGGATTTGCGGTTGTCACAGTGAATATGGTCATGTTCCTCATGGTAGGAGTGATGTGGTTCTGGGAGGCAGCTGCTCAGAAGAATGTTTTTGATTCGCCGCAGCGAGATCTGTCAAGGACCTGGGTGGTCCCATTCGCTCTTCTAGCATTCTGGTATCCTATTAATATGGAGACCATGGCTTTAGACTTCAATCCTCTCCTGCTCCTAACCGGTGCGGTTGGACTGACCTTTTGCATGATGACTCCTATTTTTCTCTCTGTCCTTATCTTATTCTACCCAAATGTCAATCTTGTAACGATGCGGCTGACTGCTCTGGTTGGAGTGATAATTGCCTTCTACAACATCCTGACAAACTTCGTGATTTTTCCTGACCTGCTGTTTTGGAATGGTGTGTTTCATATACCTCTAACAGTGGTCTCCGTCTATGCATTGATACTATCTCTTCGTCATGTTACCAACAGCTCCTAGAGTCTATGTTGAGCCTATATAGAACTGGCAATTCAACTCAGTCCTGTGAAATTTCAAATAGTATATCTTCACCGTGGTTCAGTGTTGGTGACAATGATGAATGATAGGGCTGTCGGTAGTCCTAAGGTCTATGAGCTGCATGAGGGAGTCTACGCGGTCATAGGACTCTACCATATATCTGGAAGCATCGGTACTAATGCTGGGATTATAATGACCCCGGACTCAGTCGTGTTCATAGACTCGGGAATGACGATATCCTCCGCCGAGTTCCTCTGGCGTGTTGCACAGGACCATATGAGTGGTAATGAAGACCTTTACCTGATTCTGACCCACCATCATTCTGACCATGTGTTCGGCATGCGTGTGCTGAGAGAGAAGGGAGTCAGGGTCATTGCGCACAGTGGTGTACGAGAGTACCTTGATGACCCCGATGGTAAATATCTGGAGTTCGTCAAAAGTCTGATGAGATGTGGTCCTGAAGAGGCTAAGGAGATACTCGGTGATGTGCGCCTGACAGTACCGGAACAGCTCATTGACAATGATACAGTCCTAAAGGTTGGTACTGAGATTCACCTTCTAGCGACCCCTGGTCACGTACCAAGCGAGCTATCGGTCTATCATCCCTCCTCAAAGACCTTGTTCGCTGGAGATACCATCTTCAGTGAAGGCAGTCCCACAACTCGCTTCGGAGGTCCTGATGACTGGCGGCTCTGGATCTCACACCTAGAACGGCTGAGGCAGATGGATATCGCGACAATCTGTCCAGGGCACGGCGAACTCTGTACCATTGATGAGATCCAGAGAAACATTGACTCACTGAATGAAACGCTACCGCGTAGAAGACTATGGCGGAAATGACTTCTCGGACTGTACACTTGACAGATGGATGCGGGTATTGGGTTTAAAAAATCATTATTATGAACGGGCAGCAGAGTTCGAAGATCTCACGGCCAATTGTGCACTCAGAATAATCTCTCAAGTCCATCCAAGAATATAGTGGTAATCATCCTGACTAACCAAGTGCAAATATTCATTTATCTGGTCCAATTGCTGAGAACTCATGCAACTGCTATCTGAGATAAGGAACAGACAGAGTGTCATAGTATTCCAGGAACGGGATGTGGAACAAGAGAAGATCGATCTACTCATTGAAGCAGCTCGCTGGGCACCATCATGCTTCAATAAGCAGGAATGGAACTATGTTCTTGTGAGCAAGAAGGATGAAACGAGAGCGTCATTTGAAGATGCGCTCTCCTTTGGGAATGGATGGGCCAAGTCTGCACCATATCTTGTAGCAGTAAGCGCTAATCCTGAACAGGCCTGCAAGATTAACAACATTCCTTACTATGCATACGACCTCGGCCTCAGTGTCATGAGTCTGGTCATAGAAGCTGAGCATCAAGGCCTGCGTGTTCACCAAATGGCTGGCTATGATGAAAAACGAGTGAAAGCGGCTCTCAATATTCCAGCATCTCAGAGAGTCGTTGTGATATTTGCTCTGGGATATGAAGGGGATGTTGAGAAGATGAAAGACAAAATCACTGAAAAGATCAAGAAGAAGATCACAAAGGCAAGAACACGAAAGGATCCTCAGGAGAATTTCTTCTTCGGAAAAGTTCATGGCCTCGTAGCATGATTAACGACACTGATTCACATTTATTTATTCGGAACCGGTTAGAACGTGTTACTTTGAAACAGTAGGGATCAAGTCTATAGTATGCAAGATGAGCTAGGAAAAAATGAGTCCGAGATATTGGCTTAATTCTTGCGCTAAACTTAACTCTAAAAGCAATCCCCTAATTACGCGTTTTAGAGGAATTAGCAGAATTCCTAAAGAATGTGTGTGGATGCATTAGGTTATGGACTCGTTGGATGATTCAGTGGGAAGGGAAGTTGCTCTCTTCTTCGCTATTGCAGTATCTTGGACCTGGTTCTTTTGGGGAATCCCTGCACTTGTTACGAGCGGATTTCTCTCGATTTCAATATCAAATGACATCTTCACAGCACTTGGAGGTTTTGGACCGCTTCTCGCGGCATTGCTTCTAACATATTCCAAGGGTGGGAAACATGCTGTCGTCATCCTCCTGAAGAGAGGGGTAAACTACAGATTCGAGAAGAAGTGGTGGTTGCCAATCCTCCTTCTAATTCCTGTTGTCTTCCTTGTATCATATTTCATTGTCAGCCTTCTCCAGATGACTCCTCCACTTGATATCAACCGATTTCTCAGCAAATTCCCGATGCAGTTCATCTACTTCTTTCTCGGTGTTGCTATCGCAGAGGAATTTGGGTGGAGAGGGTATGCCTTGGACAGATTGCAGAGAAGAATGCAAGGCTCTGGATTCACTGCAGTGATCTCAAGCGTGATTCTTGGTGTCATATGGGGCTTCTGGCATCTCCCGTTCTTCTTCACAGCTGGCACCTCACAGTCCGGATGGTCGTTCTGGTACTTTCTCTGGCTCACCATCTTGGTATCAATCCTATTTACTTGGCTGCATAACAACACTAACGGAAGTGTACTGACCGCCCTCTTCTTTCATACCTCATTGAATCTCTGTGTGAACTTTGTGCCAATCCTCTTGGTCTTCTTCTACTACCCTGCCCTCACGACTGATCTAGCATTTATTGTGATGAATCTAATTGCCTCCGTCATTATACTCTCTGTCGTGGCCTACTGGGGTCCTGAAACTCTGACTAGGAAAGAGGGAATGCGCGAACGTTTGAGAGTGGCATAGCTTCTCTCAATCTCGTTCTATATCTGCTTCTCTTGCTTCTCCGTATGAACGACCTATACAAGCTTCATAAAAGCATCATTCAGAAATGCTAGTAGGAAACCATTTGCATTCGTTCATTATATCCGCAACTGAATAAGGAAAGAGAGGCTCAATACTTATTAGTCGGTTTTCCGCCTCGACTGGAAATCTAGTTATTATGATTGTGTATGAATTGATTTTTTCATAGTAGAAATCAAGAGGTTTGCTAGTTGAAGAAGATTCATGTGATACTCATAGTGTTAATGCTATTTCTTGTTCCGATTCTGCGTCTATATCCTATTGCACCCGAAGAAGAGATTGTGATAAGGTCGGTCTCAACACCAGCATATACAGAACACGCCAAAATCAATGTTACAGATAATTCCGAATTTGCGTCACAAGGGTTCACTGGAAATGGTATTCTTGGAGATCCATATCTTCTAGAGGGAGTGAATATAACTGATTCAGGTACTCTAATTAATATTCAAGATACTACAGCCTATGTTGAAATACGTGATTGTTATTTCTCAGGAACTACCCCGATTACCAAAGCAATTGAGCTTAACAATGCAGATCATGTAACTGTACAAGGATGCAAATTCTCAGATGTTGGTGGTGCAAATGTTCAATCGAGTAACAACTTCTCGTTCATTGAAAATGAGATTAATGGCACGTCAAATTTTGGAGTCTATCTCTGGAGCTGTCCTTTCGGGAACATCTCAGATAACATGATAGATGGTAGACCCATTGGCAAGCAAATTGTCCTCATGTATTCTGATGGTTCTTCAACTAATGGCAATACTCTCTATAATACCGACATCAGTTATGTTAGCTCAAATAGCTCTCTCATATCTACAAATGAGATAATTGAAGGCGGACATATCAGTGTATCTGAGAGCGAGTATGTGCTTGTTCAAAATAATGTATTAATTGAAAGTATAGGCTACCCTGCAATTAGTATCTGGTCATCATCGTATTGTAATGTCACTTCAAATAGTGTACTTGACTGTCGTGATGAAGAAGGTACCTTCAGAGTGTGGGGATCAGCAAATGTGATACTTGCAGACAATATTGTTACGATAACTGAGTATTCGATTTATACAAATTATGGCTTCAATGTAGAAGAATCATCTGATTGCCTTCTTAAGAACAATTCCGCCTCTTCATATCTTACAGCAGGATTTAGAGTTCATACATCCAATGATATTACTATGGATAACAACTCTGCACACCACAACACAATTGGATTCATGACCTTCTACGCTAATAACCTATACCTGAATAATTGCATAGCAGATGATAATGAATTTGGTTTTGAATTGCATCTGAGCGATAATATCTGGGTGGACTATTGCAGAGCTGAAGACAACACGAAAGAAGGAATCAAAATCATCGAATGCAATGATGGAAGTATTTTGCATACTTTTGCATTCCGAAATGGATATGATGGATTTGTTATTGGAGGCGTTTCTGAACGTACCTGGTTTTGGGACTGCCAATCACACAGCAATTCCCGTAATGGATTCTCCATTGAATTGGCTTCCTATACAGAGATTTGGTACTCTCATGCTAGCTTCAATGGATTCAATGGTTTCGAGATTGTTAGCTCTGATTATGGCCGTTTTGAAACGTGTGGCGCTCAGTATAATGGGGACAATGGCTACCTGTTGGATGATTCGAATCACTGTATCATTAATCAATGCAGCACAAGTCAATCGACCGATTCTGGATTCTATCTCTGGTATGTGTTTAATATAACACTCACTGAACCCACGAGTGAGAATAATGGGGATGATGGAATACAGATAAGATCTTCCTCAGATATTCTTGTGAATGGTGGTCAATTTGCAGACAATGGTCGATATGGCATCTATGTTCGAAGTAGCGATTCTGTTCTACTTGAGGACAATGAGGTCAGTGGGAGTGATACGGATGATATATTACTGGAGACATCAACTTCATGCACACTGTCAGACAATGTGCTTGATCTCAAAGGGCTCTATATCAAGGGAAACTTACTTGTCCACTGGACACATTCAATCTCTGACGATAATCTCGTTGACTTGCAACCTATAAAGTACTACCTCAGCCAAAATGCCATGACTTACGATTTATCATCCTATGGTCAGGTGTTTCTGGTTGACTGCACAGACATTGAAGCACATTCTGGTAGTTTCAACAACAGGAGTGTTGGACTAGCCCTCGCCTTCTCTTCGAACTGCCTTATTTATGATATCCTAACAAATGATTGTAGTACGGGAGTGATGATCTTCGAATCGGATACCTGTTCCGTGGTCTCTAGTGAGTTCTATGGTTCTAGTCTATATCCTCAAGTTGGGATATCATCAATGGACACTCCGAATACGAACATCACTGGTTGTCATTTTGAGGAACTTTTCCAAGGAATAGTTGTTGATGAATGTCCTTCTTCTCTCTTCCAGTCGAATACTATTTCTGATGTTGTTGGAGGTGGGTTTGATATTGGGTACTCTCCTGACTCCGTAATAACTCATAATCTATTCACTTCTGTGAATCAAGGAACAATCTCTGTGAAATATTCTGAACGCACTGTGATAGACAACAACATCTTGAGCCAAAATCAGTCCGGTGGTATCTCTCTAATATGGAGCGACTATGCTGTGCTTGAAGATAACAATCTCACAGGTGTTGGAATTGGAATCCAGCTGTTCAACTCAATGGGTATCAGAATAGAGAATAACACGGTCTTTTGTGATAATGTAGCAATACAACTCTATAACGCAAGAGATACTGAGATACATGATAACGTGTTAAATGCTGGACTTCTTTTCGAATCTGACCACTTGTTGTACTGGGCTCATGAAATAGAAAACAACACCATTAACGGATTGCCTCTCGGTTATTTTGAGGGTTTGAATAATACAGTTTTGAATGCAGCAGATTTTGGGCAGGTCATCCTAATTGGTTGTGAGAATGTAACAGTCATTGGCAATAATCAAGATGAGGTTTCCATACCCATATACCTCGTTTCATGCATCAATGTAAATGTGAGTGACTACCATGTCCTGAACGCCGTTGGGGGAACTAAGATTCTCTATAGTCAACAATGCCATGTTCAGAACTTTAGTGTTGAATCATTTGTAGCTGCTGGTTTTTACGTCTATGAGTCTGATACTATAACATTCTCAGGATGTCGTGCAAGCTTTGCTGAGAACTATGGATTTCATCTCTATAACACAGAAAATTGCGGTATCTATGACTCACAGGCATGGAACTGCACAATAAGTGGTGCATATTTGCAGTATGCTGACAACACCCTCATTGATGAGTTCTTCGTCACCTATTGTGGAACCGGATTATACCTCTACACCTCTGATGACTGTTCCGTAACAAGTAGCGGTATCTTCAACAACAACAATGGTGTTCGCATCCTTGGAACAAGCACCAATAACATGTTCTATCTTAATGAACTTGCAGGCAACATCGACCATAACGCTTGGGATGACACGGAGGATCCAGTTGGCAATCACTGGGATGATGGTATTGATATTGGTAATAGTTGGTCCGATTATTACGGAGGGGCGAACTACACTATCTATGGAATTGGGGGCGGTCTTGACAACTATCCGAGTTTTCATCCAGGATACACCCTTCCGATTATTAATCCTGACAATCAGACTATCTTTGAAGGGGTGACTGGAAGATCGGTCACATGGACCTGTACTATGCAGTACATCCAATCTTGGATGGTCTTTGTGAATTCCTCCTATGACTCAAGTGGCAATTGGACAGGTGATTCACTTACCATCAACCTAGATGGTCTTCCAATAGGACATTCCATCTATACTCTTGCGCTATCACCCTATTTTGGTGGATGGTATTACTATGTTGTTGGCGTCACTGTTCTTGAGGCAACAACACCATCTATCGTTCCTGAAGATGACATGGCATTCTGGGAGGGTAGTCCGGAACAATCAATCTCTTGGGATGTCACGGATCCCTATCCCGACTGGTATACAATTTATCTAAATGGCACCGTGGATGAATCACTCCCGTGGGATGGTAATGATATTACATATCTGCTTGAAGGGTTTTCAGCTGGATTGTATAACGTCACATTAGTTGTTTCTTCAGAGAGCGGAAGGATATCCACAGACACGGTATGGGTCTCAGTCTTAGCTCTGTCAGTACCCCAGATTGACCATCATCCTGATCTTGAATTTGAAGAGGGTTCTGAGGGCAAGAGCATCACTTGGACAGTTTCTGACCTGTATCCTGAGAGATTCGAGATCTTGATAAATGGAGTACTGAATCAGACTGGTCCGTGGGATGGATCTAACATCATCTTCTTACTTGATGGGTTTACAGAAGGCGTGTATAACATCACCCTCATAGTATATTCTGAATCAGGACCATCATCGACAGATTCTGCCATTGTAACAGTTTTGCCTTCGACTTCTACAACAACCACGACTACCACAACAATCCCGACAACTACAACAACAACGACAACTACGACCACCTCAACCGAAACCACTACGACTACAGTGACGACATCCACGACTGCTACGAGTCCAGAAGAACCTGGTCCGATGATCATTCTTGTCATCTCAGTATCGATAGGTGCAGTGGTAATACTGTTGATTATAATCATGCTAAGGAAGAGGTAAATTGATATTAATCCCAACATTCTCTTACTGGGAGTCGGGGTTGAAAACAGCTGCATAAGACTTGGACAAAGTTTGACATCTCGTAGATGGCTGTTTGAACGATCGTTGCAGGTCCGTAAATACCCCTGTCAAGAAACAGAAGCCTGAGGTTGTCCTGACACGCATTGACCTCACAGAGTCAATCCCAGTGCCGTTTCTGGGAGCATTTCACTCTGGTGCCCAAGATTGTCCAATTGACAATGAACGGCACTGAGTATCATCAATATGATACTGCTTGTGATCATGATATGGAGGTGACCAAAGAGCTAGGAACCTGATAACAATCTCTTTGCAATTGTCAATAATACTCTTTACTTCACCTTTTCAAAAGTCCTTTATTTGCAGGCGTAACCTTAGCATTGCTCCACATTCAGTGAAGACCTGAGTATGTGAAGAGAATGTTAGAGAACTGCCCTCTCTCGATTTCAAAATGAAAACTACATCTGTTTCTCTTGGCGGCATGGGGGTTTTCAGGTCCGAATGTTTCTCATGCCTTTTGATCTCAATATGTAGGACACTAGATATCGATACCAGTATTGACAAACCTATTGTCTATTGATTTTCTTAGCATTTTCGATCAAATCAAGACTAATCGATGCTAGGGATTCCTCCTCCTAGTCTATGTCAACGAGCTATTTAGAATTCTGAATTATTCATTGAAATCCTTAGTTCCAACCACTGTAAGCCCGATAGGTTTGCCATCCTTGTATCTAACAACAATGCCATTTGGAAGCATTTCAGAGTCATCGGCCTCTTGGATTGGCCCAAAACTCACGTACACTACATCATTCTCTGAATCATATCTAATGTCCATGTTCTCCAGATCAACTACTATTTGGGCCATACAGTACCTCTCCTTTTGAAGGAATCCGGTTTTGATGTGATGAAGAGTGTCTTTATCCTACTCCTTTCTACGTAGAAAACCGCTAAAAACTTGTGTGTGCCCGTGATTTTCTTCAAAGCCACGATTTCATTCGTATGCCCTGCTGTAATAAAATCTGGGCTTTCAATCGTTGCTTTGATATTAGCATAGAGGTCTGGAAGTTGCAGGACTTCGGGATGTCGCTCTTTGATATGTTTGAGAGTTGCTGAATTTAGCGTCACTGTGGTTCCAAAGACTGATACACATGTGAGAATAATTCCTTCCTTTAGAACAACTTCCTTGTCCTTTTTTGCCTTCATGATTTTCATCAGTCCTTGAACAAGTATCAGAGATAACTTGCAGATTTAGAGTCTTCGACCATCAACACCCCTCTCTCTACATCGATATTTACTCCTACTAGTTTTCTCTTCAGAATGTTTCAATCATAATCTCATCAATAGTTACTAAGCTGTCGACATCATATAGCACAGGCGTTTTCGATGAACAAGGGATAGCAGAAGAACCTCTCTCAATTATAAAATGAAATTACATCTGTTTCTCTTGGCGATATGGGCGGCATTCAGGTCCGAAGGTCTCTCGATCAATGACGATACTATTACAAATTCTGATTATCATTAACAACACGCCCAATAGAAACTTGGGAGTAAACAGTACACCGCGACAATTCAAGAGAACCATCAGTCTTTGAGATTGTGGAATCCCCTTGTTCATACATTGAGAGTTCAATCACAGAGAATCCGAACCAACCTCAGTTCTATAATGTAAAGAGAGTAAATGATGTATTTGGTCGTTTTCTCAGTATCTTGAGGAATGGAAGGACACTTACAAGTATGGGCGGCGAAGTCTTGTGGAAATCGTGTTCAGCATGATGAAGAGAGTTACTCGTCAAGGTGATCCCACACAACATCAGGAGAGTTGCTAACGGTTGACTGACTTAATGCAGCGACACTATAGAATCAATATGAGTCTATTACGATATTTTCAGTGAGTTGTAACCGCAGACATTCACTGCCTTCGGAAAACAGTCACTCAATGAACGTTAGCAGACCGTTTTGCCACCTCCAACGCAAGGCCTCCGGTGCCATATCAGGATCGAAATAATTTTTCGATACAGTGACTTCAACATCTCGATCCACTCGAAGAATATCAAGATGCATACAGGAGAGAAGAGGTGTTGCATCGATGACTCTCAGCCGATTCTCTATCAAGTTGAGCACCTTAAGTTCAGAACATGATGAGAGGGGGTCGAGTTCGAGCGAAACCAACTCATTTTTAGCAATTCGTAGAGCCTCAAGTTTCACACATGATTCAAGTGGTGTCAGGTCTATGCTGCCAAGTTTATTGCTGGATATGTCCAAATCTCGAAGTCTACTTCCTGAGTCAATCCAAGAGAGATTAATGATCTTCTGCTTATTACCTGAAACGTCAAGAACCTCTAAGTGCGTTAAATTCTTGAGAGGTGTCATGTCGACAGTTGTGAGTCTATTTGCATCTAAGGATAATTCTCTCAACGAACTACAGGCTTGAAGAGGTTTCAGATCAATAACATCAATCCTATTATTGGACAGACTTAATCTATCTAGGACTCTAAGATGAGCAAGGATGGATAGGTCGATTTTCTGAAGCTTGTTCCTGGATATGCTTATTGATTCAATGTTCTTGCATGACTTGAGCGGGTCCAGATCAAGAGTTGTCAACAGGTTTCTGGCAAGAGAGAGCCCTCGAAGTCTGGGACATTTGCTGAGAGGTCTCAGATCAACTTCATGGAGAAAATTTTCCGATAGGTCAAGGCTGTCGAGATAGGGACAAGATCTGAGGGGTGCGAGATCGACTGCTCTCAATCGGTTGTTTGACAGAGAGAGGGTTCTCAGGTCTCTCAACTTGCTCAAGGGGCTTAGATCTACAGTTTCCAGCTTATTGCGGTATATAACAATCTCATGGAGCTTTGCACATTGTTGGAGTGGAGTGAGATCGATGCTTGCAACCTGCTGTCGCTCAACTCGAAAGTGTCTTGCATCTAAGGGAACTGTCCAGTTCAAAGGTTCTCCATTCTTGAGAGTGGACTCCACAATAGTGTTGCTCATTGTTCGCTAGTCCTTTGACATACTTCAAATATTGAACGGAAACTGGTTCAAGAATCACATCTTAAAACCATCTACGATTTCTCACTCTCTCGAACGACCATATCCTCTGTATGAAGATTATTGTTTTCTCCATTGATTATATCCTCTGAATGGACCGGACTGAACCATTTTTGAGCAAAGAATGTGGGTATCACAGCACTTGCAACAACTACTCCGACAAGAACAGAAAACTGGACCTGATCTATATATCCTGCCTGCAAACCAAAGAAGCTAGAGATAGTACCAAAGGTCAATCCTGTGCTCATCAGAAGAGTGGTGTACATACTTCCATTAGGTATGTATTTTTTAGCAAACAGATAGACTCCTGTAAACTTGGAGAGCATTTTGATGACGAATAATACAAGAAACAGTCCTAGTGCTGACACTATCAAGGGGAGAGATACGTTCAATCCACTGACGATAAAGAAGAATGGGGTGATTATCGCATAAGCTACGACTCGCAGTCTTTTCACTAATTCCTTTGCCTCATTGTGAAACGATTTTGACATCACTAGTCCAAAGATGAATGCTGGAAGGACCGCATGGCTTTCGCCAAAATCTGCAAAATAGATGAAAACCAGAAGCACGAGAAATATCCACTTGATTTCCGGCTCGATGACCTTGTTCCTAAATCTTGTGCTGTTGAAGAGAAGTGAAGAGTATCTTCCTGCAATGACTATTGCCACTATTGACACAAGAATGAATATCAGTGTGTAAAATGATGGTTGAATGAAGAGAATACTTAGAGCTAATGCTGTTCCCATATCAGTCACAAACGTTGAAGCCATAATCAGTTTTCCAAGAGGCGTTTTCGATAGATTGCTCTCGACGAGAACAGAATAGACTACTGCCAGAGAGGTTGTTGAGAGTGCTGTGCCTGCAATCAAAGAAGCATTTAACGTCCATCCTCCAATCCAATAGGTGTAAGCAAAGATAGCAATGAATGGTAATAGAAAAGAGGCAGTCCCAATCAGCATACTCTCTCTGAATTTTTCTTTCATGAGAACAGTATCTATCTCTGCTCCAGCAAGAAATGTGAGGATGATTCCGCCAAATCCTGCTAAATAGACCATCCATGGTTCGCTATAGAACCCATAGTGACCTGCTACTACTCCGAATAAGATTTCAACAATAGCTACAGACACACCAAGTCTCAATGAGATTAAGCTTGAGATGAATATAATCAATCCCGCTATTAGTGGTATCAAGTCGGCTGCCAACTTAATCCGCGCCTCCCGGTCCACCATCATTGTATTGCAGAGTCTTCATTGTCATGGAGCCACGGCGTGTGACTATGTATCCAATTAAACACCACTTCTTACCTAACAGTATCAATACTATGCTCACCGTTTCTAATGATTTGATGCGAAAAGTAGGAATCATCAGCCCGGTGGGCATTTGATAGTGGTGGATTCCATCACCAAGTACTCGCACTAGAATTCTCTATATTAATTTATTCATCTCGTATAGGTTGCATTCCGTTTAAACTATCTAAAATCACACATGCAACTCTTGAAAGTACTTCACAGGTTCAAGTCTGAATGTCTCTAGCAAAGGTGTAAGCATTTGCCATATCAGTATCATCGGGTTGTCCCTTGTTCTTTCTGCCACTGACACGAAAGGGACCTCCAATTCAACAGATCATAACCTGAGGAGCTACCGTTCATTGTCAATTGTACAATCTTGGAAACCTAAGTAAAGTACTCCCAGGAACTGCACTGGGAATGACTCTGTGAGGTCATACATGTGTCAGGTCAACCCCAACTATGTGTTTTGGATGGGGAGTATACTAGGTCGTACATATTCTCTCAAATAGCCAATTATAAGATGTCCTACTTAGTCCAAGATTATTGTAACTGTTTGTTACCCAATCACAGCAACAATCATTGCGTATCCTGATGCAAGACAATCGTCTGGGAATATTGAATCAGTCCCTATACACTTCGATACTTCAGACTATTTTCCATTGCGTTTCTTCTGAAGGATCACGATGAGCACAATTGCCACTCCAACACCAACAAGCGCTACAATCACCAAGGTGGGATCGTATGGAGTTCCGTCCATCGTCGTTGTTATTGTAGTCGTCGTTGTAGTTGTTGTTGTGATTGACTCAGTCACAACAACAGTTACAGTATCAGACTCGGTGTATCCCACTCTATCGCTTACGGTGATCTCAAAGATATAGGTGCCAATCGCAAGGCCGTCAATACTGATGGATATTGCGCCTCCATCCCAGGGATAATGTGCGATGAGATCGCTATTTCGCTCTATGAGATACTCCAAGGGATAGAAACTGTCAGAATTCCAAACAATGCTATGACCGGTTGTTCCCTCTTCATATTCAACGTCAGCTGGCTTGCTGATAGTCGGACGAAGCATATATGCAATCTCGTTCAACCAAAGCTCGTAGTTGTCAGCATAGGTCGAGTCATCATTATCGCCCCAGAACTGGTCGATGAGATATGCATTGTAGAGTGTCTTGCCATCATTTCTTAACACTATGGCGGCATTACCAGCCTGAGGGGTGTCAGTGAAACCTGCAAGAGCTGTGGCATTATCAAACACTGTAAGATTGTCTCCCATATCACCGATGTCGTCCGTGGGCGTAAAGTTGGCCGCCCCATAATCATGTGGTCTGTTGAAGACAGGAGCGTCGACATCCCATATGTACAGAGGTATATCATCAGGGACATCTGCCACATACTCAAATCCAAGCATTGCCCATAGAGGATCCGTTGGAAAAACATCTACAAGATAGCTTGACATCAGAAATCTCCCGCCGCTCGCAATATACTCTCTGAAGCTAGAATGATGGGAATAGACTGCGTACCAAGGATTGTCAACAATAACCAGATACCAATCCTGAAGATGCAGTGAGAGATTTAGGTACTTTTCTTGGAATGTCAGATAATAATCGATTCCAAGTTCATTCAGTGCTGTTGCTACAGGACCCCTGTAGTAGCTCGAACTCGAGCCCTCATCAGTATAGAGCAAGACAGGCGCAGGTCCGCTAGACAGCCAGTTCACGAGATTGATTGCATATTCACGGTTGCTTGCGCTAACAATGTAGAACCAATCGATGAAGTTGATATCTCCAGCAAGGAATACTCGCCCTCTTCCATATTCTTGTGCTGCATTGACGATATAAGAGCCATGATACCAGAGTGGGTATGCATCTCCTGTCACATTCACATACACTCCACTTGAATAGTACGTGTCTGGAGCAGTTTCCATTGTCGGATGTTCCGTATTGGCCGTCGTGGTAAATGGACTGACTACGTAGTTCGTAGTTGTCAACCACATATCAAACCCGCTTAGAAGGTAGTTGATATTGGTATTCTCGACTGAGAATGATGCAACTTCTCCTAAGAGAATCAGTCCACCTCCTTCTGCCACCCAGCTGGTGACTGCAGCTACTTCGGCAGCTGTAAAGTTCCAGTACGGCGTGTTGATCAGAAGCACATCATAAGGAGCAAGGTTCTCGGTTGTTAGATTACCATCAGGCGACTTGAAGAGCTTGTCTACAGTATATGACCGCTCAACAAGAAGATCACGGAAGTAAGCATATCTGTCATCGGCATCATAACCAAGATCTGGATCGCCTTTATCAATGCCGAAGTATGGTCTGTGGCTATAGTCGAAGACCAGTCTTGCCTTTGGTCTGGGGCAGAGCCAGTCTATCGCGTCAATTATCATCTGGTCGTGACCCTCTGATATGGGGTTACAGTCGCCAAATGTGTGTACCACTCTCCCTCCTGTCAGAGTGTCTCGCGCCAATGTGCTTACCCAATTATCGCCTGAATCAGTTGTTGTGATCATCCTGTATTCGTCCGAGTAATCATATGACTGTAATGATGACCAGTCGAATGTTGCCCAGTCTGAGTTGTCCGTGAACTTGTCACCAATCATGGACTGTTGGGATATTGGATGACGCGTAGCAACTGTGTGGTTCATTGACGACTGGTATGTCCATTTTACTCCGTACCCGTGATTATTCAGCATAGCGGGAACCATGACTCCAAAGTAGCATAGAAAACTAGCAACACCATCAAAGCCCAGAATCCCGCCTCCTCCTCTCCAGAAGTCAAGAACCTCACGAGTGATTGACTCTCTCGGATTGTTGTCAACCATGACAAAGACATCAAAGAATGCAGTTCTCAGAACATTGGTACCATCAATATCCGCTGCAGTGAGCCTCTTCACTTCAAATCCTGCATTCACGAGCAGGCTCTCAATGAGAGTCACATTCGTGGTCCATGACCCAGAGTATGAGTAAGATGGCGTTGTAGTATTTGTTTCATCATAGAGGGCAACTCGAATCTCACGTTCGATGTCCGACACCTCTTGGAATATATTCACAGGCGTAATGTCTTGCGTGGCTCCTCCATTTTCAGTTGACTGTGCTATCAAGCTTGGGACAGCTATGGTAGTGAAAAGAGGGTGCAAGACAAGAAAAACTAGTACAAGTAATGTTGCGGCCTTCTTCAATCCACTGCCTCATTGTCCATCTTGTACAATGTAAGTTAAATCAATTATCTTTCCTCATTGTTTGATGTATCATTGTTGCGGAAATAGCTATACGGATGGGTCTCTCTCTTAAGAAAGAACTGATCTCGAGATTGTTATGATTCCATTACTGTGTTGTTTAGGGGTCCGTCTTAGAATATCAATTACTTCGTTCTCTGGGACATCATACCAGTGCCCGTAAGCTTCAGCCACCGCAAAGCACCAGTCTGTCTCGATGTGAGGACAAATAAGACTCTCCACTATTGGAAGGACTCTCTCAAGCTATGAACCATGCACCGTGGGGATGGCAACAGTGATGCTCTTCATACTGAGAGTCTTGAGCAGCTGGACAGCGGCAATCATACAGAGCTGTAAAAGCGCAAATTAGATTTTCTTCTCGATTTGAAAATTGAACCTACATCTGCTTCTCTCGACGATATGGGAGGTATTCAGGGCTGAAAATCTCACGAACCATGACGATTCTCTATACCTTCTTGTACTTTTCTTGGCTTGTCCTATATGCTGTGATTACAATGATGTTTCCTTCTCGTTCTACAAAGAACACTCTCAATATCTTGTTATTTGTTTCCAGTTGCGCAATCGTGTGTCCCAAACTGTCGGTCATTCTCTTCTCTAATTTTGTTAGTGCTTGGACGACTTCATCTCTTGCAATAGCACGTTGCTTCATTCTCTCCAACGCGTGCTTTGTGAAGACAATCAAGCTGTAGCAACCTCTGCGACCAATTCTTCATCACGCAACCTCACCAATCGATTTAGGTCAAGGTCTCTCTTTGAAAATGCAAGTACTTCTATACCACAAATTTCCCCCTTTGAATCATAATCGATTACTACACCCTCTGCAATTTCTACACTTTCTGCAACATCGTTTCCCTTTAATCGGAAATATACAGAATCTGCAACTTTGTCATATTCTACCTGCATCATTGTTCACCATCCCTGTTCTATTATCCAATTTATGCTTGTCTACTAATCTGTTTTCCGTTTTGAATATTGAACATTGAACTCCCTGCTATTCCACTGATTCTCGAAAACCTGGAAAGAGATCAGAATTCCCTCCCTCATCATTAAATGAAAATTGCATCAATTCCTCTTCTCTGTAACGCAGACACTCAGGACTTAGAATCTCACGACCCATGATGATTCAAGTTTGGAAGAATACGAATAGTTACAAACTCAGAAGGTTTTAAGGCAATACTAATTAGAGGATTTGCTGCTATATATAGAGATTTGGTGATGTGAATCCATATTGAAGAAGAAAGGATCTCGTATTGCATTTATTCTATTCATTATCATTATACTATCACCTCTGGTTATTGCAGACTCAATTACTCCTAATCCAGACTATCTTGATGCGTGCAAAAATCTGCAGGCTGGTTGGAGCTCAGAGACCATGTACCAAACAAACCCTCTCAGCCCCATCTCTCTGTGTGAGGGAAGCAGCAATGAGGTCTTCATTCTAGATCGTGAAGCCCATAAGATAGTAGAATTGGAACTAGATACCAGTGTTTCCACATTTCATTCTACAGGTAACTTGTCACTCGATGCAATTGCATTTCAACCAAATGCTGAAAGAATCATAGCCATTCGCGACTCTGCATTCTATGTGTCTGATGCAGAAGCTTTCCATGTCATTGAGGAACATCCTTCTGCCATTGCATTCTCGACCTTAGTTGTAGACCCGACAGATGATTCTATCTATACTGGTCACTGGGGAAATGATACAGCAATCTACCATTTTGATTCTGAGGGTGAATTACTCTCGACCATACGTTCTGGAATTCAAGGGTGCGCACAACTCGCACTTGATTCTACGAATAATCTCCTCTATTTCTCAGAGACGTTTCCTGGTAGAATCAGTATGCTTAATCTTACTTCTAATTCGACTGTAGTACTTACTTCGGGAATCGCAATTCCTGGAACTGGAGAGGGAATAAGTATCGCTGTCAATCCTGTCGGAGACCTGTACTATTACGTTGCAGAAGGGAATGGTCGTGGATTTTGGAGGTACACTGGCACCGCCTTTGAGCACATCATGAATGGTATTCTTGGAATTGGTCCAATTCTCTGGTCCCAGAAATTCGATGCTGTACTCTGTGTTCCTGGATACGGAGCCTGTGTTGTGAAGTACGACCCAGATACTTCAGAACCGGAACAGCTTACTCCCACTGTCAATACAGGATCTATCGTTGAGACCTCGGATGGGTTACTCCTTATCGGTCTTGAGAAGACAATCTACAGGATTGAGTCTGGCCAGATTCATGAGTTCATTACAGACCTCCCCTTCTCCTGTTTGAAGATGGAATTGGACAGAGATGATAACATCTATGCAGCTCTCAGCAACGACTCGGTATTGATTTTGAAACTTGGTAGAGATGGTACCAACTCCACATGGTTTGCTGGTCAAGTCGAAGGAGCACTAGCTACGTTCTCCTACGATTCTAAGAATGACGCCATGGTCCTTCTCACTGGGAGAGACTCTCCCACAAAATTCGACGTGTGGAGGGTTCCCATGAGTGATCCCGGTGCCTATTCGAAGGTAGTGACAATGGAAAATGTGACAAATGGGGCTTGTACTGTCGATGACTCTGGAAATATCTATGTCCTTGAGCGCTCTGCAAACATTCTCTATGAGATTCCTGATGGTACCAATGTGATTCAGCAGTTGTTTTCAAATGTGGTTGAACATGCATATCTTGTTGCCGTAAACATCGAATACTCGAGTATTCTAGATGGTGTGATTCTCTGTCGTAATGACGATCTACAGGTGTGGCCAGTCTCGGGAGGGAGTTCCTACCTACTTGCTGAGAACAATATCGGTATAGATAACGATGGAATATTCGAGAATGCGAACAACGAACTTGTTTGCACCCATTCCGGTCAGATATATCGGCTGTCCTACCATGAATCTTCTCCAACACTCCTCATTGTTATTGGTGTTGTGACCTTGGGTGGTGTAGCCTTGCTTGCACTTGTTATGTTCCACAGGAAACGAGGTTAATCCGAAGACATTCAGGTTTGATTCGAGCAAGGATTCAATGTATTTGTGTGGAAAACCTGACCCTGAGTTCCACGTGCGAATTAAGTAATTAGCTCCGAGTTTTTCCAGACTCGCATTATATGCGTGTTTCACTCCCTCAATAGAGGTGTCTGCAACTAGGATAGAGAGGTCCTATGTCCGCTCCTCATCCACAGTAATAACCAGTAAGCTGATGGTCAATCCATGTAAAAAACTGTACTTTATCTATCTTTACAAAGGATTTATAGCACCCATCACGTTCGGATAGAGTTTAAGTTCGCATGCTTAGGAGATGCAATTAAATGCCTAGGAAAACACTTGCAACAATACTTCTGCTCTTTTCATTTGTTGCGGCATTTATCGTAATCGTAGAATTATTCTCGGGCTTCATTATTAGAATTGACACAGTGCCCATCTTTGGATGGGTGTCAACAGTGACTTACATGATCTTTTGGATTGTTATCCCAATGATTGGTAGTATTCTGGTAATTCTAATAGTCCCTAGGATTTTGACACCGCTCTTTATGCTCATCAAGAAATCATTGAATCGAGGATACAATGATGGGTATATCGATATTGAAATGAATCCCTTGCGGGGGAAGAAGATAGGTACGCGGTTATTGTATCTGTATTTGCTAATTGTAGCTCTCTCTGTGATATTTAGTTCATTATTTGATCCGCTTGAGTTTCTTCCTGTTGGAACGACTGGATTTGACCTACGATACCATATAGCTTTCATTTGGTGTATGATGAGTATTGCCACACCAATCGCTGTATCACTCTGGTCTGTTAGCTGGGCAATGGAAGACGCATCACTCATTCATTACAAAATCCCTTCCAAAGAAGAAGGTGAGCTATATGAGATTGAGCCTGTTTACAAGACATATTCCAGCTACCTTAAAGGATTCGCAGGATTATCAACTCTGTTCTCTCTTGTCGTTATCTTCAATTATCTAATGGATGTAAATCAGGTATTCTCTGCCATCAGTGTCTTTCTTGTACCATTCAATGGCGCACTCAACGCAATCCCTGCATACTTCATATACGCAATGATAGGATCAAAATGGTTACGCAAAAATAAACGTGGGGTAAAGTATCTGAGTGAAAGTGATCTTGATCTCTATACCGAATAGGGATTCTCTAGTATGGATATCCTTCTCTCTCCATTAGATAGACAAGTTTTATCTCATTCCAAGACTGGCGGGACTGAAGATATCACGACCCATGACAATCTACTTGATGCAATATTCTTCAGATATTAACTTCATAGTAATAATAGTATGATACAAATATCGCTGTGGTTATAATTTGAATATGAAGTCTGACCATTGGCTTTTCTTTTTGCTCAATATAGTCTTCACATGGATTTTCTGGTTTGCAGCTATTTCCTTCGGTGGTTTTACGGAAATCATTGGGTTCCTCTTCTACATCATTGGCGGCACAGGCCCATTAGTTAGTGCATTGATATTGGTCGGCTTCAAAGATGGAACTGTTGGAATAAGAAAATTACTCTCTCGCATGGTACAAACACGGTCAATCAAGATCAAATGGCTCTCACTTAGTGTCCTCATAATATTCATACCCGTCATCACTGCATCAATTTTGGAGATTGTGTTTTTAGGAACCTGGACTGCAATGACTAATGCAATAGTATTCTTCTCGGGATTCTCAATTTGGACCATCAGCATCATTTTCAATCTCATTGCTGTAATCCTTGAAGAACCCGGGTGGAGAGGTCTTGCATTGGATTCTTTACAGAAGCAGTACAATGCTGTGAGATCGAGTATTATAGTGGGAATCATCTGGGCGGCATGGCATCTCCCCTTGTTCGTTATGCCTGGAACCTATCAGGAAGCAATTGGACTGGGTACTATTGGATTCTGGCTTTACATGGGTGCAATACCTGCCACATCCATTTTGATTTCCTGGTTCTATAATAATTCAAACAATTCAATACTTGCAGCAATGGTCTTTCACTTGTTAAACAATCTCGCTGGGGAAATATTTTCACTTGATGTCATATTAGAAATCCCGAGAGTTCTTGTCTCATATCTGATAGTACTCTGTGTCATCTACTACTTCGGGTATGATAGTTTGATACGCAAGGCAGGAAATGATTCGTAGAGAAAGGAAGAATGCGAGTACACTAACTCCCTGAACGACGAGTGAACTTCATCAGTTTCTCTCGTCTGTAGGGCAGATATTCAGGTCCGAAAATCTCGTGTGACATGATGATATTATATAACGAAGGTAATCTAGTCTAACTGTCGCTTGTTGATGATACACGCGAAGCTAGTATGTTTCAACTCTAATCCCATCTATGGTTTCGAAATCACCAACATTCCTGGTTATTATCGTGTAACAACCATTTGCCAAGGAATTCGCAGCAATGAGCAAATCACGGACACTGACAGGTTTCCCCTTGACCATCTGAGTTCTCTGTATCTCTGCGGCAAGTCGGGCTGCTTCAGGATCCACTGACCAGAGTATACCAATCCTTGAAAGCAGAGACTCCACCATGTTGACTGCTTTCTGGATATTGTTTGGCTTTCTATCGCCTGCTGACAGCACTAGAAGCTCGTAGACTACTATGCTCGACACAGCCATCATATCACCATCGTTCTCGATCTGTTTCATCTTATCGATGGCTGATTTCTGACCTGAGAGGAAATCTATGAGAAACGAAGTGTCTAGTGATAACAGCGTCATTCACGCCACCCTGTTTGCCACGTCTCTGCAATCTCTGCTTCCAGTTTGGACGTCACCTTGTCAGAGAATGGCCAGGTTCCAGCCAGATCGAGTAGACTTACTCTCTTGTAGTTCAGAAGTCGACGGATCAGTTCACTGAATGACTCACCGGGTCTTTTCTCGGACTGTAGTTGGACATAGATCTCGTTACTGATCATTATGTTCTTTCCCACGATAATCACTTCATATATGTATACATATCATCTCTATTTATACATATCTACAACCTCGATGAAATACTCTAGGAGGAAGACTCTCTCCTCTTAACCTAGAAACTGCATCTGCTTCTCTTGGCGGTATGGAAGGTTTTCAGGTTCAAAAATTTCTCTACCCATGACGATCTCAGCTTCTCTCGTATCTGCAATATAGAATTACTACGACTACTGCACTTGTTCCAATAACTATACCAATAAAGGTCTGTGTCAAAATACCATTGGAACTCAGAGTTATTGTTGTTGTAGGCGGTGTATAAGGGGCATCCTTGTAAAGAATACTAGGCAGGAAGTCGTTCTCACTAAAAATAACATTCTCACAAGTTTCTACAACGATGACAAAGCTGGTATTCTCTCGTTTTAACATCGAATCTGGTGAGTTCATCCGGTTTGTTTCTATTGTGTTGTTTCATATAAGCTCTCCGTATTTATCCGTCCTCGTTTTGGCATATCTCATCTTGTCCAAGTGTTAAGTAAGACTCTATAGAAAGTGTCATAGATAGTAGTCTTTTCCTTTCACCCTTAGGGGTTTTGCTTTAGAATGTGTATTCGCCTGTTTTTATGCTTTAAATTGATCACATTGACCACTAAAAAATGATGATAACTGGCAAAAGATTCATATTCTGACAAAGACATAAGCCTGAGCGAAATCGTTCGATTTCATTTCAAATAGGAAAGGGGAAGATAAATGAAGACGAAAATATTCTCGTTAATCACAATACTCGCTTTAATGCTTCCATTTTTTGCAGAAGCAGTGAGCATTTCAATAGCAACTCAACCCGATAATGGAACTTCGAGATCCATTATTCTAAATGGGACTCCTACAGATGATACAAACTCTCAAGAAACAATCCTTCAAATAGGCGATATCACATTGACAATTGATGTCAAAGAAACAGCCAGAAGAATACTCATCACATTCAAAGGAGAAGACACAACAACAACTGAGGAAATCATAGTCACTCCGAGTTCTAATGGATATGTAACAAGCATCTACATAGATGGTAAGTTACTTGGTACCAGTATTAAAGATGTCAATATACTCGAGCCAGTCCAGCTTACGACGGTGAGTTTCAATACTGAAAGTAGTGAGAGTAACTCACAATCATTTCACGCGAGTTATACATACAAATGGTGGGACAGCATCCGCTATGTAACAGGTCCTACATATCAGATCAAATATCCACATCCTGATAGAGATTACTACTCTATAGCACCTTGGAATGATTGGGAACGAACTGGCTCAAAATTGTTTCATACTCAATACAATGACGCGTACTCTGGGTTCATTGCAGGAGTTGGATGGGCAGGTCTCTTTGCAGCCTTTGGTGCTTACATCGGTCTTCGTACCAAGAATACCTATGCTGTGGTCATAGGAGCTGTGCTTGGCGCAGTGTTTGGACTTTACTTGCAAATCGTTGCTGAAGCAGTCCTTCTAGACGAGGAAGGATGTCTGTGGTGGTGGTCAAGCAGAGCGATGGACAACTGGCTAGCAGCAAATGGCTGGTGGATATGGTTCTTCAGTATCACGGGTAATGCAAATGCATTTGTTTGGGCTGCTTTTGTGCTCTATGGCTATCTAAGAATTGGAGACACGACATTCTATGATGCTGTCAATGCTGGTAGTCCTTAGGAGGAATGGAAATTGATGGTTAAGAAGTCTGTTTGGATTGCGACTGGGGCTGGTTTACTGACGACTGTAGCTGCACTGATCATCCAAGTAAACTATATTACTCTCCAGACTGAACCAACATTAGTCAATAGTGTAGTTAGTGGAGCTTCAGCAATCCTCCTAATCACAGGTGCTGTCCTTTTTTCTGAAGCAATCTGGGACTTGAAACAAAAGATTAACAGAGCCCCAGTGATCATGCTGATAGCGATTGGGCTTATTGGCATTAGTGGAATCTTGGTATTTCACAATATATTCGTAGCCGTTTTTTTCCCAAGATTATCTATAATTTCATTCTTGCTCATCGATTTCATGGTCGTTGCATTGACTGGCATTTTTCTGTCAATCTTCAGCCAGCTGCACTTATCAAATGATAAATAGAAAATACACAAATGAGAGGGTCACGAAGATTCTGATTCTCTGTTTGGTGTAGTCTTCCTATTTTCAGAAGAAAGAAACATGGGGTTAGGGTCTTCAATCCCTGCCCTCCCTTTTTGTCATGTGCGCTCTTAATGTACTGTACGAAATCATAGTTCTTTCCATGAAGATAGGGTGTGAATCATTTTAGTGAAGATCTTCGATAAATACGGATATTCCTTAGATTCTCGTGATGTGCAGAGAATTATCTTAGGAGGGAAAGAGAGAGAGAAAAGGGAATCTAAGTCACCTCTATGGAAGGTATGCTTACATCTGCCTCTCTTGGCGGTATGGGAGGCATTCGGGGCGAATATTTCTCATCCCATAACGACCTTGTTACAAATACTGTTGTCTTCTTTCTTCTCCATATTCCTCTAGATAGTTCAGAAAAAACTAATTACTAATTAGGCTAGCCAAGAAAGAAAGAGAGCGGATTTGCCGCTCTCACTTTGTAGCTCATACTGTGGAATGAAATCATAAAGAGAGGTCTGTTTGATGCCAAACTTGCAGTCAAGGCTGCATCTGCTGTCAGTGATGAATTGTTCTGTTGGTCTCCGGAAGAACGCTAAAATCGCTTTGTTATGAAATTACGAACCTGCGTGAATCGTACTATTCTTATCACTATCAGAAATTCTACCACATGAGTATAGTGTTGCTTCGTAGGATAGTGGTCAGTATACTATTACTGACAGTTCTTGCAAATGCTTCGACCATATCAGGATCAGCATGTACCATATTCACTTGGTCTAATGATGAGATGATATTGGTAGGAAATAATGAGGACTGGCAACACAACAACTTCAGTATCGTATTCTATCCAGAGGATTCCTTTGGCTATGGACATGTTGCCTTTGTGGGAACAGGCAACTATCTAGATATACGAGCAGGAATGAATACTATAGGTGTATTCATAGATGCTACATCTGTTCGACCATCCAACGTTTCAATAGATCCTGAGAAATCTTTCCTTCATCGCAATTTCTTCAAATATATTCTCCGGACCTGCGAGTCTGTCAATGAGACCATAGAGCTATTTCAACAATACAACATCGCAGAGACCTGGGATTGGCAGGTCCTGATCGCTGATAGCTTTGGTGATTCTGTTGTTATCGTTGCGGGACCTGATGAAACGGTCTGGTTTGTACGAGGAGCAGAATCCTATCAGTTGATCACAAATGGGAACATTGCCTATCCTGAACTTGGGGAGAGTGACTCCTCTGCACTGCGATACTATCTTGCAAACCAGGCATTGTATGAGATGGGTAACAACATTACCGTCAGTAATGCTCGAGATGCCCTGAATGCGGCACACTCTGACTATACTGCCTTTTCAAGTGTCTATGATTTGATACAACGGGATATCTACGTCTATTTCAATCATGACTATTCCAGGGTGATTCAGTTCAATCTTGACGAGGAACTCACAAAAGGAGCACATGAATTCGAAATTCGTTCTCTCTTTGAAGACATCCCCACCACAAACTCTCCAACTGAAGTAACTACTTCTTCAAGCACAACTAATGGATATCTTGATGCTATTTCTATCCTAACAATTGGTGCCTCAATCTCCCTTGTGGTCTGTGTCACAGGGATGGTCATTTTCTCATTGCAACGAAAGAAGTCGTTGTGATGATTACTACTGGGTTGAGTGTAGGTCCAGTGGATGTCATCTGAAGTTTCCTTTTGGAGAACGACCGCCAGACCAGTGTCCAGAATGTGGGAAGAATCTCTATGAATATGAGGGATAAGAAAAAGAAGAAGAAGGGAGCATAAGCCCCTTTTATGAAAATAAAGATTACATTTGCTTCTCTTAGCAGTATGGGAAGCGTTCAGTAGAGTTGCAGACTTCATAATTAGATTACATTACAGTAAATCACTTCGTTCTGATGCCATACTACATCTGTTAAGCGACTGCCTGTATCCAACTCATTGAGGA
>JAFGAR010000028.1 GCA_016933575.1 Candidatus Thorarchaeota archaeon
GGCTTCCTCGTCCTGCTCGCGGTCGTCGTCGGCTTCGCGGACCTGGACCCGTGGCTGATCATCCTCGTGATGGCTCTCGGGTGGCTCCTCGTCTCGCTGATCGAGTACTTCGCGTGGCGACAGGCACAGGCTGTTGCGCTCGCGCGCTACGACGCTCCGCCCCCGCCGAGCGTCGAGGAGGTTGCGCCGCCGCCGCCCCCGCCACCGCCACGACGATCGCCGCCATAACCGCCACCGCCGCCACCATAGCCGCCGCCACCGCTTCTTCCGCCGTAGCCTCCGCCACCTCTGCCACCGCCACCATATGAGCGTCGTGGGCGAGTGTCTTCGTGCTCTTCTGCACTCATGTCGTTATCCATGTTGACCTCTTCAATAGCCTCTTCAGCTTGAGAGAGTTCACCATATTTTCCAACATTAAGACGAAGATTGCCTCGGAATAAACCAGTGTAACCATTTTTCAGAGTGTATGTAGTACCAGGTGCTGCATTGTCAATTGCATCGTCCCAGAGTGGAACTTGAACACTTCCAGTCGAGTCTGCTACAGTAACATCAGCTACTCTGTGTGTTTCTCCATCATTTCGAGAAGTAACCTCTCGAACTTCGCCTGCTTCAATCACTTTGAAAGTGATAGTAACATTCTTCATTCGTGGCTTAAGCTCAGCCACAGTAGCCACAATTGGCTCTCTTTCTTCGTAACTCATTTTGGTTCTCTCACCTATGAGATATGCAAGTCATTCAAAACTAGCGTGTTCTTCGCTGGATGTACGATGCGGAAAAAACAACCCTCGACAATTCCTATGTAAGAAAGCGCATCTCGCTTGGTAGTACCTGCAGATGTTTCCTGAGTATGTTCCCTTAAGAACTTGTGCACAGTGGCGTTTTTCGAGTAACTCGAACTTTTCCTAGCAATTAGATTAATCCTGTTCACTGCCTTCGGAATCTGGCATCTTCAACATTGTAGTATTGAAGGAGAGAAGGCCAACAAAAGCTAGAGAGCCAAATACGGTATACCACTCGACAAGTGGACCTCCAAGAAAAATCTCCAGAGGGAAACTAAGTATGGTGAGTACCAGTCCATATAATCCAATAGCTTTGATAAAGTTCGTATGAAACAGAAGAACAATATTAATCACAATCAATACAAAGAAATTCGTCAAGAAGAATAATGATGAAGCGAGCAAATGGGGAACTCCTTGATCCTCTGAGAAAATACCAATCATAATCAATGCTATAGATGCGAATAGACCAAGCATCTGCCCAATCAGCAGTAGAATGTTCACAGATTTCTTAGAATCATACCAATTTCGAAGACCAATGAAGAAGGGAAATAATGCAATACCCGTGAGGATGCATCCTAAATTATAGAAGTATGCTCCCAATGGGCTGTAGTTAAAATTACCCAGTCTACTTAGATAGTGAGTCCAAGGAGTAAATGAGTAGGGATAGAGGAACCATGAAATCAATGTAAAGGAGCAATATAGAATGATTACAATGACACCACTCTGTGTTGCAAGTGGGTATATATTGATACGAATTCTAGGATTCATGTTAAAATTCCCAATAGGTCTAATGTATCTCCTTGCTATATATCTAAGTACGCAGTTTGATACTTTCACTGTATAACACAGTTATTGAATATCAACTTGGCTCCATTTTTGTTGGAACCAATTTTCCGAAAGCAATACTCTCAAATTATTGAGCCATTACAGGGTCAGATCTAGCCAATTCTGCCACCAGAATATGATCAAGGAAACAGAATGAAAATAGCTAGAAAATAGGGAAAAAAAAGAACTAAGTCTTGTGCTTGGGGTTAGATTCCAACAGACGAATCAAGAATCGTGTTCTCAAACGATTGGAGTCAATATCTTTCTGTTGTATTGAAAATGTTCCACCTAATCGCTCTATCATAATACGAGAAGCCATCAAACCAAGTGCACTGCCACTATAGCTCTCAGTATCTCTGTTATAGAACCGTACTTGATCACCTTGCTTAATCCAGCGACCAGGTATCTCAATAACGATATGCCACCAAGTTTGATTTGATTGTTTGATTGGCATAATATCAACAGTAACAATCTTCTTTTCTTCATTATATTCCAGAGCACTATAAAAGATATTCAGAAATATAGACTGAAGGAGCTCATTTCCCAAGACATATGCTGAATCAATATCAGGTTTGAATTCAATTGTGATGTTATCAGATCGAGATTGTTGTGTAAATGCATCAAGAGCTCTCACAATGGTAGATACAAGATTCATGGGTTCCAGATCATTTTGAGGAGACCCTTCAATTCCACTTAACAGACGTACATTACTGATTAGCTGTTCAGAGAGTGAGATAGCTCTTGTCCCGTCCTGAGCTAGATGTACTCTACTCCTGTTATCAGATACACCAGATCCGAGGAGTTCGAGAGATGTCAATACCATTTGGTTGTAATTTGTCACATCATGCATTAATAAATCTGCATAGAGATTTGCTCTAGCGTGAGACTCTTCAGACTCTTGCATCATTCGAATGTAAAACCAAGCAAGAATCGGAGGTCCTGCAAGGAGACCTGCAAAAAGGAGAAATTCTGACACCCACCACCCCGCGGTCCAGTAACCATAGTAGCTCTTCAATATGTTTGGAATAATCCACATTGCAAGAAAATAGGTGATATACAATTCAATAGGACTTATTCCTCTGGATATGTCAGCAATCATGAAAATGAGAAATGCCAATTCAAGAATGACAATGAGATTTGTTCCAAGAAGAATTGCATTACCAATTGGATTATTATCCAATTCGGAGTATGTTGTAATCGCATATTGGTTGATTAGCTCCCCAATCACAATGAGACATAAAACAATGGCAAATCCTCCAAGGAGGCGAGCATTTGAAAAGGACTCTAGCTTCTTCTCAGGCGGTTTTACTGTGAATCGGATTGCAAGGAATAGAAGTACGAGTGAAAGAATGCTTCCCACAATATATGTTACAAGTGGCTCATTAAAAGTCGGATATGTAATTGAGAATATCTGCGTCAATGTGACAATAGACCAGAGCCCAAATAATATAATTAGTGGATAGTAATTCCTCTGAGGGTTTCGAATTGCGTAGATATATAGGAGAATTGCCATCATTCCGGATAAAGATCCTGCACCTATGTGAATAATGAGGAATGCAAGAAGATTGAGCTCTTGGAAAATAATATTGAGAGATGCAGACTCGATTATTATTGTCACCAATAATGGAACATAAGCCATCATGAGAAGACCGAGAACAAGTCCATATGCTGCATATCGACTAAAACCTGTCTTTTTTAGTACAGGCACGCAGAGGGCAAGCCCAATTAGAAGAAAAGAAGCAATCTGCAACGATTCTGCCAGGACCCATGTGATTGATACATAGGACATGGATATGATAAGTGTCACTGTAGAGCCAATAAGCAAGAATAGAGAGCTAAGAAAAAAACCGAGATCGATGGAAAGGATATCATCTTGAATTCTTGAAATAAAAATTATGGCAGCAAAAAACGAAACTATTGCAATTACGCCAAATACCCAGGCAAATCCATTGAGTATTGCATCAGATATTCCAGAATAGATGGTTAATGAAACAAACCCATAAATACCTGAAGGTAAGAATATTGCAAGAAGAATGAATGGACTAGCAATTCTAGCTTGCTCAACCAATCTAGGGCGTGTATAGCAAACACTGGCAAAAAAAATTAGAAGACCAATGATTGCCATTTCAAGCAAGTCCATGACTGTATTTGTCAATAAGAATTCAGTGGACTCCTGTGAAAGAATGAATAGATTATTGGCTGCACTTCCGATATGAATGAGAATAGCAAAAGTAAATGCAGATGTAAGGAGAAGGTGGGCACGTAGAGGTCTCTTGATATATGCAATAATGCCAATAGCAGCTGGGGCTGATATCCAATAAGCTAGTAGGGAATTTACACTAGCGCGTGTTTCAGGAGTATAAGAAATAATCCCACCAGGTCCGAGAACAAGAACTGCGCTAAGAATGGCTAAGGGAACAAGAATGAGTATCTTCAGAAGTACACGTCGTGTTCCTTGCATTTGAGTGGCCCCATTTTTACTGAAGTTATCTGTTTTTTTGTAGAGATTTACCCATCTCTCAAATATGTAGATATTATGGATGGCTATAAAACAAATCTTGGTATAACATACAAATCCCTTTGTTGTACAAAATAAAAGAAGAGGGGGAGGCTTGCAAAGGCAAGCACTCCAATTGAAATTCTATTTGGCTGGTCTCTTTTTCATAGCAACTACTAGAATGATGATTACTACTAATGCCGCAGCTCCAACGATAAGCAAGAGAGTCGGATCAAGTGGTAATCCGCCACCTCCTGTTGTTGTTGTTGGTATTACTGCAGAAACAGTCACTGTAACCTCATCATACACCGAATAGCCTGAAAGATCAAATACAGTTAGTCTAAAGATGTAGGTTCCATTTGTCAAACCATCAACGTTGTAGTTGACAAGGCTACCACTCCAAGAATGCGAATACACGAGACTACCGTTTCGACGAATCTGATAGTATGAGGGCAGTTCACTCAGGGGAGTCCAAGTTATACTGTTTCCAGTTTCTCCCTCAGTATATTCGATATCGCTAGGATGGCTTATTGTAGGTTTCAACATATAGGCAATCTCGTTCAACCAGATCTCATATGCATCAACATATGTTGAGTCATCAGTATCATCCAAATACTCTGAGATGGCAAACATATTACAAATCGCTCTGTTTTGAACACCAAGGATGATTGCTGACTGATTCTCGTTGTACGAAAGAGTAACACCAGCTATTCCTGTAGCATTGCTTAGAACTGTCACATTTGTAAAATCAGTGGATAGGATATTGGTTGATGCAGATATGTTGGCAGCATTGTAATCAACAGGGATGTTAAACAGAGAATGAGCTGGCTCCCAGAGATACACCGAAGGCGGTCCGGCAGTTATTCTATCATCAAGTCCACTAAAACCAAGGTAGTTCCATGTGTTGTCATATGAAGGATATCTGAACATGAAATCTCGCCAAATTACTTTCCCTCCTGATTCTAGATGTTCGATAATCAAAGGATGAGAAGTTGCTGGAGCATTACTGTTAGCATCTATGATGACCAATTCCCAAGAATAGAGCTTCAGACTCTCATTGAAGTAGTCTCTTTCATTTGACATGTAATAGTTCACACCAAGTTCGTTGAGAGCCAGAGTAAGAGGTGCTCTATAATAGTTCCAATCAGATCCAAAGGAAGCAACTCCATCCATGTACACAAGGATGTCAGCACCACCAGAACAGAGCCAGTTGGCAATATTCAGACCAAAATGAGCATTGTCATCATAGAGGATGTAGTTGCCCAAGAAGTTAATGTCAGAGGCGAGGAAGATTCTACCAGCTCCTACTTCTTGAATCGCAGCGACTTCTCCATAGTCATCACGCCATATTGATACAGCAGATCCAGTCGTGTTGACATAACAACCTCCTTGAAATGTCAGTGTTGTAACAAGTTCATTTATTGGATGAAACGTCTTGTTGTCAGCAATGAATTGATTTGTATGGTAATTAATGCCTGAGATACTTAGGTCATATCCATCAAGAATATCATTGATTCTTGCATTACGCGTAATGAATCCTGAACTATCACCCAGAATTAAAAGACCGCCTCCTGAAGCAATCCAATTCTGGATAGCTGTAATTTCAGATGCAGTATAGTTCTCATCCGGAGTGTTGATGAACAACATGTCATACTTGGATAAAATGCTTGAAGTCAATTCGGTAGTATCTTCACTATAGAGCTTATCCACTGTAAATGTGTGATTGACCCATAAATTCCTAAGTTGAGCATAACGACCTTGTGCAGTATACCCAGTTGGATCTCCTGCATCAACCCCATAATATGGAAAGTTTGTGTAGTCGATCAGAATTCGACCTTTTGGACGAGGAGTCAACCAGTCAATAGCATCCCGGAGAAGATTGGTTGGAGGTAATTTACTTTGATCACCAAATAACTGCACAACCTTACCACCTTGATCCTTTGGATCACGAGCTACAGTACTGACCCATGCAGTATTTCCTTGAATATGAGAGATGAAGGTATATTCATCACCAGTTGAACTACCAGTCAGAGCAGCACGATTGTAAAGAGCCCAATCGAACTCAAGAGTGATTATCTCATCTATTTGGTAAGCCTGTGATACTGGATGCCGAGTTTCAACAGTTTGATTTTCTGACCAGATGTAATCCCAATCAACACCATAGTTGTTAGTACCTTCAAAATCAGGGCACATTATACCAAAGTAGTTGATGTAGTTTATAGCACCATCAATACTTAGTATTGAGCCTCCACCGAGCCAGTATTCTTTTACCAACCATGTGATATTCTCTCGAGGCGATGTATCAAATATCACAAACACATCATAGTCTGCGCTCTTCAGTTTATGGGCTGAGATGTCTTGAACATCTAAAGCTGTTACTTGATAACCTACAGATTCTAATGTGGTCATTAGTACACTGATGTTTGTGCTTACCATTCCGCCATAATCGTAATCCGGATGAGTGCTATTTTGTTCATCATAGACAGCCACACGAATGTTTCGAGGGATATAGCTAGATGGATAACTCTCATCTACGATTTGATTTATAGGCGTGGAGTCTATTCCAGCCATTGCACTATCAGAAAGCATTGGAACAAGGAATAAACTAGATATGAAAAGCATAACCAAAACAGTATTTTTCATTTTGTTTAGCAATTAACATTCTCTCCACAGTATTCATGACAAGAAAACGACTAATTAAGTAGCAAGCGTGCTTGTCAATCTAGGTTCAGGTTAAATCGGTACATATGAATGCATATAATGATTATGACAAATCAGCCACTATTTTTTCAAATCGTCGATTAGTGACATTACTCCTTTCTAAACACCAGCGCATATCTCAGACAATTTCCAATTTGCTGTGTGCGTGTCAATCCCGCTTGTTTCGCCCAATTCATCATTGTTCGCCGGAGAGGGAAATCAGGATCTAAGATCAATTCAGCATCTGCGTAGACTGCATTATCTTTCATCAATCGTTTGATCTCAAATAGTACTGCAGTTGGATTAGGAATCTCTGGAAGAACAGCAACAGAGAAGACTGCATCAGCAATGCCATCCTCAAGTGGAATCCTTCCCCCCGCATCAGCCAGTATCGGTTTTATGTTGGTAACAATCTCGTGCTCCATTCTCTTCTGGAGTTTGTCTAGCATTCCCTGTTGTATATCCACAGCAAACACATGACCATCGGGTTGAATTGCCTTAGCCACCTCAACTATGAAAAGACCTGAACCACAACCAATCTCGACAACAATCATTCCAGGTCGCGCATTTATGGCATCAACTATCATTTTTGGAGGTTGGATGCGATTTCGATAAGCTCCTGCGGCAATCACATTTCCCATTCTTGCAGGCATTGGAAATTTCCAAAAATATCTGATAGACCGGACACAAACACAAACCCACAGAATAACGAATATAATAACGAAAAGAAGCACTTCTACCATCCAATTCATATCTTGGATGAAGAATCCATTTGGCTCAAAACAATTCATCTGTAGTCACCAACCAAATGAGATATATGAACTAACGTTCGTTAGTACTCAGGATTGGATTCAATATATAGGTTGCGATGAAATGGAGTCGGAAGCATCAACAAAGAAACGTATTCTAATAGCAGCATACCAGACATTCGTTGAGAGAGGATTTCAGGGTAGCTCAATGAGGGATATTGCTGGAGCGGCTGGAATTAAGGCAAGTTCACTCTACAATCATTTTGAGCGGAAAGAAGATATCTTTGAGGCTGTGTTCATAGAGAAACATCCAATGTTTAGAATTCTCGAGATATTAGATGATGTTAAAGGAATGACTGCAGAGGAGCTTCTTACAAATGCTGTCAATCAACTTCACAAGGAATTGCAGCGAGAACCAAACCTACTCAATCTCTTCTTTGTCGAATTGGTTGAGATGGGGGGAAAGCACATTCCAACTGCAATCAAGACAAACTTTCCCACGGATTCACAATTCATGAAAAAAATCTTTAGTATGAAATCCGATCTACGTGATATTAGAGAACCAGTTCTAGTAAGAGCCATCATTGGAACAATTTTTGCGAATATTATGTTTAACTGGTTCATTGGAGAAGTTAATACAAAGAGATGGGGTTCTACATCTGAAATGACAGATGTTCTTCTACGAGGGATTCTAAAATCAAGATAGTACCAACTATCATTGATTTACTAACTACTCCCTATTCAATCCATCCTCATTATTGAGACCATAGCTTCTCCATCAAGGACTGCCTTTCCATCCTGATTGAAGCAAGAAGTTCTAAGACTCACACGTTCCTTCGAATCATCCAGTCCAATGATTTCAACGATAGTTTTGATGGTATCTCCTATTCGAACAGGTCCCAGAAAACGCATACTCTGACTCATGTAGATAGTACCAGGTCCAGGGAGGTGCATTCCAATTGCAGTGCTGATGAATGATGCAGTAAGAAGACCATGTGCAATTCGACTTCCAAACATCGTCCGCTTCGCCCATTGTTCATCAAAATGTAGAGGATTATAATCACCAGAGAGGTCACCAAATCTCTGAATATCATCCTCAGTTAGTATGTGGAGTATCTCAGCCCTTTGACCGAGCTTGAGATCCTTGTACTTTATCCCGCTCAGCTTCATCACAACCTATTATTCCATGAATCGTGTGCAATTTGTAAGTTTACGTTGAAACCATGGACTAGTTATTTTTGATATTAATCATCCTAGTCAAAGACCTGTAGAGAGGATGAGGAGTCAAATGACTCCTCTGTCTGAACTAAGTACCTTTCCTCTTGTACAGAACTGTGAGGACGATTAGAAGTATTATAGCACCTCCACCTCCGACAGCAAGAATCATTCCAACAGGAAGTTCACCAGGAGGAGCTTCTACTTCAATCACAACGGTGATGGATGCAGTATTACCATAAATGTCTGATACTGAGATAATGATTGCATACTCACCAATCGCTAGAGGAGCAGTATTGGTCAGCAGTCCTGTCGAACTTATGGCAAAATGAGCAGTATCGTTGACAATCCATTCATCTATGCCAGAAGGATCAGTTGCAGTATATTGGTTGGAAACATTCTCACCATCGACTAGAGTGATACTAACAGCTCCAGAGATTGTTGGAGGTGTGAGGTCCTCAACACTTGCAGAACTAGTATTACCCATCGAGTGACCAGAGATGTGGTAGACAACTAATTCGATTGTATGTGCACCATGAGAGAGCTGTTCAACGATTAGCTCAATATCATCGCCATCCCAAGACTCAACGCCTTCGCTTTCACCATCGATGAAGAGTTCATAGTGGGATGGATTGAGTGCATATGCTTCCCACACCATGATATTTCCAAGTTCTAAGATCTCAAACTCAATTGGGCTGGGCCGTGTCAAATCCAAGCTTCTAGATGGATAGAGATCTTGATTGTCAATACCAGTGTCTGTTGTGATGTTGTAATATCCAGTGTAGTTATAGTTATGCCAGTGATTACCAATGTGTGTGACATCATTGTACCACTTAAGAGGACCATCTGAGAACGTGTCTTGTTCCCAGGCATTCATAGTATTCCAGCCAATATCGTTCCCATAAATAGAACAATTACCACTAGCATCCATAATAATCCCATATTCGTTATCGTAGATTATGTTACCAGTGACATTTGACCCAATATTCATGATGTCTAACCCACCCAGACATAGATAGATGACATTGTCGGAGAAGGTATTGTTATAGCATTCGTAGGACCCAATGCCGGTTTCGCAGTTATAGATCTCATTCCCGATGACCTCGTTCCAATCACCCCAGAATTCGATTCCATGGTCAACATGACCAGATATTTGATTATCGACAATACTACAATTGGAATAACCCTCAAGATAGATTCCGTAGTCGCCATTGTAATGGATTTGATTCTCAGAGATAATGAGATTATTATAGACCACCGAAGGCGCTGATACAGGAATTTCGCTACTGCCAAACACCGAAGGCGCAGATGCAATGATTACAATACTGCCCATGTTATATGTTGCGTAGATTCCGACATCAGTATTGTTGAAGATATGATTGTTAGATATCTGAACTCTTTCAGAGTCTTCAATTGAAATTCCTGCAGGTGTGTTGTTCCAAAGTGAGTTATCAGAGATCACCCAATCCATCGCGAATCCTAGATAAATTCCGCAGATTGCATTTACAATGACTGGTTCCCAACCATTATCATAGATATCATTTTGCAGGATGGTTCCATTGTGGGAATACATCACATCAATTCCATGATCTGCGCTACCATAGATTTCATTATCAAAGATGTAGACCCAATCCGATAGCTCAACATAGATACCATTCCGAGTATTATCATAAATCTCGTTTCCTACGATTGAGGCGTATGGAGAACCATAAAGATGGATGCCACACATTGGACCAATGTAGAAGAAATTATTATGGATGATATTATCTTCAACTGTAAGATGGGGAGAGCTAACTGACCAGATTCCACTATTGGCACATTCTGATATATTATTATGACTAATTGTTACAAAATGAGAATTATAGAGGTATACACCAGAGCCATAGTCTAAGAATGTCATGTTACAATTCGTTATCACTGTATTATTTGCCTCATGGAGACCAATGCCTGTACCATAGCTATTATAGACAGTGCAGTCGTCGATTATTGACCCATCACAGTGAATAACATAGATACCCTCGTCCTCAATATCCGTAAGTGTACAACCCGTAACTGAGAGAGAGTCGATATCTTCTAGCTCCATGCCCAGATGTTTTGATTCAATTACAGTATCAACAATGGACGCCTGAGGGGCATCGATGATACCAATCCCAAAGGATGTCCAGGCAGTGAGATCAGCTATATAGCATCCCCGTATTTCAAAGCATACAGTGACATGTTGTATCATGATACCAATTACATCAGATGTGATATTATACCCCTCGATAATATATGGTGAACCTGGTGATCCATCTCCAGCCCAATCCTCATTGGTAGCCATTTGATCAAATGCTGTATCGTTTAATATCCAGATTGGACCATGAGTTTCATAAGAAGGGATACTCACCTTCTTAGGATTATCAATTTGCAGAACCTTTGCTTCATTGTTAAATATTGGATTAACAGTTCCTAAGAGAAGCAAGGGTGTTACAAGTAGAATAAAAAGAATGAATGCTTTAGTGGTAGCCTTCAAAAGTTGTTCCTCCTAATCAGAGAATATTTTGTATATTGAAACAGAAGCTTATTAGTTATCCTTTTTTCAGGGATGTTCCCCAAAGGGATAATAAACTTCAACCGTGTTAATTGGTACCCTTTCTCTTTCTGACGAATCGGCTAATTGCGGTGAAATAGGCTAGTACAAGCATTATCAGAAATAGAACGACAATGAAGGGATTAGTGAAGTTAGCTCCAATTAGGAAACCATGGACAAATGCAAAGGTTAGAACCACATACATTGAGCCATGGAAATATCTCCAATACTTTGGAAGTTTGGTTCGAAGAAGACTTACCAAAACAGCGGTGTATGCGAGATACAATGCGGGTCTGCCAGCTAGGCTCCAGAAAGCATACCACGATGAAAAGTCTGGTACAAAGACAAGTAGACTTGCAGCATAGATGGAGAATACAACAGGATGAATAGTTATCGAAACCATTCCAATTGCTGCAAAATAGTGATGTATCTTCAAAAAAGGTCTGTTGAAAATCTTTCTAACATCTCGGATGTAGTTAGAAAGAATTGTGGCAAAGAACATTGAAATGTACCCGTATAATGCTCCAAAACGAACGATTGTGAGGTATGGATTAGGTTCACCAATCGATAATATGATTACTCCAACCACGATATAGACAAGCATTATTACAAGACCAATTAGATACCTTACATACTCAGAGCTTTTTGTCATTCGTTTCAACACTGACCACAACAAATGATAGTATGAATATATTTCATTTGGCTGGACAATACTTGATTACAACCAAGGCTAGAATTCTGTGCTTTAAGCATAGTATTCTTTGATAAGCTGGTCTGTGGTTCTAAGTTCCTCTGCACCGAGTTATAGTCGCTCCATCATTTCTTGATTCTTTTTGTTAATGTAGATACATCCAGGAATACATCATCTATACTTAATTCCTGAACGTTTGCAGTATTTAATGGAGGCCCTTGATCAAGATCAACTCCAGATTTATAATCAAAGACTTCACTCAGTCGAGAGTTCAGTAGTGTGAATAGCTTAGTCAACGGAAGTTCCATTGGACAGGCATCCTGACACTGACCACAATTGACACACGAATCTCCAACATGTGCTAGTCTAGTTAATGGGAAGAGTGAACTCGGAGGAATTACTCCAGCTTCAAGGAAATCTCTGTTTGCTTCTAATAGACATGTTTCGCAGTAGCAGATTGGACAGGCATCGCGACAACCATAGCACTTGATGCATTTCTCAAACTCCTTCACCCAATATGCGAGTCTGTCAGAGTAACTCATCTCCATTATTGGATTGAAATCAATTGCCCTTTGCTCAGTAGCTCTATCTGTCCAAATTTTGTCCGTTTCATCACGAAGCAAAATACTCTCACGTGTGGGCTTTTCTACTTTGATGTACTTCTTTTCGATTGCTCGTTCAACAAGGATTTTGCCCTTCTCCGAACAAATTTCAATAAAAGTACTTGGTGTTTCCTCTGATTCTGTACCCCACTTTCCGCAGGCAATGTCTGCAAATGTTGGTATTTTAATTTCACATCTCCTACAGTTGTCCCTTCGTCCAAGACCTTTCTTCTCTAACTTCAAGAGATTCAATGATTTCGACTTGCCATTTTTAAGATAGATTGTGAGTTTGTCACCATCGATATCTTCTCTCACAACATCATTTGAATCAACATTAAATTCATCTCGGAAGATTCTCCGGGCAATTGCTGGTTTAATAGTACCTGTACAATTTAGACCGATAAGATAGAGATTATCAATCTCAATTTGCTTCCGTTTCTGTAATTCAATGATAGACCGAATATCACAAGGTTTCCCGACCACTGCCAACTTTTGAGTAAAACCACCTGCCAGATATTCTTTCACAAATCGAGCAATGTTGGGTATTGAGCAATGAAGGGAACCTGTTGTTTCAAGCAAATCTTCAGGTTTTGTGATAAGAACAGGAATTCCTGAGAACCTATCACCGTTCTTCGATTTTATTGCTACAACACCATCTACTAATCCTGTTTCTAGAGCGCATTTGAGTATTGATGTCACGGCTCCACTGGATTCTACTCGTTGTGATATGGTCTCATCAAGAGATCGAACTATATACATAGTGTTACTCATTTGGAAACCTCCATCTTAACTGCACAGACTTTATACTCTGGCATTCCACAGTTTGGATCCAATACAGGATTGGTGATCTTATTTGCACAAGACTCGCTGAAATGAAAAGGTAGAAAGACAAAACCTTCTGGAACATTATCAGTGACACGAGCCTCAGCTTCAATTCGACCACGTCTGGTAGTCAATAAAACTGTTGATCCTTCTCGAATACTCTGTAGAGCTGCGTCTTTAGGATTAATCTCGACATAAGCATCGGATACTTCAGCATCCAATTTTGGAGTCCTACGACTCATTGTTCCTGTATGATAATGGAAAATGCTGCGTCCGGTTGAGAGTATGTAAGGATAGTCTTTGTCGGGTAACTCAGCAGGTGGAATATAATTTACGACCTGAAGATGTCCCAAACCATCTGGGGTGTTAAATTTCTCAGTGAAGAATGTACTTGTCCCAGGATGGTCCTCACTTGGACAAGGCCATTGAATACCTCCAAGAGTCTTATCTAATCGTTCATAGGTTATACCTCTGTAGGATGGTACAACTCGTCGTATCTCCTCGAAAATCTCTTGTGGAGATGAGAAATCAAATTTCTCCTTGAAACCCATACGTTCGGCTACCTGAACGACAATCCACCAATCAGGTTTTGCTGTGCCAGGAGCCTCAATGAGCTGGTCAATCTTCTGGACTCTTCTGTCTACATAGGCATGAGTGCCTTCTCTTTCAACCCAAGCACTGGCAGGTAATAGAACATCAGCCAATTGAGCTGTTTCAGTAGGAAATATATCTTGGACAATTAGCAGTTCCTTCTCCTGCAGAGACTTCTTTACATTATCAATGTCAGGGATAGCCATCATCGGATTTGTTCCGACAATCCATAGGTATTTTGTCTGTTGGATTAATTTTGTGTAGGGCAAACCAGGTTGGTCAGGAAGAGTCTGAACGCCCCAGAGTTCTGCAAACTTCTTATGAGGTTCGGCAGGTGTCCCCACTTTTTGGAATCCGGGATAAAATACATTAAGGCATCCCATATCACCACTGCCTTCTCCATTTACCTGACCGCGTGTCGGACTCAAGCCAGTACCTGGACGACCATATTGACCAGTAATAAGAGCCAATGTCGATAAAGCCCTAATCCCATCAGTCCCGCTAATGTGTTGATTCAACCCCTGATTGTACAAAACAGAACCTATTTTGGCTTTTGCAAAAATCTCTGCTGCGCGTTTCAACTTAGTGAGGGGAATTCCACATATCTTAGATAACTCATCTAAGTCTAATGAAGCAAGATGTGTTCGTAATTCCTCAATACCGACTGTTCGGGTTTCAATAAATTCCTTGTTCTCAAGACCTTCATCAAGGATGATTTTCATTAGAGCATTGATAACAACAACATCGGTCCCTGATTTTAATTGAAGGTGGACATCTGCAAGTTCTCTGGCTGTTACTGTTTTCCTCGGGTCCATCACTATTACTTTAGCTCCAGCAGCCTTTGCTCTCAGAGCTCTCTTGTACATCAGAGGAAAGGTCTCTTTCAGATTTATGCCTACAAGAAAGATACAGTCAACCTTCTCTAGATCAAGCTGAGAGATTGGCATCACTCCAGAGCCAACAGTTGGACCAAGACCTGCTGCCGTAGAAGAATGGCAGATTCGACCACAATACTCGATGTTATTAGTTCCCATGACGACACGTGTGAACTTCTGTATGACATAGGCATCCTCATTTGTGTTTTTCCCAGAAGCAAGCATTCCGAATTCATTGGGTCCTGCTTTTTTCAAATAGTCTGCAATGTAATCTAGAGCCTCGTTCCAACTGACTTCAACTAATCTACCGGATTTCCGTATCATGGGTGTCGTTAATCGGTCTTCAGCATAGAGAAACTGGTATGCGTTACGACCCTTAGGGCAATTTCCCCCTTCATTGACAGGGTGATCTGATTGTGGCTCTTGATTGATGATCTTCCCATCTTCAATCACCAGATAGATCCCACATCCACAGCTACAATATGGACAGATTGCTTTTTCATACTGGATCATTTAATCTCCTCCAATTGTGTTTGGTCCAAGTTCCCGTACCCTCTTTGAAAAGTCGTTGACAACAGCGGCAAATTTCCCTCCCTCAGATGCGGATACCCATTCTAAGCGAAGTCGATCAGGTTCAATCCCAATCGTTTCAAGAAGAGTCTTCAACATCATATACCTGCGTCGTGTGTAGAGATTTCCTGTCTTGTAATGACAGTCTCCAGGATGACAACCGGCAATAAGTACACCATCAGCACCCATCAGCAATGTCTTGATCACAACAGCTGGATTAATCCTGCTTGAGCAATTCACCCGAATTGCATGTACATCAGGAGAGTATTGAAGTCTACTCGTTCCTGCCAAGTCAGCTCCTGCATAGCTACACCAATTGCATAGAAACGCTATTATTCGAGGTTTAAAAGGCTCTTCGTGGGTTATCGTTGTTATGTCTGCTTGCTCCATTGCTGCTCACTTCTCTTTTTGTTATCAATTTTTGTTCAGAAGGATATAATGAATCAGTATTCGGTACCTGAAAATTGTCATATATTAATACATCTACTACGGAAAACGAAACAACATTAATAGTTACATTTTGAAACTAGATTCTCCGTGCATTGATTTAAGCCCACAAGTCCAGCTAATCATATGTTCTCAAAGAAATTGCGTATTCAGAAATAGAATCCTGTCTATATGAAGGAAATTGCCCAATCGCGTAAATCTAATAGATAATTGGATATGGAAATATATCGGGATTATCTAGAAAAATGATGGACCAGATTCGTATTGGTGTTTTGGAGGCTCGATATCTGCAGTATCTCTTGCTGATAAGACTTCGATAAGTCTATACTTTGATGAACCCATACCTCTAACCTCACCAAATTGTGTAACTTTGTATGGATCTTTGTAGGGACCATGAATTAGTTGGAATGGATGCAATTTGGCTCTTAGATTTGGGTTCACTCGCATATACCGTTCTGGAATCTTCTTGAGTACAGACTCGTTGAGACCCTGTTTAGAAATTAGATCTAAAGATGCAGTATCCACAGCAACTATGTCTCTGCTTCCAACAATCCCAATATCATCAATTACTGCAGGCATCGCCATTCCCATGCAATCGCAGAAAGGTGTGATGTCAAGTAGGAAGTTGAGATGGAAGATTTTAGATTCATCAAAACTATCAAGGATAATCTTTGCTGCAGCTGCCATCAACTCTTGAAATGAATCAAAATTACCCTCTTGAATGGTCCATCCAGTAACACCACCATCAGCCTCAATACAGAGTTGTTTTCCACCATGACATTGATCACATTCATAGAATTCAAGTGATGCCTTCCCAGTACTATCATTCCAAGCAGGAGCCTTTCTTGGGCATGCTGTTCTAAGCTTCTCTAGATGATCCTTGGTCATTTTTGTTTCATCAAAGTACTTGTCACGTTGAACGACACCATGAATGGTCTGCCATCTAGTAGGTCCACTGTATCCTCCTAAAGCGATGTTCTTGAAAGCACCTCCATAGCCACAACTACCATGACCTTTGGAGTGTGTGAGATTGACAAGGACATCAGCATCCAATAGAGCTCCAGCAGCATAGAGACTCTTCACTCCTTCAATGTCAACCTTTTTCTTCTGAACATAGCCATCATGCACACCTGCAACAGGGATAATTGGACATCCGCAGGTCTCTTGCGTATAACCTCGCTCAGCAGCATTATACACCGCAGTGGGATTATCACACACAAATGGAAATGCTCCCTGTTTCTTAACAGCTTCAACAACTCTTCGCACAAAAAATACTGGGACTGTCTGATATCCATCATTGAAACCTAGGTGCATCTTGACCGCAACCTTATCCCTCTTCTTAATCGTACTCAAGTCAAGAAGCTCTAGTATCTTGTCGAGTTTTTCACTCATATTGGCAAAACGGGATGTGACTCCAGATATGGTGGATCCAAAGTAGACTTCTGGTTCCGATGTCATTTCCATTCCTCTTCAGTTCATGTAACAAAATATGTTACCTGCAATGGTTTGTTGATTGAACCATATAAGTATGACTGTCTGCATAATTGCCAAGAAACATCGTGAATCTTCCATAGAGATAGCATTTGCGTTCTACATTCAACTAATAACTCAGTTCGGAAAATGGATTGGTTATGGACGCACTGGAAGCAATTTACACAAGACGAAGTATACGCAAGTTCGTTATGAAGGAAATTCCTGATGATGATGTAACTAAAATTTTGAAGGCAGGCATGTCGGCTCCAACAGCTGGCAATCAGAAACCATGGCAATTTATCGTACTCAGAGAGAGAACTGCATTTGAACAGGTCATTGAAGCCAATCCATATTCAAAGCAGATGCTACCTGACGTCCCTGTAGCGATAATGGTCTGTTTTGACAAGAATCGAGAGAAATACGAGAATCGATGGCAGATGGACTGCGCAAATGCAACATTGAGTATGTTACTTGCTACTCATGGTTTAGGGTATGGGGGACTTTGGCTTGAGATATACCCGGTTCAAGAGCGTATCAAGATGATACAGAAATCATTTGGAATTCCCGAGTCAGTGATTCCGTTTGCATTGGTCGCAGTTGGTCACGCAGCTGAGATGAAGTCATATGTTGAGAAGTACGATGAGAGTATTATCCATTATAATAGATGGAAAGAGTGAATTTGGATAACAAGCAAGAGAGCCTTGAGAAGACTTTCATGATTTGTATTCTTTGACATATTTGTCAGCACATTCATTCGAGCAGAATGACTGAGTCTTCTTCTCGACCTCACGGAAGATCATAGAACTAGGTAGGATTGGATCCCCACAATATGAACAGACACTGTTCATATCAGGAGTGGGTCCACAACAGGGAGTGAGAACAATCCCTTTGATCTCACGTTGTATTATAATGAACTCTTCATTATCTGAGAGGAAAATATACGAGAGACCCTGTAGGAAATCACTTAGAGCTGTTGATTCGACATCTACTTCTTTGAGATGCATTGCTAGATACTCCATAGCTTCATCGACCATCTCAATCTGTCGTATCATTAGATCTTCAAGATGATGCCAGTTCTTGTCACTGAGTTCAATCTCAAGACCCTCTCGGAAGATCTTGAGATATGTATCAACAACATCTCCACTCATCTTCGAATCAACTACGACAAACACTTTCGCCGTCCGTCTATAATAGACACCACGCTTGCTTTTACTATCACCTTCATCTCTAGTTGCGAATTCTTCCACTAGACCCTGTTCTACGAGTTTTGGTAAATGGTAATAGCAATTATACTTTGAGACTTCAATCTCTGGTAGGTATTGCTCAACATTAGCAACAATCTCGGGGACTGTCAACCAGAAGCGTTGTGTCTTCTTCTCTTCGACAACAGTTGTTCTGACCTTCGTACCATCAGGTCGAGTCGTCTCTTCAGAGGTCGTATTCTCTTCAATGACCTCTTTTCCATATCTCAAAGCAACAAGAATGGCACGTCGTATTGGATCAATAAAAGACTCAACAAGTTCGGGGTCAGTAACGGGAACATAACTACGCACCTTTGTGTCAGGTAGCTCGGATAGCGATTCATAAGACAAGGAAACCACCATTTGTGTATCATGTGCACTTGATAATGTCTATTGTTTGTTTTGTGAACTTATATTACTTTCTCTCGATGTTATGTATAATATTTACACCTATAATCCATAAGTTTATATGCTAGTGTAATATTTACACTAATAGATGCAATGGTTTGCATAAAGTAAACTAATTGCAAAGAGGCGATAGATATGGCGCTTACAATTAGAAAAAGAAATACAAAGAACGATTGGAGATTTGAAGAGAGAAACAACTCTATCGATATGGCTTATGTCTACGCCCGTGGCGTAAACGGAGTCACAAGGTAGATTTCATGTATCTCTATCTCCCGCGGTAACATGAAACTACTGGATGGCACACACTCAGATCTCTCTGGGTGGGTGTCATTCGTAATCTCTTTTTAATCTCAAGACTTTTGTCAAAGGCATTCTATTCTTGTAACAATGTCTTTTTCCAAGTAGTTCCAGTATTAGTATATGCACAGATTCAAGCATCGTATTAACAACATGGAGAGACTCAATCGATTAGTTTGAGGTTGACCTGCAAATTCAGGTCATCAAAACTTGAATAGTCATCAATTGGACTGCATGAAGGTCGTAAGTCCTCAATAAAACCAGTCAGAGAAGGTTTGCATAGTTGCTATGCTTGTATGATAAATGCATGGGAATTTGCTTGATGCATTATGCATAGCTCAGTGTACAGCACTATCCATAACCTGCAGTAATCTGAGCAGTAATTATTAACAGCTTCACAAATCAACTTTTGAATTCTACGAGCACCTATCCTGGTTAACAGATGTACTGGATAGGATGATAAGATATCCATCGAATCACAGGAAAAAGATTCCTAGTCCAGAATACCAGAACTAGCTCGCCTCTGTGATGTAGGAGATATCAGTTTCGTCACATACAGTCTACGTGACTCTAATTCTATGGAATAACGACTATCATGCCTACCAATAAGATAAGAACATAGTACCTAGTTGCTGTATCTCAACTATTCCCAATTTCAAGCATAATCCTTCTTTTGGTAACTTTGATTCATTCTAGTTGGATTGTGAGAATTTAACAATTTCAATGAATCCAGCCCCAAAACTGAGGAGATTATAGATGACTGTTAACAGCCATTACAGGGATATTGAAGTGAAGAAAGTTTCATCAAGAGTAGTAATAGCTCAATACAAGGACTACTATCAGCTAAACGCTGCAGCAATTATTATGAACAATCAGATAGTTGTCATTGATACACTTTACTATCCATCGCAAGGGCTTTTCTTCAGAAAATTAGTTGAAGAAGAATTTGGACTACCAGTTAAGTTCCTCTTTCTCACACACTACCACTGTGACCATGTTTTCGGAATGAGTTCATTTAATGATACCACTGTGATTGGATCCAATGACCTCTTTGTGAATATCAAGCAACGTTTGAAGACTCGATGGACTAAAGAGTATTTTGAGAATTGGATGAAGAGCGAACCTCCCATTGCTGATGAGATCAGAAAGATATCAATTCGTTGTCCAGACATTGCTTTTGAGGGAGAATATATTTTAAATGATGAAGATCTGATATTGAAATTCTTTCATTCCGGAGGGCATACATCATGTTCTGCGTTTGCTTACTTTCCAGATGAAAGAGTTTTGTTTACAGGTGATGAAATCATTGCACATGCTTGGCCATTCATCTTTGATACAACACTAAATCCTGATAGGTACATTGATTCATTGAAATCAATGTTAAAACTCGATGTCGAATTTGTAGTTGCAGGACATGGACCTGTCGTTGGATTGAACCATGTTAAAGAGTATCTAGAGCATTTAATGAACTTGAAGAGATGCATAATTTCAGGGATATCAGAGGGTAAATCCCCAGATTCCATCGATGTGCCAAAGTTTTATACTCCCCATACTGACTGGCAAATCTCAGAAGCCAAGAGAATAATGTACAGCTATTACTCGAATCATCATTGAGTTTTTGCTTTTTCATTAAGATACTGAAAATCGAATGAATTCTTATTATGAAATTTTATCAACATCTCCTTTTCTAGAAGAATGTTGGCCCAGGTTCATATTGAATCTTTGGTTGTTCAGTTGTCGATGTTTCTTCTGGCGATAAGACTTCAACGAGTGTATATTTAGAGGATCCCAAGCCTCTTGCTTCGCCGAATCTCACAACTTTATACGGATCTTTAAGAGGACCATGAATGATTTGCAATGGATGAAGATTCGCCTTCAGATCTGAGTTCACTCGCATATAACTTTCTGGGATTTTCCGAATAGCATTCTCATTAATGCCTTGAATAGCAATCAGATCTAATGATGCCTTGTCAATAGCAACAATATCTTTACTTCCCAAAATACCGATATCATCAATTACTATAGGCATTGCAGTTCCCATACAGTCACAAAAGGGAGTGATATCCAATAGAAAATTAAGATGAAATACTTTGGACTTATCAAAGCTATCAAGGATAATTTTTGCTGCGGCAGCCATCAATTCTTGAAAAGCGTCAAAATTCTCATGATGAATTGTCCAATTGGTCAATCCACCATCAGCTTCAACACAAAATTGCGTACCCCCATGACATTGATCGCATTCATAGAATTGAAGCTCTGCCATGTTTTTTCTATCATTCCACATAGGAGCTTTCCTTGGGCAAGAATCACGAAGTTTCTGAAGATGCTCCTTAGTCATCTTTGTTTGATCAAAGTATTTATCACGATATACAATGCCATGGATGGTTACCCATCTTGTTGGTCCACTATAGCCACCTAATGCTATATTCTTGAAGGCACCTCCATATCCACAAGATCCATGTCCCTTTGAGTGAGTAAGGTTCACGAGAGCATCAGCATCAAGAAGAACTCCAGCAGCATCGAGGCTTGTTACGCCCTCAATATCAGTACTCTTTGTTGTTACATAGCCATCTTTTATGCCTGCAATAGGAATGATGGGACATCCACATGTTTCCTGAGTATATCCACGATAGACAGCATTGTACACGGCGGTGGGATTATCGGTGATGAAGGGGTAAGCGCCATGCTTCTTGATAGCATCAACCACTCTCCGGACAAAGAATACCGGAACAGTCTGGTAACCATCAGAGAAACCGAGATGCATCTTAACAGCAACTTTCTCGCCTTTCTTAATAGAGCTAAAATCGAGATACTCTATAATTCTATCAAGTTTCTCGCTCATATTGGCAAAACGAGCAGTTGTACCGGGAATTGTGGAACCGTAATAAACCTCTGAGATTGATGACATTAATGAACCTCTTTGTTTAGAGTTAGTATATATTGAATAAGTGTGACTATCTCTAAGTGTGGACATAGAGAGTTCAAGTATGTAATCACTACTATTCATTCATTATCAATGGCGATGAAGAGGCAGAATGTGCTCGTTTCTTGTGTGAAGATTGAAAGAAATGGAAAGATAAGAAATCCTCACTCAACTGATATGCATAATCTGCAAAGATATAGGACCTTCCAAAGCCAAGAAAGATTATAGATTATCTTCTGAAATCAGCTTCGCTAGTCTACACTATTGGAAGCGATGGTTTGCATAGAGTGACCACTCGATAAAGAGGCGATAGATATAGCGCTTACAATTAGAAGAAGAAATACAAAGAACGATTGGAGATTTGAAGAGAGAAACAACTCTCTCGATATGGCTTATGTCTACGCCCATGAAGTAGACAGAGTCACAAGGTAGATTTCATGTATCTCTATCTCCCGTCGTAACATGAAGCTACAGGATAGCACACACTCAAATCCTGTGGTGCGCGTCATTCGTAATCACTTTTTTATTTCAGAGTTTTTAATGATTGGAAACCCATTCAACTAAGAAGGTGTTTCTGAAAATTCAATTATCAGTATATGCACAAATTCAAGCATCTTATTAACAACTTGGAGAAACTTAAACGATTATCATTTCTACAGGTGGGCGACTACGTATGAAGTTCCTAGATGTAGGAAGAAGAAAATACAAAGTGCATGCAGTAATTGGAATTGTCGTCATTTCAATACAATTACTTACCATCATTCAACCGACAGGCGAAATTTCTAGATTTAACCAGAGTATGAATGGAGAAGTGACAAACACTGAAACTTACGATAATCATAGAGAAATGAGTGTACCGAGTCAATTAGAGAATGCTCAATGGATTAGCCTCGATTCTTCAGTAAATCCTGGTACTGTTTCTGGATCCGAGGTCATTTCATCAGATGCATCAGGAATTACCATTAGATCACACTTCTATGGATTCTGGCAGACAAATGATACATTAAATGGCACTCACTATGATGTCATTGATATGCCCGGTGCATCCCTACAAATGACACCAAGCAATCCTTCAGTTCCTTGGTTGAATGAATTTGTTGAAATTCCGCATGGAATAAATGTAACTGTAGACATCACATATTTTGAAACTCATATTTTTGAAGGCTATTGGATTATACCGACGCAAATGCCTTTAGTTAGCTTACCAGAACCTACCATTCCAGTCTTTGTAAAAAACGATACATTGTATAATGAAGATAAGTTCTATCCAAATTATAATATTACTTGCATTGGAGATGATGCAGAATCACCAATCATTATTCGAGGCAGACGACTTCTTGAGATTGGTATCTCTCCAATTCAATTCAATCCTGATACTAGACAGCTGAGAGGCTATTCATTACTAGAAATACAAATATACTATACAGAACCTGCGCAAATAGTTCATGTTGATGCTTCACTCTATTCAGAAGCATTTGAATCAATATATCAAGATATTCTTCTAAATTATCAAGACTGGAGTTCGTTACCTAGTGGTACAGTGGCAAATAATAATTATCAAACAAACAGCGAATCAACAACCGCAGATTTCGCGTGGTATGATTCGGTCCAATATTTAATTATCACATACCCTGACTTCTATCCAGCTGCAAAGAAATTAGCTGATTGGAAGACACGAAAAGGGATTCCCGCAGAGGTAGTAACAACTGATGTAATATACTCGGATTCGTCAGTAATTTTTGATAATCCGCCTTATGGGGTAGATATTGAAATTCCAAAAGGACAATTATTTGATAAAATTGAGGATATGAAGGAGTGGATCCTTAACCAATTTACTGAACACAATGTAAAGCCATCATATGTTCTGTTATTAGGAGATAGTAACCACATCCCTTGTGATTATAATATCTCGCATAAAGCTAACTTCTATCAAAATGATCAATTCCTGCCAGTTCATGGTCCAATCTATGCAAACAAAATTGCTACGGATGTAACCTACTTCTGCGTTATGGGTAAGGATTACTTCCCAGATATGATACATGGAAGAATATCAGTAGAAGACATAGATGAGGCAAATTCGGTTATAGAGAAGATATTAGCCTATGAACAACAACCCATAGAAAATGATCCATTCTATGCGAATGTTCTTACTACAGGATATTTTCAAGATTGGTATGATACATCATATTCTGGGAATCCTGATGGAAGAGAAGATGAAGAATTCATTCAAACTGCTGAGAATATTTCGAACTATATCAGAACACTCCCGTATTTGGTGCCATACACAGTTCACATTAATTACACAACAGATACTGGGGTGACTCCAAGCTATCTCTATGATGGTATAACGCCTGTCAATCCGAATATCGACTGGACTGCAAGCACGTCAGATGTGGTTGATAATATCAACGAAGGACGTTTTATTGTATTTCACATAGACCATGGCACTTCACGGAATTTCTATTGGTGGTACAGAAATGACTGGCCGAACACATTCATAGGGAGATTTGATGGATGGGCTGCACCATATTTCACTACTGATTATATTAATCAACTCAATAATGAAAATCGATTACCATTATTGTTATGTATGGAATGCAACACTGGATGGTTTGATGGAGAGACTGATGGATTAATCGATGAAGGATTCCTTAACCAGTACCAATTAGATTGCTTTGCAGAAGAAATAGCCAAACTACCAACCACTGGTGCCATAGCAGCCATTGCTTCAACACGTTCGAGCTTTAATTCTCCAGCAGCTGATCTTTCAATTGGTATCACCAACTCATTCTGGCCGGGTATCATAGAAAGACCATACTTCTTCATTCTACCATTTACAGCAATAAACAACTTAGGAGTAGCTCTTTATCGAGCGAAAGCCTATGTTTCTAAATTGTACAATGGAATTACTGACACCCAAAATCAGGGAAACATTACTCAACTTGTTTATCATCTGCTTGGCGATCCAGATACTCCTCTATGGACTCAAAATCCTAAGAAATTCATAGTTGAGTACCCATATTGTTTGGAACAAGGAACAACTCATAGTGTTGTGGTTCGAGTCATGCATGAGAGTACAGCTGTCCGAAGAGCTATGGTTTGCTTGCAGAAAGATACCGAAGTCTATCTAGTAGGATATACTAATAATTTGGGAGAAGTGACTTTCGAAATTGACCCAATGACACTTGGTGTGATGAATATTACTGTGACAAAACAGAACTTTATCCCAATCATAAAACAGATTTCCGTCAGTGTTGTTTGCCCAATTCTGCTTGCAGTGATAGGTGGGATTGCATTGGTTGTCATTGTTGTCATTATCATATACCGAAAGAGAATCGGGGCATCGTGACAGTTTACTAAAGAAAGATGTATTCGATTCTATTAATGTGTATTTGCACAAAATGATTATCCTTTTAATTAACATCTACAGAATAAATTAGATTCCTAGATTAGGAGGAATTATCGATGTGCACTGAAAAAGAAGAGAATGCATATGCTGAAATCTTTAGCCATTTGTTTCAAAATGATGGATTGCGTCAAGCATTAATCCAGACACTAATACCACAGCAGGATGGCGTAGTTTTACAGGGAGTCGTTGCTATCAATTCTGCTGTAGGAGGAGCTATGAATATTCATGGCTTTTGGTATTTGACTCATAGAACATGTCAAGCTGAAGCAGTTCGAATGATTGCAGAATGGCTCTGGAGTTTTGGACAAGGGCAAGCTGGAACTGATGCATACATGTCGCTTACAGATCCAAAAGAATTTAGAACCCATTACACTGATTGGCTAAAAACGAAAGCCAAATGGTGGGAGAAGGGTTTTGGGAGTATTGTAGTCAATGGAATAGGTCCTTGGCCAAAGACTGGCACTGGTGGCGATTAATCAATAAGACAAGTTCAAATGAATATATTGTCAGATTCGATGCATAAGATTCTCAACAAACCGTGAAAGGAAATCTAGTCCAGGTTCTTTTGCCAGATCATCCAATTTCTGCAATAAAACACGTAGCATTGCATCATCATTTTGAATTAATGCCAACTCTGATCTTAAAATCAGTGCTTGCCCCAAGACACCTGGTAGATCATTAGATATTGCACGTTCCTCAAGAATTGTAAGATATGGAAAAATCTCAGTATTATCAGCTGCTGTTGAGACTTCAATCATAGCGAGATAGTAAAGAGGCATCATTTTATATCTCAATGTTCCTTCGTGAGCTTCGAATATCTTCAAAGATTCCTCAAGACTACTTGTTGCTGCAAGCACATCGCCTTTAGCATATTCAAGTAAACCAGTGACGAAGTGAAGCCAGCCAAAATGGCTTTCACGACCAGATTTCAGAATTGATTCGTGTACTGCTTCAAAGAGAAGTTCTGCTTCAGACAGTCTGTTTAGGAGAATAAGAGACCAGATTTGGCACAAAACAGCACGAGATTGCAGGAATGATCTATTCAAGAATTGATCTTCAGCCATTTTCCCCCATTCCAAACCTGATTCGTATTCTCCTATAGAATTATAAAGGGAGGACAACATCAGAGCAGTGAGACCTGTTTCTGAATCCATACTCTCTCTAATCGATACAACGTGGAGGAAATTTTCAATTGCTTTTGAGAATTCGCCACGAATCATTTCAATTGTACTGAGCTGTTCTAATACATCAGCATAGCCAGCAACAGAACCGAGTCTATCCATAATCTCAAGAGCTTCAAGTAGATAGCTACGAGCAACATCTCGATTGTTAGAAGAGATACGCGCCTGTTCAATAAGACAGTATGCTAATCGAATTTGGTCATCATGTTTCCTAGCGTTGTCAATTGCTAGTTGATTATATCGACTCCATTCTGTGTTGTTTCCATCAATATCAGCAATTCTCGCAAGATTATTATACAAAACAGTTTTGTAAAACTCGAAACGAGAATCACTATCGATGAGTACATAAATTTCATCCAAATTACTTGAATCGTGAATAATATTCGGATAATTATAAGTTTCAGCTTCAAATTTCATGAAACGCATTTCAAGAGTTAACCAATCATCAGTATGTGTGCGGATTACTTTATCGGCTGCTTGTATGATTCTATTGAGATCATTCGACTTCCCTTGATAATGACTAGCAAAAAAGATGTTAGGTTTTAGAATAGGAATATTTCCATATCTTTCTGCTATTGTATCAATTCGCTTTAAATCAAGGAGTTGAGCCGAGTGGTGAATGGCAAAGTATACAAGGAAATCAGAAGCGTTCTCGTCAAGTACTATCTGAGTTAGTGACATTACAAAATCGTTGTAATCCTTTGCATTTACCATTGTGGTTTCGAGAACATCTTTGATATCAGAATCAATCAAAGGAAAATAAACTGAAATCGAACCCAGAGAATCCATATTTTCACACCTCTTATTCATGCCTTCAGTATCTTTTTTTAAATTTTCAAATATTGAATGTTAGAATAACTTGAAGAAAAATCTTTTTGACAAAAGTAGTTGAATGAGATACAGGAAGACATTTTCAATCATTTCAATTAAGAGCCAAGGTCAACTATGACTGACCAAAGCTTTACTATTGAACAACATAGACAGGGAATATGTGATGTATCTTGACAGCTACTGAAGTTAGACCCCTCAAGAGTGATGATATTCCACAACTGATGGAGATAGATAAGGAAATTTTTCCTGATGATCCCTTGGAAGAGGATTGGCTAAAGAAGCGCATGGAGCGAGATGGTTGCTTCGTCCTCTGTCAAAATGAACAGATCCTTGGAAATCTCATTGTAGCTCCATACGGGAAAGATGAGGGTCATCTAGGTAGGATTGGTGTTGCCAAGAATGAACAGGGGAAAGGTTATGGATCTATACTTATGGAGTACGCAATCGATTGGTTTCGTAGTAAAGGAAACATCAAATCAGTTCACCTCTATACACAGGACTTCAATGAGACAGCTCAGAACTTATACAAGAAATTCGGATTTGAGAGGTCTGGGACTACATGGCATTATTTTGTACCATATGAAACTCTGAGAGCTAAAAAGCAACTCACTGTTCAGACAATTAAGGATGATGAGATAGATTCAGTCGGAGAAAGATATGCGTCTCTTCCACCAGAACAGATTAGGAAATTGCTAACTTACGAAGAATTTCTTGTTCTGACATTGAAGGACAGAATAGGCAATGTTGTGGGAGTCTGTAGATTCACACCCTCATTTCCAGGATGTTTTCCATTTGAAATCACTCGCGTTGAATACTTTGATGATTTCATCGATGGTGTAGTTCGATTTGGTCTGCCTGAGTATGATTACGTGAGAGTTACTTTTACAGATATACCTGAACTAGCTCAACTCTGTGATGATAGAAGATATCGCCTTCATCATAGACTCCTCAAAATGACGCTACTACTCCAGCTCAAACAAAGTTGAAACCCTATCAGAAAAAAAAGACTCCCACTCTCATTTAACCGGTATCAAAAAACCTAGTAGACCCAACATCTTCGAAAGCAAAGAGCGGTTACAGATTGGCCTCAGAGATCATCTTTTCCAGTCTTATCCTGCCCAAGCGTGGGAATTTTTTAACTGGGAATGAGAGGAGTATGTCAATAGATTTTGTAAAACACTCGTTCTTAATCCTGCTTGATATTAGCTCTGCATCTCTGAAATGCTTAGTAACAAATTTTGCAAATAGAATAGGTTCCATTGCTGAAAAATAAGAATACCAATACTCGCCAGCAAACTCTGCCCTGAGGAACCCATCGATTTCATCCCTGTTGCATTCTTGTTCATTGTAAATGATTTTGAGATAAAACTCAGCGTTTTCGCCCTGGCTGAGATTCCATCTTGCGGCAAACCAGAATGCATGACTTTCTAGAAGCTCCTGAATAATCCTACTTACGCGCCTTGCTGTAAGACCAGTTCGTTCAGATATCTCGGTTACTTGCATTCGTGCGTCTTTAAGGAGTTGTTTTAGAACTCGTAGGTGCAGATTTTTGATCTCGAAGGTCTCTCCTTTTAATAACACTATAGTATGTAATTCAACATCTTTGACGGATGCTAATGTTCTCAGAAATGTACTAAGATTCTTGAGACCCTCAGCACCAATATATTCACAGTGTACTAGATAGGTTCTTCCAATACTCGTCACAATCTGACCAACTTGGATGATATTGGGATTAGAACCAGAAATTTGAATGAATTCCTCTTCATCCTCAGAACCATCTGTGTGTATCAATGCGACAAGATAGTCTGAATTCATCATTGCAGGTTTAAAAGCAACTGTGAACTCCTCAATCACACCTGTATCAATCAAACGTTCTACACGCTTTCTCACAGCATTTGCAGTCATTCCAAGACTCTCTGCAATTGCTTGATAAGATAATCTGCAATTGGAGTCGAGTGCGAGTAGGATGTTCTTATCCACAGAATCCAAAATATTCACCCTTAGGCAGTCTATTTGTAAAATTCGGATTTTCATAGACACGATTTTGGTTATGATGTAGGTCCTTCAGTAATGTAAGAAGAGCTCTAAATAAAATATCTATAAATGGGATTATCAAAAAAAGGGGATATTCATTTTGAAAGTCTATGAGATCCTCGCTTTTTCAGTAGTGTATAAACTATTAAAAAAAGGATGGAAAAAGTAAGGATATAGCTAGTTCCATCCAATACCATCAAATGTCAATATGGATTCTAAAGAGTTCTTTATTGTCCACTGTGTTTTTCTGCAGACATGTCCATTTGCTGATTAACATCAGTTATTGGTTCCTCAGCTGAAACAATAGAACCGAACTTGCCAACATGAAGTCTTAGACTACCTTTGAAGAGACTTGCATATCCATTTGTAAGAAGGTAAGATTCACCTTCCTTCACACTATCAATGGTTTCGTTCCATAGGGGCATTAGGACAGTTCCTGTAGAATCGCCAACCATGGCATCTAATACACGATAGGTCTCTTCATCTCTACGTGACTCAACTGATCTTTCTTCGCTAGTGCTCATGACCTTGAAGGTAATGTTGACACTTTTCATTCCGGGCTTAAGCTCGGCAATTGTAGCCTCAATTGGCTCTCTCTTATTTTCACTCATTGTTTATCACTCGCTATTGCGAATTCAGGTCATTCAAAACTAGGATAGTCCTCACGTGGAAGTACATGAAGGTCGTAAGTCCTCAATAAAACCAGTCAGAGAAGGTTTGCATAGTTGCTATGCCTGTATATTAAAAGTGCGGGAGTTTGCTTAAGGCATTATGCATAGTGCTGGAAACAACGCTATCTATAACCTTCTGTAATCCTAGAGAGAACCAACTATAGACCAGCTTCGCATATCATCTCTTGAATTCTGAGAGTACCTATTCTAGTGAACTTGCGTACTGGATATGATAGTAAAACATCCACAGAATCACAGAAAGAAGTTCCCTTTACTTTTCTAGTAATAGGTCCAGCATCTCGAAAGTGTTCGGTTACAAACTTTGCAAATAGGACTGGTTCCATAGCTGAATAGAATGAGAACCAGTACTCTGAAGGATAGCTATCCCTAAGCCAAGCATCAGCATCTTCCTTGGATGATGTCTTTTCGTTATAATGTATCTTAAGATAGAATTCTGTATTATTGCCCAAACTTAGATTCCATCTTACAGAAAACCAAAAGGCGTTACTCTCTTGCATCTCTTGGAGTGCTCTATTAACTCTTCTTGAAGTTATGCCAAGTTGTTCAGCAATCTTATTTACCGGCATTCGTGCATCTTCGAGGAGTTGTTTCAGGACGAGTAAATGAATACGTTTCACAGTAAACTTCTCCCCGCGTTGAATAGGAATTGTATGAAGTTCTAGATGAGTAACATGTTTATTTGAGCGAAAGAAAGTAGCTAGCTCTTTTAGATCATGAGCGCTTTCATACTCAACATTCACAAAATACAGACGGTTTGAGCTGGTCACAATTTGGCCAGCTTGGACAAGGCCAAGAATCGTACCAAAATAATCAATCATCGCTTCTTCGTCTTCTTTTCCATCAGTTTGTACTAAGGCAACAAGATAACTGCAGCCTGTCATTTCAGGTCGTAGAAGAACTATGAATTCTTCAATTATGCCACTCTAACCAGATTATTCAATCTCTTTCTAACAGCATTGGGTGATATTCCTAGGTCCATCGACATAGCTTGATAGGGCTTTCTACAATTTCTATCCAAAGCAAGGATAATTCCTTTATCAATTGAATCCACTGCACTCACCTGTGAGGTTCATTTAGGAAGAGCGAGGCACTAAATAAATTGTCTTCTGTAATCTAGAAGAGGGTAGGAGAATAGAATGTAATCTCGCACATGATAACAAAGAGAGAGAGAGGGATGGAAGGAGTTCTACTGGCACACTCTTTCAGTATGCACAGCTTTGAACAAAATATCCAATGATACGGTCTCTAACGGGGTTTCGAAGTGAAACCCGTGATTTATCCTTGACTGATTATGAAGAATGAACCACTCTCTGCAGATTACCAAAAGCTTGGCATAGGTATTGGAATAATGTAAGGCCAGAGATAGAGAATCAGGAAGACGATAATGAATATCGTAATCATTCCAGCAAGAGTCTTTGAGTATCCCTTTGGAATGAGCATATCTTCATAATCTATTTTGCGAACAAGAGGGAAGAGACCCACATAGAATGTTGCAATAGAGATAATCATTGCAAGTAAAACCCATGGATAAAGATCTGGAGAACCAAAGATAACAATAACTGTAAGCATTGAAAGGAAGAAGATTTTCGTACCAGCAACCCAGTTAATCAAGTACTTTGCAAAGTCGTTTATTTCGGGATGTGATTTTGACTGTTCCCATGCTTTGAAAGCTCCAATCCCATTGGCTCTTGTAGAGTCCTTTTTGAAATAGAGCATGAGAACGCTACTTAATTCTAGCATCATGAATACAGCGATTGCAACAACAATGAGACTCATTCCTTATCTGTAGATAGTGGCACCATAAATATCTAGTCGTATTATTTGGTATGGATCTATCAAACTATAGTTATTTTTTTTTTGCCTCATCGCAAATTTAAATACCAATGAGCTCTCGTATATTCTAAATTTAGCTAGAGAGATTTCCCCGAAAATAGGGATTGAAGAGATGTATGCTGTTCAAAACATTATACAAGTTCAGATTTGTGGGTTGAGAGATTCATTGGGTGATTGAGTTGAGTAAGCAGAAGTATATACGTCAGTATAGATGGTCCAACGTCTTGGCAATGATGCAAGGTGGAGCAAAAGAGCTAAAAGAGTGTACTGATGATTTTAAAGGACGATTAGTTGTTATTACAGGAGCAACATCAGGAATAGGGTATGCAGCCGCAAGAGAGTATGCTTCACATGGCGCGAATCTTCTTCTCATTAATCGAAGCGAAGAAAAATCAATTGCTCTATGTGACGAGATACGTCAAGAATTTCAAGTAGAATGCGATTATAAGATTGCAGATTTTTCGCGATTGACTGAAGTACGTAAAGTGGGAAAGGAAATTCTATACTCAGACCTAGACATCGATGTTCTTATCCATAATGCTGGAATTTATTCAACAAAAAAGATAATCACTGAAGATGGTAATGAACTGGTCTTTCAAATAGACTATCTTGGTTCTTTCGTGTTGAACTACATGCTTAAGGACAAATTGAAAGCACAAGGAAAAGCGCGTATCATCTTCGTAAACTCAGAAGGTCATCGCTTTGCTGTTTTTGGCATTGGTCTACATGATCCCACCTATGAAAAACGTCGACATTCCGGTCTAGGAAGTTATGGTGTTGCGAAAGCAGCCCAACTTCTTTCAATGATAAAATTTGTTGAATATTTTGAGGGTAGCGGAGTTACTATTAATGCCATTCATCCAGGAAATGTCAAGACTAATAGTGGTTCACAAAATGGTCGAATATATCGCTGGTATAAGAGAAACTTGATTGATCGTTCAGCGAAAGACCCACAAATATCTGCAACTGCATTGTATTATCTTGGCGTTTCAAAAGAGATTGAAGGCGTAAGTGGCAAGTTCTTCAATCTCACAAAGGAGGAAGAACCTGCGCCTCCATCCTTGGACAGGGAGGTAGCAGAGGAGCTTTGGCATAAATCAATTGAGATGGCGGGATTAGAATGAGTAAAGACAACCATAGAACAATTATTGTCGGCGGCGGAATGTCTGGAATAACCGCTGCAGTTTACTTAGCAAGAGCGGGTCATGATGTTCTCCTACTAGAGAAAAACAAGGAATGCGGCGGACTCCTCAATTCATTTCAACGCGAAGGATTCACCTTTGATGCAGGAGCGCGATCAATTCTTAATGCTGGAATAATCCATCCAATGCTTAGAGAACTTGATATTGAACTTGAATTTCTTGAAAGTCCAGTATCGATAGGAATCGAGAATGATATTATCAACCTTACGCCTGAGAATGCTGTAGATGAATATCGAAAATTGCTGGAAAGACTGTATCCAGAGAGTGCAGAGGACATCAAAGTGGTAATCTCAAAAATTGAGAGCATCATGAAAGACATGCAGACGATGTATAAAATTGATAATCCAAACTTTCGGGAACAAAAAGATGGAGCCTATCTAAAACAGCTTCTAGGTTGGCTACCTGGATTCATCAGGGTCTTAGGTCGAATGGGCAAACAGAGCGAACCCGTTGAATCATATTTAGCAAAATTGACTTCAAATCAATCCCTAATTGATATTATAGCCCAGCATTTCTTCAAGAAGACTCCAACCTCGTTTGCCTTGGGTTACTTCTACTCCTATACTGACTACATCTATCCAAGAGGAGGCACAGGTGAGCTACCAAAAGCCTTGGTGCAGAAAATCATCGAGTTTGGTGGAAAAATACAAACTGAAACAGAAATAACTGGAGTCAATCCTTCTGAGAAAGAAGTCAGAGACAAAAATGGTAACACGTATTCGTATGATACACTCATATGGAGTGCAGATTTAAAGACACTATACAGAATATTAGAATTAAATAATTTTGAAGAAAAGGATTCTCAAGAAATCCTGGAACAAAAGGAACTTCTTCTTTCAAAAAGAGGCTGTGATTCTGTATATTCATTATTTGTAGGTGTAGATGCACCTCTAGAGGAATTCAGCTCCAAATCAAACGGACATTTCTTCTATACACCATCGAAACAAGGTCTTGGCGAAACGCACTGGTCTGAACTTGACTCTTTGATTGAGAATTTTGAAACGAAATCAAAGGATGATATTCTTCAATGGCTGGACAAGTACTGTCAATTAACAACATACGAAATTTCAATCCCTGCATTTAGAGATCCCACATTGGCTCCTAATGGCAAGACTGGTGTAGAGATAAGCATGCTATTCGAATACGATTTGTTGAAGAAGGTTAAAGATGCAAATTGGTATGAAGAATTCCAATCTGAGGTAGAAAACCGTATGTTGGATGTTCTTTCCAATTCCATATATCCAAGTCTGAGAGATAAAGTACTCTTTCAATCATCATCAACACCACTCAGTATTGCTAAAATTGTAGGGACTTCAGAAGGAGCGATTGTGGGTTGGTCTTATTTATCACCTGTTCCTGTTGTAGACAATCTCAGAAAAATTCCTAGCTCCGTACTGACACCTATTCCTAATGTGTACCAAACAGGACAATGGGCCTATAGCCCAGCAGGTTTGCCTACAGCAATTATCACTGGTTGGAATGCTGCTCAGAAGATAATCAAGAAGAAAAAATGAACTGAAAATGGAGAGATATTCATGTCTGAAGTTGACAAACTAAAAAAAGGCGTTGGAAAACGTTTGATTCCTTGGGGAATCCTTAGTATCATAGTTGGACTCATAATGTATTTTGGTCTGCCAAATACAATTCTGGGTGGTATTGGTCTTCAGGCACTGATCTGGGGATCAATTGATGTAATCATTGCATTATCCATTATCTATAAACAGAAGGAACAATCAGTCACGAAAATAGCCAAGACCGTATCAGGTAGTATAAAGGTGGATATTCTCGTTCAGATCATTGGACTTGTCATCATCGTGATATTCTTTCAAAATCCATTCTATATGGGTAACGGAATCGGAATCATCATTCAGGGATTCTTTCTCCTTCTTCTAGACAGTTCTTACCTGAAATCACTAAGGATTCTTGAAACAAAAATTGGAACTCAAGACACGTGATTAGGAATTCAAATGAAAAGAAAGAGAGAAGTCCTATATTTCACATAGGTCAGCTGGTTTATTATTTGCTAACCTTTTTTCGCTGAGCTGAGAGTCTTTTCATCAAGGCGATTGCATACGAAATTAGTAGCATTGCAAAGTATAACATCGTGATGATTGGGTTTGTGAAATTGGCTCCAATCAGGAAACCGTGGACAAAAGCGAAGGTGAGTACAATATACATCAATCCGTGGACGACACGCCAGTACTTTTTCACTCTGTTTCGCAATAACCCAGCGAGTATGGCAATATATACCAAATAGAGTGCAGGTCTTCCAGCTAGGCTCCAGAAGGTATACCATGACATTCCTAAGTTTAACAAGCTCGACAAGATTACTACCGAGATTCTTGTCAGTTACACCATGGTTGGTAATGATTTCAATCGTATCTCTGTAAGTTTCAGGTGTACCCCAATGATGATGTGCTATAAGATGTGTGGCAATATCAATGATAGATTGTGTGGCAATCTGAAAACTTCGTTCAATAGCAAGTTGCTAATCCTATTCTTTAGGAAATCTTCCTCTTCTATTGCAGCACCTGTTTTGAGAAGTTCAATCGAAGTCAGTATCTTGTCAAGCTTCATCTTTACTGATTGCTGGTCAAATGTCAAAAGTTCTCACACTCCAATCGATTGCTTGAGGTAATTGTCGATGTAAATATTCCAATCAGGATATCTTATCAAAACGTATTCTACATAAGTTTGCCAAACTTCCGTATCATGCGCATAAAGGACTCTTCCATAATGTAAAACTCTAAATTGAAGGGTGAATGAAGCCATGTTCAATAATGTCACATCAATGTGGGGCTCTTCAGATGAGTCAAAAAGTGAAAGGACTTCACCGAATATAGCAGGATATTGATCTTCACTTTATGATACCCTAAAACCAATATCAATATCGCTTTGTGGATGAGTGGTTCCAGTTGCAGTAGAACCAAAAAGGACAATGAATTCCAGATCATCACATAATACTTTTTTAATTCTAGCAACAATCCTTTTGAGCTTCCTGTCCGAACTCATGCATCTCTTTCTCCCAAAGATTTGTCATTTAAACAACATAGAATGTTAACATATAAAGTCGAAGGTAATTCAATCTTCAAAAGAAAAAGGGATGGAAAGAGGTGCGATTAACGCATTCTCCTTCAAATCCATGAACATAGTTGTTCGATTATCTGCGATTGTGTTCTTCAGCAGACATATCAATTGTAGAATTTATCTCAACAATTGGGGTTCCAGCTTTTTCAATTGTGCCAAACTTACCAGATTGAAGTCTTATATTTCCCTTGAAGAGACCTACATATCCATTAGTTAGAGTGTAGGTTTCGCCTTCTTTCAGAGTATCAATAGTTTCATTCCAGAATGGCATTTGAATTGTACCTGTAGAATCGCCAACTCTAGCATCCAAGACACGGTGTTTTTGACTGTCACTACGGGATTCGACTGTTCTTTCTTCACCAGTGCTCATGACCTTGAAGGTTATGTTTACACTTTTCATTCCGGGCTTCAGCTCGGCTATTGTAGCCTCGATGGCTTCGATCTTAAAATCTGTCATAATGTATCACTCGCTCTTGCGAATTCAGGTCATTGAAAACTAGGGTAACTTCATGTGGAAGTACAAGAAGGTCGTTAATCCTCGATAAAACCAGTGTTAAAAGTTTGCATAGTTATTATGCCTGTACTACCGAGCTGCAGAAGTTTGCTTATAGTGTTATGTATCTTGCAGTAGGAAAAGAAAGAGGAATGGAAGGAGAAAGGAATCAAATCCCACTTGTAAAACTTCTATTATTGAAAACTAAAAACGCCGATTAATTAAAATAAGTAAACAGGTATAGAAAAAGGAGGAGGAGTGTGATTTTGAAACAGCAAAATACTGTACTCAAGCTATTACTTGTATGCCTATTTCTCAGCTTTTTGTGGTCAAATATTCCAAGTTCAATTCAATTTGGTATATCGAGTCACATTAACAATCATGAAGATGACGTAAATGAATTCATAGGTTTTGATGGTGCTCTAATCTCAGCTGAAACTGAAGAAATCAAGATATCAAATCCTATTTGGCTTAGGACATATGGTCCAAATTGGGCTACCAATAACATCGAAGATATTATCGAATGCGCTGATAGTGGATTTTGTATGTTAGGAACGCTAGGCAATCCAAACGATGTAGGTTATTTTCCAGATGCAATTTTGTTGAAAACAGATTCGAATGGAAATCAGCTCTGGAATCGAACATATGGACGAGATGATATGGCCTACGAGTCGGTTCACAACGTTATCGAATGCTCAAATGGGGATTTCGCTTTTGTGGGATCACAGTATGTGTTGGGTACAGACGAATTTCACAGTGGATGGTTGGTTCGTGTTAATTCAAGCGGTTTTTTGACTTATAATATTACATATCCAGCTGCGCGCGAGTTAGTAGGAATTTCTGAACTTTCAGATGGAAACTTCTTCATATGTGGGATAACACCGGGAAGAGATGTTTTCATAATGAGAACAGATGAGAACGGGACCATTAAATGGAGCCTTCCATGGGAGCTATTTCTTGATGATGAAGTCACAGATATGATTGAATACAGTCCCGGTGAGTTCATTATAGCAGGATATTCATATGATTCCAGTATGATGGTATGGATACCATTTCTATTCAAGATCGACCAAGATTCTATGTTTTCTTGGATTAAATTCTATACACTCCTCGGAAGAGTGTATTGTAACTCAATTCTAAAGCTAGATTCAGGTGGAATCCTGATGACAGGAATGGCAGTAACTAGCTCTATCGATTTATGGTTTTGCGAAATTGATGAGAATGGTAATTTCATCCGCGAGGCACGACTGCCTAATGAAATTAATTATCCACCTAATGATATCATTCAATTAGAAGAAGGCGGTTTTGCAGTTCTTACTAGTTCTAATAGCATTAATCTTGTTAATGCGCAGTATGAACCAATCGGTAATATTCGATTCGATTCTATTACAGGTAATTCATTCATTCAGTCTGAAAATAAAGAGTTTGTAATTGGAGGTTCAATGAGAATCGAAAATAACTACACTCTGACTATAATCAGAGAACCTTTCCTCTGGTGGAATCATTCTGTTATCAACATCCAAGCAGAATATTTGCAGTCGATTTCCCGTGACTTCAATGCTACATGCAGTCAGGGTATTGATAAGTGGACAGTGAATGCGACTGAGTTCTTTGATATCGATTCAAATGGAGTTCTTGGAAATAATTCAATTTTGAATGTTGGAACATATCCTATCAAGATAATTGTGAATGATACTTTAGAAAACACTCTAATACAAGAATTTCTAGTAACAGTAGAAGACACGACTTCACCTGAGTGGGTGCAAGCTCCAGAAGACCAAATTTTAGAACTTGGTACAGATTTAAACTACTCTCTCTATGCTTTTGATCCATCAGGTATAGGAAGTTGGTCTATCAATGCATCAGGTCTATTTAGCATTAGTTCTGAGGGAAAAATTAACAATGTTAAGCCATTAGAAATTGGAACCTACGGATTAATGGTTACTGTTGAAGATATCTATGGAAACGATGTTAACGCTGAATTCACGCTTACAGTTACTGATTCAACTGCTCCGATATGGCTCATCTCTCCAAGCAATATTATAAAGAATGAGGATGAATCTATACAGTTTTATTTTGTTGCGAGTGACCTTTCTGGGATAGATGCATGGATTTGTAATGACACTACTAATTTCCAAATTACTGATGAGTCATCGCATGATGCAAGTTCATGTCTATTTACAAATGCGACCATATTGAATGCTGGGTCCTATGGTCTCAACCTAACTGTAACTGATTTATGGGGTAATAAGATCTCATCAATTTTCAGAGTTACAATAATTGAGATTCCAGAAATATCTGTATCTACAACGACTACTTCTACATCAACCACATCACAGACATCGGATGAATTTCTTCAACCAGTTGTACTTCTTGCAGCTGGTTCTGGTTGGATTGCTACAATCTTTGTAATCATCATCATGATGAAACGACGAACCTGAAGATGAAATGAAAATTAGATAAAAGCAAGAGAAGAAAGGGGGATGGAAGGAGTGTGACAATTGCACTCCTTTGAAGTATCAAAAAGTCTGTGTAGAGTAAGGACCTCTATACTCCATAAAAAAGACAATGCCTGCCAAGATTGCCACGACTCCAGCTATGATTGCTGGAGAAGTTGCTATGACTCCTAATGATCCCTCAAGTTGCCCTGCGAACATGAATGCTACGAGTATTGTAATGATTCCAAAACACACGCCAAAACAAGGAGTTCCCTGGATTCGTTGGCCTGTGTCTTGTCGAATTTCTACATCACCATAGGAACCTACTGTTCTGAAGACTGCCATCATACTCCCACTACGAGCAAACAATGCTCCGATGATCATTACAAAAGCAAAGACTCCGGAAGCCATAGCAGCTATTCCATCTCCAAATCCCACAATGCTAATTATGAGTTGGATAGTGCAGAGGAAGAATGCAACCACAAAGAGCAATGCACTTTTCATTGAACCAGCCATTCAAAAGACCACCAATCGTTTTGTACTAAAAAAGAAAAGCTTCCACTCTAATGAATATATTCCTACAAATATATCCCATATAATCTAAAAGAAAGAGGAATGGAAGGAGTGCGACAGGCTCACCTGAGCAGATTTCAGATGAACTTCAGAATTGCATCAGCAAACAATTTTGCATCAATGATAATTGCTATTGCACTTTGATATACTATGGTGGGGTCTACGGCTATATATAGATGAATAAGTATGTTCCTCAGTTTAACAAAATCAATCAATCGGTCTGCGAGGAGAGAATCAATAATCTTGTGATTGGCAATTATCTTTACAGCATCACTATATGATTTTGGAGACCCCCAATGATTATGTGCTACTAGATGAGTACAGATATCGATAATTGCTTGAGCGATAATCTGAAGATTCCTCTCTATTGCACCTTGGAGTAGCTCATCTTTCAAATATTGCTCTTGAGTCATAGTTTCAATGTGTTTGATACGAGTGACTCGTTCGAGAATGATATCTAATCGTGCTTTCACAACTAAGGGATCTACAGCCATTGAAATCACGCCCCTAGAGATTGTTTCAAGTAGTTCTGTATGTAGTACTCCCAATCTGGATACCTCACAAGAACGTATTCTTGAAAACAGGGCCAAACTTTGTCATTCTTCGTGTATAGAAGTTTACCATCACGAACCACTCTGTACTGAAGTGTGAGATCTGCAAGATTAAGAAGAGTAACGTCAATCTTCGGAGAATTCTCCTTATCTACGTAATCAAAGAGGGAGAGCAGATCACCAAAGATTGTCTGCAATTCCTTCTTCGGATTGCTTACTTGAACGCCAATATCAATATCACTCTGTGGATGGGTATTTCCTGTAGACATAGAACCAAAGAGAACTATGAAGTCAACTTGTTCATCAAGTTCATTTCTTATCTGTGTGACGATATCATCTAATAGCTCGTCTTGATTCAAAGAGTCACGTTCCTTAGCATTTCATATACAGTAATTGAAATATTCTCGCTGCATATAAACTCGAAGGTAATTTGCTTGCTGAGAAAAGAAAAGGGAGGGAAGGAGAGTGACAAGCACACCCGAGCAATGTTGTCAGACCCGGTCTATCAATTTCTTTGACTCAGAATCTTTCAGAAATTGCTCAAGTTTATCGAGAATACCTAGCATTTCACATGTGGAGCGTATATACTCAAAATCGAAACTTTCTGAATTTCTATTTAAAATGCCAAGAGCATCTCTAAGATCTTGCTCTCCTTGAAATAGGATTTTATTAACATAAGTGTCTTCAATAGAACCAATCCTAATAGATGTGCCAAATAGATTGACATCGATAGCTCTTTCAAGTGTCATCTTATCAAAAGCTGAATTTACACCTTGTATGTCAAGTCTAAGTAACGTATCCTTGAAGAAAATAGTACTATGAGATTTCTCTGCGAAAGCTGCTCTGATATCGGTTGCAGAGGATGAAAACCCTCTTGAATTCAGAAATTGTGTGAATGTTGAAATTTGTTCATCTTCTATTTGCAATATAATGTCAATATCTACGGTAGTTCGAGGGACACCATGGTACATTACTGCTACTCCACCAACGATAACATACTCTATCTTATTCTTATTGAGAAATTCACATACTAATTTGAGAATCTCTGGAAATTCTTCCATCTATCTATCACCTGCTATTCGTAGAGCTAACGCAGACAATTTCAGGCCCATAATTAGTGTTTCAAGACCGGTATATTTTCTAGCTTCGATTGCTGTTCTTATCTGATCGAGGTCTCTCCTGTGCTTCACTTGATCTGCAATCGAGCTAGCCATATCATTCCCACACACCACTAGTAACTACTCTACTCATATATTCTACTATTCATAATTTGAAAAGAAAAGGGAGAGAAGGAGTGCGACCAGCGCACCCTTGCGGGGTGTGTCAAGCCCGGCTCAGTTCTTTACGCCGGACCTTCATCCGCCGCCAGTCACGAGCTCCTTCCGGACTATCTCGCGGCCATCCTCATCGACAACGACAAGGTGTGCGCCGCATGATAGTCAGCAGTCATAGCACCGAACCACCATTTCCAGGAGGTTCAGTAACCCTTCAGGGATTTCTTCTGACATTGTAGTTCACGTTTCCTTTTTGTTCTTTATAACTCTGAGGTATGGTTGTTTTCTATGTCTTGACCATAGGGTCGGGGAGTTTCAGGCTCTCATGGGCCTTGTCCTCGAAGATCTGCTTCGCTGCTACCATCAGGCTCTTCTCAATACCAGCGATGTTATTATTTGTCGCCACAATGAGATTTGCCTTCACTAGCATTCCCTTATCATCGCTGACGTAGTTGTGCAAGAGAGTCCCTCGTGGAGCCTCTACAACGCCAACGCCTTCGCCAGCCTTGGTTTCGACATCAGCAAGTTTTACATCGGTGCTTACAATTTCTGGATCTTCAAGAAGAGTCTTGATCCACTCTGCAGCCTGTACCATCTCGACAACCCTAGCATAATGATAAGCAAACACATGATGAGATGGACGACCAATCAGATCACGCATTTCTTTTAGTGCGTCATTTGCAAGTGGAGTAGCCATCTTATCTACTACATTGCATCGAGCAAGAGTGTTGGTTCTCCAGATACCCTCAGGATATCCTGCGGGTTTGTAGTAGATGTGAGTTGCATAGCTATGCTTCGGGACATGTTCTCCATAATACTCCGTGTAGTCCTTTGGCTCGAAATCAGCGACAATCTTTCCATCAGGGTCCATAACGCGTATCTTGCCATCATAGATGTCGAGAGCACCTTTGTTATGTAGTCCAATGTAGTAAGTAGGTGTTACTCCAACTTTTGTTATTACATCAAGATATGCATTAACGACAGTCTTCGCAAGATCCACTGTCTTGTTGATATTCTCCATCAACTCAGGTACACGACCAAGCCAGTGGTCACGATCTTCCTCGGTCATGGGAGTGAGCTGCCCACCGGGAATTGCTGTGGTTGGATGGATTGCCTTTGCACCGACAGTCTTGATAATCTCTTGACCAAACTCCATGAGTTTGATAGCCTGCACGGCAACATCTGGAAGATGTTTCAGGACCGCAGCCACATTCCTGACTGCAGGATTGGCAAATGGGCCAAACACAAAGTCAGGAGCAGCAAGAGCATAGAAGTGGATAGCATGACTTGAGAGCTGCTTTGCCTCAATCATGAGTCTTCTTATCTTTACTGCTGCTGGTGGAGGAGTAATATCCCAAGCAGCTTCAACAGCCTTTACTGAGGCAAGATGGTGAGGAATTGGACAGATTCCACAGATTCTCGGAGCGATTCGAATAGCCTCCTCCATTGGGCGGCCCTCCAGGAACTTCTCAAAGAATCGAGTAGAGTTTACATTGAATTGTACATCCTTGACCTTTCCATCCTTTCCTAGTTTCAGCGTGAGTGAACCATGTCCTTCAAGCCTTGTCACTGGGTCGATTCTAATTGTCTTCTCGTCAGTCATTTCTTCTTGACCTCCTCACGCTTGATTCTAATGGAACCGAGGTGGCTAGTTGCATATGTGAACCTGTTGAAGAGACCTAAGGGATCTTTCACTTGTTCTTTAATCTCTTCAGGAGGAATCGGAGCATAGGTACCTAACATAGACATAGCATTCGCTCCGAAATCTTGCATAATCGGCGGTGGAGGACCAAAGCATCCACGACAGGTCGCGCCTTTGTTCACACATTGACCCTCACAGAGACCCCAGGTAGCTGAACCAAGACAGATGTAACCCTGTTCGAGCAGACACCGGTCCTTGTCAGCGATACCTTGGTATGGCCTGAGTATCTTGTCAATGGGTGTGTCCTTCTTCTCTCGCGCACAGTAATGACAGACAGTATGCGGCTCGAGCTCGATTGGCTCGCCTTTTAACAGAGCTGTCACAGCTGTGAGTATGAGCTTGGATGTCGGGGGACAACCAGGGAGAAAGATCTCAAAGTCGACATAGTCAGTATTGGGTTTGACAACTGGAGCAATTGCAGGTAAGTTCTCTGATGGAACTTCACCACCTGACACGGTCTTGTTTTCTCGGAACTTGACATCAAGACATTCTTCAATATCTGAGAAGTTGGCTAATCCTGGTATTCCACCGAAGCATGAACAAGAACCAAATGCAATAAGGGTCTGACACTTCTCACGCATGACCTTGAGCAGATGGATATCCTCCTCTGTCCTAGCCATGCCTTCGTAGAGACCCACTGCTATGGACTTGTCCGGGTAATTCTCTAGGTCGTGAAGCTTGTAGTCAACAACGCACTGCCAGTACTTGATATCAAGTTGTGGCAGAACGGTTGCCAGATTCATGTGAATATCAACAAGGCTCTGGAAACAGCCCCAACAAGAACTACCCTGACCCATTGCTATTGAAACAGGATCTGCCAGCCTTTAGACCTCCTTCAGTACATAGGTCAGTTCTTCGCCCTCTTCGCTCGCAACCTCAACAACTCCCCAGCGGAGCATACCCATGAGATTCCAGACCACGAGACTCTTGTCGAATCCAGTGCCCTCTGCAATCTTAGATACCGTTGAGGGACCAGCCTTCAAGATGTCTTCAATTGCCTTGCGTTGCTTTCGGACGTCTCCACGCTTCTGACTGAAGAAGGTTGTAAACATCTTACTCATTTCCATTCACTCCTTATTGGACCTAGTTTTCTTACTTGTTCTGTGATTGTCCTTACGCCATCAGCGAAGATTTGTGCCTCAGAGGCTGAAGCCCATTGTAGGCGCACCCTTCGAGGGTCAACGCCTGCTTGCTCAATCGCTGTCTCCATTAATGCCCATCGCGCGCGAGCCTTGAGGTTTCCGGAAGTATAATGACAGTCTCCGGGATGACATCCTGACACAAGAACGCCGTCAGCGCCCATGTCAAGAGCAGCGAGGACAAACTCAGGGGTGAGTCGTCCGGTGCAATTCACTCGCAGGATTCTCGCGTTTGGTGGGTACTGTATTCGACTTGTACCAGCCAAGTCCGCCCCGGCATAACTGCACCAATTACAGCAGTAAGCTACGATACGGGGCTCCCACTCTTCGTTAGTCTTGGTAGTCTCGGTCATTGCAGCTGTCATACTGGACCACCTCCATCAGACTGGGGTGCAGGGCATAGATATGCCTCGACCATGGATAGAATCTGATCGTCTGTACTGTGATACATGATTATTGCACTGCTCGGGCATGCAGCAGCACAGGTCCCACAGCCCTTACATTTGGCTTCCGTGACAAAGGCTATGGGTGGATCCTGTTCCTCATCCATGGCAATTGCACCATAGGGACACGCAGTGACACAGGTGTGACAAGACGAACAGAGTTCAGGTATCACATGAGAGACCGTTGACTCAATCTCCACTTCACCTCGTGCCATCAGACCAACAGCCTTTGCAGCAGCGCCACTGGCATCAATGACCGCTTCAGACGCATTCTTTGCAGCTTGAGCGGCGCCAGCAATCATCACACCAGCGGTGTGTGTTGTCAACGGAGCAAGTTTGATGTGCTCAGGATTGAAGAATCCATCACCACTCCTAGTGAGACTGAACATCTTGGCGGTCTCGGCAATATCCTCAGGAGGAATCATAGCTGATGCCAAGACGAGAAGATCTGGATGGAACTCGAGTTCTGTTGCACCCAAGACATCGAACCATCTGATTCGTATGTCTCCATCTTTTGAAACCTCAACATTGGGATGTGCATCTGTTGGGAATTTACTATAGATGACATGCTTCTGCCTAGCAAGGCGTTGGAACTCCTCATGGCCCTTTCCATAGGTTCTGATGTCCTGATAGAGAATGAGAGCTTCATCAACTCGGTCACGAAGGTCTGCTGCAGCTTTTGCTGTGGCAGAACAACAGTGGCGAGAACAATGCTCATGTCCTATCTTTCCAGGTTCTCGGGAACCAACGCAACCAATGAAGACAATCTTCTTCACAGGCGAACCATCACTGGGTTTCTTCAACATCTCAGAGGGAGCCATCTCCTGGAGTTCGGCAAGAGTGATGATATTCGGAGAGTTCTCGTAGTTATAGTACCCCACAGGTTTGAATGCCTCAAAACCAGTGGCGACTATAACTGTACCAATATCATGCTTGTATTCTTTTCCTGAGGCCAAGTTTTTGATTGTCACTTCGAAATTGCCAATATATCCATCGAACTCGGATACCTTGCATCCAGTGTAAATCTTGATACGTTTGTGTTTGCGTACTGCATCTATTAGTGGACCAATGACTTGACCACCTGATTCATCTGAGGGGAAGAGATGTGTCCACTTGGCAACATTTCCACCCAGCTGGGTGTCTTTCTCTATGAGGACTACCTCGAAACCACGTTCTGCAATATCCAGAGATGCGCGAAGTCCAGCGATACCTCCACCAACGACCATGGTCCGTGGAATGACTTTCACCGACTTGATTGGTAGACTCTCCAACTTCGCAGCACGAGCCACAGACATCCGAACAAGGTCCTTTGCCTTTTCAGTAGCCTTCACAGGTTCGCGAGTATGACACCAACTCACATGTTCTCGCAGGTTCACCTGGTCGAACAGGTATCTGTTGACATTAGCCTCCTCGACTACTCGTCGGAAGGTAGGTTCATGCATACGAGGAGAACAACTAGCAACAACGACTCTGTTGAGATTGAACTCCTTGATCTTCTCTTTGATGAGGGTCTGTCCTGCATCAGAACACATGAACATCTCGTCTGTGGAAAAGACTACATGTGGTAAGCTCTTTGCCATCTTTGCTACTGCTACCACATCAACTGCACCAGCAATATTGTGTCCACAGTGGCAGACAAATACGCCGATGCGTGGTTCTTCTTTTGTATCTGACATTATCTAAGATTCTCCTTTGCTAAGGACAATGGTAGCCTTCATTGCAGCCGCACTCCCTGCACTTACAGAATCAGGAATGTCTTTGGGACCATCTGCACAACCACACACGAATACACCGGGTGTCTTTGTCACAGTAGGACCAAAGAATGAGTGGTCTATCTTGATGTAACCATCGTCAGTCTGTTCGATTCCCATCTTTGTAGCCATGGTGTCCATTCCTTGAGATGGAATCACACCAGGACTGATTACAATAAGATCGTGTTCGATTAGACGGACTTTTGTACTTTCAGTATCCTCGACCTTGATTACGAGGTTACCAGTATTCTTGCCCTCCATCACTTCAGCAACACGACCTCTGATGAACTTCACGCCAAATCGTCTCTTGGCCATTTCATAAAATTCTTCGAAGCCTTTACCAAATGCACGAATGTCTGCATAATAGACCCAGACATCAGATTTTGGATCATGTTCGAGTGCCATGACAGCATTCTTGATCGAGTACATACAACATACTCGACTACAATATGGAACTCCTTTTTGGACATCACGAGCGCCAACACATTGTATGAATCCAATGCTCTTTGGTTTCTTGCCATCACTCAGTCGTACAAGGTGACCATGAGTAGGGCCAGCAGCATTGATTAGCCGCTCGAACTCCATTGCATGGATCACATTCTGATAATGACCATATCCTAATCGTGGATATTGACTCACGTCAAAGAGTTCGAATCCTGTAGCAACTATAATCGCACCAACATGGATATTGATTGTCTTATCTTTCATATCCATATCGATAGCCTTGCGTTCACATACCTTTACACATCTTCCACAGTCAATACAGTTCTCCTTATCGACCGTGAAAACATTAGGAGTAGCCTGTGGAAAACCCACGTAGATCGCCTTTCTGAAACCGATATTCATGTCAAACTCATTGGGAACTTCGACTGGGCATTCTGCTGCACAATCACCGCACCCAGAACAGAGGTCTTCTCGGACATATCGAGCCTTTCTTCTTATGCGAACATGAAAATCACCAGCAACGCCAGTAACGCTACCAACCTCCGAATAGGTCAGAAGCTCTATGTGCGGGTGATGCGAGACCTCACTAAGTTTTGGCGTCAGTATACAAGCACTGCAATCCAGTGTTGGAAAGGTCTTATCTATCTGAGCCATCCGGCCTCCGATTGAAGGGGTTCTTTCTACTAGATATACTTTGAATCCCTGGTTAGCAATATCTAAGGCGGCCTGCATTCCTGCAACTCCTCCGCCAATGACCAATGCTGCATTGGGCTTCTTTTCTGTCATTTCAATTCGCCTATACTTTTTGTAGAATCACCTGTGGATCGATTTTATTGAGGTGTATGCCTAGTTTCTCAAAGTCGATTCCTAGTGCGGGTCCCAAGAATTGTGGTAATGGGATGACTGGAATCTTAGGTGCATCACCTGCAAGATCATCAAATTGTATCGAAGTCAATTGGATATCACAGAACTCACATGCTGTGATGATTCCATCGACATTCTCTGCACGTATATTAGCTATCTTATCAAGACCAATTCTGGTAGCAACATCTTGGTCCATCGCAAGCATAGGACCGCCGCAACACCGAGTCTTCCCAGTGTAATCAACCGCTGTTGCTCCAGTCAATTCGATAATACTATCGATAATCGTTGGATTCTCAGCATCATCAACCTTTACAATCTCAGGCGGTCGTGTGACATGGCAACCATAGTGAGCTGCAAGTCTGAGATCACTACTGTAAGGTTTGACTATTGCTGATTTGATTGCTTCATATCCAATATCTTCTCGAAATATCTGAAGAAGATGTTTCACCTCAGAGGTACCAGTATATTTCAATCCCTCTTCTTCAAGTAATTTGTTGACTTCATCACGAAGTTTAGAATTATTGTCAAGATCATGCTTTACAGTCTTCAGAGACCCTGAACAAGCACCACATATTGCTAGGATGTCAAGATTCATACTCTCAGCCAATGCAAGAATACGACCACTCATGGCTGCAAAAGCAGTATGACTGAGTGATTCAACATACTGAGCACCACAGCAGTTGGCATCCTTCATGAGAGTGAGTTTTATCCCTAATTTATCCAGGACAACCATAATGGATGCTTCATATGCTGGAAGTCGAACTGGTGTTGTGCAACCAGTGTATAATGCAAATTCTTTCACTTCTTATTACCTCCGTCAATGTAGCGCTTCTTGATCTTCTTCACAAACTCATTATTCCAGTCTAGATCAATATCAAGACCTAAGTCAGATCTATCATCTTCAATGAAGTCTGTATAAGCATCGTTCAGGAGCCAGCCATCCTCAAGGACTTTGTTTACTGTGTTTTGGAATACTTTGGGAATATGACCCTCTCTTGTTGCAATCTCACGAACAGCATGGAAAATCTCAGAGAGATTGACATCTTCCTGACAGCGTTCTTCGCAGAGTCTACAAGTCATGCAAAGCCATGGCAAGTCGCTGGTAAGCACTTCTTCGCGTTTACCAAGTAGGATTTTCTGTATAAGCTGGCGGGGTCGATACTTGTCAGTCATGTTCGCTACCATGCACGATGCAGTGCACATTCCACATTGGATACACTTCACAATTCCTTCTCCACCGAACTCCTGCTCGACTTCCTTTGCAAAGTCTGAACTTGGGGCATGGTTGATGTGTGAAGGTTCCTTGGTCACATCTTTTGCCATAGATTTCATTCCTCCTCCCTATCGACCTTGGATAGAATGATGGTCGCTCGCATAGCTGCTGCACTTCCAGCTGAAACCGAGTCAGGGATATCTTTTGGTCCATCCGCACATCCTGCAACAAAGACACCTGGCACATCCGTATCAACAGGTGTTAGGACAGCATCATGAATTGATACGTATCCTTCATCGCTAAGATCCATATTCAGCTCTACTGCAAGATCTTCGAGACCCTCTGGTGGTTGTACTCCTGGACTGATAATCACAAGGTCATGAACGACATCACGTAACTCTCCAGATTCTGTATCCTCGAATCGGACAATGCATTTGTCATTCTCCCTATCATGCATGACCTCTGCCACACGACCTCTCACAAAGTTCACCTTGAACCGTGTTCGAGCCATTTCAAAGAACTCTTCGAACCCTTTACCGAAGGCTCGTATGTCAGCATAGTAAACTGTGACTTCAGAATCGGGATGATGTTCTTTAGACATCACAGACAACTTCACGCCATACATGCAACAGACACGGCTGCAGAATGGTACGCCCTTCTGAACATCACGAGCGCCAACGCATTGAATGAATCCAATACTGTGGGGAATCTTACCGTCACTGAGCCGGACAAGATGTCCATGTGTAGGACCAGCAGCGTTCATGAGCCGCTCATATTCCATTGCTGTGATGACATTGGGTATCTTACCATAACCATACTGAGGATATTGTGTAACATCAAAGAGTCTGTACCCAGTGGCTAGAATTATTGCACCTACATGAAGGTCGACAATCTCATCATGCATCGAATGGTCAATAGCCTCTCGTGTGCATGCTTCGACACAACGTTCGCATTCACAGCACACCGCACATCCTAAACATCGTTCTGCCTCGGTTATGGCAGTGGGCTCATTGAAACCAAGTTCAACCTCAGAGAACGCACGCTTTCGACTTGCAAGAGATTGCTTTGGCATGGCACTCCGACCCTCTACAGGGATCAGGGACTTATCGACCTCGTACGATTGAACTCTATGGCGCTCCTTAGCACGACCTTCCATCAAGTCAATGCCTTGGATATATCTATCAATTGACTCAGCTGCATGCTTACCATGACCAACTGCTTTTACAACAGTCGAGGGCCCGATGAATACATCTCCACCTGCAAATACACCAGGTACATTTGTGGCAAGAGTCACTGGATCAGCTTTTACAGTAGCCCACTCTGTGCAATCAAGTTCGTTTTGTACACCTCTGGGATCAGCAGACTGACCGACTGCTACAATGAGCTCATCAACAGCCATTGTAAACTCGGAGTTCATGATTGGGACTGGTCGGCGTCGTCCTGAGTGATCTGGTTCTCCGAGCCGCATCTTAACACAGCGAATGCCAGTGATATGACCCTTGGATGTGAGTATCTCTACTGGATTCGTCAGTAGCATGAATTTAATGCCTTCTTCTTGAGCATCATCAACTTCACTTGGGATAGCAGGAATTTCTACATGAGAGCGTCTATAGACGACTGTAACCTCTTTTGCACCAAGTCGCATAGCTACACGAGCTGAGTCGATAGCGGCATCACCACCACCTACAACTACTACACGCTCGCCTACTGAGACTTTCTGGCTATTATTTACTTCCTCAAGGAATCTAATCGCGTGAACAACACCTTCAGAGTCTTCGCCATTGATACCGAGTTTATTGCTCTCCCAGGCTCCTGTCGCTACAAATACTGCTTTGAAACCTTTCTCTAGCAGTTCGTGAATCGATTTTACAGTAGTGCCAGTCTTAATTTTAACACCCATATCAATAACTCGTTGAATTTCTTCATCAAGGATTTCACGAGGAAGTCGATATTCTGGAATTGAATATCTTAGCATGCCGCCGGCTTTCTCTTGCTTCTCGAAGATTGTGACGGGATATCCCCTTCGAGCAAGATGATACGCACAACTTATTCCACCGGGGCCAGCACCAATAACAGCGACTCGCTCCTTCTTATCGATCTTAGCCTCAACAGGTGGCGCACCATGGCTTCTTTCATAATCAGCTAGAAATCTATGGAGATTCCTGATACTGATACTCTCATCAAGCATGCCTCGTTCGCACTCTGCCTCACAGAAGCTGATACATACCCGGCCTAAGACTCCAGGGAAGGGAATGGACCTCCGGACAATCTCTAAGGCTTCATCGAATTTACCATGACGCATCATAGTCACGAAACCTTGAGCATTGACCTCAGCAGGACAGGTTGCTCGACACGCTGGTTCACCCTTCTTGTCTACAGTCACCACGTTAGGAGTGGCTTGTGGGAAAGGTGTGTAGATAGCTTTTCTAAATCCAATATTGCTATCGAACATATTTGGAACTTCAACAGGGCACACAGAGATACAATCTCCACAGCCGCTACACTTGCTCTCGTCCACATAGCGTGCATGTCTGTGCACACGAACTCTGAAGTCACCAGTCTCACCTGATACTGACTTTATCTCGGAATATGTGAGTAAATCGATATTCGGGTGACGAGCTACTTCACTCAGTTTTGGAGTTAGAATACAAGCACTACAGTCAAGTGTAGGGAAGGTCTTGTCAATCTGTGCCATTACACCGCCTATTGAGGGGGATTTCTCGAGAAGGGTTACTTTATAGCCCTGGTTCGCGATGTCAATTGCAGCAGTCATTCCTGCTACGCCGCCACCGACAACGAGCGCTTCGTTTGACCTAATCTCGGTACCGCCTCCACTAGGGTTGGATTTGGGATGTCTCTCAGTAGTCATAAAGCCGACCTCCATATACTCTTATCATATTGTGATAATAATATGTGATGAGGAAAAAACCGGTCCATATGCCTCTGAATAGACATGATTTGGATTCCCATCAGTAGGGAGAATTCAAATGTTTGGTTAGTTTTGGCTTCGTTCAAAGGCATCAAATCTGGACCTAAGTTCTGTTTTCGTACAAGAAAAATGATAATATTCTTGTCGAGTCTGAGAACGTCTAGCTCCGCAATATTCACCTATTTATCTCTTACACATTTGTATTCAGAATGCTCGAAACCATACATTTTGTAACAGAACTGTGATTAAGTGTATTTGGAGCATAATTAACGACGTTAATTTGAGTTCATCTGCTTCAGGTACTAGTGAATTTGTTAGGTGCAATACATTCGCCATGAATTTTTTCAACTTCAATCAGACGAACCCTCTGTTCAGAGAGAGCATCAGATAATTCCAAAGGAGCATCAGGAACTGTCTCATGGTATATCTTCTCAATGCGATCTATTTTCTCTAGAAGTTCAGGAACACGAATTGAGAACTGCTCGATATAGTCACTCTCAGCGTATGTCTTATTGAGAATCTCTCTGAAGAGCATTTTAAGATCCTCATATCTTGGAATGTAACCAATGGGAGTCTTGATTGCCTCAACCTCGCCATGGATTCTCCGGTCCATCCAATTTAGCCAGACTCGTTTTGCGTCCTTGCCGGTGATGTACTGACCTTCAGCATTCTGTTGGAAGTAATTGACTGCAAAGATGCGTGGAGGATTCTGTGCACTTTTTCCAAATTTTAGATGGTTTTTGATATACTGGCCTAACGGAATTGATATGAAATCGAGGTTTGAGAAGGGTTGAAACATACGCACTCCGCTAGGACCAAGTGTGGCTGCGGTTGTCTTACTCTCAAGACAAGCACCCATAGTAAGGACGCCATGGTCCCAATTAAAGGACTCCTGAACTGGAACCCATGTATCTGAATCCCTACCACCGTAGATGATTCCACCGATCTTTACTCCTTGCGGATCCTCAAGAGCAGAGTCAAGATTAGGAAGTCCTTTCAGGCTTATTGTATACCGAGCATTCTTATGTGCCATTGGTATCTCTTCGCCTTTTTCATCTACTTTGCCAATCCACCATGGGCCTGAATGATTTACGCCACGGGGCGGAATAGGGCGCCCATCATCAAGCCAATGAGGGTATCCCTCTTCAGTGATCAGTACATTGGAATATATTGCAGGTTGGCAGGAATTTAGGACTTCCCAAATGACAGGATCATCTTCCTGACTTACGGAGCGTATAATACCAAAGATGCCTTGCTCAACATTGACTCCGCGAACATGACCATTTATGATTCTAAGGTAAGTTAAATCATCACCAACGATTGTTGCACCTTTCACCATTGACGTACTAGTCTTACCACAGGCAGAAGGATACGCTCCAGTGAGGTATGTCTTCCTCCCTTCGGGTCCATGAATTGCCATGAGAAACATATGCTCTGCAAGCCAATCTTCTCTGTTTGCCTTTCGAATAGCAAGCCGGAGAGCTAGCTTCTTGAGACCTATGGTATTTCCAGCATACTGGGTATTGTAGCTGTAGACCGTATTCTCGAGATAGTCTATGGCTACGCCTCTTTGTTGCCAACCAATGCTAACAGATTGCACAAGTTTTCCGGATGAGTGCAGCATCCAAAATATCTCCTTATTGTCCGGAAGCCTCTTGAAATACTCATAACCAGTACGGTAGAGAAGATCTTCACTATGTGCTACATAAAATGAATCAGTAATTTGAACACACGGAATTGAGAAATCTGAATCAAGGGGGCCTAGACAGAAAAAGCGAATCACCATTTTCTTGTTGTGCATACAGCCTTTCATGCGTTCTTCGACTTCTTTGAGACCAATATCCCTGTCAATTTGCTCCACTTGCTCTCCGAGAGATTCACCCTTCGGTACCAGGTATTGCGTATGACCTTTGTCACGAGCTTGGTCAAAGAAACCATCAAAATGAACGGTCTGGGTGTTTATAGCGAGTTCAGTTTCTTCGCCTCGAGCAATTGCTGTTCGGCGAATATAGTCAATATCCTCTTGTGCATCAGTACATACAAAGACCTTCATTGGTTCACAGAGATCTACTGCTTTCGCTACAAACCGATGTACATCTCTATTTGGGATTGCTAGTAATTTTGCCAGACCTACAGGAGTCAGGTAATGCTCAAGTGTTGAGATAACGTCTTTCATTCATTAGCCTCAGAGACCACGGGGATGGTTTTGCAGCGTACAGTTTCTTAATATAATTTCGTCGCCAGAGGCAAAGATTGAGGGCTCAAATGCACGATTGTGCATGTCGGCTAAGGCAAGACTCAAATGTAAGACCAGTCCGGATGCAATACCAGTTCAGTTGCTTTGTAGCATGATGGAAGGTGAACATTCTTGGTGCTTAAGGAATTCACATACACAGTTCCTAAGATTGACAAGGGATATGCAAATCAGACCCTCTATATCAATCTCTCAGATAATATAATTAAGATAAAACCAGTAGACCAGAAGATGAAGGAGACCTTTACCGGTGGAAAAGGATTCGACCTCTGGCTCATGTGGAATGGGCTTCCCAAAGATAGGATTGTAAAATGGGATGATCCCGAGAATGAGATCTGTATTGCCACAGGACCTCTAGGAGGCGTGACACAATATCCTGGTGCAGGAAAGAGTATTGTCACTTCCATATCTCCAATGACAGGAATCCCAATTGATTCCAATGTTGGGGGCTATGCAGGACCAAACCTGAAGTTCTCCGGATTTGATGCCATGGAGATTCAAGGCAAGGCGAAGAAAGACGTTTACATTTTCATCGATGGTGATAATGGACTTATTGAGATTCATGATGCTAGTGACCTCCCAGATACAGCATACGAGATAACACGCGTTTTAACAGACCGTCACACTCAAACTGAAGGCAAGGACATGGCTGTAGTGACTTCTGGTCCAGCTGCTGAGCATGCATGGATGGGATGTCTCAATTTCTCTTGGTGGGACATGCGACGAAATGTTCCTCGATACAAGCAGGCAGGACGCGGGGGCATAGGTACTGTCTTCAGAAATAAGAGGATCAAAGCTATTGCTATCAAATTCGAGAAAATAACTCTAGAACTGAACAATCCAGCTGACCCAGATGAGGTCAAGAAAGTCGGTCGCGACCACTCGGGTGAGATTCTCCAACTTGATCCTAAACAGAACAGAATGCGGGTTATTGGAACTGGTCACCTTCCCTCAATCATGGATGAGTTTGACCTTCTACCAACTCGTAACTTTCGAGCTGGTAGCGACCCAGAGGCAGTCAATTTGTTTGGAAATGTCTGGGAGACCATCTACACGGATGCAGGAAAAGGATGGGATGGATGCTGGCGTCCATGTGCTATCAACTGCTCTCACTGTATTGAAGGATTCGTACCCAAGACGGGTCCTTTCAAAGGGAAGAATGTTGTCGTTGATGGTCCAGAATATGAGACCATTGCAGGTTGCGGTTCAAACATAGGCATCTTCAATCCGCATTATGTTGCTGAATTGAATTTCTACTGCGATGCCTATGGTATCGATACTATCTCTTTTGGAACTACCATGGGATTTGTCATGGAACTCTTTGAAGGTGGCTATATCGACGAGAAGGCTACTGGAGGTCATAAACTCAATTGGGGTGCTGCTGAGGAAGCACTTGCAGTTCTTCACGAAATGGCAGAAGGTAAAGGATTTGGTGGACAGCACTTTGGTAAAGGTGTCCACTACCTCAAGGGGTACTTCGGTGACAAGTTCAACGTTGATTGTGACTTGATGCATGATATTGGAATGGAACATAAGGGTCTCGAGTACTCCGAGTATGTTACCAAGGAGAGCCTTGCTCAGCAAGGTGGTTACGGTCTCACACTTAAGGGACCACAGCACGATGAGGCGTGGCTTATCTTCCTCGACCAGGTTCATAACTACATGCCCAGCTTCGAGCAGAAAGCAGAAGCGCTTCATTACTTTCCGAACTGGCGAACTTGGTTTGGATTGAATGGATTATGTAAATTGCCTTGGAATGACGTCGTTCCTGCGGATAACGCTCAGACCAAAGAACCAGCAAAGGTGCCAGGTCATGTTGCCTTCTACGCGAGATTCTTCGAGGCAATGACAGGGAAACCCACAAAGGGCGATGACTTAGTCAAGATGTCAGAGAAGGTCTACAACTTCCAGCGTTTATTCAACATCAGACAGGGCAAGGGTCTCAGACTCCATGACTCCTTCATCCCATACAGAAGCGCAGGTCCAGTGACTGATTGGGAGTACGAGTCCCGTCAGGAACGATATGATGAGCAGTTGAAGGAATCTGGCATTAATATCGATGGTATGTCAACGACTGAGAAGAACAAGAAACTCCGTGAGATTAGGGAAGAACGGTACAGGTTATTGACCGATGCAGCCTATAAACGCCGTGGCTGGACTCGAAACGGAGTGCCGACCATGGAGAAGGTCAAGAAGCTTGGTCTAGATTGGATCTCAGAGGTCGTCGATATCGTGAATAAGTACGAAGGAGCACAACCTCCCAAGGACACACTCCCATCTTCAGAAGATGCGTGGAGATAGAATGTGAAGGAGAGAAAACATTCTCTCCAGCTTCCCTTTTTCGTTTTTTCAAAGAAGTAAGGATATAGATATTAACCGCAACATTCTGGTTAATTGATACTTATGGAGACGAACAAGCATGAATGACACGCTAACTCCTGAACGTAAGAAACGTCGAAAGTCGATCAAAGGTGCGTCACGAATTGAATATGCTGGACCCTTGACAAAAGAGATCATTGAAGATTTTGTGATTGCAGCTCCCAATGTTCAGATTCTCCATATTGAACTTTTGGATGATACGAGTTTCAATCTTTCAGACCTACGAGAGTTGAAGGACTTACTTGTACTGAAGGTCAGCGAAGGATATGACCTAAAGCAGGTAAGTCTTGAAGGCATTCAAGAATTTAATCTTCTGACTGGATTAGAGATCAATATCAATTCTGCAGATACTATTGAGGAGATTGATCTAGCACCGTTGAAAAATCACCCGGAACTTACTGTACTAACGATTGCAGGTCAGGTAAGAACTCTAAAAGCAATCGATACACTAAATACAATTCCCAAATTGAACTCCATAGGTCTCTATTCTCTTGATATTTCTGAACTGGACCTCTCCTCGCTCGGAGGATGCAGCAAACTAGAGAGTGTATATCTTGGAGACCTTGGTTCAGAGAAGCCAACGAAACCGTATAGAATAATACTCCCAAAGGAGGCTCCAATCAAGATTCTTGAAATATCAGAATGTTATAGTGATGACCTTGTTGTAGAGGTTGATTATTCATTTCTTAAAGGAAAGGTTGCTCTAGATAGTTTCAGTGTTGTCAACTGTAATCTCACATCATTTGATTTGGGCAATCTCGCATCCCTTAAGAGAATTGGCCATCTTGATTTGTCCCAGAATAAAATCACGCATCTTGACATAACACCAATTTTGGATATACCGATGTTTACAGAGGAAGCATTGGGTGAATCACCATTTGCTACAGATCAAGATGTAATTATTCAAATCTCCAAGAACAAGGAGCAAGAGATAGATGAGATTCTAAAACGACCTGATAAAATCGTAGAAGATCATGATGGCTCATTTGCTATCAACTACGAGTTTGGTCATCAGTGGTTGAGAAAACTCCTTGAATCATACACAATTGAATGGATTGAATAGAATTATTAGCCGCCTTTTATTTGGAATAGTACGAGGCTTCTCGATGGTTAAATGCACTGATTGTGGACGTTTTGCATGTTACTCAGGTGATCTCGATAATCTTCCTATGAAGGAATATTGCCCAATGGAGGTTCAAAAAGAAACTCTCACAGAGGCAAAGGAATTGTACAATGACCAAGCGAATAGGAAGGTTTCTCAGGAGTCCGCACGAGTAGAAGCTACAGGGTATTGCGAATGGACACGCGTGCAAGAAACCATGGAATTTGCAGAACGAATGGGAATCACAAGACTTGGAATTGCATACTGCATAGGACTGCGACGAGAAGCTAAAACACTTGCTCAAATCTACACAGAAAACGGATTTGATGTCGTATCAGTCTGCTGTAAAACTGGTAGTATCCCGAAAGAAGAGATAGGTCTTCGTGATGACGAGAAGATTCGTCCGGGCAATTTTGAGGCTGTATGCAATCCAATTGGACAAGCATTGGTTATGAATGCAGAAGGCACAGGTCTCAATGTCATCGTGGGTTTGTGTGTCGGTCACGATTCCCTCTTCATCAAGCATTCAAAGGCACTAGTAACATGCCTTGTTGCAAAAGATAGAGTGCTTGCGCACAATCCAGCAGGAGCTCTCTACACATCCCAATCATATTACAAAAAGAAACTATATGGAAGGGGATAATGTTTTTCTTCAAATTCTCAGTTGAGAGATTTAATCTGGAAACTACTTTCTTTTTGGAAGTAGAACCAAAGCAGGAGGAATCAGCTTGTGCAGAATATCGGAGAGATATATTTAGCATTGACATCTATCGGATTAACAAGTCTAGTAGTCTCATTGATTTGCACAGTCATTCTACTAAACAAGCTAGGTGTATCAAAAACTGCTTGGGTCTACACCGCTTTAGCAGCAGTTGCGTTCCTCTTTGCTGGTAATGTTGCAGTTGCATATGCCACAACAGTGACAATTGTTGTTATTAGTTGGGCAACTCCATTGGGAATAATCGGTGGATACCTACTCATAGCTCTTGGTATAAATCAATACTTGAAAGATAGGAAGATAGTGGTGAAGTTGGGAGAGAATTCATAATTTATGATAAAAGCTGGTTTTTTCGTGAAATTAACTATATCGAAGAATTCTTATTTGTCAATGCGTTAAACCTTATGGATGGTAATAATGACGACAGTAGGATATTTCGAGGGAACTGATCCATCCCTATTATCAAAAATAAGCGCAAATGGATTCTGCACGGTTCCGCTAGCAAATGAATGGGATAGCCATGGAAAGATAGCTTCACACTTGGAACCAGGTGAGGTTCATCTAATAATTGGTTATCTACATAAGTTGATGCCACCTAAGGGAACTCCTAAGACAACAATAGAGAAGACTATGCCAGTGTCAGCTGATGTCTATCGTGGACTAAGACCAATAGATCTCCTCTATCCCGCAAAAGTCTATGGTATACCTGTATTGGTAGTTATACCCAAAGAATTCCATAAGAAGGCTAAAGATGCTCTAGAAGAGGCAGCCGAGTTTGTTACAATCGTTGAACCTGAACATCTTGAGAAGAAAGTGAGAGAGATTCTAGGATTCTAATTACTTATGTAGATCTGGAAATATGTAAGCCAAAAGTCTTCAACCAAAAAATCCGATGTGCTTATAGGTTTCCAATTCCAGATTTACACAAGTGAGTGAGTAGATTGTTGGTGGGATTGATACAGTCAATATTACTACTTCAAGCCACATTTAGCATATTTGGCATCTTAGGTGCTTTATTCGTATTCTTGCTTCTGATCATAATAATACTTGCTGCATATGCTATTAGAGAGCAAATTCCAGATCCAATAGCAAAACCACCAGTACAGCAAGCATCAACAAAGAAGTCTATCCATGATGTGCTTGAAGACAGAAGCGTAGAACGAGTGAAACCGATTGATATTGTCGCGAGGAAACCTAGACCTAGTGATGTTCCATTTGCGAGTATGGCCAGATCAACTTCGACTGCACAACACCCAATTCCTGGAGTTTCGAGTGCATTATCATCAGTCAAGGAATCAGATAGTAGCCACGAGGGGCAGGTCAAAGCTCTCAGGGGAGGCGAATTCATTGGTTCAAGGATGCGTTACAAGGTTAAGGTTCTGAATGATTCACCATTTACGATAACAGATGTAACTATCTACCTCCTTTCCTATCCCCATCAAGCACTTAAGCTGGTGGGTGATGATGACGAATTCTTTGCTAAGATTGAGCCAGGAGGTTTTAGAAGTCCGTGTTTTGATTTTATGCCAACACAGGACTGTGTGAGAGGAGATATTGTTGCAGGGATATCATTCATGGATTCGAGAGGACGAGCGCATACGCTCACAACGAAACCATTCGTAATAAGGTCCGTTTGTGATCTCCTGATTCCAGAGCAGCTATCACCCGAAGATTTCACATTGAAATTAAAGAAACTTGAACATGGAGAGATTACACTCAAAGTTGAGGAATGGACACCTGAGGAGATGTATGAGAAGGCACTGAAAATAGTAGATGATTCGAATTTCTTCGAGATTGAAAGTAACATCGAGAATAGTGAAGGAGTCATCTTCGGTAGGATACAAGGTTCTGCCAAAGGAAAGTATACTGGTAAAAGTGTTGGAGTGGAGATCACTATTACTGGACCGACTAGGAAGAAAGGAGCATCTTGCAACATCAAGGTCTCAGGAGAAGATGAAGCTATGATACTTCCAGCAATTGATGATCTTAGAGAGCGACTGAGTGCCTGGCTATGTCCAATGTGTGGTTCGCCTCTCACCTTGGCAAATGTTGAAGACCTCAAGAAAGGAAAGACAATTTGCTGTCCATTCTGTTCAGTAACAATTGGACGCTAGAATGACAACCTTTTTCCATTCATCAGCCTCAAACCTTATCTTTGTGGCCAGTTAGAAACAAATCATAATCATCAGTGGACGGAGGTAACCATTTGGATTCAATGCTTGCGCTTCAGATTATTTATACTATTGAACAACTAGTAGCTACTGGAGGAATCCTTGTCTTTCTTATTGCAATCATTATTTGGGTGGCAATGAGCGCAAGGGATGCAGAAGAAATTGATTTCTTCAAAGATCGAAAAAACATGCAAGCTTCTAAAGCAACTACATTATCCGAATCATCTGCATCTGATAACGAGAAACCAAGTTCAGATATTAATGTAGTACGAGTACTGAGAGGTGGAGCATTCATTGGAAACAGAATACGCTTCAAGGTCAAGGTAGCTAACGAATCAGAGTATACAATTACAGACATTATGGTGCACTTGGTTTCCTATCCCAGAGATGCTTTGAGATTCGATGGAGATGATGATGCCATTCACTTCTCTAAAATAGAACCGGGCGGATTCAGAAGTCCATCTTTTGAGTTTATACCGACCCAGGATTGTGTCAGGGGGGAAATTGTAGCTGGTGTTACATATATTGATACCAGAGGAAAAGCGCACACTCAGACAACAAGACCCTATGAGATACGAGCTGTATGTGACCTTTTAATTCCAGAAGAGATTACGCCTGAGGATTTCCAACAGACTGTTCAAAGTCTACATAGTGGAGAACTTGTTGTAAGTGTTGATGATTGGACACCACAGGAGATGTATGAGAAAGCACTTGTCATCTTAGAGCAAGCAAACTTCAGTGGTGTTTCTGCGGGTGTCGACTCAGAGGAAGATGTCGTAACAGCAAAGATTGAAGGTTGGGCACGAGGTAAATATACAGACAAAGGTGTTGGAGTTCAACTTCTCATCTCTGGTAGATCTGGTGAAAAGGGAGCATGTTGTACAATTAGAATATTAGGTGAAGACTCAGCACTTGTTCTTCCAGCTATAGAAGATCTGAGAAACCGTCTAACCACATGGTTATGTCCAAAATGCAGGAGTACGCTACAGGTTGAAAGTGTGAAACAACTCAGAAAGGGAGGCGTTGTCGAATGTCCCTATTGTGGAGTAACTATTGGGAGATAGTTTGCTAATATTCATAGCATTATTAGGGAGTAATGATTAGCTCTGAGCTATGCAGGTGATTCTTGATGTATATGTTATTGGTATTCTATTTGCTCTAGCAGCTACCATGTTCTTTGGTATCACAAATATAATCTACAAAAAAATGAGTGATGACATAAGCGTCATGGACATTACTTTTTCCCGTATCTGGGTCAGTCTACCGCTTGCATACATATTTGCTATAGCATCATCAGACTCGTTACAAATCGCGATTCCGTCGGAATCGATGTTCCCTCTGGCAATCTCAATGATACTTGGGATCTTACTTGGCGATACTATGTATTTCCTAAGCCAAGAGAGAATTGGTGTTAGTCGAGCTTTCCCAATTTCTATGAGTTATCCGTTGCTGGTATATTTGATAACCGCTTACTTCCTTGAAGAACCTGTAATCATCCAGAGGGTACTCGGGGCCATCATTGTTGTCATGGGAGTGGGATTAATTGCTAGAGCGGAGTATAAAGAAAGAAGTGAAGATATCGGCAAATGGAGTCCCAAAGATAGAACGATTGGATTTGCTTTAGCATTCTTTACAATGGTTGCTTGGGCGCTCAGTGATTCCATCTTTCAATTTGGTTTGATAAATGTAGATCCAGCAGATGCTAATTTCTACCGTATACTTGTAGCTTCAATAATCTTAGTACCTTTCTTCTTCCTATCATTCAAGGGGAAAAGACATCTACCAAATAGAAGGATTATTGCATTTGCTCTGATGACAGGACTTGTGGGAATAGGTCTTAGCTTAATTGCATATAGCTACGCTGTGAAATACATTGGAGCAACTATTACAGCTGTCATGATTGCATCAGCTCCTGTTCTAACTGCACCATTATCAGCTCTTTATTTAGGTGAAGATGTGAACAAGATTGTAGCTTTTGGAACAATACTGACTATACTAGGTGTGATTCTAGTCATCGCCATCATATAGAAATCAGGAAAACTCTATATCCCCTCCAGTCAACGGGGATGTGTGAAAGATTGACCAGTTGGTAGGATGTTTCTTATGCTACAAGTTGATATTTGGACTCTACCTGTCACTATTATCGCAATAATGTTGATCTGCGTCTGTTGTGGGATTGCAGTCAGTAAAGGGAGCCCAAAAGCTAAATTAGATGATGCACGAACTCTCCCATATTATCTTCGAGAGCAGATGGAAAAGACTGCACCAATGAAGGAGCAGGCAGCATATTACACCCCTGCAACAATGAAACGTGAAAAAAGAGTTATTCCTGGAGTATCAAGATCGATTTCATCCGTTCCACCACATGAAAGAAGAGAAACGCGCAATGTGAAAGCACTACGAGGGGGCGAGTTCATTGGCAATCGAATGCGTTTCAAGGTCAAGGTCCTGAATGAGACTCTCTATACAATAACAGATGTGAGAGTCTTTCTCATATCTTACCCATCCAAAGCCCTTAAGATTGACAGTGAGGATGATGACGTCTTCTTTCCCAAGATCGAACCAAATGGATTCAGGAGCCCCGCTTTTGATTTCTTACCAACCCAAGATTGTGTGAAAGGTGAGATTATAGCAGGAGTATCCTATATCGATGAGAGGGGTATTGCTCACACCCTGACGACTAAACCATTCATCATTCGTTCTGTCTGCGACCTTCTCATCCCAGACAAGATTTCTCCGGATGAATTCGAACTCAAACTAAAAAAACATGAATGTGGTGAGATTGTAGTAAAGGTTCAAGAATGGACTGCAGCAGAGATGTTCGAAAAATCTCTTAGAATCATTGAAGATGCCAATTTCTATGAAGTTGAGAGTAATAGTGACGACCATGATGGAATATTTAGTGCTACAATATCAGGACAGGCGAAGGGGAAGTATACTGGAAAGAGTATTGGAGTAAAGATTCTCATGTCAGGTCCAGTCAATCAGAAAGGAGCAAGCTGCACAATTCAAGTCACCGGCGAGGATCAAGCTATGATTCTTCCAGCAATTGATGATTTAAGGGAGCGCCTCAATGCTTGGCTATGTCCAATGTGTGGTTCGCCCTTAACAAAAGATAATGTTGAGGATTTGAAGGCGGGTAGGGTTATTGTTTGTCCGTTCTGTAATGTTTCGATAGGAAGATGACAGTGTACCTCAGAGAAGCCGAAAGAAGTGAATGATATTGGCTTATGATTCATCAGTAATTGATATTGTCATTGGGGGAGTAGCATGCATTATCTACATTTTCTACTATTTATGTAAAGAGGCAGATAGTGACATAAAAAGTCTAGAAGAGGTAGAAAGAGGGAGAAGAGAGAGACTGTCATATCAAGAACGAATTGTAGGAAGAGATGGATTACCAGTAGGTTACGCAAAAGGAATACCTCAAGCATCTTCGAAGAAACCAATTCCTGGACTAGCTCAGGCAATCTCAGAAGTAAGTAGAGAGCCTGCAAAACGAGAGGAGGTAGTAAAAGCACTCAGAGGTGGAGAGTTCATCGGGAATAGAATGAGATTCAAAGTCAAAGTGTTGAATGATTCGCCATACGTAATATCTGATGTTACTGTCTATCTCATATCATATCCAAAAGATGCATTGCGATTAGCTAACGGGAAGAAGGATATCCAATTTTCCAAAATAGAACCAAATGGATTCAGAAGTCCATCATTCGATTTCTTGCCTACTCAAGACTGCGTAATGGGAGAAATAATTGCTGGTGTATCATATATCGATATGACAGGGAAGCCTCATACCCTCACTACAAAGCCATTTATCATACGATCTGTATGTGACCTACTAATTCCCGAAAAGATTGGATCTAAAGAATTCGAGATAAAACTACAACAGCTTAACTGTGGTGAGGTGATAGTAAAAGTCGACGAGTGGTCACCAGAAGAGATGTTTGAAAAAGCTCTACGAATTGTTAATGATGCTAATTTCTTCGAAGTCAGTAGTCAATTGGAAGTTGTTGATAACTTTGTACATGCAAAAATAACAGGACTTGCAAAAGGCAAATACACAGGAAAGAATATTGCAGTGGTGCTTCTTATATCAGGTCGATCGGAACAGAAAGGAGCAAGCTGTACAATAAGGGTGTCAGGAGAAGACCATGCAATGATTCTCCCTGCTATTGACGATCTTAGAGAAAGATTGAGTGCCTGGTTATGTCCAATGTGTTCGAGTCCTCTCACTCTAGCTAACGTTGAGAACCTCAAAGATGGGAAAGCAGTTCAATGTCCATTCTGTGGGATTACAATTGGGCGTTGAAGTGTTCCTGTACAATCTATTAATATGTATTCACGAGCACACACAAGCAGAATACCCATCTGGAGGGAACTGAATTTAACAAGGGCAATGATATGTTGAAAACAATATCAAGAATGAGAGTTTTTCCTGATGAAGTAAGATTCAATTCATCTTGGAGACCGTACCAAGCTCGGGTCTTGAGAGAACTTGAAGATTACCTCGATGATAATCGGCTTCATGTGGTAGCTGCTCCAGGGTCTGGGAAGACAGTATTGGGGATTGAAGTTGTCAGGCGATTAAACGGACCAACACTTGTTCTTGCACCAACTCTGGCTATTCGTGACCAGTGGATTCATCGATTTATCGAGCTATTCCTTCCAAAAGGTAGTAAACGTCCTGATTGGATTTCATCGGATCTAACAGAACCAAGTTTTTTCACCGTATCAACATATCAATCACTCCACGCAATAATGTCTAGAAAGAAAGGTGGAGTGGTGGAAACAGAGGAAGATGAAGAACTTCAGGATGAAGAACCCGAAGAGAAAGAAGAGCTTGAAATCGAAGATCGCTACGTACTGTCTTGGTTAGACCAATCCAAGAAAAAGAAAGGAAAGAACAAGAATACGTTAGATGAGGAATTAGTAGGAAATTCTGCATCATTTATCGAACAATTAAACTCTCTAGGATTCAAAATTCTTGTTCTCGACGAAGCACATCATCTACGCTCGAATTGGTGGAAGAGCCTAAATCAGCTGATTGAAAGATTCGAAGATTTGACTATCCTCTCGTTAACAGCAACACCGCCATTTGATGTCGCAGATTTCGAATGGGAGAGATATATAGAATTGTGTGGACCAGTGGATGCTCAGATTCCAGTTCCGGAGCTTGTAATAGAAGGAAATCTCTGCCCACATCAGGATTTGATGGTCTTCTCAACACCTTCCGATGCAGAGGAAAAAGAGATCTCACTGTTCAGGAAAGAGGTGTCTGATTTCATAGATTGGTTAAAACGCAATTCGAAATTCATTGACCACATACAGTCACAATCGTGGATTATCGCACCAGAGAAGCATATTGAAGAGATCTTGGCAGAACCAGATTATTATTCTAGTATGTTGATTTTTCTAAGAGAATCGGGTGTGAAAATTCCCAGAGACGCAATTAGAATAGTTTCAGACAAGAGATCGAATCTTCCCAGTCTCTCGTTGGAATGGCTTGAAATATTACTCACCAGAGTACTATATCCTCCAGGCGTTGATAGACCCAAGCATCCTGATTTTCTCGTTGAAGTTCAAGATGAATTGAAACGAATAGGAGCAATAGAACTACGACGAGTTCAACTTAGAAATATCAAGGCAATTGAGAAAATACTGAAGCGAAGTATTTCGAAACTACAGAACATTGTTGAAATTGCAGAACTAGAAGATGAATCGCTTCACGATGACCTTAGAATGGTTGTCCTCACGGATTACATTAGAAGCGAATCTATGCCCCGTGATGGCTCGAACAAGACACCTCTAAATAAGATTGGCGTAGTGCCGATATTCGAGGCTATCAGAAGGTCTAGTATTAATTCTAAACTTGGAATCCTCTGTGGCACGCTTGTAGTCATTCCTAGTAAATCGAGAGAACTTCTTCTTGATTGTACACGGCGTCTAGGGATACAGAACGAGGAGGTTAGACTTGAGGTTTTGCCGCATGATGATTCATTTCTCTCTGTACAAGTTCCTGATGATGAAAAACACAAGTTGGTAAGGTCGATTACAGACCTATTCATAGTTGGCGGCATAAACATCCTTGTAGGGACCAAGTCACTCTTAGGTGAGGGTTGGGACGCCCCATCAATCAATGCGCTCGTGATTGCCAGTTTTGTCGGATCTTATATGCTATCTAACCAAATGAGAGGCAGAGCTATCAGGAGTGAGCGAGGTAATCCAGGCAAGACTGCTAATATCTGGCATCTTGTATGTGTTGAACCAGATAGTTATGATGGCGGCGAGGACTACCTTACTATGGTAAGGAGATTCAAAGCCTTTGTAGGAGTCTCATATTTTGAACCAGTCATTGAAAATGGACTTGGAAGGTTAATCTATGAAAAACCACCGCTCAAAAAGGGGACTCTATCCAATCTGAATGAACGAATGGTTAAGAGTGCTAAGAATCGACTTAAGATGAGCTCTGACTGGGATAAAGCTCTTCGAAGAGGAGAAGATGGAATAAGACTGGTAGAAGACATTCAGACCAAGAGGGTCTCTCTACCCAGAGGATTCGTATTCTGGAATACAATTGCTTACCTATTCTGGGAAGCAACATTTCTATTCATGTTTATGCTACTTTATAATTTTGATGCATGGATTAGAATAGCGGCTGCCTCCGAATCAACTATCGCATTTTTGTGGACAGGATTGTTTTCGCTTTGTCTCTGCTTAGTAGTAACAACACCATTATTTCTCAAAGCGCTTTGGTTGACAATCAGACATGGACCAATTGCATCAAGTATGAAAGCAATTAGCACAGCGCTCCTGAAGACACTCTGCAAAATGGGTGAGATCAGGACAGATTTCATTAACATGCGAGTTGTCGCAGATAAGGGAGATATGGGAGAGGTATTCTGTCACCTTGAGGGAGGCAAGCCTAGAGAGAAGGCAGTCTTTCTCAGGTCGCTTCAGGAAATCCTGGATCCAATAGAAAATCCCAGATACATTCTCGTGCGAAAGTCGAATCTACTAATTATCCCGAGAAAAGACTATCACACAGTACCCTCAGTGATAGCAGCAAAGAAAGGGAATGCAGAGTATTTCGCTGAGATGTGGTCAAGATATGTAGGGAAAATGAACCTAGTATATACTCGGAATAGAGAGGGAAGAATCGAACTACTCAAGGCGAGAAATAAATCACTCTCTGCGGCGTTTAGACCTAAGTCAGAGAGAATTACAAGGTGGAAATGATCCAATAAAATGTAAGACAAGGGTTGTTCCACCTCTCATTTTAGAGGATGAAGCTCGTATCATCGAGCTTCATTTCAAAATGACTTACCCACGTATCATACCTGGTGATGGAGGGCCAAATCGAATTCTAGCCATCTGTTTTGTCTTATCTTTTTCACTTGCTAGACGTCTCTTCTCTCGTTCGTATTCTGTTGCACATGTAGACTCAAGCTGGAATTTTGTCTGACCAAAAGTGATTGCATCTTTACTGATGGACTCCATCAGATAGGCTGGGACAATAAGATCGCAATCAGGCTGGGCACGTATCTTTTCCAACAATTCCTCGAAGAAACCGCCTCCAATTAAGAACCACATTGTACTCTCAGTATCAAACCAGAGATCAATAATATTTCCAACCTTAAACCCATCAGAATCTACGAGGTCTATCTTCCCAAGTTTAGAGAATTTTATGTTTGTTTCGCCTAAGACTCCAGGGTCAATCGTTTTCAGAAGTGAAGATTTCTTGACTTTAAGATAGACTTTGTCTGAAATGCTATCAATGTCTGAAATAGCACACACTGGATCAATGTCAGCTCGTGCATGAATCGACTCCAGTAGTTCTTCAACAATTCCACCGCCTAAGACAAAATAATTCAATTCAATCTTATCGTGTGATATGTCAAAGATGGCATCAATGATTTCACCAACTTTTTCCCCATTATTATCAACGACATCTTTGTTTCTAATTTCGCTGTATTTCATATTACAACATTGAATCATAATAACCACATTCTTGGTTCACAATAGTTAATATATAAGCTTTCTTGTGAATGATTTGCAATACATCATAGTAGCCGTACATAAATCTAACTAGAAGAAGAAAGAGGAGATTGAGCCCCCAAGGGGCTCTATCGACGTTGGTACTAATTAATAGACTTCACGAGGACTTTCTCTGAGACGATCAGGTAGTTGACCACCTTCGCCCAAGACCTCAAGCTCATGATCGCGACCATATCGGCCACCATCGTTGCACAAGAATCCGGACTTGGTGATTCCACGTGCCTGACGCTCAGCAGCACGTCTAGCTATCATACCCATTCCAGATGGGACTGTCATCACGAGCTTCTTCTGACTCTCATCAATTGCTAGAAGAATAGCATCATCTGCAGCATTTCGTGTAGTCTCAAAGAATTGAGATGTTGTTTGATTAAACTCGAGGTAGATTGGCATTTGGAACCTAGTCCTCCAATGTCTAGTTTAGCATAGTTCTTTGTTTGGTGCATATTAATAAATCTCGGGCGAGTTCCTAGCCTCTAACTCTTAAGAAGATGGGCTGTTCCGCAATGTGCACAGACAACAGCATCATCAAATTCACCCGGTAGTGGAAGTGGAGCACCACAATTCTGACATTTCAGTTCTTTTAATTGTGAACGTTCTTGGGGAGTAAGTCTGATTTTAAAAACGCGTTCAGCAACATCTTGGATCGTCTTGCCAACCTTTTGAGCAGCTCTCGCAATCGCACTGCGCTCAGGATTTGTAAGTGAACCGAGTCCTACAGCTTGGAAGAAACTATCAATCGCTTTACCAATCTTTCCAAACATCGATCCCGCTTTCCATGCTATCACATCAGAACAATAGAGTTGCAGTATCTCTGAATCGGGATGACCAGGTATTTCATATCCTCGTTCCCAATCAATTCTATTTGATGTTGGAGGAGCCAGTTCCGCTCCACAATCTGGACATATTAATTTCCAATCAGGTTTCTTGAAGAAGCCCTTTCTAATTTTTCGTTCACCGACATCATACCAGCATCTCTTATGTGCAATCTTTTCACAAGAGGGACAGGAGAAGAGATAGTACATATCAGGCCTTACTTTAGCCTTCCCACCAGTGTGAACTCTGAGATATGCCAAGTCCTTAGTTGTCCAATTGAGTAAGAAACTACCACATATGAAGCAGGTTCTTCCATCAAGTTTGTTCATTTTATCTGGCGTGATTCTCAAGGTTGTATGCACCATGTGCATTGAAGAGCAAGGGCATAAGAATCTTACATCTTGGGAAAATTCGGGTATATGGAAATGACGAAGTTGGATTTCACATCAGCCGAAACCCTATTAGCAAGGTTTGGTGCGGCGAATGAATCAGCTTCCATATAATTAAGGAGGTATCAGCAATTTCCGATACAACACTTGTTGTAGATTTGAAGAACATTGATGCAGCAACACTGGCAATGACGGGTGGAAAAGCAGCTAATCTGACAGCTTTGAGCAAAGCAGGTTTTCAGGTCCCAAAAGGATTTGTCATAACAACTGATGCCTATAGAGAGTTTATCTCATTCAATAATCTTGAGCAGATTGCCAACAAGTATCTTGTAGATTTCAATCATGAAGACACTGAGCAACTAAGAAACGCTGCAAATAGAATGAGAGAAGAAATAGAGAAAGCATCATTGCCTGATCACTTGATTTCGAAGGTCAAATTGGCTTATAGTGAACTCGGTGAAGGATCTGTAGCAATACGATCATCTGCAACAGCAGAAGACTTACCAGATGCTTCATTTGCTGGGCAGTATGATACATCCTTGAATATTGAAGGGATTGATAACGTTCTACACCATATCAAACGATGCTTTGCATCAATGTGGACGACAAGAGCTATTGCTTATCGCGAGGAGAACCATATTCCTCACGAACATGTGCGTCTGGCAGTTGTTGTTCAATCAATGATTCAACCAAAATGCGCAGGTGTGATGTTTACTCGGAATCCATTCTCAGAATCAACCTCTGAAATAATAATTGAATCTAATTTTGGATTAGGAGAATCGGTCGTTTCAGGATATTCGATACCAGACCGTTATGTAGTCAACTGTATAGCTCCTGAAAATTACTCATTAGTCAGTAGAGAGATTGGCACTAAAGATACCATCATTGAACGAGACCACAGTGGGAAAGGTACACAACAGATAAAAATCTCACAAGAACAAAGCCAAAAATCATCACTTGAGGATGATGAAGTGCTAGAACTTGCTAAAATAGGCAGTTCTATCGAGAGATTCTTTAAATCACCTCAAGATGTGGAGTGGGCCATTGATTCTAAAGGAGATATACACATTCTCCAAGCTCGACCTATCACAGTCCGTTATGAGAAGACCTCCAATCAGAAAGATGATGTGTTTTGGACACGGGGGTATGCTGATGACTATTGGAATGATCCGGTAACTCCGTTATACTTCAATCTCCTCGGAGACCAATTAATACACATCGTAAATGTCGAAGCTAATGCAATAATGGGATACAAAGACATGCCTGAAGAACTTCTGAAATTGCATAAAGGACATGCATACTTCAACCTTGATGTATTGAGACGAAAGGTCGTCAATGAGATGCCACCATTCATTAGGTCGGATGATGTGATGAACTACTTTCCTGAAGGAGCAGGACCTTTTGGGAAAGATACTATGAGAAAACTGCCTTTTGCACTCAAAACACGGATAATGGCAGAAATCAGAGTGATGCTGCTAGATGGCGACGGGAGTATGACAAAGACGAATGATGTCTATGAAAAATGGACCAAAGAAGTATTCATACCAGAGTGCATGAAATTTGATGAAGCATTCAACAGATTAGAATCAGGGAGTACTGCTCAGGATTATTTGGCTATTGCTGATGATCTTGACATCACCATGATGAAGCATTTCAGAATGGTCAGATATGGTCTACCAGTACATACCCTAGGAATGAATCTAATTACCAACTATCTCCTTCGTCGTTGGCTTGGCGAGAAAGCGGCAACTGCTATGTACCCGATACTCCTCTCAGGACTGGAACACAAGACCAGTGAAACAAACAAGAGAATAGAGGAGCTTGCATCTATCATTCGACAGGACAAAAATCTTGAAGAGAAAATCCTAGGTTTGAAATCCAAGGAGATTCTTGATTCACTAAAAAGAAGTAATTCAATAAATGAACGTACCTTCATTGAAAAGTTCAACACGTTTCTTGATGACTTTGGAGATCGTGGTTTTACAAGAGAAACCTATTATCCAAGATGGAGAGAGTCACCAGAATATGTGTTTGATATTCTAAAATCACTTGTATCTGAACAAGGCAAGAACCTTATCCAAAATGAAGAAGCCCTAGCTAAGAGGAGGAAAAAAGCAGAGCAGTTAGTTGAAGAGGTGATTCGAAAACAACGATTTGGTCCGATTAAATGGATGCTTTTCTCAACCATTTTGGGAATGGCAAGAACTTATGTCGGATTCCGTGAGAATCAGAGATTCAATTTGGATAGATGGATTACTCGAGAGAGAAAGGCGTACCTTGAGATTGGAAAACAACTAATCCATCAGGGGTATCTGCAAGAACCAAGTCATATTTTCTTTTTATACCGTAATGAGATTAGGGCGATTGTAAGAGAAAAGAACTCACTCAGTAAAGATGAAACGAAGTCATTTGTTGAGGAAAGAAAAGAAGAATTCCTCAAGTATGAGAATATCACACCGCCCAAGTTCATGTATGGAAACAGGGAATTTGATGATCCTATGCCAGATTCAGTCGAAGGATATAGTGGAATGCCTGCTAGTCAGGGACTAATTACAGGAACTGTGAGGGTTCTAAATAGCGTGGAAGAGGTTTCACAGGTGAGAGCTGGTGAGATTCTAGTAGTACCGCGGACTGATCCAGGCTGGACACCAGTCTTTTCAAAGATTGGCGGCCTTGTGACTGAAACAGGAGGACTCCTCTCTCATGGTGCTGTTGTTTCACGAGAGTTTGGAATTCCAGCGGTCACGAATATTAGAAATGCATGTATGATTTTCAAGACTGGGCAAAAAATAACATTAGATGGAAATCTTGGAAAAATAGTCTTACATGAAACGGAGTAGAACACCATTGGAACCATTGATACATAGAATTGATTCGACAAATGCAGAATGGAATGAAAGTTATTACTTCATCTTCTATGACAAAGAGAATAGAATTGGAGGAATGAGTAGAGTAGGATTCAAACCGAATAAAAAAGAGGGGATGGCCTTCTTCTTCATCTTCCTACCTGATGGAACAGTTGCAGCATTTCATGCAAAAGATGATGCAGGAAATTATCCTGAAGCACTCAAGGTCGAATCAGTGAATCACCAATGCCAATGTGATGGTGCTTGGAAGTACTCCTTCGAGGGGCCTATGTTAGTTTTCAATAATCCGGAGGATTTTGCTCAAGTACAGGAGAATCCTGAAGTCATCAGTGATTTGATTGGCGCTAAGCTTGATTTGAGTTACAATGCGATAAATGAAACATACGAGTACAGCGAACATATGACTGCTGAATCACTTAAGATTGGAAAAAAGACTGGTGATATGCATTGGGAGCAGATTGGAAAAGTCACAGGTACTGTTCAAATTGGAGAAAAGCTATACCAGATTAACGAATGCCTCGGACAGAGAGACCATACCTACGGGATTAGAGATTGGACCGGTGTTGGAAATTGGTTCTATTTTGTAATATGGTTCGATGAGAAACTTGCGATAAATCCTGCAGCTGTTGTTCTAGACGATAATCGTGTTGGGTCAGGTGGTTTCATTTTCAAGGATGGCGAGAATATACCTCTCGTAACAATCCAACTTTTAGAGCATAAATATCAAGAAAATGGGATCTTTCCAATTTCTACGACACTTGAGTTAATCGATGCAAAGGGACAGAAATATCTCTTGAAGGCAACACCAGGACCACTAGTACCCGTACCATTTAGAGGAGATGATGGCAGTCTCTCGTATTTGATCCAGTCATTCGGGTCATTCCAGTTGGATGATTTAAAAGATGGATATGGTTCATATGAGGTTCTCAGGAAATCAATATCAGACTGAATGTATGATGCACGAATATATTAGAGAAGAATGCGAAAAATGCAGAGGTCAGACTGATGTTTGAATACGTGCAAGAGAGGGAATTCTCGGCCCGACTTGAACCGAGAACAATGATTTATGTCATTACAATTGGAGAAACTGAGGAAATCGGTTCAACCAAGCTTACAGAGAAGGGGAGAAACCAAGTCCTGGAGCTTGCTCATTCTAGACTTGTTGCTGGAATCAGGATTATGTATAGCGATCCATCAAATGCTGCAATTCAAACATCAGAAATACTCCGGAGAGAGTTTGAGTGCAAAATGGAGAAGAGAAGCTGTCTCTCGGAAATTAATTGGGGTTTCAAATGGGATGATATTGAACAGCTTAAGGAAAATCTGCCTAAGATGTGGTCTGATGAAAATGAGAGTGTGAACAGAGGAGAATCATTAGCTGAGGCTAGAGAGAGGATAGGCATATGTATGAATGAGATAGCCGTAAAACATGTAGGAGATAGCTTAGCAGTCGTGATGCATCCACTCATAACAACGCTGTTTCATTCTCTTGTTACAGCAGCACCACTTGAGTTCAAGGATTGGCTAATGATGGGATATGCAGCATGTGCATCTTATGAATATACAAAGAAAGGGTGGACACTAGTTATGCCTCCAGATAACAGCTTTCAGAGTGATCCCTCATGCACAGGCGATATTCTTCCAGAAGACATCTTTGAATAGAAAAAGAAAGAAATGGAAGTTGAAGCTAAGCCACTCAGACTTGAACCTCAACAACCATCCTAGTAGGATTATCTTCGTCGATACATGACGCAGACAATTATCACAAGAGCAACAACTCCACCCACTATTATGTAAAGAGTGATTGGATTACCTTCACCAGTGGTGTAGGTCGTTGTTGACCCCGTTTGAAATGCACTTGTATATGCAACAAAAACAGGATCACAGATTATCTCTTCACCGCCCCAGTTTTCATAACCTGCAGTCATGAACAACATTGATGCTTCAATATTGAAGTTGGTCACAGAAGTACCTGATGCTGATTCGTACATGACAGAGAATGCACCAATCGGTGCAGTAGATGAACCAGATGTGTAGATAGTTGAATGACCATCTCCACCCCAAGTGTATGGCAGACCGCCCATTGTAACATTTGCATAGGGAGTATCCGCAGCTCCAAATTGATAATATGAAGCATCAAGACTTGCACCATTTGTGTCTGTAACAGGGCGTTGACCAGCGGTATAACGAGTTGCTGTCACTGTACCTAGAACACCGAAAAAGTTCACAGCTAGGCTGCGTCCTTCAAGTACACTATCATCAAAGTCGTGCATGGTCCATTCACCGAATCTCTGATCAACTTTGAATGAAACAGCATGATTCCACGTAATTGGATCATCAGCATCGAATGCAACCATATCTACATTGAAAGTGATATCAAAAGACATCTCGTCCACAGTTGCTTGAGTGACCCAATAGTCAAAGCTAGTGGAGTTCAGCCCGACAGCACCTTGGTAGGATTCTCTGAAGTCCCAGGCTCCTCTCAATGCAGAAGAATGTTCGATGCGGAGAGGATAGATAGTCACATTGACATCAGTGATTGTGACTCCGAAATTGACCTCAGTATCAGGATCAACAATAACACTACCAGAGTTATTCGTAGCACCAAAGGGTCTCCGAAGCTCTACCTCACCAACGCTATCGATGAGAACCAGATGAGTCACTTCATCTGAGGTGACTTGTCCTCCTTCTATTGAGAAATCTGGAGCACTTGGAGTAGGACCAAGACCGTCATTGAAGATCAACAAACCAGCATACTCTGCTCTGAAATGTGCAAGAGTGGCTTCTGTATCAGACAGTGCAACAAAGAAGTTCTGTGTTGTTCCCCATGCAAACCATGTCGTAGACCACTTGCCATGTTCAATTCCTGGAATATTATCTAGATTGATTGTTCGATTAACAGACAACCATGAGATATAGTCATACCCAGGAGTGGATACGTCATTTCCAAGATCAGCCCATAGCAGGTCTTGAATTTCAATCATCTCGCTTTCGCTAAGAGGACTGCCATCGGATGCGTGATACCAGTAGAAGGTCTCATTTGCTTCATACCAGATGTTCAGTTCAACAACACCCATCCAGTTTGAAGACCAGAACTCATCACCAGCCACGCCGGGACTTGGATCAAAACCGACGCCAACTAGCATACCATTGATTGTGATATTGCCTTCATCACTCCAATAACCAGTTCTCTTAATGAAGTACTGATCATTCGTAGTGTATTCATTGCCATCAAGGTCTATTGCACCATTTTCAGTCACGACCCAAATTGGTGGTGTGTATGAAGGAAGGTCTCCAAGACGAAGGTGACGTGGACTCCATAGAGTATCACTAGAGATGTCAGATTGTCTGTATTGATCCGTCCATTCATTATAGAGGATAAGATACTGTGCAACAGTCATCTGACCAGCGGTTACCAACCACCAAGGATAGCTCCATGTACTATTTCCAGCATCCCAAATCCTCACATTCTGAATAACACCAATCTTCAACTGGGCTTGGTCAATCACCATTGACGGTGCAGTGTCATTGAAATGGAATTGAATTTTCAGAGTTGTGAGATCTTCACCTAGTTCTAGGTCATAGTCATCCACTGTCCAGTCATTGGATGTGATTACAGTACTCCACAATTGTGTACCACCACGCAAGTACATACTAATACGATATTGAGAACTAGTTGTAGGTAGACCTGTGTCAAAGTCAATTACCATTGTGTGAGTAATCTCATATCGCCAATAATGCGTGTCATTTCCATCCATTCCAGAACCTTTGACGTTAAGTGTGAAGTCTTTCAGTTCCTGAGAGATATTGAATAAACCTAGTCCATCTGGTGTCTTATAGACAATAGAGCCATTGATTTCGTTAACATTTCTGTGTACGAGAAATGTCAAATTTAATGGCTGCTCTTGTAAGGCAATATCTGCAATATTACCTGTTAGATCATAGACAAAAGCTTCAATGAAAGCTGTACGGAATGCTAGTTTCATTGTTTCCTTGGTTGTTATCTCAGGTCTCTTAATTAGAGGATCTCCATTGACATCAAGAACTGTGACCAAGTCCATCTCAGGTCGAATGGTCCCACCAAAACCCCAAGCAGGATCAAGGTCTGTCTCGTTTGTGAAATATCCTCCCCATTGAATCCGGGTTCGACCATCAAAGATACCTGTGAGGACAGGTTCTGATACATAATACTTGCTGATGTCGATAGTTGAATTCTCAACACAAGTGAGGAAGGGGAACCACATTCCCAGATTACCGCCAAGATCGAGCCAGCTCCAAGTGACATTAAGATAACCAGCAAGAACATAGGCGTTTGTGGAATTGACCTTCAGAAACATAAACGGATACAGATCCATTTCAGTTTGAGTCCAAGCAACATTACTATTGAATAGAACAGACTCGCTTACTTCCAAACCAACAGGCATCGTCAAATTCCTTGCAATTCTAAGGTTTGAATCCCAAGTCAATTGTGTGAAGGGTATCAAAGTTTCTCCAATTCCAGCATTAGATATTAGTCGAACGATAAACGTGTCATTAACATCAGCATAATGCATGATATGACTGGTCTCATCTACAATATCTGCATAGTAGTAATCTGGAAGAGAGAAATCTAACGGATTGACTGCCGTACCAAATCCGATTGGTGGACTTCCATATTCCCCACGAGTATTAGATGCAAGCCAGGAGGGTGAAACAGGTCGACCATCTGTATCAATGACTTGCATTCCAGTGTAGAAGATTCCTGCCATGGGCAAGTCAAACGTGACATCAAAAACCACGAGATAGTAATCAGATTCATCGTAATATTCTGAATTGATGCTATCTAGTGAAATGAAATCAGCAGGTCTTGGCTCATCACTTCCTAATATGTATGTGAAAGCCATACTATTCCATTTATCAGATGTAGCATTATACTCAAGGCCGAAGTATGGAGCTCGAATACCTACTCGTATTCCCCAGAATTGAACTACGTCCAATTCATTACCTTCTCCAAGAAATGCCTTGGGTACTGTGATGTTTATGAATAGTTCATCTCCAAGGTTTATTCTGTAATTATTCTCAGCGATTTCAGTCAGGTTATCAGCATACCCAATCCACACGTTAGGCTGCGGTCCAAAGACCCAGGTAGAGTGTTGATCCTCGTGAGAGAATTGAGTGGTCTCATTCTCCACAAGCCATTGAACACCTAATACTGGTTCAGCTTCAGACTGAGCTGTGGCTGGTTTAACTGCACCTGCGATACTCACCAATAACATAGTGATCAGCATAATTGTGCTTATTTTCTTCATTATCTTCACCTCAGCAAGAACCAAGCGTGCAAGACATCCGTATTGCATATTCAACAATATGGGATTGACCTGAAAGAATATGATTGGAGTTTCCTACTGGTTCTCGTTGTTTTGGTGCTTTCATCCAAGGTACGTTCCTAATTACCTCTGATGGAAAAACCGACTAACTGCAGATATTCATGTATAATTAACATATATAGAGCATATGTATGAATCATCCTTTTCACTAGAGATATTATAATTCGTCAAAATAAACACGTAATAGCTCGGCAACACTTCTGGCTCGAGATACTGTACCTCGATCGCGATGTGGTTTTGAACCATCGAACATATCTGAAACAGTACCAAGACAACCTCGACGAACTGAATTCAAGACTGGTCTGAAGAACTTCTTCTCAGCTTTTAGTTTATTCTCAGGAGTATCTCCATTTACTCGTAGCCATGCAGATATGTATGGACCAATTAACCAAGGATGGACAGTTCCCTGATGAGTTGCTGCTGCTCTACTCCTAGGTCCACCCGTATAGGCTCGAGCATATCTTGTATCTGTGGGAGAAAGAGTCCTGAGTCCAAACGGAGTGAGTAGTTCTTTTGTCACAACTTTGAGAACAGAGTTGGCCTTCAATCTATCAAGGAGGGGATAAGGAAGACTGAGAGCAAAGATTTGGTTTGGTCGTATCGATTTATCATTTCCTTCATCAGTAACGACATCATAGAGATAACCGAGTTCAGGATCCCAAAATGCCTGAATGAATGCTTCACGAATCCAAGAAGATACTGCTTGATACTCGTATGGGTCTCGTCCCATGAACTCACACATCTCACCCATGGCCATCAATGCGTTGAACCAGAGTGCATTGACTTCTACACACTTACCAATTCTAGGTGTTGGAAACCAATCATCAACATGATCGTTCATCCATGAAACTTCAAAACCTTCGATTCCAGATATAATTAGACCATCATGATCTTCATGAATGTTAAATTTCGTTCCAATTCGATACGCGGCAATGATACTCTCCATTGTCTCCCAAATAATACCGCGAAGAAACTCAACATCGTTCGTGGCCTGAATGTATTTGTGCACAGCCATGATAAACCATAAAGATGCATCAACAGAATCGTATTCTGGTTGAATACCTCTATCGGGAAAATCATTCGGCACTAGACCATATCGTGAATGGCGAGCATAATTCGTGAGTACAGCCCGAGCATCTTGAAAGCGACCGATGGACATTGTCAGTCCGGGGAGTGATACCATTGCATCGTGACCAATATCTGCAAGCTCATGATATCCTGCAATTATTGAACGCATGTTTGTAGATTCTCTATCTACAATGAATGTATCTGCATCAAGGATTAACCATTCTATATCTTCATCTCTTTCCTTCGCAGACATGGAGAATGCTCTGTCATTTAGAATCTTCCTTCTCCGTAGTTCTTCAAATCGTAGTTTTGCAAAGTCTTTCCTCTGTGCATTAGCGAGGGGTCCAAGACTACTCATAAGATCTTTCTGAGAAGGACCTACAGCAAATAAGAATGATAGAAAATGTTCTCCAGGATCGAGAACTGTGTGAAAGACACCTGGAATGACCATCTCCTCCTCGTGAGGTAAGCCCATTGCTTTATCGCGTCTATAGATCTGGGGATCAGTTATCCGAATCTCACTTGGCATGAATTCAGCATCTGGAGTGTATGCATACATCCATGGACTATTGGGTCGTTCATCAAAGGAGAAGTACGAATGGTTATTGATGATTTCAACGGAAGGAGTGAAATCAAGATGAGGGGGTCGTGCATGAAGGTCTCTACATGTTTGAAGAGGTGTCACTGTCAGAACACTTTCCTCGGTGTTCTTCAATTCATAATTTACGACGGTAATGTTCCGTCTATATGCCATAAAGACGGTCTTCTCAAGCTCAACACATCCAGTAGAATACACCATCTGAGGGAGTGGATTCAAATCGAATCGCTTTAGATATCTATAGCCTCGATGTGTTACTCCTTGTGTAGTCTGTTCAGTACTAAGATTGCATTCTCCTTCTGAATTAATCAGGACCTCGTCCAATCTTGATAATGTCAACCACCGGTCGACTGGAGGATTGAGAGATGAAACAAGAAGACCGTGGTATCCACGCACATTGAGACCTACTATTGTGGAAGAAGTATAGCCGCCTAAACCGTTCGTATAGAGCCATTCGAAAGTAACAGCTCGATTCAATCGGAGATCAGCATCTTCCAAAGTTATCAAGGGATCAAGACCTCGTGTTATGTTTCATTCTTTGAATAAGTTTCTGATAATGAGCACACTTTAAGGGTTGTGTCACATCTTACACGCCGAAACAGACATCATCATAAGGCGATTGCAGCACAAAGCGTTGGAAAAGGAGCTATCCATTTTGACCGATCATGACTATCCAGTATCCCCTGAGGTGGAAACAATAGTCGATACTGGGATTAGCCCTATACGCTGGCTAGGGCTAAGCGGTAATCTTTGGAGGCTTGCAGGAGTAACTGGTATAGCTCAATTCTCGATGAGCCTGTGGGCTTGGCAATTTGGCATATTCCTCGCAGGTGTTGTTGAGAAGTGGCAGATTGGATTGACCTTTTCAATTGGTACATTCGCAATGATTGTAGGTTATGCGGTTTCAGGAACTGTTGCAGATTTTATTGGTAGGAAAAATGCCATGTCATTTGCATTCATTCCAATGTTCATCGGATTGGTGTCTCTGAGATTTCTTCCAATATGGCCGCTTGTTCCGTTAGAATATGGTATCACATCTTTCGGGTGGGCATTCATCATTATCATGAGTCGAGCGATGCCTGCAGATGAGATTACTATCATTGGCACTGAGAATTCAGCAAGAATTTTCAATATGACCCTGTTGCCTGCATTTTTAGTAGATGGCATTAGTCCAATTGCTGCAGCGATGCTCCTGCAATCAGGGTATGTCGCTGGAGATTTGCATCTGTTGGCTGCAGTTGGAACCATGGTTGCACTTGTCGCAAACACAAGGATTGTACGAGAATCTCTCGGTAGAGATGTTATAGAAAAAGCTAAAGCTGGAGCACTGATTTCTTTCAGAGGCTTGGGAAAAAATTTCTGGATCTTTACACTGGGCATGTTTGGTTATGTCTTCATGGGAAATCTAGCATTTCCATACTTAGGGAATCTTATCGTGGGAGAATGGGGCTTGGATGAAGCGACCTATGGTTATGCCTGGGCTGCATATTCATTCACGAGTGTCATTCTAATGTACAGCGTTAGTGGAGTGACTGATAGAAATGTCCGTGTTGCATTGATAATGGCAATCTGGAGCACTGCTGTTATAGTTGGTATATTTGCATTTGGTGAGGGTGTTCTCACACTTGTAATTCTGAATATAGTATGGGCTGCGCCACTAGTAATATGGACAGGGGCTGAAAACATCCTTGCTGTAAATGGGGTAGGATCCGAAATGAAAGGACGTGCTCTTGGAACCTATCAGTTTATGATGAGTTCTACACGCCTCTTTGGTTCCTTTGTGGGAGCGCTTCTTTGGGACTATTTCGGTAGTCTACGAACAGTCTATAGTATTTCAAGCATAGGTGGATTAATCATTACCATTTTTCTTACGTATGCTTTGATGTCAATAAAGTTAGAACGAAAACCCAAAAAAGCACCTGTACTCGGCAAGACCGAGTAATGTTCTTAACTGAACTTGGGTGGTACATTAATTGTCTGGAGTCGTGGGGAAAGAAATGACTGATGACACTTCTTTCATTGGCCGCCGCCTCAAACAGAGTGGAGATCTACTCCTTGGCGGAGCTCGTAGACAAGTTGAGGATTATAAAGGCAAATTTGGTGGTCTGAAGGGAGTCTATGACGAGTTTCTTTCAAAACTACTTGTAACCTATCCAAATGCGTTATTCAATTGCAGATTTGTTGATGATTTTTTCAAGAAACGAACACTTTCATTAGCAGGGATAGATGGTACTGTTTTCAAACATGATATTTTCGATCTTCTCATCTTTTTTGCAGGAGCCTACTCAGCTCATGGTGAAATCAAAATAGATGACAAAGGTAAGGCAGAGATCAGCTATGATGAGAAATATCTAGAGAGAGGTCTTGGTGTGTCAAGTGTCTTACCAGTATATATCAACGAGGTTCCTCAAATTGATCAGACACTACTTGTCAGAGCAGAGGATGGAGATGTCGACCATTCCATAACCTACTCTGATAGTTGGGTGGTTGATAATTCAGCATTTGCTGACTATCTAATGGGATTGTCAGAATTCTACCTTGCGTATAGACTTGTGAGTTCTGAGAATCCTGTGGACATCCTATTGTTGGATCGCGTGTTTTCCTCTGAAATTGCATCGTTCTATGCAGAGACCTCGGATTTTCGATTGAATCTTGACCATGATTGTGGATTAATTGGTTACAGGATAGGAGGAAGACCATTCTCAAAGACTGAATGGGTCTATGCTCGAAGATTATTTGGGACTCTGGACCTTGGAACGCCTCCTGCTCGTGGAGAGAATCTTTTATCACGTGTCATTTTGGAATTGATGAATGCAAGTGGACATAGTCTAACGAGAGCAGAACTAGTTCGTTTACTTGGACTAGATAATGAGTTTAGACAATCCAGATTGGATAAGGAACTGAAGAAAGGAATTCGTGGTTCTGGAGAGATTGAAGGCATAATACTCAGAGATAGGGATAACTTTGTCCTAAAACCTCAATATAGGGACCTCAAAGCACGTATCAAGCTACTAGTTGATGAAGTCTGTGGAAGACTCTTTTCACCTGATGCAGAAGTGACCTATGAGGATCGTTTCAAAATCAATGGTCGCTGGCTTACAACAAATGACCTTGCATTTCTTAGTCTTGTTTCACTGTTGTTGACTATTGATCAGAGTTGGAAGAATCCAACCCTCCTTGTTGGTGTTGCGAAAGACACGTCAGCTCGAGATCTTAAACGACAAGTCTTGCCGGTTTTGAATTATGTCAATCGCTTCAAAGGTGGATTTGTTGATAGAGGTGAGGATACACCGGATACCGACAGGATGATTCTACAGTGGGTTTCATTGCATGAGCGAGACAGACTTAAAGTTCCTTGGGCAACAGTTGAATATGATACAGCATTCAAGACAATTGTTCCGCATCTTGAGAGATTGCCGGGTGTCGTTTCTGGAGCTAGAAGGAATCAGATTTCTTTGGAGAAGACATTTCTAAAATCCTATTTCCAACTGTGCCAAGCAGCTTCTGACCCAAAATTAAGGAGCAATGTGCTTCTATATGATCGCTTGGTCTACCCATTTTATGATATCAGACCAGGCAAAGTTGTTACGTTAAAACACGACTATGAGAACCGACCAGATTTTCCTGAACCTGTTGAAGTCATTTTCTTTGAGGGTCAGGACAATCCAATCCAGTCATTTATCATCTCACTCTTCGGGATGATGACAAGTAATAGCATTCCAGAACTATTTGGACATCTTAAACCATTATACGTTGCTGATAAGGTAGCTAAATATCATTACACACAAATTAAAGGTATGATAGAGAGTACAGGGAACTGGTTGATGAATCGTCCAGACCTGCGTGAGTTCCTATTCTATCTTAGCAGTTTCAGAGAACGGAGGACTAGTATTGAGCAATCAAGACGAACACCATAAGAAATACTTCACAGATTTCGATGGAGCTTTTGAAGGCAGGCTCGCAAGGGTAATTCCAATTGCTGCAAATTATACTTCAGAATGGGCTGGTTCAGCAGCTCGGTATGATTGTAGAATCAAAATCCGATATAACAAGGAACTCATGGCTCAACTCGAAGAAGGAATGCTGCTCGCTGTAAAGAATTTCAGAGGACAATCGAAGAAGTCTGTAAAGGGAAAAATCGAACGATACACTGTAATGGTAATTAGCAAAGTTTGGCCTCTACATTATGGATTAGGTGGTGTGAGTGATAGTCACTATTATCCATTGCAGATGGAAATCATAGAACAGGCTGTGCCAGACTGGTCTACTGATGACCAGGCAACCATGATGGTGCATATGACAGCAATTCCAATTAACTATGATCTAATTGTCGATGCAAAGGGAGAGATTAGTTTCAAGAAGGGCTTCTCATATCCTCTTATTGGTGAGCGCGTTCATGTCATTAACATGGAAACAGTGGATTTCATCTACAATTCAAAGGTGAAGGAATCAATAGGTTTCACAAAGTCCACTTCAAGTGCAGATCCTAAAAAAGATCCACGCGTAGGAGTTCTTAGAATGTTCATGGAGTCTGAAAAAGAGATTCCTATCTATGTTGACCTTCCCAAACTTGTACGTTATCACTTTGGTGTGTTCAGCTTCACAGGTGGAGGTAAGAGTAATCTACTCTCAAACCTGTTCAGACGAATTTTGTATTATTCAGAAGACACAAAGCTGGTTCTCTTTGATATCAGTTGTGAGTACCCGTTTCTTCTCAGTGATGTGTTCATGGATCCTAAGATTCCAAGCTTGATAGTTCTTGAAGAAGAAGCGAAAACAGCTGAGCAGTTCGCACGTTCAATTGTAAAACCTCGTGACTTTGAGGAGGATGATATGGCAAACGAAGTTCTGAAACAAATTTATTCCAAAAGGAAAGTATCCTACTTCAACAGACCTCAAACTCAAGTCCCAACCTTTGGAAGTCTCATTCAAGAGATGAAAGGAATACGCACTGATAACTCTGCCAAACCTACTTACGTTCAAGCAATAGATGAGGTAATAGATGCTATCGTTCAATATATGGAGATAGAGAATAGGTCAGATCATGAAGAGATAGATGAGGATGTTGTTGATCTACTCGATGCAGAAGCTAAGAAAGCTGTTGCCACCTTTCAAGTGCATGATAAATCCACGCTCTATGCATGGGCAACAACGCGAGGCACACTGAAAGCAGTGATTGCTCGAGCAAAGAAAGCAAGTTCCACTGGTGTGACTGTAAAAGATCTTCTGAAGAAATTGTCAGGACCGGAGAGAGTGATTTGCATATCTATTGCAGATCCAGACACCCTCAGAGACCTCGTTATCAAATTGACGGGTGCAGCTCTAAGGTATCGAAAGATGAGTTTCGAAATAAAACCCCAAATCCTATTCGTCTTCGATGAGGCTCAAGAATTCATTCCATCAGGAGCCAGTGGCCATTTAGCACAGACAAGTTATGCTGTTGAGCGACTTCTACGACAAGGAAGAAAGTACGGATTAGGTGGTGCCTTAGCAACACAACGAATTGCGTATCTGAATACTAACATACTTCAGCAATTACACACATTCTTTGTAGGAACACTCCCAAGGCCATATGACAGAACTGTAGTCAGCAGCTCATTCCAAATTGATTTGAGTATTCTAGACAAGACACTGGAATTCCCACCTGGTTCATGGCTATTATCCAGCTATATTGCCACCGGATTGGATAATGTACCTGTCTTTGTAAAAGCAGATAATTCCGAAGATGTTCTTCGAGATCATATCTCAAAAATGTCAAAGACATCGAAGTAGAAAAAGATTGAGAGAAGAGAGTATGTAATTAGCTCTCTTTCGCCTCAAATCTTTCATGGATTTCTTCAATTTGATGAATAGTAGTTGTTGAAGCAAGTTCTCCAAATAGATGGCCTGATTTTTTGGCTTTGGTCTCAAGATAAGCTCTGCTGTACTCTGATGGCTCCACTATCAGTGGAATTCTCTCATCAATCTGAATTCCTGCACTTCTCAATTGATGGATTTTCTCAGGGTTGTTAGTCAACAATTTTATAGATTTGACTTTCAAATTCTTCAGTATATTTGCAGCGATACCATAATCTCGTTCATCTGGTTGATAACCAAGGTGTATATTTGCATCAATTGTGTCGAGTCCCTCATCTTGAAGTGCATAGGCTTTGATTTTTTCAGTTAGCCCAATATTTCGACCTTCTTGTCGAAGATAGAGGACAACGCCTGTTCCTTCTTTTTCAATAATCTTTAGAGACTCAAGAAGTTGATCTCGACAATCGCAACGTTTGCTGCCCATTACATCACCAGTGAGGCATTCTGAATGAACCCTAGTAACAACTCCAGTCTTATTGACAATATCTCCCTTGATAATTGCCGTATGTTCTTTCCCATCACAGGGACTGACAAATCCACAGATTTGAAAATCGCCGAATCTACTTGGCAGATTGGCAATAGCAACAAGCTGCACACAGCACTCATCAGTGGTACATACTTGCTTTTCACTAGCATCGAGGAGCATACTAATTTGTTCTTCAGTCAATTTCATCGATTACATCTCCTTTTCTGACCTGGTTCTCTTTTTCATTATGAATAAAGACCTTGCCTTATGTCTTTCCGGCATCGCTAAATATGATAGATAAATCTCATAGCCATAATACCTGTTCTGGAGAACTCGCAATGACTCGAGACCACAAGAAAGTTATCGACAAGATGCAAGAGATACTCAAGGAAACAACCAAGAGATATGCATTCAAAAAACTCGAGAAAGAAATTATACAGACTGGAGCATGCGTTGAATGTGGAGCCTGTGTTGCTGCCTGTCCTGTTGATGCAATCAGTGGAGAGCGTCTGAACAACAAGTATATTCCATCACTCACTGGGGAATGTATTTCGTGTGGCATTTGTTATGCGATGTGTCCTAGAACTTACCCATTACAAAACCAATTGCTTGGGAGATTTCGAAGTGCGTGGAAAGTAAAAGCCTCCGATAATCATCCTCGACAGGATGGTGGAGCTGTCAACGCTATTCTCGGATATATGCTTGATAGCAATATGATTGAAGCAGCAGTCGTAGCATGCCAATCAAAAGACATACCATGGTTGCCAGAGCCCAGAACTGCTACCAATTCCAGTGAACTATGGAGATGCGGTGGAACAATCTATACTCATGCACAGACAGTCAATGAAATGCTTGAAAACTATAAGAAGGGACTATCGTCGTTGGCGGTTGTTGGCACAGCTTGTAATATTGAATCAATTCATCGAATGAAGGAACACCACGCAGGACTGTTTGCCATTGATAAAGATGCAAGTATCTTCACTATCAGTCTCTTCTGTATGGAATCTTTCAACTATCAGGACCTTGTTGTATTTCTAAAGAGGGAAGGAATAATGATTGATGATGTTGAACGTTTTGCTATTGCGGGAGGAGAATTCAAGATTACAATCAAAGAACAGGAGAGAACTTGGCCTGTAAGTGATCTTGATTCAGCAGCTGCTACATCATGTGCTTATTGCAATGACCTGACAGGATTTATGGCAGACCTATCATGTGGAAATATTGGTTCAGAAGAGGGTTGGACTACTGTCTTAGTTCGTTCAGCCAGAGGAGAAGAAGTGCTCCATGCCGCCCACAAGGCTGGAAACATCGAAATTGAACCATTAGGAGACAAGGCATTAAACACACTATCAAATTCAGCCAGATTCAAGATGAATAAATTCTATATACTACGTTCACCTCATACAGAGTGAATAATGCTGTATTCACCATCCACGATTGCGTAGATTGACTCTTAATTATTTGACTTTAGTCCGGAAGTACAGAACTGCAATTACTAGAAGAGAGAGTCCACCAAGCAAAACAACTATAGCATAGAGAGGCGCAGGAGCTGTATTAGAACTCATCTTTGTAACAGTGATACTCGTCCAATCGGTTTCTTGAACATTGTTCAATGAGGAATTATCCACTGCAATTACCTTGTACCAGACTATTGAACCATGAGTGTATTCACCAAGATGGGCAATGAAGTAATCAGCAATCTCTGCAAGATCCATAGCTTTGGTCTCAAACGTAAAACCTGCATCCTGTGGATTGCCAATACTCCATTCAATAGTAATGCTTGAGATGTTATTAAGATCCCAAACATATGCCTGAACAGTGATGTTATTGGTCGATGGAGAATTCAAGGTCTGAATGACTTGTACTCCAGAAATTATTGGATTATGTGCATCTGGTTCTACTTCAACTACAATTACTGCAAACGAAGTGGCGTTAAAGTAATCCTTGAGCGTTAAGTTGTATGTGTAAGTACCCACAGCCAGTTTATCAACATTGATTGTTATGTTTTCACCACGCCATGTGCCGTTCAACAAGACAGTGCTATCTAGTGTAAGATTGAATGATAGTGGATTACTCTCTTCAGCACTCCAAGTAAGAGCATAACCCGTGTATCCTTCTTCATACGTAAGATCATCATCTGCCGTTATGATTGGTGCTCGAATATCTTTGTATATAGTGAGATTAACAATGTCTTGTGATGATCTCTCAAAATCATCAAAAGCTGTTATGATGAATGAATAGTTCCCAAGAAAGAGACCATCAAGAAGAACAGTGATATTCTGACCTTCTGGATTTGGAAAACTCCAATCAGCCTGAGAGATGTTCACAAATGAATGAAATGCTGATACATTTCCATATGTTGTATCATTGTAGAGAATTACAGCATCTATAGTGTAGTTTTTCGGATTGCTATCATAGACGAACCATTTTATCTCATGTCCTGTTGAGCCAAACTCAAATGAAACATCAGCGGGAGAAGAAACTACTGGGTTAGTCAGGTCAGGTAGAACTGTGACATTCACAAAACTCGTTGCATTTCGACCAAATGTGTCATTGACAAATAGTGTGTAAATATACCAATGGCTTTCGTTCAATCCATCGACATTGATGATGATATCATCACCATCCCATGAACCGCTAGCAATCTCGGTATAATTCGTACCACTTTCGTTAGACTCGCGTGTAACATTATAAAAGTCAGGATTTGACTCGGTGATGTTCCAATGAATCTCATGACCAAAAGAACCAACCTCATAGGTAATGTTATCGTGGGATTGAATGATTGGTGCACTCTCATCCAGTATTACACGGACTGTGGTTGATACTGAAGCTGATTCATTCTGTTGATTGAACACTTTGACAACGAAATTGAATTCTGTTGGTAGTGTATCAATCATGTTTCGAGTGTAGAGATATATTAGGTATAACGTAATATCATCTCCATCCCAAATGCCACTATCATAAATTGTGCCATTGGCAGTGATAGAGTAGTTCTTTGGAGATGCATCAGAAGCCGTGTATACGATGGTTTCTCCTGCGCTTCCATTTTCAAATTGATAGAAGGAAGGACCAGTAATCGTTGGAGCAGCAGGTTTCATTATCGTGACCGGACCTTGATTAATGCTCACATAACTGACAGAAATCATGTAAGGTGATAATATAATCCAAGTAAATATGAGAGCGAATATGAAACAACGTCGATTACGCAAGGCCATCTATGATACATCCTATGTTACGATTCACACGTGTTGACCGGTCGAACTTCAGAGTGTGGTTTTATACTCTTCGGTACTTCAACGACTGCACAATTCCGTTATGGGATATTTATCAAGAATAGGCTGATAAGAGTATAAGTCACTCTGAAAATAAGACTAAGTCACATGGGGACAGTGACTAAGGGGAATCTTATAGTGCCAAAGGCAATCTTTTCCATTTGGTGGGATGATAGATTAGGACCAATGGTCGGTCGATCCTATCCCGAGGCTGCACCACTGACAAGTGAAGAGGCTGTCACCGTGTTCATGGGACATGGCGTAAATCAGGAAACAGAGATAGGATATTCAAAGATACAGAGCGGTCTAGTAATTTCGTATATGCGACCACCAAATTGCCTTGTTGTGCTTCTTGAGCAAGGCGAAAACAGTGCATCTATCGAACGTAACTTGTTGCGTTTAGCTCCCACTATAGATTTTGATAGTGATAATTGGGATAAAGAACTAGAAAAGGCATTTCATGGGTTAAAAGATTTAATCACTGAGACCTCTGGTGAAGAACTGCTATTGAATCCAAGCGTGAAAATGTTAGTTGGAGATATGATGTCAGGAAGATTACAGAAAATTATTCCGAAACATGTTCTAAAGGCGACAGTGAGATACCCTGAGGCTCATCAATACCTAGGTAATGATGACGATGAGGTCTCAAGGCTGTTAAGAGACCTTGAAGATGAAGAAGTATTGGAATCCCGAACCTTTGGGCGTAAGGTTGAATGTCGACAATGTGGAAACTCTGATCTCTTGGTGGAATTGCAGTGTCCTACCTGCTATTCTAGTGATATCCACAAAGTGTACACAGTATTTTGCCCAAAGTGTAGCAATCAATTTCATGCAGTGATTGTAGATGATTTGGCAGAGGTGACATGCGTCAATTGTAAACAGCCAGTGAAAGTCAATGAACTTGCTGTAATTGATGTCGAGCCCCTATGTAATGCATGTGGAACAGCTTCGAATGATCCAAAAATAGTATTCAGATGCGCTACTTGTGGAAAGCAACTTAAAGGAGCAGATTTGCTTTCGGGGACTGGTCTGGCATATTATTTTAGAGTATCAGGTTGAATTGTAGTATATAATTTTCACAGGATTGAACTTGTTTGTTGTATGAACAGATTACAGATGAACCACGCCTTGCTAGCAAGAGCTGGATGACGGATTGTACAGAACCATTAATCCCAGGTGAGAACAATGATATGCTTGCAAGTGTCTTCACAGGAACAGGAGTGTTAATCCATGCGCATCCTTTGAATAAGAGGATTGCAATGAGAGGATGCGGCAATTGTGAGAGTATGAATGTTCTAGTTATTTATGCTCAATGGTCTGTAAGCACAGCAAGTGGAGATGCCTATTGGGATTATGAGATATTGTGCAATGATTGTCAGAAATATACATCACGGTCCTTTTCAGAAAATTAGTACCTTTTTAGAAAATGCATATATCAGAGAGATACCAGTCGATTTCTATCAAAGTGAAATGTACAGAAGGATACTCTATTATGAATTTTAACTTGGCTGTGATTAAAATTGGTTGCATTGCATCATCACCCCTTCTAGAGTTGATTTTCGATGAACGAGCAGAACGCTCAGATTTTCACGTGAGGGTCTTCTCGAGTGGTGCAAAGATGGATCCAGAATCATGCATCAAAGCCACTGAGGTATGGGGAGAATTCAAACCAGATCTGGCAATTATTGTAAGCCCAAATGCCAGTCTAAGCGGACCTTCAGAAACACGAGTGAAACTCTGTGATATAGGAATTCCAGTGATATCGATATCAGATGCGCCATCAAAAAAGGCTTGGCAAACGAAAGATGAATCAGGAAAGCAAGTCACTCAGGTGAATAAGAATGAGGGTTTCATCATTGTCCCATCTGATTCGATGATTGGAGCGAGAGCTGAGTTTCTAGACCCAACTGAGATGGCTCTCTTCAATGCGGATGCTATCAAAGTCCTGTCTGTGTGTGGTATCATTCGAGCACTTCAAGAAATCATAGGCGATGTCATTGATGATATAGAAAAAGGAAATGATCAAAGGTTGCCAACTATTACACTTACCTCAGAATTGGCAGTGCAATATGCAAAGTTCAATAACCCGTATGCTAAAGCAAAGGCATTTGCAGCATTAACGATAGCTGAATCAGTAGCTTCAATCACCGCGAAAGCATGTTTTAAGACTGAGAAGTCAGATGATTATATTCCAATGGTTGCAGCAGGTCATGAGATGATGAGGTCTGCAGCTAAATTGGCTGACGAGGCTAGAGAAATTGAGAAGTCTCAAGACACAGTCTATCGTACGCCTCATAGTTCGGATGGTAGGATAAAGGGCAAAGAGAGGTTGTTAGAAAAACCAAAGTAATATCTACTATGCTTTCTTGCTATTTCCTTTCTTTATTGTTTTTTGAACAACTTTTCTTGCATCCTTCAGTATCTTCTCAGCTCGAGCAATTGTCAATCCATCAATCTTCTGAGCTAGACGTTGTGCAGTTTCACCTGCAAGCTGAGCGGCAGAATCATAACCTGCCGAATGCAATTTCTTCTCTAGAGCTTCGCCGATACCAGGCACACTTCTAAGTGGCAGTGAATCCTTCAGTTCAACACCAAGTATCTCACTCATGTCACTGTCACTAATCTCAGAACCAGCATCAATGATATCCAATTGACTCTTTATCGATGCAAAATCATCAGCACCAACAAAGGCATCAACAGTCTTCTTGACCTGACGTTCATCAAAATCAAGTGCAAGCTCTTCTATTTCGATTTCCCTTCCAAGAATAGTTGGAAGTGGTCCAATGAGATAGAGAGCAATCAGCGAAAATAGAATAGCGAATTGACCACCAACTGCATAGACAACTGAAGGAATATGAAATTGAATTCCAAACACTAATGAATTGAGATCAACAGCCCAATAGAGAGCCATAAAGCCTAGAAAGAAGAACCAGACTAAAGATAGACGTAGACCTTTGGATTTCACTGACCCCAGTTCAGGCCAAATCAACAGGAGATATAGACCAAGAAGATAACCCTCGATAAAACGCTCCGAACCTAATAAGCTAATCAACAGAATTGTTAGGTCTGGATCTAGAAAGTATGCATTGTACAAAGCTGATCCGAAAATGGTCAAGAGACCCATTAGTAGAAGACTGAAACTGAATGCTGGCTTTCGACCTCGTATGTCAGAGATAAAACCAGCACAGAGAATTCCAATAATTAGAAGTGCATACTCCAAGTATTGTAGATTCACCAACTGGGGTAGAGAAACATACGATGGATCTCCAAAGAAACCTTGTTGAATTGCAAGTTTTGTAACCATGTACCATAGTAGATAGGAGGCCATGATGAGTACTGTAGGTATAAAGTAGCGAATAACAGTACCAGATGCAGCGAGTGAAACACGAGGTTGTTTCCAAGGCCTTAGACCTACTGTTATGAAGACACTAATCATAGCTATGAGTGCAGGTACTATTAGAATTGATGAGTTGATAGTCAGATTGATCTGAGGTAGTATGGCATATACAGCTGACAAAATCACAGCTAAAGCAAGGAAAAGAGCTGTGCTACGACCTCTATATCTTACAATAATGCTCTGGTTAACACGGATAGTCCAAAAGACCAATAGTGATGATAGACATGCAAATGAAGCGATGACTAGCACAAAATCAATACTCTCTACCATATCCAATGAGAGCGTTGTTAATTTCGTTAATCCTAAAGATGCCGGGATAATCGATACGAGTATTATTAGTGGATCAAGTCGTTTGACTCGATCTGCGACAATACCTGATAATGGAAGGGTGAATACTCCAGCTAATGCTCCATAGCCAAGCAATCCATGATGCTCAAGCAGAGTGAGCTCAAATAAAGTACCAGAGATTAGATTCGTGATGATGAATATGCAAAATGCAAAGGGGGCTGCAAAGAGTAGAAAGATGATAGTAGTCTTTATTGGAAATTCTCGATATTGAAGCATAGTACTCTCTCCTAAGCCTAATTCATGCTGAAAATAATGGAATATGGATGTTTCGCATTCAAATCCTTTTCTGGAAAATATTGTGTTTACATGCGATAGCTTAAAGACCTCTCAGATTTGGGAGAGAATAAGGAGTGAATAGAATTGGTTGGTAAACTCGGCGTTAATGAATTCATGGTTCTAACATCAGGGGGTACACCAATCTTTCATTTCTCACGAACAAAGACAAGAAAATTGGATGATCTACTTTCTGGATTCCTGAGCGCAATAACTAGTTTTGCCACTGAATTAGGAGAGCGGTCGATTCAGAGTCTTTCTTTTGAAGGATCAGAACTCCTCTATGAACAATATGAGAGTGATTGTCTCTTCATATTTCTTGTAGAAACTAATTCTTCTGAGAAGGTTCTTCGAGCTGTCCTTCGTGAATTAAGTAGGAAATTCATGGCACGTTATGAAAATGAACTAAAAATGGAAATACCAATACTTGACGTCTTCATGGATTTTGAACATGAGGTCAAAGGCGTATTCACATACTACGAGGGAATCTTACTGGTAATGTCTAGCCTCAGTGCGTTCGTTGTCCCAAAATTAAAGACAACCTCAATGAACATAGCAATCAGATCAGGGAATTTCCTAGACGAGTTCCATAGAGATTTTGGAGGTTCTGGCAATAGAGCACTTTCAGCAATCGATGGTAAGACATCTCTATATGACATGAGTAGAAACCTTGGTCTAGCTCCTGAAGAGATATCCGATGTCATCGAATATCTCGCAATCAGAGGATTGTTATCAATTTCCAAAATATGTCCAATGATTCGAACAAATGATGCGCGTTTCGATGCATACCTAGATCTTGTGGGACTTCCAAATAAGGACTATCAATTACTCGATAGAGCAAAGAACCTGTGCAACGGAAACAGAGCCCTTGTGGATATTAGCGAGAGATTGGGAGTTGTGCCAGAGCGGCTTTACGAAGTTCTAGAGAAACTTGGTGAAGAAGTTGAATGGCGTTTGGTAGATGTTACAGGACTCGTCGAAGATTCATAACTAACTCTAAATCTCTAGAAGGAATTAAGTGCATATTTGCAATGAAATACTTGTTGTGATTAGGAGACCACTCAATGGTCAAAGAGATCATCGTACTTAGAGAAACAGGGATCCTTCTGTACCACTATAGTGTTAGTGGAACAAGGAAACTTGATGAACTGGTCGCTGCATTTCTTTCTGCTGTTGGTTCTTTTGCTAAAGAAGTAAGTCAAGATAAAATCACAGTGATGTCGTTTGCAACAAATAAACTGGTGTGGGAAAAGAAAGGCGATCTATTCTTTATCGCGCTTGTTGCTGAAGAAGATAGCGGAGAGATTCACAGAGTAATACTCCAAGATCTTGCAGAGCAATTTGTAAGTATGTTCTATTCTGATCTCATGAAAGAATTGCCAGATTCAAAGAGCTTCAGACCTTTTACCGACATAGTTGAAAAAACACTTCACAAATTTAATGGGATTCCGGGACTTGCACGAAAATACAAAACAATCCTTTTGCCATCTGAGGATTTGAATCGTCTAAAGAAATCGATGGCTGAGGTTGAAGTGAATCGTGATATACTACGAGGAGCTTTAGTCACTCACGATGGATATGTAGCTGTATCAAATCTCAGAGCTTATGAATTGGAAGCTGTATTGGATTTCATATCGTCATTTGACAAAAACATAGAGATACACGAACACTCAAGTCTAGAAAAAGCTACAGCCTTTCTCTTGGTCAATCTGAAGAAGAAAGGGGTATGTGCATTTGTTATTAACTTAGGTATGTCAGAAAAGACATACATAGAATTGGTAAATCCGTTCCTTGCTCTAGCTCAACTCACTAGCTTTGAAGAGGCTAAAAAATTTGAACCAGACAAAGCAGAGGGTCCAATTTCATTCTATGATTTTGATGGAATTGAACCTATTGTTGCATTGGAGAAAATACAGAGTGAAATTAGTATCATGCTTTCCAGAGCTCCAGAGAGCGTTCATTCTGGTGCACTCAAACTCCTTGAGAAACTAGAGAAAATGGCCACTGTTGCAGAATTGCATGAAATAATGGGCTTACCAAGAGAGCAAGGAGATGAATTATTAGCCCAATTGATTGCTAAGAGCATGATCCGTATCATACGGCTCTTCCCTGTTTTGGAAGACCGTGATGAACGGTTTGCGGCGTACCTTGAAGTCATAGGAATTAAAAAAAGGGACTTTGATATTGTCAATACAATCTGGAAATATTGTAATGGAAGTTATTCTATAAGAGAAATTTCAGAAAGAACGAATATTCCAGCAGGTAGAATAATGGAAGTGTTGCGTGTGCTGGGTAACAATGTAACATGGTCAAAAAATAGGGTGTTAAGTCATGTCAGGTAAAATAATCTCGATACATAGTTTTCGTGGTGGAACAGGGAAATCCAACATTGCCGCGAATTTAGCAGCTTTTGCAGCTTTGCAAGGAAAGAGAGTTGCAGTAATGGACACAGACATGGCATCGCCAGGTATACATGTCATATTTGGCCTTGGTCGGGAAAAGATGAAGTACACATTGAATGATTACCTTCGTGGCACATGCGATATCACTGACACGTGCATCGACCTGACAAACAGGTTGGACATAAAGAAAGGTAAGCTCTTCTTGATACCAAGCTCCATGGCAGCAACTGACATCACTAGAATTCTTAGAGAAGGCTATGAAGTAGGAGATCTCAAGAAAGGATTTACTGATGTCATAAAGGGAAAAGACCTAGATTACCTGATTATCGATACACACCCAGGACTTGATAGAGAGACCCTACTCTCAATGGCTACAGCTCACATTTTATTCGTGGTAGCAAGAATTGATGAACAGGATCTACTGGGGACTGCTGCAACTTTGAGTGTTGCTCGAAAACTGCAGGTTCCTGAGATTCGTATAATCATCAATAAGAAACCAGGGATCTACGAGAATAAAGCAATAATCTCAGAGGTAGAGTCGAAGTTTAAAGCACGAGTTGCTACGATTATTCCACTACTACCGCTCCTCATAGAGGTAGGAAGTCGTTTTGTTGTTATACTACGGTACCCCGAAAATGAGTTCACAAAAAACATTGAGGACATCTACAAGTTGATGCTGTAGTAAATGATTGCCCAAACAAATTAGGCGCTTGGATTATTATCACTGCAAGAATCAAAATTATCAGACATACTATGAGTACTAGAACAAGCACAGAGTCAGAATGTGAAGTAGGTTCGTATGTCATCAATCTATAGAAGGAGTAAATCAAATTAACTCTTGCTTTTATTCACCAACCAAAACCTTTCTAATGCTTTCTTGTTTAGAAACCAAGGAAAATTGGAGGCCTCTTTTGATGGTCATTGATGTCAAGCTCGCTACTGCCCAAGATCGAACAGCACTAGACGAATTCTATGCACGAGAAGGACATGATTTTCAAAAACTCGCTGCACAAGCAGCATGTACACCAACTAGTGGCATCCTAGAAACTATGTTCATAGTTGCTTGTACTAATGATATGGTTGTTGCTGCATTGAAGCTTGATATCGGTAAAGATCCTAAATTAGGAAAAGTCGGTGTTATTCAACATTTTGAGATCGAAGACGAACTTGAAGGAACAGATTTGGGATTAACAATGCTCAAGAAAGCTATCGAGATAGCTGAGGAAAAAGGACTCAGAGCGCTTGATACATTGGTCAGTGAATCAAGAAATGATGTGATCAACCTGTATACCGAGTCCGGTTTCTCAGAGAAGAGAAAAGAAATCTACCTAAGAAAAGACTTCAAACCAAGTTTGTTCTAAGTATCTTTTACCAGAGAGTCAAGTCCGAGGTCAATTATAGTTTCACGAGTTGGAACACCATCTAATCCCCACCCACGAAGAGCGTAGTACTCGTTCAAGGATTTCTCAAAGTCATCTTGATCTATGAATGCTTTCATGCCCTTTGATGATCCAACTGTTTCAGCATGCCAAAACTTTGGAGGAAGAATATCATCCTGACGTGTGATACCTTCTCGAATATTAAAGAGTCGTGTAAGGGTTTCAACACGTTGACCGAATTTTGAAATTTCTTCATCATCATAGACTTTGCCTGTCGCTCCATTGACTAGTGCTATCTTTTGTTCTCGACTCAGTGGGAAATGCCAAGTGAAATGGCAGATGACCATTGAATCTGTAAGTGTTTTTGTATCTCGTTCTATTACCATGGAACGAACTACATTAACTGCTGACTTATCGGGCTTATCTGTTGTCTGAGGCCATCCACGAAGATGACTGGCTCCGACATCAGCAGTCGCATAAGAAAGTCCCAGACCCAATTTGCCTCGGGGATCCCAAGCTGCCGTTTCCAATCCCTTAACATGAACAGCTAAAGATTCACTTCCTTTGCCAATCTCATTAGCAGCACTACGAGTGCCTTTTGCGAGAGTAGCCCCGATACCTTCTTTGAATGCAATCATTCTCATGATCTTCAAAGCAGCCTCACCATCACCGAACCTCAGGGGAAACCCAATCTCTTCTTCAGAGAGAATACCATTTTCAAAGGCATCCATTGCGAAGCCAATAGTTGACCCTGCACTTATCGTGTCGAGACCCAAATCATCTGCTAGAAAATTGAGACGAAGCACTGATTCAAAATCGCTGATACCCAAGTTGCCGCCACACAATCCAAATGTTTCATACTCGGTTGTTGATTCCACCTCTACCCCGGGATTACTGGGGTCTTCGATTCTATAGGCATGAGTACAACGCATTATACAATGGGGACAAGAGAGGTGAGCTCCTTTGGCTAAGTCTTGATGTTTTTCAGGATTCAAAGATTCATATCCATCAAAATAACTATTCGACCAATTTCTTGTTGGAAACTGTCCTCGCTCATTTGAAAATTCCACTAGGCATCCTGTACCATAATACCTGAAATCATCGTCAGTCTTTGCCTTCCAGATATTGGCTACAGTTTTATTCGTTTCTCGTAGAATATCAGGATTACTTGCTACGATCTTTTTAGTACCTCTTACAACTAAGCCTTTCAATTTCTTGGAACCTAGGACTGCACCAATTCCGCCCCTTCCCGTTTGATGAGCTAGTTCACAACAACCAGTCGCTGTTAGAACAAGGTTCTCACCAGCAGGACCAATCACATAGACTGCTGAACCTTCGACATGTCTTGCATGGAGCATTTTTGTTGAATCTTGAGTTCCCACGCCCCAGAGATCTTTGGCATCCTCGAATTCAATTCGTTCGTCATTAATGACAACAACAACGGGAATCTCGGATTTTCCCTTGATAGCGACAACGTCGTATCCTGATTTCTTTATCTCACGACCCAGGGGTCCACCACAATGGGAATCAATGAATAGACCTGTCAAGGGAGATTTTGTGACAACAGACCATCTTCCAACATTAGGTGCAGGAAGACCCTGAAGAGGGCCAGTCAAAAAGAATAGAGTATTTTGAGGACTAAGAGGATCTACTCCCGCTTCAAGTTGACGATATAGTAGATAAGCGCCAAGACCTTTGCCGCCGATGTACTTCTCGAGAATCTCTTCCGATAGTTCTTCAATCTCGGTCTTTTTTGATGTTAAATCAATCCAGAGTATCTTTCTGTTCCATCCAAATGTCGTCATCGTTATTTCAAACCTGTATCAATCAATTCTGCCAGTTTCAATCAATCTGTATTTTCGAGATTTTCTTTATATCAACATCTCGAAGGTTATTCAGTATTGCAAGCATCACATCTGAGATAACGCTGGCTACAAATTCGTTCATAAATAGCTTTTTTCCCTTAAGGTACACTTCCAAATCGACTGCCATATCCATTTCACCAAAATCTTGATAGTTAATTGATGATGAAAACCCAAACTATTATGCTTTTGTAATTCTGTACGCCTTGTCCGATACGCATTTATATGCCTCATCTTCGTTCATCCCAAGATGGTGACCATCACCAAGTGAGGAATTTAGACATGGCACAAATGAGTACTGTACTTTCAGCAATTCGCAGAAAGTCAACTGATGACGCGCCCGCGGATATTGTAGGTGTGTTTGCTGGTTTTGGTAGCATCTTATCCATCATCGCGGCCGCTATTGGATTGTTAGCAGGAGTCCCACTTATTCCAATAACTTCCACAACTTGGGAAGTCGTAGTGGACACTCCTATTCAATGGAGTATTGCAGGTAATCCTCAGTATCATCTGTTTTCAGGAGCATTTATGGGTCTACTCGCAATTGGATTAATCCTTCAAGCTTTTGGCTCTCGTGATTTGAGGGCAAAACTTGGAACCATCTTTGGTTCAGTGTTGTATGTTGCTTTCCTAGTAGCTGCAGTGATTGCAGTATATGTACTGATTGGATACTTCAATATTAATTATGCATCAGAAATTGGAGGATTCTTGGCAAATCTGTATTTACTAGGATCCATTTTCGTACTAACTTGGCAAATGGTATCAGTGCTCTATGTCGATTCAAGTAAGACATGGATTGGATTCTTTGCAGGAATTCTGAATGGATTGTTCATTCCTATCCTTGCTCTAGGTCAAGTACTTGGTCCACTCCTCGTCTATGGAGCATATGCAATACTTCTTGGTGGTCAATTATGTGCATTACTCTTCTGGTGGTCTCCAAACAGCACCATTAGAGAGTATGCCAGGAGTCCTGAGAAGGCAAAGTTTGCTTTTGGTCTCGGTGGATTGCTTACTTTCGCTATTGGGACAGCAGCCGTGTTTATCGGGCCAATCACAACACATCCAACAGGCAGTACCATCTGGAGACCATGGATTACTCTAGCACCTTCCGGTACTGAGTATGTCACAAATCCAGCATTGATTTTCGGATTTCTAGCTGCCATGGTATTTTGGATTTTGTTATCACCTAGATTAGGCGCAAAGGAATTGAAGACTGCTGCTATAGGAGAAGACATTATCAAAGGTGGAAGCAAATGGTTTGCTGTTTTCCTTCTTCTAATTGGGCTTTTAGCAGCAAGCCAATCAGGTACATTTAGTACCGCAATAGGATCTTGGGGATTCTTCTTGGTCATTGCACCAGCTGGTGCCATGATTCTAATAGGAGCTCTTTATACTGCTAAAACTGATATTGTAACAGGCTTTCCACTAATAATCACAGCAGTGCTGATTATGATCAATCCTCACTCCCTAGCAATTTTCGTAATTGCTGGTTGGATGCTAATCCTAATTACCCAAGTCTTTCTGACAATAGAGTGTAAAATTCGTGGACTAACTGGTTTCAGTCAGGGAGCTGTAACTGTGCTGATGAGTATTTTGACTTCGATAGTACTCATTGTGGTAATGTTTGGATGGTTAGGAAGTGGTCCTCAAGCATTATGGCCAACTAATAGATGGTTCAATATCGCGCTTATTCCAGGAGTCGATCGTGCAGTTCAGTCAGCATTCATCATCATCATGCCATTCCTAGCTTTGCTCCTTAGAAATGCAGCTTTAGCTGGATTTGCTCACGGTAGAGGATATAGCACTGGTGGCATTCTAATGGGAATTACGGTGATCTTTGCTCTCATGATTCCAGCGATTGCTGGTAACTTTACAGTAACTCATGAGGCTAATACAGGAGCTGCATTATTACTTGCACTCTATGCGATGAGTCTAGTAATGGTGGTATCACTGAACCTCAAGCTAGCTAATGACGTTGAGGAACAAGGCCATGATTTTGAATCAACTCTCATGAAAGTAGCTTCAATTGGACAGATCATATTTTCAGCGGCAGTTCTTCTCATTGTTCTAGTCTACTTTAGTGGTTTACCAACTCCTGAGGAAATAGCGTTTGTCATCTCAATGCTAGTTGTATTTGTTGCAAGTTCTGAAGTACTATCAATCATTGGGTGGCTTATCGCAGGTATAAGATTAGGTCTACTGAAGGAAGGATTCCGATTCACTAGACTCGGTCAGTAGCAGAATAATAAAAGGATGGTGATCATCAATGGCTCCTCTGGTTAAAGGAGTTAAAACTTACCCAGAAGGAGCCAACATTGCTTTTTTGTTAGTACATGGTTTTTGTGCGGCTCCAGATGAAATGCGCACTCTATGGGAATTCCTAGAGGATAATGGGATTGCCTCCTTCGCAGTGAAAGTTGAAGGACATGGTACTACTCCAGAAGACTTGAAAAACACAACCTGGAAAGACTGGTTTAATTCTGTCAAGATTGGGTTAGAGGAAGTAAGGTCTTGGGGCACCAATTATGTATTCATCGCAGGACTATCGATGGGCGGAGCACTTTCCACACTCTTAACAGCAGAATCCGAAGATATTGATGGACTAGTCTTAATCGCTCCAGCTTTGAAGATAGAAGGTTTACTTCCAAAGCTTGTTCCTATACTGAAATATGTCCTCAAGGACAGAGAGATCGATGTTGAAGCATCTCAAGAGAAGTATGATATAAAGAGGACAAAGTACTCTAGAGAACCTGTTTCAGCATATCACGAACTCTTTAAACTTCAAAATGTAGCAAGAAAAAGTATGAGTCGAGTGTCTGTTCCTTGTATAATAATACAAGGTACTGAAGATAAGACAATAGATCCCAGAAATGGCAAAATTGCGTACGAGGGAATTGGTTCAAAGGACAAAGAACTTCACTTTATTGAAGGAGCTGAACATGTAATAACGTGCCATCCTACGAGAAAGGAAGCATATCCTTTGATTCTATCATTCATCGAGAGGATTGTGAAAAAGTCTGTATGAAATGATGATAGAGTATTTTCCTAGGAGTCTGTGACTTCAGATCTTGCTTTGACACCAATATCTGGAAAATCTGTAATTATACCATCAACCCTAAGATTTCTAATTAAATCAAACATTCGATCAATATCATTTACTGTCCAAGGATAGATCAACACACCATGATTATGTGCTTGACTAACTATCTCGTTCGTTATGATTTCATAGTGAGGGTTTAGAGCATCTACTCCGAGCTCGCATATGTAATTAATCAAATCATCTTGTGAATGAGATATTAAAGCAGCAGTAAACACCCGTTTATCCAGTTCTTTCATAACGAGGAGTGTTCCATGGTAAAAAGAGCTTATCACAACATCGTTAATCATTTGTCTTTCAACGAGTAAATCAATAATCTTCTTTTCGACGCCTAAGGTCTTCAATTCGATATTGACCTTCAATCTATTCTTAGCGTAGGACAGGACCTCGCTTAAGAGTGGTATTCTCTCCCCCTTTCCAGCATCTAATTCTCGAAGCTCATTCAGTGTATGCTCTGAAACTAATCCAGTACCATCCGTTGTTCGTGACACATCAGCATCATGGATACAGACTAAATGGCCATCCAAGGTTTCATGTATATCCAATTCGACCATGTCAGCTCCAAATTCAAATGCAGTCTGAAAAGATAGTAGGGTGTTTTCTGGAGCATGTCCAGCGGCGCCTCGATGTCCGATTATAATGCAATTCTGCAACTATCATGCCTCTAGAGATTAGATTTATTGATCATCTGGCGCGAGCCCAGTTCCTCCACATCTTGGACAAGTTTCGCCATTGACTTTTCCACTTCCATTACAATAGTAACAATCATCTTTAGTCTGTGTAAGACTCTTATCAATACCTTTTGTAAAAGCGGCTCCTATAGCTATCAATACAACTGCCATAAACATACTAAATAGTGATAGAAGATACAATGAAGGAATCTGCAGAAGAATGACCAGAGAAACAATAAATAGTAGAAATCCGGCTACAAACAAAATCGGACCAGTTCTCGCTCTTTCCATTTTACCAACCATTCCAAGTCATTATTGGAGGTCTAGGATTACATAACTCCTAGCTACGAACTGTTGCGCTCCTAAATCATCTAAATACATTGCGGAATATAAAATATCAGAATTAATGATAGTGGACGATTCAACCCTAAGAGATAATAGCAAAGATGAATCATGTCTAGCAATGTGGGAGATTGAATACAATGTCTAGGACTGATATATTCGCAAAATACTCTCAAGTCTATGCAAAAGCTCACGCAAGAGTTGTTGTTCCAGAAGGACCATTTGTTAGACAGCTAACAGATGTTCCAAGAAAGAAGTATGACATTGGCTTATTCTTCAAACCAAATCGAAGTAGCCGTTGTGTTCAAATTCATATGGGAAATCCAATACCCAAAGAAATCTGTGAACAAGAGGGTTTCTTGGAAACAGATGAGACAACATACCTCAGTAGAACATTGCTGTCAAAATTCAAGACACTCGATTTTCTCAGAGTTGTGATTTCTGCAGGAGCAATATGTGGAACGAAAGAAGAACGAATTGATTTCTTAAAAACAGCACAACGAGTTATCGATGTGGTTCTACGAAAAGCAAAAAATGTGATGCATATCGCAGAGTTCGAACCATTTCGTTTCGATAAGTGTGTTCAAACCCTTAACGAATTTCTAGTAAAAGGATTGAAAATGGATGAGGTGTCAGTTGAAGCAGCATCAATTCCGTTCTACGTAGCATCTCCTGAATATATTCTACTTTCAAATAATGACATTATTGTCATTGGTGAAGAACCAAGAGTACCCCAAGGTGAATTCTTTCTTGTAGGAGGGATAGGATATACATTTGACAAGACGGAAGGAGCTGTTAGTGAAGGACGCCTATTCAGATCAACAACAGACCTGTCTGCTCAAGGTATTGATGAGGCATACATTGACGGTATGATATCAAGGATTACTGAAGATTTCCAAAATAGTATGCACTCACTCATATTCGCGGATGTCTGGAAGAAGGCAAAGGTGAAACCAGTAGGCGTCAATTTTGGTAGTGATCTCTTTGTAAAAGCTGAACCCTCTAGTGAGATTTGGACCGGTGTTTTTGAGGTATATGTGAAATCCCCAAAGTGATGAACATAATAGATCCTAGAACATTAAAACATCAAAGGAATCTATTGCAAAGAAGACAGCACGATATGCATAGATTCTGAAAGTATAGGTCACTTGTGAATCAGCTGTTACCAACATTATTGCTCTCAGAGTCCCAATAGCATCTGAACCAAATGTTGTAAGAAGCGAAGGAAGAGACGCTATAGTTAGATTTGTGAGACCATGGTTTGAGGCAGATATCAAATCATTGACAAAGATTTGCATCGTGGTGTATACTGAGTCAATACGGCCATCAATATCAGTTGAATTACCAATCTCGCCTAATTTGATTGACCAAGTCGAACCTATTGTCCTAAGGGAGCTTGCATAGGAGTATGCTAAGTATTCGCCTACATCACCTAGCATTTCGAATGAGAATCTAGACCGTTCACATGAGATCTCTACGGAGTTCCAGAGAGAGAGAGTATCTGCAGTGACGCCACACAGTCGCATAGTTAATGTATCGCCATCTTGAAAATCGTCAATTGCAAATGACTCTACTAATACACCTGCCTTAAGATTAGCCTCATCCGATGCTTGGATTAATTCAGCAGTATCTTCCTCAATGACAGTTGGATCGATTGAGAAGATTGAAGACCTCATAAGTCCCGCAAAACCCACGAGATCTAGATTTCGAGTGTACAACATTAATTGTTGCCATTCAATGCGGGACAAAGTAAAATCATATTGAAGCTTTAGGGGACGGTTCATTACACCTACTAACTCAGTGGATACCTGCTCTAATGCATCATTATGGGACACAAACATTTCATGAATAACTTCAGTCGTACCTAACGATGTCGGATGAGAACCAATCATACTTGCTCTGTCTGAGGAGAGTGTAATGATGTAAGGTACAGATGTGAGATTCAGAGCTCCAATCCATGTTTGTAGACGTGACCATGATTCCGAGCTATTCTCTTGGACTCTGATGTCAAGACCAAACTGATTTACTAGCACATCGTTCAACAGTGATTGTGTAGGTGTAATGTTGGTGTAAGGATAATCAAAATCCGCCAGAGGTACTTCAAACATAGTATAAGAGGATCCGGTGTTCGATACGCTTGCAATCGGAACTTCACCCATAATAATGACAGAAACAGGAAAACTAAATCCAAGCATATTGAGGAGTATGATATACGCTATTGCTTTCTTTCCAGCTTGCCTGAAATTGGACTTAGGTCGAAAGCGACCAAGAAAGAAAAGTAAAATGATTGCAACAAGATTGAATATCAGACTAAAGAGGAATCCTCGAATTAGTAGGGTGAGTAGCCCAAAGAATATACTTGATATCACTAAGAAGATTAAATTCCATACAGCGGCCCGGTCGTTATGAAAAGATTGTATCATAAATGGCAGGAATATCATCAGAGGAAGTATATAGAGCGCTATTGGCATTGAATCAACAAGACTGACACCACTCAGAGTCATTCTAATGGTCACTGAGAGCATTGCATAGAGAATGAGAATCATATTAACAACAAGAACAAAGATGATGAAGGTGTTGAATCCCCTATCAAGACGCTCGTTTGAATTAATAGAACTACGAACATCTCTGCGCCTCTGTAGTATTATACTCATGAAAGCTCATAGGTAGGTCTTCGTTTTAGCAGATAAGCTTCACGCATACGAATCTAGCATACTCTATATATTGAGAAGATTGGGCAATGGATTATAGTAGGTTACCAATCATGTATGATGTTGCAGTGATAGGAGCAGGTCCTGGAGGATCTACAATCTCACGTTATCTAGCTAAGGCTGGATTAAACATCTGTTTGGTTGATAAGGATGCATTTCCGAGAGACAAACCATGTGGAGGAGGTTTCTCACAACGGATTCTCGATGAATTTCCATACCTTCGAAAACGTGCGGATGATTTCCTCAAAGGTATAGCAAAGGTTGGAGTACTTCACTCACCAAATCGAAGAGTGATTCTTGAAGGAAAGGTTGACATGGCAGTGACCTTACGAACTGATTTTGATAATGTCCTTTTTGAATGCGCCATAGAACAAGGTGCAGAACCGATTGTTGGTCTTCGAGCGAAATCATTGAGAACAACATCCGATTATTCGGAAGTCTATCTTTCTGGGGGAAAATCCATCAAAGCCAACTTGATTGTTGGTGCAGATGGAGTGACAAGTATGGTAGCACGAAACACGGGTTTAAATAAAAGATGGCCAAACTCGACAGTAACGGCGTGTCGTGTTGTTGAAGTTCCTGCAACGAATGACGAAATCATAGAAAGGTATACTGAACAGCTTCATTATCATTTCTTTGCTAATCTAGGAGAACTCCCGGGCTATGCTTGGATTTTTCCAAAACGAGAAACTATCAATGTTGGCTTAGGGATTGTTGGTACTCATGCTAGAGGGCTCCCCAGTATCTTTAATGCATTTGTAAAATATCTAAAGAAAGAAAACCTACTGATGGAAGATTCTGATCTTAAAAAAGCCAAAGGTGCTCTTGTACCCACCAACGGACCAATTCGCAGGTCATATGCAAATCGTTGTCTTTTGGTTGGGGATTCAGCTGGAATGGTGAGTCCGCTTACTGGAGGAGGAATTGCATACGCTATGAAAGCAGCCCGCTACGCGGTGCCAGTAATTCAAACCTGCATTGAAAATAGCGATTTCACAGCTACAAGCTTAGAAGATTATGAAACCGCCTGGCGGAGAGCCTTTGGTAATGAATTCAAAGAACAATTACTTGCTCAGAAGATATTTACAAGTCCATTTACAGAAGTACTGTTCGCTATTGGAAGTCGTGATAAGAAAATTCAAACAATGGTCTCAGAGTCTATGGCAGAATCATCAGAACAAGGAATAAGTATCACTAATTTGGTCGCTCGTACATTGTTAGTATGTCTAAAATCAGCAATCAGAGTCTAGCTTCATTTTTGTTTCCTGAATAACATAAGGGATAAATGAGAGTATACGTAGTAACTTGTATTCCGATTCTCAGTGATGAGAGAGAGGAGAGAAAAATTGGATAAACCATGGTACAAAAACTATGTGGAAGGTACCCCGCACGAGATTTCGATTCCTGAAGGTCCGCTCTGGACAGGACTTGATAATGCCATCAAGAATTATCCAGATAATATTGCTTTGTTTTTTGAAGGAGTCAAAGTCACCTATCGCGAACTTGGAGAGTTAGTAGATCGAGCTGCCAATGGATTCGCGAAGTTAGGGGTCAAGAAGGGTGATGTTGTAGCAATCATGCTTATCAACTGTCCCCAATTTGTAATATCGTATTTTGGTGCACTGAAGTGTGGTGCAACTGTAACTCCTGTGAATCCCCTAGCTGTGGCCAAAGAACTCAGGATATACTTGCAGGATACGAAAGCAAAAGTGATGGTAGTTCTCAATTTCTTCTATGGTGTAGTTCAAGCTGTTCGTGAAGAATCGAGTCTTGAGAAAGTGATTGTTGCTGCTGGTTGGGATATGATGTCAAAGATAAAGCAAATCTTGGCTCCCAAGACAGTTTACAAGAAAGAGATGAAACATGTTCCACCAATGCGCGAAGGAGATATTCTTTGGAATGATTTTATTGCAGGCGCAGTTCCTGAAGCACCCAAGGTGGACATCAATCCTGCAAAAGATATTGCAGTGTATCAATTTACTGGAGGAACTACAGGTATCCCAAAGGCTGCCATGTTAACTCATGATAATCTAAAAGCAAACTGTGAGCAATGTGGAGCATGGATGGAGGCAATTGCTGAAAAAGGAAAGGAGTCCTTTGTGGCGGCACTGCCATTACAGCATATATTTGGTCAGACAATTTCAATGAATCTAGCCATATCTTGGGGTAGTACGATTATCCTAGTTCCCAATGCGAGAGATATCAAACACCTACTGGAATTGATTAGCAAGGAGAGACCTACATTCTTTCCAATTGTATCAACACTCGCAATCTCAATTTATAGTCACCCGGAAGCAAAGAAGTATGACCTTACATCACTGAAACTGTCTATTGCAGGAGCCATGGCACTTCCACCAGAAGTGACACGTAGATTTGAAGAAGCCACTAATTCAATTATCATAGAAGGATATGGACTAAGTGAAGCTTCGCCTGTAACTCATGCAAATCCACTCGATAAGGAGAAGCGAAAAGTAGGTTCAATTGGACTACCATTCCCAAGTACAGACTGCAAGATTGTAGATCTTGATAACAAATCTAAGGACTTGGCAGTTGGAGAAGTGGGTGAGCTTGCTGTTAAGGGCCCACAGATTATGGCAGGTTACCATAACCGACCAGATGAAACAAAAGATGTTCTCTCGAAAGATGGCTGGTTGTACACAGGTGATATTGCGAAGATTGACGAACATGGATGGACATACATAGTTGATAGGAAGAAGGATCTCATCAATGCGAGCGGCTACAAAGTTTGGCCAAATGAAGTTGAAGAGGTTCTCTTTGAACATCCCAAGATTAGAGAAGCGGCAGTTATAGGAATTCCCGATGAAACGCGTGGCGAAACCGTGAAAGCCTTCGTCGTTCTTGAACCCGGACAGACTGCAACAGTTGATGAGATTCGAGCTTTCTCAAAAGAAAAGATGGCTGTGTATAAGGTCCCAACGCACATTGAATTCGTTGATGAATTGCCAAAATCACAGGTGGGTAAGATTCTCAGAAGAGAGTTACGCGAAGATACAAAGTAGAAACAAACCTGAAACCGGAAGCATAAAGATGCCTTCCGGTATTCTTCTTTTTCTCGCCTAATCCGACGGCTGAAACGCATCTGTTTCATAATTTTCAATGAGTGCTTGAACCTCAGGTCTGCCTAACAACTTCCGACGGGTTTCAGAGAGATTATTGATCACACAAGCAATACCTACAACAGAGGCACCAACACTCTCAACAAATTTCTTCACTGCGAGGACAGTTGTTCCATGATGTAACCAGTCATCTACAATTGCGACTCTATCGCCGGGATCAATCGACTCAGTAACAATAGCGAGTTTTCGATCAGCAAAACGACTTACAGGGAAGATTTCCACTTCTCTATTGTATTCCTCAGGCAGATAATAAATGGAACGAGCAGGAACAATTCCACAGCCTAGATAGTAAGCAATAGCACTACCTAGAGCAATGCCACGTTGTTCAATGCCAATAATCTTGTTTGGTTTGACCTCTAGAAGCGGTTTTGCTAAAGCAACTACAGCTTCATGAAATATATTGGGATGTTCTAGAAGTCTGCTAATGTCACAGACGGCCTTTCCAGGTCCAGGCCAATCCTTAATCACTTCAATGTATTTCTTAAAGTCAACATTTGCCATCGTTCCATCACTACTGGAGGCTAGCTACTAGTTAGACTTAATCCTTTCGTTGTCAAAAGAGACCACATAAGATGGGCAATCGGGACACCACACGCGAAACAGTTAAGATGAAAGCAGCAGCATTTGTTGAACATAACCGTTTGGATGATAGGTCACCTTGATAGTTCCAGGCACAACAATATCACTAACACTCCTACCCACTTTCATAGAGGTACGAGATAAGGGTATAGTCAAAAAGAAGGTCCCTCTGAAGTCAAGATCTTATGATGATATAGTGTTGGAATTGCAGAAATACTTCAGGTATCTTGGTAAGAGGTTAGCTCCGGGTGTTCTTGAAGATGTTCTTCATAAAATAGGAGTACCTAAAGCAAGACGTATCATTCCAGAACCTGAGCTTGAACCCGAACCAGAACCTGAAATCGAAATAATAGAAGAAGAAGTTGTACCTGAACCCGTCAAAGAAAGAGAAGTAATCAGTGAACCTCCAAAGAAGAAGGAAAACGAGAAAAAGAAAGAGAAGGAGAAAAAGGAGAAACAAATACCAGCTGCGACCTTCGTAGAGAAACCTAGTGAGAGTGCAGATGAAAAGGGAGTCATATCAGCAGATGATTTCGATGATATTTCAGATGCATTGAAGGCTGTTGAGTCTTTGAGTGACTCATTCATGACGGGGACAAAGGATACAGGGATTAAAGAAGTAAACAAACCTGAGATCAGTATTAATCTGAAGGGACAAGAGGAAATTGTTGCTTCTGGCAGTACATATGTTAGAGAGCCATATAGCAAGGAAATTGCTAGTAAGGAAATAGAAGAAGCATCTGAAGAGATAGAACTCATTGCGGAAACAATAGAAGAAATTCCAGAGGAAGAAGAGATAGAGACCCCTGTCCATGTGACTCCAACTCATCAAATTAAGCCAATAGTGGAGTGCAAAGCACTTCTTCTGGGTGAAACAGGTGTAGGCAAGAGAAGTCTTCAACAGAAGGCAGGACTTGAACCAATTGTAAATAATGAAGAAACTGGAGAGGTCTCTTCGTATATCTTTGGAAGCTTGATCGATTGTGCAAATCATCGGATCAGACTCAATGTATGGTCTTTCGATGTTGCTGTGAAAGCAAAAGTGCCAAGGAAAGATTTCTACGATGAAGCACAATTGCTTATCATTGTCTACGCGGCTTCTGATAGATGGAGTTTTGAGAGTATTGATTTCTGGTTGAGAGAGGCATCAATATCCTGTGAAAACAATTTACCAATAGTAATCGCAGCAAACAAGATCGACTTGCGTTCTGACAATGCTGATGATTCGGGAGAAGAACCTGTCACTTACGAGGAGGGATTCCAGTTAGCAGAGGAATTAGCAAAGAGATTTGGTGTAGAGGGAAAGTTGCATCCTGTTGCATTCATAGAAACTTCCTGTATCAGTGGTGAAAACACCATGGAGGTCTTTAAGACAGCTGCTCAGCTCTTTGAGAATAACCTCAAGTGATAGTTATCATAATAAGGTTCAAAGGTTCATATGACTCAGAGAATTCATATAGTGGTCAGTTATTGTAAATGACAGCTGAGAACATACATTGATGACACTTGAATACATAGATGGTGATTAAATCGGTAGAATACTGCGAGAGTTGTGGTAAAGAGTTAGACCCCATCAGACCAGCTACGAATCTAGAAGACAATTTCATCAATGATACAAGACAGAATCTTTTCATCTGCACCGAGTGTTTTAAGAAACGCTTCAAGACCGTGACTAAGAAACGTTCTGGGTATGGCGGAACAATTTACGAACTTGAAGAACGCCCACCGCCTCGATTTGGACTTGGCAGTCAATCCTTTTCCTGTCTCAAGTGCAACTGGGTAGCTTGGAATGAGGAAGGACTTGCAGCACACATGAAAAGGCGTCACTCATAGACTCATTTATTCATCGCAAATTGCTTGTTTTCACGGATAATCTCGTGACCAGATATTTTCAAACCCGGAATTCGTCTTGCAGCACTTTCAAGCATGCCCATTCTATACGTAGCTGTTCGGGGTCCAAGTCCATGAAGCCATTCTAGCTGAGCCATGTCGAGCTTCTGGTTTGCTGCGAAGTAGAGTTTCAAATCTTCGCCAATCTCGCGAGACCTCTCAAACATAGCAGTGGTAAGACCAACACTTGGAGCTGCAAAGGCGGATAATACCCATATGAAAATGAAGGGGTCGTCGCTAAACTTGTCGTAAAAGAACATGAATCCAAACAGAGTTGGACCAACAAGCGATAGTACTACCAAAATTAGAGACAGATGTTGTGTAGAGTCGTCACTTCCTAGTCCAGCTAGTCCGATAACATCTTGATCAGGAGGATAGAGATAGACTAGGACGCCGCCTGAAGTGATACCTACTACCAATGCAGAGGAAATTGTTAGCATAATATATCCGAATGCACGACTAGTCCAAATGTCTGGAAAACTCAATAGAGATTGCAGTGTCAAAGATATGGTAATTAATAAGGCTCCAACTATGAAACCTTGCCAACTGAAGAACTCATACTTCCGTGCCATTATCTCATCAGACAATGATTCGCTGCACCTCTAACTATTCTATGATGAAATAAGTCTTCAATAGAGATAAAGCTTACTCATCATTAATCATGTGTCACAAATCCATTAAGATTGATTGCAAATACGCAAAATGTAAGAAAGCATTGCTTTATTATTAGGAGATAATCCTACCCAACGGCAGTCAAAATGATAGCGGTGTAAGATTTTCTATGTCTGTTCTCATGAAAGATCGTCATGGATTCAAAGACAGACAGAGAATAGCATTGACTCTAATCTGTCTAACCATAGCAACAACCATTGTTGTTAGCGTTTCAATCTATGTTGATTCTGCTTCTGTCAGTGAGTGGTCACGACAGATAGACATCGGACCTGTATCCATGATGGTTGCAGGCAATGGAATTAAAGATGACATTGATGCCATTAGTGAAATACTAGGAGTCACTAATGTTTCAGGTCTTGACTCAGCTCATGGTGAAATTTCTAGAACAAATGTGATTTATGGTTTCGAAACGAGTGGGAATATCTACACATTGACGGATGACTATATGGAGAAATTCCCAACAACGTTTACTTTGAAAACTGGGAGATGGCCTCAGAACGAGTCAGAGATAGCTATTCCTCAAACGCTAGCGGATCAAGCATTCATAGGAATCGGTTGGCATGTTAACTACTCCTTTGGACTAGGCTTCCCAGAAACATTACTTACAATCGTTGGTACATATATGCAAACCACAGGAGACCTCTATAGTCATTATTTTTATTCTAGTATTGGTGTCGTCGTGGATTCACTTCTCAATGTGAATACAACTGCTACACGAGCGTATCTGAGTGTTGATACGACCTCAATCACTCCTTTTGATGCAGATGGATCCCTTTCTTACTTAGCTAACATCCAAGAGGAAATTAGATTATTATACCCAGGCTACCCAGAAGAACTTTTATTTTCAGGCTATACTGTCTTCGATTATTTATCCACTGGAATTGAAGCTTATCTGAATTGGCGAAATACTGCTAGAAGTTCTCAGATTGGGAGAGCATCAGGCATAGTACTGATAGTCGTCTTGATTGATATACTTGCAATTCAGTATAATTTAAGATGCAAGAAACCAGAATTGGACTACCTTAGAGCGAGAGGCGCGAGTTCAACAAAAATAGAAATTGAAGCAGTAAAGGAGATATTTTTCATCACGCTGTTTTCAGCAGTGTTGGGAATCTTTTTTGCAGTATTGACAAGCAGACTCGCCTTAATGGCTGTTGGTTATCTGCAATTTGATTTCTCACAGATTATGATATTACCAGTACTGATAACACGTGATACTATTCTACTCTGCGTGATTGTGAGCATCATAATTCCAGCACTGGTTTATCTAGGAATCAAAACTGCTGTATCGAGTAGAGGTGTAATCTCTGATGAAAAGGGGAGAATGGGAAAGATCTCAAAGCTGCTAAAAATCATTAGATGGGATTTGGGCGTTATTATCCTCTCATTAATACTGATGTTTGCATTCTACACCACAAGTGCATTAATTCAAAGAAATCCAGTTTTTAATTTAATACTCCCATACTTGCCTGTTCCAATTTATCTTGCAGTCAGTAGTCTCGTTATGAAGGGATTGGAAAAGAGTACGAACTATTTCTCTTCAGCAACAAAAAGAGTTCTTGGAAAGATTCCAGCATCGATAGGCATACGACGAATCGGAAAATCTGCAAAGAGTGCAGGTCCAGTAATCATGATATTAGTGCTTGCTATAACATTATCATGGAATAATGTAATTGCAGATGTTTCTTTACCTGAGACAAGGGAGGTTCACGCTAAGTTTGCACTGGGAGGAGACATAGTCTTTCATATCAAGAAAGATGAGTCTCCAAGATGGACAGAGTTCATGGAGAATATTACGGACCGCCCAGAGGTCATTGATGCAACCATTGTATCTTTGACAAGACTGTTCCTTTCTGCAGGTTTTGTGGGAGCTGCTGATTTTGTAGGGATAACACCTGATGAATACAGGCATATTGGTTATGATTATCTAGGTAACCGCTTGAATGAATCTATCTACAATGATCTACTGCTAGAGATGATAGAGAATCCTAAAGCAGCGATAATGACGAGAGATATTGCAGAGCAATATGAGATTTCCGCGGGTGATACCTTCAGAGCCTTTAGAACTCAATCAGATACCAATTACTATACCTTCACTGTAATCGCAGTTGTAGATTCACTTCCACAACCGATGATACCTGAGTCAACATTCATACCAAGTGGAGAGGGCTATAATGTTGGAGCACACAAGATATTCGTCAACAGATTATATCTTGGTGAAAAAATAGACCTAGTGCGAGATACTTATAGCTATATCTCAGTATCTACCTTCGATGATGTCAACTCTACTGAAACAGCAATCAATCTATTAGAGACCGGTGGTGACATTGTCACGTATGCAGGAGATTGGGCGGTTGTCGATAATGAGGTTGACTCATATCTCTCATCGACAGCTTATAAGATGGATAGGTCTGTAGATAGTATGTTATCCATCACATCTGTTATTCTATTACTTGGTGTCCTTAGTGTCTACACGACTGAGAGTATAAAGACCCGGAAACGTGATGTTGCACTACTTAGAGCGATGGGATCTGAAACTAGACTGATCACGAAGATTGAGATTGCTGAACTATCTTTCCTATTGTTATTCAGTCTTGGACTATTAGGATTATATGCACCTTTGTTTGTTGCAAATTCTCTAATTGCGTCACTGAATGTGTATGCTTCATGGTCATTCAGATTCCCAGTACAGGTATTTCCTGTGATTCCGTGGTTTACTTTGATTTTACTTTTATCAATCTTCGTACTAGCAATAATGGCTTTTATTGCAGTAGTAGCCATAAAGAGCTCCCGAGTCGAGCTCAATGAAGCCCTAAGTAATACTTGGGCAAAAGCAGGTCCAATAATGGAGAGTGAAATTCAATGAATAGTACAATCCTTAGTACTTGGAAGCAGTCATTTATTAGTTCTCATGTAGAAAGTGAAAGACGTCGCGGTGAATTCTATCGGAGTGGGTTGATATGAACTCAGATATAATTGTAGACCTTCAATCTGTTGCACGTGTATATAGAATGGGTGAGATTGAAGTACATGCTCTTAGAGGAGTGTCTCTTCAGATAAAACGAGGCGAAGCAGTTGGTATTATGGGACCCAGTGGTTCGGGAAAGACAACACTTTTGAATCTCATCGGAGCATTGGACAGACCAACGAGTGGTAGGGTTGTCATTGATGGCCTTGATATCACGGAGATGTCTGAATCTGCTCTAACAAATGTTCGACGAGATAAGATCAGCTATGTCTTCCAATTCTTCAACCTACTGCCAGTATTGACAGCGTATGAAAATATCGAGCTACCTCTTCTTATTGCAGGAGTAGATGAAGACACTCGTAAAGATAGAGTTGACCATCTCCTCTCACTAGTAGGTCTCGCAGAGAGAGCAGAACATCGACCAGATGAATTGTCAGGCGGAGAGCAACAGAGAATTGCTATTGCACGCGCTTTAGCTAAACCTGAGGGCTCTGCCAGTTCTATCGTTGTATTAGCTGATGAACCAACTGGTGACTTGGACTATAACACAGGGCAGGAAATCCTCGACGTTCTTGTGTCTCTGACGAAAGGAGAGGGAGGTACTCTAATCACAGTCACTCATGATCCAGAAGTAGGCGAACAGATGGATCACGTCTTTCGAATGCGCGACGGTAAAGTTGAGAATCCACAGTGAGGTTATGATCTATGGCAGCTGTGCCCGTGGGTTATGAAGCGTTCCATAGTCTCCGTCGGAAAGGAGTCACACTACTCTGCTTCTTGCTTGCATCTACAATGGCCATGGGTATTGCTGTCTATGTCGACTCATACTCCATTCATGAATGGGACAAGAATCTTGATGTTGGAGATATCGCAATCAGGGTATCAGGTTCAATCCTCGCTACACAATTAGATGATATTCGAAATATTCCAGGTGTGACAAAAGCAGAAGGAATAAGGAGTATTTATGGATCGATCTTTTGGGGGTATATCGAGGAGGAGGATTATTGGGAAAATGATTTTTCTGGCGATTTAGTAGCTCCAAGCCAGGATTTCCTTGAAGCATTTCCTAATTACGTCCAATTCACAGAAGGACGTACGCCGCAAAACGAAAGTGAGATTGCACTCATCCAATCTCTGCGATCATATTATGATGTAGAGATTGGCCAATTACTCAACCTTAGCTCCTACGATTTCTTTGATACTGTCCAAGTTGTGGGATTCTACAAACATGAGAGCGAAATTGACTCACCCTATTATTGGAGATTTGAAAGTCTCGGTATTGTTGTTCCTTCAGTTATTGATGAGTATTATGAACAATATGAAGTCTGTGTAGACGTAAATCGTGCATCCCTCACAGCATTCAATCCTTCAGGTTCTCTCGCATACATGAGTGGGATTGATCAAGCCATCAGGGAATTAGATCCATTTTACGACCCTGTCTACCAACCTTGGTCTAACATCTATGTTTCAGATCGTCTTGCCTCAGGGATTTCATACTATATTATGTGGGTTCAGGGAATGAGAATTGCACAGATGTTAAGATCAACAAGCATCCTTCTGCTCGTTATCTTAGTGACATTTCTGGCAATACGACATAATGTGAATGAGCGAAGGTACGAGGAGAATATGCTTGTTTCACGGGGGGCTTCAAAAGGAGACCTGGAAAAAATCGTGACACGAGAGGTTCTTATTCTCGCAATTATATCATGTCTTCTAGGTATACCCCTTGGAATTCTGTTTAGTAGATTTGCTCTTGCAGCAACTAGTTACTTTGTTTTTGACATTACAAAACTAATCTCAGAACCACTACTAGTGAGTCTTGACTCACTGGTCATTGCATTAATCGTTGGAATAGTTCTTCCAATGATTACTCTGGGAGGCTATCGTATAATCTATTCAACTAAAAAGAATGTTGATGAAGAGAGAGGAAAGGTGGCTAAAATTGCCAAAGGTTTCAATCTAATTCGCTGGGACCTGATTACCGTAATCATTGCAGGTCTTATACTACTAGCATTATCAACAGGAGGAGCCACCGTTTCAAATAATGCAATCCTTGCCTTGGTTATGCCAATAATTCCTTTGCCGCTTTTCCTTGGGGTCGCGAGTCTTTCAATGAAGGCACTCAAAAGAGGCGCTAATTGGATATCAAGACGTTTTAAGAGGCTTGTTGGGGAAATACCTTCATCCATCGGAATAAGACGGATAGGAAAAGAGGCTTCATCAGCAGGTGCGGCTGCCATGGTGCTCGTTCTTGCAATCTGCCTAAGTTGGAACAGCGCAATAATCGATGCATCTCTTCCAGTGACTGCAGAGAATCAAGCCAGGCTCTATGTTGGCTCGGATCTCACATTTGCACTGGACTCTTATTATGCAGCTGATTGGGATGAGTTCATTACCAATGTAACACAACATGAACTTGTTCTTCAACAGACAATGGTTTCTGAGCTTCAGTTGTATCTCACATCAAACTATTGGGATGGGAGAGAGTTCCTAGCTATTGACCCATTAGAATATGCAGAAATTGGGTATGACTACCTAGGTAATAGATTGAACGAATCAGGTATCTTTCAGGATCTCGAGTTGCTTGAGAACACGCCAGACGGGGCAATCTTATCAGCTGATATTGCACAGGAATTTAATTTCGAAATAGGGGATATACTACGTGCGACTTCTATGGGAGAAGATACACTGCAGCTCTCCTTCAGGATTCTGAGTATTGTAGAAGCTTTGCCAGAGATGCCCGAAAGGAGTTATTATTATGATTACTATGGACCATACTATGATTTCTATCCAGGATATTATTCTGGCTATATGGTTGGTAGTAATCGAGTCTTAGTGAATCGAGACTTTATTGGTACTCAGTTCAACTTGGTGAATGACACCAATAACTATCTCTGTGTAAGTACTCGTAAAGGCGCAAATACTACTACTATCGTCAGCGACTTATTTGCTGTGGGTGGGAGCATTGTTGTTTCAGAGGACATCTGGGATGGTGTGAATACATTGGTTGAGGAGTACATTGGAGGTACTCAATACAAAATAGAACGGGCATTAGATACAATGCTTACTTTTCTTACCATTGGAACAATAGTTGGTGCCTTTACGATTTATGCAGTTGAAGGACTTCGTTCAAGACGCAGGGAAATTGCACTACTTAGATCTGTAGGAGCGGCGAGGAAAATTATTATCAGTGCACAGTCTGTTGAGATGTTAATATTACTACTCTTCAGCTTATTCCTACTTCTTTTGTATTCACCACTATTTCTAAGTACATCCCTAGCAATTGCTGGTGGTTCAACAATCCGATATGGTGAAATATTCCCTATTTCAGTTTTCACCGTCATACCTTGGAATATAGTCCTGTTAGTCCTTGGCTTTTTCATTGCTATTGTTTCAATGTTCATTGTTGTCATTGCCGCACTTAGTTCCAAGATCAACTTAGCAGAAGCTCTAAACACTGCATGGGCTGAAGCTGGACCTTACGGAGGAGATGTCTAATTGTTTCTCTTTTCACGTCTTTCAGCACGAGCCCCAGAAGTCATTACAACACTTTTGATATTTTCACTATCAAGTGGAGTTCTGGGTGGAATTCTATTCTACATGGATTCTGCATCACCAGATGTTCTCGATGACATGACATCTAATGTCCCAGTTGACATGGAAGTAGCTTTTACTCAATCATACTATATGCAGAATTTTTCCAATCCAGAAAGCGTGACTGCTAATGATATTGAGGACAGTGTGGCAGAGCAAGAATTCGTTCTGGCTACTGAGCAGGTCACTTTTGCAGAAGTGCATGATTATGGAGAAGAAGATTACACATTTTCAAGGAAAGGTTTCCTAGGTGCTGATTATGATGTCTTTGAGAGCTTTTCGGATGCAATAGATGTCGATATTGGAGATCTTACCTATAATGACAATTCCTGTTTGGTTGAAATATCCCTCTTCTTACGACTCGGTCTAGAGATTGGTGAGAATTACACAATTGAGATGCTAGTCTATAATAGTACATGGGACGAGGTCTCTGTAGAACGAACATTCACAATTGTTGGTACATTTTCTTCACATGTCTATCTGTACCAACCATATTGGGGTGAATCGGTCATCACATATCTTCAAATAATCACTACTAGAGATGCTATCAAAGATACCTTTGGTTTTCTTGGACATGATTCATATTATGGGCTCCAAGAAAAAATCTGGGTAAAATTTGATCACAATGTCATAATTCAGTCAGATACGTCAATTGTTGTCAATGAACTATCAAATATTGAAAGAAGAATCGAGCAGGATAACTTACCATTCGCTCTTGTTGATGACTTTCAACTGATTGGGTCTGTGTATGAATTTGCTTCATGGTCTGTCAGTATGAGAGCGATTGCACTTGCATTTTCAATCCCATCTGTAATCATGGGTGTAATGCTCATTCAATACAATTTTCGTCTCCTCGCTAATACGCAGAGAAGAGATGTGGGAACTCTAAAAACTAGGGGCTCATCAGGTTTCCAAGCATTTTCCTGGGTCCTGAGTAACGCAATAGCTACAGGGTTCATTGGTAGCTTAGGCGCTGTATTGACAGGGATATTAGCAGCTCTCTTCTCAAGCACTGTGAAAGAGTTACTGGTCTTTGACTTGAGTCTTTTGAGTGGCTTTACGATTCTCCTCCAACCTATCGCGATCATCACGGTCTTTTTGTTCTCCTTTCTTGTAGGTATAGTCGTTGCCTTACCTGCTGCAATCAAGGCTCTATTGATGACTCCAACAGAAGCTCATAGCACATTGGAGAGAGAAACCCTATCAGATTCGGAAAAGATGGGGAGTTCAACTGTCGATCTATTATTGATAGGTATCACGGGTTGGTTATTGGCACCAATGATGACAATCCTTGCATACTCAGGAATAACATTCTTGAGCTCTGCGCTTTTTGCATTAGTCATTGTCACATTATTGGGCATCTTTCTATTCTCGTTCACAAGGCTCTTATCAAGGCCTACTGCGATGATAAAAGCAAAAGTCTTAGGAAGGGCGAAACGACCATCCATTGTTGTGGGCACAAGACTCATGTCTAGAACAGTACTCATGTTTAAAAAATCTGAAACGATGGGTACAATGTTTATCGCAATGGTATTTACTGCAGGTCTCTTTGCATCGATATCTGCGACGACAGGCGGTGACCATATGAAACAGGTCTTCATGTTCCAGACCGGGGCAGATATCGTTATAGATGTAAATCCCAGTTTTACTAACGTCACTCTTGATATCATGGACAACATCACTGCAGTAGAGGGTGTTACGCAGGTAAGTCCGATGTATCGCACAACTGGTTACGTGCTCTACTGGGACTCGTTGTATTTTGGCGGACGTTTCTATATCAATCGTTCAATATCCATATTTGGCGTTGATCCTGAAACATGGATTGATGCCGCGTTCTGGCTCAGTTACTTCGCATACTCTGGTTCTCCGAGTACGTCAATCGCAGAATTAGGCGACCAATCAGGGGATAGGATGAATATCATTACATCATTCAAACCTATTGACCATTATACTACAGATTCCTATGGGAGTCAACGTCCTGAATATGGTAACTATCTGGATCTCCAGATTTCCATGCCAACTTGGACTAATATAACTGAATGCTACATTACAGATCTTCTCGCTGCAGGAATCAGCAATTCAGGAGGTTATCAGACCTACTTCCCTGGAGAACCTGATGCAACAGACTTTGTTATTGCAGACATTGGATATGTACATGCATGCGAAAACACTACTCAGGTCACAAAATTCTATGTGAAAATTGATCCCTATGCCAATTATACAAAAGTGATGGAGGATATTCATAACGTTGCTCCTCATACATTCAATGATATTGAATCACCCTACACGAATATCGATGAAACTCTGAATTCCAGAGCAACCCAATCTGTCTATGGAGCGTACACATTGAATGTCATATTTTCACTAATCTATCTAACAATCGGTATGACGATTGTCAGTATAGTGAGGGTGAGAGAACTTAGAAAGCAGTTCTCTGTACTTCGTGCATTAGGTGCACCAAACAAGTCAATTATTGCTGCATCATTGCTTGAAACAAGTGTGGGTCTGTTACTGGCAGCAATCATCGGAGGAACAATAGGAGTAAGCCTAGCAGTCATCTTAAAGGATGTGCCCCTTCTTCATATGGGTGGATCCACATATGGACTATGGCAAAGATTACCCGTTCTTTTGGCAATACCTTTGCCGTTAGTTGCGACCATTGTAGGAATATCTATCATAGTTTCATTGATTGCTACATACTACATTTTAGTACGGACATTGAAGTTGAATATCGCAGAAGAAATACAATATAATGAGTGATCATCATGTCGGAAAATCTAGAACAATTAGCAGAAGAATACAAGATTGTTATACGTGACCTCATGAAAGTCTACCGAAGAGGACAGAAAGAGGTAATTGCACTCCGAGGTGTTGACTTCGAGGTAAAGCAGGGAGAGTTCCTAAGCATTATCGGTCCTAGCGGTAGCGGAAAATCGACACTACTTAAGATGCTTGGTGCGCTGGACAAACCAACTGCAGGGGCAATCCTTTTTGATGGTCACAGTGTCACTGCACTTGATGATAGGCGATCAATGCTCTATAGAAGACAGAAGGTAGGTTTTGTGTGGCAAATCGGTAATCTTGTGCCCGGTCTGAGTGCATTGAACAATGTCATTCTCCCCATGAAGCTTGCAGGAGCTCCATCACGAGCCTCTGCAGAACGTGCAACCATGCTCCTTGAAACACTAGGTCTGAGTCATCGTTTGGACCATAAACCGAATCAGCTATCTGGAGGAGAGAATCAACGAGTGGCAATCTGCGTAGCACTTGCAAACAATCCAGAGCTAGTGCTTGGAGATGAGGTGACTGGAGAGCTGGACTCTGAAACAACGGAGATAGTCATGGAGGCACTAAAGAGGACAAACAAGGAGTTTGGTACTACTGTCATCAATGTCACGCACAATCCAAAAGTTGCCGAATATGCAGATAGAGTGTTGAGAATACGAGATGGTCTCATAGAGGGACAGAAACATGTACTCTATGGCGATATTACAGAGATTGACGCAAAAGGTAGAATGGTCATTCCAGATACGGTAAGACGGCTTGCAGGACTTGGCAAGAGAGTTGTACTTCGTGCAACATCAGAAGGTCTATTGATCAGTCCATTAGATACTAGTGGCTACGACGACAACAATGACCAGGGAAATGACTGAGATATTCTGAGTAAGGTCTATATCGGACAATAATGAGCGTAAAAGTGATTGTTATGACAAAACAGCAGATGCCATGGTCATTCTATTCTACACTGATTTCATTTGGTGTTTTCTTTGCTTGTCTGAATATCTATATCTTGACTAAATGGTTGGCGCATCCCTTAGCAAGTGAGTATTGGCTGATTGGGGTCATTGTCGGTTTTATTTGGTTAATCTATTCGATTAGAATGGTAAGAGTTCACCAGAAGGAACTCATCGAGAAGAAAGTAGTATTAGCGTGATTAGGTATCAATTTAAGACAGAACTAAGGCGTTCTAATTAGTACGTGGAGGTCTGAGAGCTCTATATGTATCAAATGGGACATCTGAGCAAATCAACAAAGCGTAGAGGCTTTGTAACCTTCATCTGTTTTCTGATTATTATAACAGTAGTTTCTTCAACTTCGATTTTCATCGATTCAGATTCACTATCAAGATGGAACTATTACAATGATATTGGCCCAGTAGCAATGAAAGTTGAAGGAGATGGACTTGAGAACTTTGTTGATGAAATTAGTAACATCTCATACGTAACTCAATCATGTTCAGTACAAACAGCTCAAGCATATCTAAGAATGGACCAGAATGATGTCTATTATGGATCCCCAACAGATCCATTAGAGCCAATGTTTCTTGTCACAGGAAGAGCATATTCAATTAATGATGATTTTCTAAATGCATTTCCAACTGAATTTGCTTTACTACAAGGAAGATTCCCTCTCAATGAATCTGAGATTACGATTGCCTATAGTGATGCTGCTTATTGGAATATTCCAATAGGGAGAATGATGAACTACACCCATCAACTCAATTCCGAGAAACGAACTGTTTTTGTTGTTGGCTATTTTGAAGTAACTAATGATGCCCTTAGAGCTGTGATTACAGATGCCGTGGCAATCGTAACATCAGATGTACTTAATCCTAACACCATCCAAACCAAGGTCTATATCGATGTAGACCGAAGTATTGTATTTCCCTCAGATCCAGTTGTAGGTCTTACCACTCTTCGTGATATTGAGAATAGAATCTCAAGTCTAAGCTCTGATGACTTACAGTACCAAGGATTCTTTGTTGATAATTATCTAGCAAATAACATTCAATTGTATCTTGATGAATTGAATGCAATCAGATCTAGGCAACTATCAAGATTGAACTACATTGTAATTATAGGAGGACTACTTGCTTTTTTGGGAGTTCGGTTTAACGCCATATTGCTAGATCAGACCTTGAGTGATCTAGAAATGAGAGGTGCTTCAAAACTAAAGATAAGATTCACAATTCTAAGAGAGATAGTAACCATTTCAGTTCTTGCAGGTGTAATAGGGCTTTTCATGGGTATTATGCTAAGCAAGGTGGCATACTTATCATCGAGTAGCAAACCGTTTGATATTGCGGTTTTTATGAGTGGCCCTTTATTGATTAGCTCTAATACAATCGTATTCGTGCTTATGATCAGCATTATTCTACCACTAGCTGGATATGCTATAGATCAATTACTTAGAAGACCACGGGCAAGTGTACAAGAAACAGGAAGGATTGCAAGAATCGTCAAATCATTTCATTTAATTCAATGGGATTTTGCAATAATCATTATAGTAACTATATTGATGATTCTCCTATACATAGGAGGACCATTGATTAGTGACAATCAGATACTCTCACTAATTGCTTCGTATTCACAGATACCACTTTTTATTTCTGTAGCTAGTCTTTCTTCAAAGATAGCTCAGGCTGCCACGAGAGTAATTTCAAGACTAAGTAGACCTCTAGTCGGTAGATTATCAGCCGCAGTTGGAATGAGGAGGGTTTCAAAGAAAAAATATATTGCTACTCCGGTTGTTCTGATTATTACTATTGTATTTTCGCTAGTCTTTGTTAACAATTCATTAGTTCTGAGTCTTCCAAACACGCATTTAGCACATTCAAGGTACTTAATTGGAGGAGACATTTGTTTCAAACTAGAGGAAGTAGAATCAGAGCGGTGGGTTAATTTCACTGAAAGTGCATTACAGACGTACGGCACTCAATCAGTGTCCTTAGTTTCAATTAGTACTCTCTCGTTATCAGAAGGGGCATCAGGAGTAGTTGAGTTTGTAGCAATTAATCCAGAAGAGTATAGTCATGTAGGTTATAATTATGCAGGAGTTACCCTAGACCAGAGTGATCAACAACAGCTACTAAATGAACTTGAAATAAATCCAGAAGGGGCAGTACTAACATCCGATATCGCTCTTGAGTACAATCTGAATTTAGGAGATACAATGCGAGTCTTTTCTTTCGGTGAAGATTCAGGGACAGTGGAATTCAGTGTAATTGGCATTACAAATGCGATAACCAGACCAATTATTGCGGGTAGTCCTCAGGGGAGCGAAACGATTGGTACGAGAAAAATCTGGTTGAATAGGAATTACATTCAGACATTGGTCAACCTAAATGAAACGATTGAAACATATCTCTGCATTCGCACAATAAATGGAGTAAACTCAACTGAAATAGTAGAGGGCATTCTTGATACAAGTGGATTGACTTTCTCTTCAAGTGATTGGTCATCTGTTACTCACGAGCTTGACGCCTATACATCTCGTCAAGATTACATCCGTGATAGAGCAATTGATACCATGCTCACTTTTGGATCAGTGTTTAGCATTTTTGTGGGCATAGTGATCTATCGAATTGCCTGTACAGTCAGATGGAAAGAAGAGGATGCCATTCTCAGTGTACTTGGAGCTTCAAACAAACAGACACTACAGATTTCAATCGCAGAAATTCTGGCACTCTTTCTTTTTGGTTTGGGAATCTTCATTCTTATTGGGCCACTCACGCTAGCAAATATGTTGAGAATGGAGTATATTGAATATTCAGTTTGGAATTATGAATTCCCAGTTTCAATAGTCTTCTCGATGAATTGGATATACTTTATAATTATTATACTAAGTGTTTTCATCTCTTCAACTATTCTAGCTATAGCCCATTCTCTTAAAGGAGCAAGAAAAAGTGTCAGTACTGTCTTGAGAGAAATGACACTATCAAGTGGAGGGAATGTGTAATGTTCCTGTCTTCACGGATAACAGCAAATGCGACTGAGCTAGTTGTTGCATTTCTTATCTTCTCTCTATCTTCAGGAGTTGTAAGTGGAGTCCTTCTATATCTTGATAGTTCAGGTCCTGACGTTCTTTCGGAGATGTCAAATGAAACTCTTATTGATATGCAGGTTAACTTCCGACCTTCTTTCTACGAACAAAATCAGACTACAATTGAATTTCATCAAAATACAATTCTAGACACAGAGTATGTATCTGCAATCGAAACGATTTCTTTGATAGAGATTAATGATGATAGTATAGAAATCCCTGAGTTCAGTAGAAGCATTGTTCTTGGATTAGAAGACACATATTTCAATACGTTTCCAAAAAGCATCGATTTAGCAGAAGGTAACCTTCCTCTAAACGAATCAAATTGCTACATTCAAAGACAGAGATTAGAAACTGAGGAATTATCTTTAGGCGATAACTTTACAATTTCTGTGCCGACCACTGAGGGTAGGTTGAACAAAACATTTTCAATCGCTGGTACTTTTGACTCTAATCTATATACAAGAAGACTAACATACAATGCAGAACCGTTTTCGTATCTTTATATTATTCTTGAAAGAAATACACTATTGACAGAATTTTCGAATTTAACACATTCTGGAGATAACAGCCTTTCAGACAGGATTTGTGTATCTTTTGATAAAAATGAATTATTAACTCAGGACCCATCATTGATAGTAACCATTCTAAGGAATGTTGAGAAACAAATAGAACAGAGAATTCTTCCTGATGCCTCAGTAACTGATTTTTCACTTATTGGAGTATTCTACGAATACTCATCTTGGATCACAGGTATGAGAATTATCGCCTTAGCATTTTCAGTCCCATCAATCATAATGGGAGTTATGCTGATACAATACAATTCGAATTTAGAAGCAAATCAACAGAGAAGAAATATTGGAGCGTTAAAGACACGGGGTGCATCTGGCTCTCAAGCAACACGATGGGTATTGAGCATTTCAATATTCACTGGCGTCGTTGGAAGCATTGGGGCTCTACTCACCGGGATTCTAGCTGCCTATCTTACCGGTGGTGTGAGAGAATTGATGATTTTTGACTTTACTCAAATGGATATCTTTGGAATAGTGATACTGCCACAGACCATCGTCATGCTCTTTCTCTACTCATTTACGATTGGATTTCTTGTGGCTATTCCAATGGCAATCAGAGCATTTCTCATGTCCCCTGCAGACGCGCATAGTATCATTGAAAGAGAGAACAACGCAACAACAGAGAGAATGAGTAATCCTGTCTACCAAGTACTAGCTGTATGCATCGCAGGTATTCTCCTTATCCCACTAATAGATAGTATGGAGTCATTCTCCAATCTTTCAATGGGATTTGCAATCTGGGGATTCTTGATTATTATCTTATTAGGAATTTTTATTCTAGGATTAACATATCTTCTTGCTCGACCATCAGCGAAATTAAAATCTCTTGTTTTATTGAGAGTCAAAAGAAAATCCCTCATCGCTGGACTCAGAGTCGTGGGCAAGAGTGCTTTCACATTTAACAAGAGTGAGATGATGGCAGTAGTATTCATTTCACTTGTATTTACAGCAGGTACATTCTCTATCCTTGCTGCAACGACTGGAAGCAATCACATGAGAGAGCTATTCATGTTCGAAGTTGGAGCAGATATTGTCGTTGATGTAAAACCGGGACTTGAAAACATAACACTCGATATGGTTGAAGAGATTGAATCATTGGAAGGTGTATCCCATGCAAGTGGCATGCTCAAGACATCCTCAAGAGTGACTTTTCCAATGGACTATAATGGGTATCTTTACTATTATAACCAATCCACAACGCTATATGGGATTCAACCTGAAAAGTGGACTCAATCAGCTTTCTTGAAATCATATTTCACATACTATAATGATCCTATCACTTCTCTGGAGGAACTGGAAGATTCGGAAGATAAGGTGATTTGCAACTTTAAACCAATTATTGGCTATACTTCAGATTCATTTGGACAGTCTTATCCAATATATAGGGAATACCTCTCTATTGAACTTCTTGGGCTCGAGGGTAAGCATATTATGAATTGTTCAATTATTGATATTATGGCTAATTACCCAGGAGGATTTACACGCGGTAACTACGGCTATCTTGGATATCGAGGCATTAGCTACTTACCTGGTGAAGATGTAGAGAGTCCTTTTGTGATGCTCGATATTCAATATCTCTATAAGTATCTCAATGTGTCATATATCAACAAGATCTATATCGACTTGGAAGAAAGCGCTGACTATAGTTCTATAATGCAGCAGATTGGTGAAATAGCACCATTTAGCTTTGAAGATATTCAATCACCGTTCTCAGAAATAGAAAACTTACTTGACACGCGTGCAGGGCAAGCTGTCTATGGGGCTTATACGCTGAATGTCATTTTCTCCATTCTCTATCTCACATCAGGAATTACTCTTGTTCTTACAATGAAAGTGAGAATGATGAGAAGGTACTTCTCTCTCTTAAGAGCCCTAGGTACACAAAGCCGAGCTGTGCTTCTATCGGTTCTTATCGATTCAATAATCAGTCTAATATTTGGAGCAATAATAGGAGCTATTGTTGGAATCTTGCTTACATTAATTGTGCTGAGATTTCCGCTAACATATCTCGGTCTTTCAACTGCGATTTCATGGGATAGACTGCCATTAACAATTTCAATTCCAATTCCTTTGCTAGTTGGACTGGTAAGCATATCAATTGGATTTACTCTGGTTGCAGCTTTCCTTGTTATCAGAAGAGGTTTAGAATCTAATATAGCAGATGACATCCAGCACTCTGAATAACGATACATAGAAACGATAAACCATTTCTAAAGCAACTAACAGTGAAAATCATAGGTAAATTGAAAGGACTAATTGTTGGGTGTTCGCAGATAAGTCATAAATCGGTGGCCATCTACCATTGGAAAACTTTGATTCTGAATATGATCGTTTCTATAGACTAGCAGCAGAAGATATGGAAGCAGTACTGCGAGAGATAGTCACTTCTCGAGAACCTTGGTACGGTATTGCTCATATTGTAGAAGGCGATGACCAAGATTTCAATTAAAGAGCCAGAACAATCATCAAGGAGAGATTGAAATACATCATTGAGTCAATTCGAACCTCAAATCATCCATATCTTATCATCATAAGTATAATTCATCACGAGTGGATATTCCATGATGAGAGCATAATCACAGCGATAGCAGAGGCCATCAGACATTCAGAAAATCCAGCATGGCTCTATTATGAAATCAGTAAACATACACATTTGATATATCGAAACAAAATATGACGCACTGAATTCTTCATTATTAATAAAAAGAGAGAGATTGGCATGCCCCTGTTTTTTTAGACATGCCATCGAATTCAATATGGCTATGGAAATATCCGACTCACAGTTCTAGGGAATGGGATACAATCCCTGATGTGTTCAAGATTCAACATCCAAGTAATTAATCGGTCCATTCCAACCCCAAATCCTGAATGCTGAACACTGCCATATCTACGGATATCAATATACCATTTGTACTTCTCAGGATCATCACCAATTCTATTTAGATTATCAATGATTAACTGAGCATCAGTTTCACGTTCGCTTCCGCCAATTACTTCACCAAATCCGCGAGGACCAAGAAGATCACTGTTCTTGTATGTTCTAGGATCTTCAGGATTGTCCTTCATATAGAATGATTTGATCTCCTTGGGATAGTATTCGACAAATAGAAAGTTATCACTCTCTTTTGTAAGGAATTCCTCAGCTTCGCTACGAATATCATCGCCCCATTTAATTTCAATACCACCCTTCTGACAGGTCTCTATAGCTTCCGAATAGGTCATTCGGTCAAACGGTGGATTTACTGCAAGCAAACGTTTTGGATCGACTTTGAGCTCTGCTAGTTCGTACTTTCTGTTATTCGCCACAGAATGGCACATGTAACTTACAAGTTCCTCTTGTCGTTTCAGATTGCATTCATGGTCGCACCATGCTTCTTCAACCTCCAGATGCCAGAATTCAGTGAGATGTTTTCTGGTTCTGGATTTTTCAGCTCGAAATGATGGAGCTAGTATGAAGACTTTCTCCATGGCGAATAGCTGTGGTTCGAGATGCATTTGACTGGTCTGAGTCAAGTAGACTTTCTTTCCAAAATACTCCACCTCAAAGAGCTCCGCACCTTCTTCACCCATTGTTGACACGAACATTGGAGAAGTTGTTTCATAGAATCCCTGGCCGCGAAGATATTCACGAGCTGAATTGAACACTTCATCCCTGACCTTCAAGATATTGGTGAGCGATCTGGAACGCATCCATAAGTGGCGATTATCATTCAGGAATTCGATGCTCTGGTCTTCAGTGATCGGGAAATCTTCTGCGAAATGAAGCACATTAAAGTCCTCGACCTGTACTTCATAACCACCTTCCGCTCGCTCGTCAGCCTTCACTATACCAGCGATTGTAACAAGGCTTTCTATTAGCATCTTCTCTGCATCAGCATATTGCTCGTCCCTGACTGCAGCCTTTTTAATGACCGTTTGGACAACACCTGAAGGATCTCTAAGGAGAACGAAGACCATCTTCTTCTGTTTGCGAATTCGATGGACCCATCCTCGAAGATGGACCTTCTGTCCATCGTATCCACCTTCAAGTACGTCACGTACGTGAATATAGCTCACTTTAATCACCACAAGTTTTGGTTAGACCTATTGGAGCCTAACGTCTATGCCCGCTAGTCTTGAGATAAAAGGGTGACGGCCATTATAGGCCATCACAGATTTACCTGTATCTTACAAACCAGATGATCGCAATAAGAACAATTGCACCAACTGCAATCAATCCGATAGAGAACATATATCGAGCTACTGTCGATTGGGTCACTGTCACAGTGACTGTAGATTCAGCGCTGTTGCCTCCAATGTCATAGACACGAAGCGTGACAGTATGTGTCCCTTCTAACATTCCCGAGAAATCAAACTCGATTATGTCAGAGACCCAGTCTATCGCATTGCCTACAACACCATCTACTATGATAGTATAGTAATCTTTGAAATCATCTACCGCAGTCCAGTTCTTGATACTCACAATATCTCCTTGAGCATAGATGATATTTCCAGGTGAGTAGGTAATGACTGGAGGTGTAGTATCAGCCTTCACAGTCACTAAGACACTACTCATTGCAATATTGTTGCTAGTGTCATTCACATAGATTGTGAAATTATGAATACCAATAGCTAGGCCATTCAGACTGATTGAAATAATCGGTTCAATTGGATCAATGCTACCGGAGGCATATGTCTCATTGTTATCAGTTATATTGTACTTACTGGGGTAGTCATCAATAACTGTCCAACTTAGAGTGTATCCAGTTTCTGAGAAGAAGAACTCAACGGGATCAGGACTCTCGATGACTGGTGTAATATTCTCATATAATCTAAGTGAAACAACATCTTCAGCGAAATTGTTATTTTGGTCATAAGCAACCAGCTTGATCTCATAAACACCAATGATGAATTTTGGAAATGCAGCACTAACATTGTATACATAGTCATACGTTGAATTGACCCACGAAACTGTCACATTGAGTACATCATCAACATAGACCTTGATAGTTGCAGGATATTCATCTTCAAGATGCCAAGTGATTGTGACATTCTCTGAAGTAATGAGTACGTCTTGGTCGACAGGACCTGTAATCACTGGATTTCGGAGGTCACTAGATACAGAAGTCAGATTGTAATAATAGTCGCCAAGACCCACTGGCTGTCCGCCATATGTGATTGTCCAGTTGATAAAAGCAACGGGTAGATCTACGAATAAAACAGTCCCATTACTGCCTGTAGTCTTTGTATCAATGATTGTTCCATTCTTATACATGACTTGAATCTGAGCACCTACGAGCGGTTCAAAACTTGTTTCATAGTATGTAAAGACTTCAAGGTCATAATAGTCAGGATTCCCTGTTAGAGGTCCAATACTCTGGTAGACCAGTTGTTGTGTGCTATTTGCCTCAAGTAAGCCCCAATCGAGGAGATAGCCTTTGTAGTAGGGGTCATCTAGGACAGATAATCGCCAAATATAATCACCATCAGGAATATCAGAGAAATCAGCATTGCCATCAACAACCTCAACTTGAGCCCATATCGAGTCATTGGAACTGTAATGAATTGAGAAGTTGAGATTATTTGCAGGATTGAACTCAATATCTGTGATAGTTGCATTCAGATCATCTTGGTCATTATCCCAGTCAATGTTTCCGAACAAGATATTCAAGTTGGCCTCGGGACCATTGGATACTATCTGACCAGTTTTATCTGGAGTAATAGGGTCTGAAGCGTGAGAAACATTCCATTTGTAGGTTCCAATAGGGAGATTGTAGAAGTATGCGAACCCATTTCCATCAGTGTATTCCTCATCCTCAAGAGCCATTGTTGATGCATTGAAGAGACGGACCCATGCGTTGTTTAGAGGATTTGTACCATTAAGGACCCTGAATTCAAAATCGTCATCATTGAAAGCTTGTAACGCATTGAAAACGCGCACATTAACAACGTAAGCTGTTGTTGATGGAGCGTAGGGTGTGTCGACTAGAGATATAGTTGTCACCGGACTGCTATTGAAAGCAATCGGAATGACTGCACCGGCTATGAAAAACGCCGTGAATAGTAATGCAAATGCTCTATGTGATTTGCTCATTCAAGTTCACTCTCGATAGGGGCTGAAGATGGCAAATCCAATGCCATCTAACGCTTGGCGGCGTCGAACTAGAATGCAGCATAAAAGGCTTACCCTAGTTCCAGCAGTGCACCAGTTTGCCGTGATTTATGCATAACTTCTAAGATGACCTTGTCTGTCGTCCCATTCTGTATAGACCAAGGAGATTCAGAACCAAAGCCATACCAGTTAAGACACCTATAATGAAATCAAGAATCTGAACATCAGCAACAAGGAATCTATCAGCTAAGATGGCAATCGCTAAACAAATTCCGCCAATTGGAATTAACCATTCATCTTTTAGTAACATCAGTAGTTCTCCTAGAATGAATCTCTTGAATACCAATGATAACCTTACGTTCTAAGCCAAATTGGCAATCATACTAGGACGACGGAATTGCATCGTTTGCAAGAGAGGATAGTCTAGGTCTATAGATGATTCTCAATCCACTGGAATATATCACCGAGAAACTCATCCCCTCCAGGTTCTTCAAATGGCTCGTGATACAAACCAGGGTAGAATTTCCAAGTCTTGTCCTCAGAATTAATGTTATCAAAGAATTCTTTGTTTTTGTCAGGAATTAGAATCATATCATCTCCAGTCTGTTGAACCAACACGGGCAGTTTTATTCGATTTGCAGATTCAAACAGTCTCTTACTTGCTTTGAGTCCTTCAATTGCATACCGAGGCGTCGCTTTGTCAAATCTTAGTGGATCTTCTTTGTTTCTTTGAACAACATCCTGATTTCTTGAGATGAGATCTATCTTCAATCCATTATCAATGTAGGTCTTGACATTGATTTTTGATAGCAAGGTGCCAATCATTCTAGTTGCCTTCCCAACTTCAAGTCTCTCAGACACTGCTGGGCATGGCATAATTAAACCATCAATTGGTGCATTTGGATATTCAAGAATATAGCATCCAATGAAGACACCACCAAGAGAATGTCCATACATGAACATCTTTTCATCAGGATGAGCCTCTTTGATTTCGTCAACTAGAACTTTCATATCTTCAAGATGCTCATTGAAACTCTCAATATGGCCCTTGCGACCCGGGTATGTACCAAATCCCCTCATATCCGGAGCATAGAATAGAAATCCTTTCGATGCAAATTGCTCTGCAACAAAAGAAAGCAAGCCACTATGTGAACCAAGGCCATGAAATCCTAGAACTACAGCACGTGGTTCTCCTTCGGGTTTCCACACCCTAAGCAGCATGATTGTCCCATCATATCCTGAATAATGCTCTTCTTCACCTGACATTTATTCCACACAGCACACACAGAATATGCAAAATTACCTATTTGTCTTCCGAAGTTCCCAAATATCAACTGGTGAGTAATGCAAATTGCATTCGAGGGTAATCAATAATAATTTCAAGACTCTTTAAGAAATCAAATCCAATGATTCCATTCTCAATGAGATTACCCTTTGGTGAAACTCTACTGAGATCTATGACTGTTGCAGTAGATTTTTCCAGTCTTTGAGAACCAATAGATATGGAATCAAGCGAAGCTATTTTTAGTTCAACATCACCACCAAGACCTCGAGCAATTCCATTGATTGGTTCTGCACTGGCACCAATATTTGTGGCAAAATCTGGTGTAAGCACTGTATTTCCTGCCCCAGTATCAAGAACAAAATCAAAAGGTCCACATCCGTTAACTACGACAGGAACTCCAATCAAATGTGAGTCTTTGATATACTCAAAGGGACTCCAGATAATGGAATCAGTTGAATCATTATCAGAGAAGCGATCCTTATCGATGCAAAGTTTCTTCCGTGAGTAATTCAAAGACAATATGCAGTGTTTAAGCGTTGAATGACCAATCACACCATCGCGCTTTCCAGCTCCTTGTAACATAGCATTAAGATCCAAGACATAGACTTCATCTTCATTGAATGTGAGAGGACCTATACCAATTGTAGCTATCGCATATTCAGTAGGTATCCCGCTTCCGAGACCTCTTGCATCGGATTGTTCCCTCTTATAGGTAGATATCCCCAATTTTTCAGCTAATGACTTGGTGAGAGTTGTTGTAGAAGCTCCTGTATCAAAAACAAATTGAAAAGGACCATATCCATTGACATGGACTGGTATTTTCACAAGGCGAGTACCAGATTCAATTTCAAACTCAATATCCATAGTATCGCCTTCAGAAATCAGGTTTTCGGCCATACACGTAGGCACTATAGGCTCCGTACATACTTGAACCAGCCTTTCCAGCTATTTTGACATCTACGAATCCAACATCTTTCATATGTTGAAGATATTCATCATCAAGTATAGCTCCACCAATACAACCTGTATATGTTACAACTTCGTCTTGGATTTCTTTTGACAATGGTCGTGATAGAACGATATCAGAAACCATCATTCTACCACCGGCTCGCAAAACTCTGAAAGCCTCGTGAAACACTTTACTCTTATCTGGAGCCAAATTGATGACACAATTACTGATAACAACATCAACAGAACTATCATCTAGAGGGAGATCCTCGATATCTCCATAACGAAACTCTACGTTTTCGATGCCGAGCTCTTCAGCATTCTTCTTAGCCTTGTTTATCATTGCAGGAGTCATATCAACACCAATTACTCTCCCGGTAGTACCCACTTTACTACTAGCGACGAACATATCGAGACCTGCGCCACTACCTAAATCAAGTACGATCTCCCCCTCCTTTAGGCTTGCAAGCGCTACAGGATTTCCACACCCTGCAAAAGACTCTGTTGTTGAAATCGGCATTCCATGAGTATCATAGCCAAGTGCTTGAGCAAGATCAATGCGCGTGACCTTCCTAGAGGAGGACTCACCGCAGCAACTTGATGATCTCTTAATATCAGGTTCGCAGCCACAACTTACATCGAGGTCTGCAACCTGAGTGTACGCTTTCCGAACTTCTTCCTTAATTTCATCAGGTTTCATATCACTAATTTTTTTCATGTCTGTCATACAACCACCGTCTTCGAGGGATTCCTATTCGATAGATCTTCGACGCAATAGGATGCTGATTCATATGAATTATCAGTTCTCTTACAATCGTTAAGAAATCGTCTTGATTTGCAGGATTTCATTTTCTTATCATTGTCCATTCAATCACCAACCATATTGGACATCCAATATTGGACATCCGATATATAAATTTAAATGTATCGGACATCCAATACATCAATATGAGAGGTCCCGCTAAATCAGAACCGTGCTGTCCACCAGATTGCTGTGATATGAGAGGACTTCTAACCTTCCAAATTCTCTGGGAGCTTGAACAAGAGGAATTAAATGGGCAGCAGATTGCGGATAAAATTGCCAAGAGAAGAGGTATCAAACCGACGCCAGGCACAATTTATCCCGCGCTGAAAGAGTTGAAAGAGGGAGGGCTTATCAGCGGCAGAAAAGAAGGAAGGCAGATTTTGTACAGTCTAACATCTGAAGGTAAAAAAGGATTGGAGCAAGCTTCGGTTTATTTTCATCAAGCCTTTGGTGATATTGCAGAAGATGTCAAGGTTAAGGTCAAGGTCATCGTAATTGATGATGATGATTGTAGATGTTGATAACAATCGTTATGCATATTATTCCTTAAATTTAAAAGACGATTTATATACTAAATCTTGTTCCTTATATACTATATAAGGCCAGAGAACAGGCAGGAGTATGAGCAGATGCCACGTCCAGATCCAATAACGAAAATCGAGAACGTTGTCGCCTCGGTCATTTTAAACCAGCGACTGGACCTCGATGAGATAGCAGCTACAATGCCTAATGTTGAATTCGACCCGGAACAATTCCCAGGTCTTGTCTATCGACTAAAGAAACCCAAGACAGCTACGCTCATCTTTAACTCAGGAAAAATGGTCTGCACTGGAGCGAAATCTGAGAAGGAATCAAAACGTGCAGTGCATAAAATTGTCAAGAACATCAAAGAAGCAGGTATTGAAATAACTGGTAAACCAATCATTGTTGTCCAAAACATTGTAGCCAGCGCAAGCCTTGGGGCAGAGCTCAATCTTGAACTCGCTGCAATGAAGTTGGAAAATACGCTCTACGAGCCAGAGCAGTTCCCAGGCTTGATATACAGAATGAGAGACCCCAAGGTCGTTATCCTTTTGTTTGGATCTGGTAAACTTGTTATTACTGGAGCAAAGTTTGAACCGCAAATTGACGAAGCAGCTTTGAAGGTCATGGACCGTCTACTTGAGCTTGGAGTCATGAGGATTCCTGAAGGAGAAGACTGGGGTCAAGCAGTAACCGAAGTTGATGATGAATGGTAAACTAAAAAGGTTCTCAAGACTCGATATTTGGGAACCATCACTTGTTTTACCTAATGTGTCTTTGAAACCATCTATTTCTTTGATTTCTTCGATACAGATGCCTTCTTCTTTGCTTCAGTCTTTTTGCCCTTTTTGGAAGGCTGTACTTTTGATTTGGTCACACTCTTTGTCTTGATACTCTTCTGCGTAGATACTATCTCTTGATTGGTAGCAGCTGCATACAACTCAACTGTTGCTTTGGTATCTACATCATAGACAGAACCAAGTCTCTTAATTTCCTGAATGTTCTCTTTGCGGACCATCTTTGCACCTAATCGCTTTGCCAGTCTTAGTATGCGTACAGTAGATCTTGCCTGCATACCTTCATTGAACATGACCACTGGTAATATGTAAGCCATTACAAAGAAAGGCAAGCCAATTGTCCATAATAGTGCTACTGTAGAGTGGAGAACAATCTGAGCTGGTGCAAGGGTATTGCCATTTAATATGGGAAGAATAATTGGTTCGTAGAATTGACTAATGAACATAGTAATTGGAAATGCTAGCAAAGCATAACCACCCAGCATATTAGCTATCCAACGTCCTACGCCCTGAGTATCTGGGCATTGCCGATAGTACAGACTCTCAGATTTAAGATGAGTCACTACTCCAGCATCGTTTAGTACCCATGTGGGCATAAAGAGCAACAAAGCAATCGGGACAAAAAGAAGTGCGCCCATCAAGGAAAGACTCGCAGGATATAGCGCTTCATATTCAGGAGGTATTATGAGTCCAGTCGGAAATAGAATGTCCTCGATTATACTACTGAACATCTGTGAGAAGGCTACACTAAAGAGAGCTGGAGCAGCCGCACGACGGACCATCTGGGTTCCGCCAAACTCACGACCGATATTCATGATATTCATTTCATACCTAGTGGATTTCACAACCCGAGTAATTAGGAGGACCACGACTGCAATAGGTACAGCAAATAAAGCATATTCTACAAATAGAATAGGTAGTGCAATTACCATGATCATTACAATATCAGTACTCATTGTGGGACTTAGTGTTTCAGGAAATAGCTGAGTTGCAGGCACTGCCTGTATGACCAGCGTTATCAGGTAAATAGCTACAAATGTCCCAGCTAGAAACATGAATAATGGTGTGAGAAATCTTGCCTTTCCCATTCTAATGACCATCGGTGTAGGATGAAATCGGTCTGTTAAGCTTTCCGAGAAATTTCTCGATATATTTCAAGCGTTTTTCCTAGAACAGGCTGAGCATCTCCCAAAGAGGTGGAATGCACAGCACCAAGATGACCATTGCAATGAAGAAGAGTGCAACTCGTCCCTTTGAGACCTTCACTGTGTCATTAAGAGGACCCGGATGACTTCCACCACCTGAGAGGACTAAGATCAATATTGCAAAGGTATAGAATTGAGCCAGAAGAAGAAGTACAATACCAACCCATCCAATTCTTCTGTGCCATTTTGAATCGACAAGTGATCGAAGAGCATGACCTCCATCAAGCTGAGAGATTGGAAACAGATTGAGTGCAGTCACTAACATTCCTACCCAGGCAGCAAATGCAACTGGGTGAAGGTAGATTGTACCACCAACAGGAATGTAATCGATGAACACATACTCCATCAGAGTGAAGAGAAATGGAACAGCCAATGATGCGGACTGGTTTGGAAAAGCTTGATCTATAGCAATCAACTGCTCAGCTGTGACGGGGACTGACAGGAAGAAACCTATTACAAGGACAACCAGTGTTACTACGAATCCAGCTAAGGGACCTGCAAGACCCATATCAAGAAGATCAGAGCGATTCTCTGTTGGACTCTTCTGAGAGATGAATGCACCAAAAGTCCCACCAATCTGCGGCAGACCGGGTATGAAGTAAGGGAGTGATGCTTCAATATTCAATCGTCTTGCGGTAGTGTAGTGACCCATTTCATGAGTAAATATGATACCCATTAGTGAAGCAACAAAAATCAATGTGGTAAAGAGTATGTCCCACATTGTATAGCCTTGTGGATAGAAGAGTGCCAAAAAGATAGGACTCGTAGCTTGCAGAAAACCACCAAGCGAAATGCTGGCAAGAGTCACGATGAAGAGTGCGTAATTAATACGAGTGTCACTCTTTCCAGGTACCTGTTGGGGAACAAAACGAATGATGTATTCTCCTTCCTTCTCATTTCGCCATCGCACAATAGGCCAAACTTTCAGGGGTTTAGTCAAGCTAGTAATTTCTTTGAATACAACATCCTGCTCTTCATTACTTGGAACATCACCATGAGCCCACTGAACAACGAAGGTAGGCATTCCGTGCTCAAGTACACTCATTTTAATTTCAAATTTATTTGACAGGATCTGGTTCAATTCAGCAAATGTCGGATAGGTGATGACACTGCTTGATGCATCTTCATCAATGGACAAGGTATTCTTTCTCCAGTTATGTAGGCAGTGTTGGATTTTCCATTGAAGCATTATAAGAATATCCGCTCAGGCAGATATCAGTCACGCATGAAATATGACTTTTCAAATTTGGAATCATTTGATTTCTCGACTGATACCTTGCACTCCAGCCCAACGAAAAACCAGCTTTCTGTTAGTTTCTGTTCTATAATTAGATTGATGTCAGTTGAAGAAACAAGAATGAAAGGGTAAGTAATTGATGGTGGATATAAGTATCAATGGAGAATTGTCTAAGGTTCTAGGTTTATTGATACTCTTCATTATAGGCATGTCATTGCCAAATATCATTGGCTTTGGACCTTTGAATAATTCAGAATTGGATACAAATATTCTCTCAAATTACACCTACGTCAATATAGATGGAGATGCGGATTGGATAACTCAAGGATTTCTTGGAAACGGAACTATTAACAATCCATATAGAGTGGAGAATCTAACAGGAATATACTCTATATCGATCCAAAATTCTACAGCTCATTTCATTGTTAAAAACTGCATAATCGATGGTGGAGGCTATTTCATATTTTCACATAACGGATTGATCATGAATTCTTCATTTGGATCTACAGTCCTTATATCATACTCATCAAACCTTACTTTTTCGGAAATTGAAAATATTATTCCACGTGAGAGCGATTATAGTGGAGTGGAGTATGGTGTGACTCTATATCAATCACAGAACATAATCATAGAAACAGCTGTGGTAGCAAATGCTGCAAAATACGGAGTAGATGTTCAATTTTGTACAAATTTCACATTGAGTAATTGTTCCATTTATGGTTGTGGATCGGTTTCGTACCAAACTACTGGTGCTGGCTCTTATATTCCGCCAACTGGAGGCGCTCTAATGATAACCTGTTCTTCGTATTTGGTAATTCATAATAATACGATTATGGAGAATTTAGGAGGTGATATAGCGATATATTATTCTGAAGATATGAGAATTTCGAATAATACCGCGATAGGGCCTATAGTCATGGAATCGAGAGATATTAGTATCTACAATAATTCACTAAAAAGTGGAGTTTCTTTGAGGAGTTGCATCAACTGTATAATCAAGTACAATGATTTTGGTGAAGTAGGTCTGGACTTATATGGGAATCAATCATGCCTTATACATAGTGTTTCCAACAATAATGTTCTGAATCAACCTCTTTTCTATGCAAATAGCCAGACCGATCTGGAAATTTCAAAATCAGTATATGGTCAGATAATATTTGTAAATTGTTCAAAATCAAGACTAACTGAACTTGTCATTAGTGAGTCTAGACCATCAATTAAATTGCTCGACTGCTTGAATACCAGTATAAGAAACAGTATCTTTCCATCAATATACATCCACCATTCAGATACCACAACCATCGAAAATTGTACTATAGTAAAAGGTCAACCATATGCAATTGGTTGTTATTTGTCAAATTTGAGTTTGATAGCAAATAATGAAATTCGTGATTCGACACTAGGAGTACTAATTACTGGATCGCACAATGTTACGATATATAGAAACAATATTGTAGATGTTCTCCGTCACGGAATTACAATTGAGAATTGTGAATTTTGCATTGTTGAAGAAAATTCTGTAACAGGGTGTGCGACACCCTATTCATATCCGATAGCATACTATACGCCTTTTGTAATTTACTATGCTGCAATCAAAGTATCAGGTGATTCTTGTTTAATCAAGAATAATACGATATCGAACAACCATGGCTATGGTATCTGGGTGACCGGAAAATCTAACATATTATATTTGAACAACATCTATGGAAATGGAGTCAGTAATGCGCTAAGTAACGGAGAAGATAATCAGTGGGATAATGGCATCGACACAGGCAATAAATGGGGAGATTGGAATGGTCTTGGATGGTATGCAATTCCAGGAGATGAAGGGTGCTTCGACAGATTCCCAATGCATTCCTCGCAATCATTCTTGGGAGGATTTTATGGACTATTGATTGTAGCAATACCCTCGTTAGTCTTATTCGTGGCTATTTTCTATTGGATTCATAAAACCCATCAAAAGAACAAGCACAATTAGAGTATACTAAGTATTAATGGAGTTAGCGAGATTAAATGCACCATGAACTACATCAAGAAGGTTCATTGTTTTTACGACTGATCCCACACTATCAAAGGGGATTCCTCTTTTCTGCAGCTGGAGGAGGAGCCTATCTCTAGGTTGTGGCTCAGTTGCTAGAACAATGGTCTTTGCCTTGACATGATGGTATGCTCCATCCTGTAAGACGATGATATACTTGCTCTCAATCTCAACAACACGAGCCTCAGTGTAAACCTTTACAGCTCTGGCCTTCAATCCCTGAAGAATAACCCATCTTGTTGTTCGACCAAGATCGACACCAATGGTCTCATCTGAATCAAATATCTGAACAGAATCCGCTCTCGAGGCAAGATTCAATGCTGTGTAGCAACCGAGTGCTCTACCACCAATAACAATGACATCGCCAAGGTCATCTAGATCTAGCGATAACACATCATAGGCAGTAGTCACATGTGAGCTCTCAACACCATCTACAGGAGGGGCTCCTGCAATAGTTCCGGTGGCACAGATGATCCTGTCATAATTTTCATCGATCAATGTCTTGGCATTTACAAGTGTATTAAGGACTACATTTACACCGAGTTCTCTGAGTTCGTGTTCCATATGACTCACATAAGCAGCAAACTCGCCTCTTCCTGGAATTTTTGCTGCAAGATTAAGAAGTCCGCCAAGCCGCTTGTTCTCTTCATAGAGAGTAACATTGAATCCTCTACTAGCAAGCACACGAGATGTCTCCATCCCAGCAGGACCACCACCAATGATTGCTATCCGTCCAGGGCATTGAAAGCCAAGAGACCTATCAGTCTCATAACCAGTAAGAGGATTTATTGCGCATGTCACAGGCTCCATCATGAATACGCGATCTAAGCAACCTTGATTGCATGCAATACAGGGACGTATACTTTGTTGTCTTCCTTCACGAGCTTTGGTTGGAAATTCTGGGTCAGCTAAGAATCCTCTGGACATTCCAATTAACTGAGCCTTTCCTCTTGAGAGAATTCGTTCAGCTATGGAGATACTATTGATACGATTGCTTGCGACCACTGGAACATCTACAACATCAGCAATCCCTTCAGCCAGATAGGCATAATGTCCTCTGGGGACATTCATTGTAATTTGAGGGACCTTTGTTTCATGCCACCCTCCAGTAACATCGAAACAATCAACTCCGGCTTCGCGCAACCAAGGAGCCAGAATCTTGTTATCTTCTAACTTCAGTCCATCTGGGATAAAGTCTTCACCACTCATTCGGTAGAGAATGGGAAAATCATGACCGACAGAATTTCGGACACTACGAACGACCTCAAGAGCAAATCTGGCACGAAATTCTAATGATCCACCATATTCATCATCTCGTAGATTTGTTGCGGGTGCTAGGAACTGGTTAATGAGATATCCTGCAGAACCGATGATCTCAACGCTATCAAAACCAGCCGCCTTAGCGCGGGAAGCGGCTTTACCAAAGCTAGATACAGTCGCATCTATCTCTTCCTTACCAAGAGGTCGTGATGTCTCTCGAGTAAGTCTGCATTTGGTAGCCGAAGCTGAAACAGCTTGCTGCCCCAGGATAAGCGAGTGTGCGTATCTACCAGCGTGATAGAGTTGAGCAGCTACTGGAACATCAAAAGATTTGATGACATCAACAAGCCTACTCAGACCTGCTATATGCTCATCACGAGAGATTCCAATCATTGTTGGACTGCTCATGCCAAGATGCTCAGTATAGCAACCTCCTACAATGATCATTCCAGGTCGATGTCTGGCTCGTTCACGATAGAACTCTATTAGTCGTTCAGTGACTATGCCATCTTCGTCGCAATAACCAAGATGAGTTGCAAGCATAACTAAGCGATTATCGAGTGTCATGTTGCTGATGGATATAGGTTCCCAGAGTTTCATTTGTCCTAGACCTCACCTGTAAAACTTGAACCAATGGTCCAGAGACCTCACACACCATCGATCAATTCCCTGAGTGAATGCAGCAGGAATCATTCCCTTTGACATGAACTCATCAACAGAGAGTTTAGATGATAGGGCAGCCTTAACATTATCCCTGAGTTCAGACATGGCTTTTTCATAGGTCTCGACATAGTCAGTATCGCAAACTGGTCCATGACCTGGAATAATATAGTCATAGTCTGATTTTTTTATTTCATGAAGATCTTTGATCCATAAGTCAGGATTGCAGGATGGATCACCAGCATAGGGAAATGAACCACTGAAGATGAGATCGCCTACAAAAATACAGTTTTGTTGATGAGCAATAACAACAGATGACCCAGAAGTATGACCGCCTAATAGCTTTAAAGTGACATCCTCACTAGCTCCGAGTCTGATCTCATCGCTGAATGTAATGTTTGGCGGTTTTATTGATAAAGTCTGAAGAGATTCCCAGAGTTCAGGACGTTCGTCTTTTGTTGAAGCATACCCATTCAATAGCTCTTGATGTTTCCAATTAGTAGCCAAAGCTTCGTCGCAATTCTTTCTCATGGGTGTTGATGCGATTCTACTAATGGAACCAAATGCTTGTGCTCCAAAGACATGGTCAGAATGATAGTGGGTATAGATTAGTTTGAGCAAGGGAAGTTCATACTGAGTCGTCAGATATTCATACATCTCGCGAGTCTTTGTATGCACCATTCCTGAATCGATTTGAAGTATCTCGTCCTCTAAAACAATCGAGCCCACATTCCCCCCATTTTGTCCATCTGTATCAGCTAAGATACCATCAATAATCTTCTGAATGGTCATATTCTGAAACCCGGGTCACAATCTGATATACTTGACTAATACAGTGATTTGATTCAAGATTGATGATTAACTAGAAGCTAATGTGCGAATAATGCCTTCGATGGCACCATCGGGACCTTTGAAAACTCGAACCCTGAACTCAACACCAAGTCGCTCAGCAATGCCTCTACATGCCTCAATATCCACGCCGGGAATGTCAACAGCTGATAGCTCAACCCTCATGTACTTCCTACATCGTTCAGCAAATTCCAAGATAGAATCGTACGCTAATCGCCCCAACTTAGGCTGGCATAGCCGTAGATAGGTATCTGAATTGTGGGCGTTAAGGGATATCTGTATTCTATCCAATCCTGCTTCTGCAAGTTCCGAGGGCACATCACGTGTGGTGTACAAGAGGAGGGCTTGCCCATTGGTATTCATCCTTATTGGGATGTTGCAGATTTCTTTCAATTTCTTGATTGCAGCAAGAGTTCCATCCAGATTTAGCAATGGTTCTCCAAATCCTACGATAGCCACATCTGTAAAATCGGGTTGCCATGTTGCCTCAATTTCTTGAATCAACTCCTCAGGAGTAGGATCATTATCAAGAACGAGATTGAACCCAAAGACTCCTTCACCGTAATTACGGACACAAAAGATGCAATCATTCACGCAACGAGAAGACGGGTTGATGTAAAAGCTACCCTCCCGCCAATATGTTAGGTTTCTTCTTGACATTTATCCAACACATCTTTCGTTGAATCGCCACTAGTGAGTTGCTCAAATTGGGTTGCGCCTTTTCTGCATTTAACCGTCTCGAAATCGGCGGTATGTGTTAGCCAAATGCCCAAAGCATGGTCAGGATAGCTGTTGCCAGAGTCATTAAAAGTGCAACAACAAGACCATATCGAATTACTTGTCCTTCAATGCCAATCTCATCAATTACTGCTGCTGCATTCTGTATCTTAGCAGGGCTTAACACGCTGGCTAATCCACCTCCAATACCATTTGAGGCTGACACAACCAATGCATTTGCACCAATGATTGTACTCGTATCAACATGATATTTTGTAAACATGGCTATTGCTGAGGTTTCAGATCCAGAGATGAATCCTGCAAGGAGACCTAGAAATGGTGCAAGTATCGGATATAATATCCCGAGACCTGCGGTCATGGATGCTAGAAGGTATATCATATTATTTGATGGATCGAGACCATTGACAAGGTCTGTTGGATTAAGCCATGTGCCTGAAGCATCAACTATCCAGCCGCTGAAATTCATGACTTCAGCCATCGCAAAGAAGATAGCTGCAGCGAGAACTGGGCGGGGAGCTCTCTTTTTGAATCCTACAAATGTACGTTTCAAGACTTCTCTATCAGTCTTCAAAAAGGGCATTGACACAAGGGTCGCAACAAGCATCAATGTATATGCTTGCCAAATCACTCTTGTTTTGATGGCAACTGGATAGCCACCAATCTGAAGTGGGAGAGCAAGGTCAGTAAAAAGAAAGTCGAAGATTGGAGGTATCATATTTGTTACGAGGCTCAATATCACAAGAACAACCCATGGGATACTAGCTCGTGACAGACTCATCTTTGATTCAACTTCAAAATCCTTTTCATCCAAGGTACTTCGATCGATTATGGGATTACCCCTTACACGTGTATATACAAATAGAACTAGGAGAACCCCTGCACCTGCAAAGACATTTGTTAGAGTGGTAAGTGGCAATAGAACATTACATACAATCGCCATCGTCCCTGCAGTAAGTCCACATAAAACAGCCAAGACTATTCCATCTTTACTCATGAGGAGTTTACGACCACCAGCTATCCACAGCATCGATATAGCAATACCCAGACTGACTATAGGCATAAACCAAGCAAAAACTGAACCTGCCTCCTGAAGTGTAATTGTTGTACCCCAAGCCGAATATTCCCCAGTGAATACGACGGCAGGGACGCCAAGAAGAGCGAAGGTTGTGAGGGGATCATATCCAATAGAGGGAAGAGCTACAGCTACCATGGGTGAAAACCCGAGGGCAAGCATTACTGGTGGAAGCATTGAAACAGGAGTAGCTCCAATTCCAACAAGAAACAGTCCAAGACCAAAACTAATCATCAAAATCTGCATTGGGCGACTGCCACCGCCCAGGGTCTTGAAAAAAACTATCAGTCTTTGAAGAGATCCTGTCTCTTGCATATAGGTCATCATCAATATTGATGTGGCAACCATTAGTGAAATTGGGAACGACTTTACAATGCCTGCTAGACTAGCAGTTAATGCAATTGAAATATCTGTTTGAAATGCTACTATCGCTATGATAATTGTCACTAACCAGACAATCACACCTGTAGTATCCGCTGCCTTTCTCATGAAAACAAGAAGTCCAAAGGCAAGTAGAATTGGTGAAATAATTAGCAGAAATCCTAGTAATGCATCCATGATCTATGCCCTCTTTTTCAAGAACCCATTTTCAAAGTACCAATCGATAGCTCGCTTAATGCCCTCACGCATGGTCACTTTTGGTTCCCACCCCAAGAGTTTCTTAGCTTTCGCATTCTTATACCATCGATCTTCATCCATACTTTGAACAGTCTGCATATGCCAAAGAAATGTTGTCTTTCTTCGATTCTTGAAGGGACTTAGAACCCCGATACCAATTTTAGCAATACTTGTAGGGATCTTCCTTTTTGGTGGTTCAACACCACAAGTTTCCGCCACGAATTCGAATAGCTCGTTGTATGTTAGAGGCTCATCAGGACAGAGAATTATGGTGTTGTTCAATGCGGATTTGGAAGTAATCGCTTTGATGAATCCCTCAACGACATCATCAACATGTGTGTACATCAGGTGCTTCTTACCATCTCCAGGAAGAACAGGGATTGTTCCATCATTCACCGCTTCAATCGCTTCAAAAGCTGTATAGAGGTCTCCTTCGCCCATAATACCAGTCGGGCGTAGTATAATATGGTCAAGTTTTGTATCCTTAGTTATTTCACGGATAGATTGTTCAGCTACAACTTTGCTCTGACCATAATCAAATGAAGGAGTTAGTTCAGTATCTTCATTTCCAGGAGGATAACGGACAGGGCCTATTGCTTCTGTGCTTGAACAGTAGATAAAACGTTCAACTTTTGTTCCAACACATGCAGACATAAGATTCCTTGTCCCTTCGACATTGACTTTGTACATAAGCTCTGTATCACTGGGATAAAAGTCAAAATATGCCGCAAGATGAATTACGATATCTATGTCTTGAACTGCCGCCTCTATACTACCGATATCAAGAAGATCAGCTTCTCTTATTTCGATACCCTTTGGAAGTCCTTCAACATTACTTGTCTTACGAACAAGTGCAATAACCTCATGACCCTCGTCAAGAATCCTTGGAATGAGTTTTCTTCCAACAAACCCAGTAGCACCAGTTAAGAGGATTTTCAATTGAAACAACCTCAGAACGAAACACTACCATGTAGCATTTATCTGTTCCCAATCAATGACTGCTAAATCTAATATAGCCTCAAGTGCTATTATCAATTGGGCGTAAATAGAGTACTTATTCGGAGGAGTAACAATTCATTGAAAAGTGAGGAACAACTTACACCCTCAGAGGATACCCCTGCTGCTTGGTTTCAAATGGGTTCAAGACTAGCTTCGGAAGGAAGACTAGTAGAAGCTGAACGAGCAATCAAGATTGCCGTTGACATGCAGGAGCAATTCCCGATTGCTTGGGCTATTCTCTGTGCAATACTACTCTCTCAGGGAAAGGAAACAGATGCAGAAAAAGCTGGGAAAAAGGCAATCTCTCAATGTTCAGAATTGAAAATGACTTGGCCAATATTTCGCAGTATCATACTCAAGCATGCAATAAGAAAAGGAGCGAATTGGAAAATACCCAAGAGAATCTCAATTGATGAAGAAGGTTTATCAAAATGGGGTGAGACTCTGGCAATATTCTCAAAGGCAGTCACAGATGAAATTGAAACTGTCAAGGCTCCTGCAATTAAACCGGATATTGAAAAAGAAAAACCAGAAGAAAAAACAATAGACACTCCCACTCCCCCTTCTGTCAAATTAGAGCGTGAGAAATTACCCTCGTATTCGTCAAGAACAGTTGAAGGCTTAACAAAGCTTATGGATCGAAAACTAAAAACTACGAAGAGCACTCAAGTAACATCTCCTGATGAGAGAGATGAGAAAACAAAACAATCTGAACTACCAACCTATTCGTCAAGAAAAGTAGTTGATGTTACAGAGAAATACTATGAAGAACTTGAGAGTCCAGAAGAGAGTAGCAGTAGTTCACCTGAATGGACACCAGTAACTCCGGGTCAATCACAGACATCTGAAGCATGGTACAGTGCGGCTGAAGTACATTTACGTCAAGGTCGTTTTGACCAATCCGAGCAATCTCTCTTGAGAGGTTTATCAATGGACCCCAAGAATGGAAAAGCTTGGCTCAGACTTGGGAGTCTTCTAATGAGGAGAAAGAACTATCAAGATGCTCAAGAAGCATTCGAAAAAGCAACTCAGTTCCTCAATAGAAATGTGGAGGCTCTGAGTGCTCTGGGAGATTGTTTGCAGGAACAACATAAATGGAGAGAGGCATTTCAAGTATTATCAAAGGCTGCAATAATCGAGCAAAATAGACCTGATATCTATCTCAAAATAGGTATCTCAGAATACAACCTGGGTCTATATCAGGATGCATCAAGAAGTTTTCTTAGAGTTTTGCGGATTGCACCTAGTCAAAAAGATGCAATGTTCTACTTAGCTCAATGTATGGAGAAGCAAGGTAATAGAAAACATGCACTCAGTCTTTACATCAAACTGATGAATCTAGGCAATCTTTCTTCAGAGATGTATGAAAAGATGTCAGGTGCATTTGAGCGATTAGGTAGGCAGTATGAAGCTAGAGAGTCTAGAAGACAAGCGGTCCTCGCAAGGCAAGCTGGAAAGTAATTCGTCAAGAGATTCTATTGAAGCATCGTATTCAATCTAGGCAGTATCTCACCAGCTTTTCCTGACAGATGCAAATCCGCCATAGATGTAAGAGGTGTACTCTCGACATTTACTTCAATAATTGTCCCCCCATTCTGCTTTACTAATATTGGGAATGATGCTGCGGGTTGCACTAAAGCTGAAGTCCCAATGACTATACATGCATCTGCCTTTTGCAATTGGTCATATACGACTGAAATGATCTCTTGGTTAAGCTGCTCTCCAAACCAGACAACATCAGGTCTGAGGTTACGATTGCATTCAGGACAGGTAGGAATACCAACTGCAGGCTCTTCAAGTCTACCAAGATGACCGCATGAGGTACATTTCAATGCCCAGATATTTCCATGGACCTCGAAGACCTTTCTTGATCCAGCTCTTCTATGGAGACCATCGACATTCTGTGTTATCAAGCTCTTCAAAATCCCAGTTCTTTCCCAACTTGCCAGAACTGTATGTGCTGGATTTGGATTGCATTTTGAAATTAAGTGCTGTCGCCAAGTGTACCATTCCCAGACTAGTTTTGGATTCTTTGCAAATGCATCAGGAGTTGCTAGTTCCATGGCATCATAATTACGCCACAAACCATCTTTTCCACGAAATGTAGGAACATTGGATTCTTTTGAGATCCCTGCGCCTGTAAGTGCAATAAGATATTTTGATTGTTTGATGGCTGTTGTTGCTTCAGAGAAAGAATCAACCAATCTAGTCACCGCCAAGTGTATTGAGGAAAGAGTCATAAGGTATTCATGAAATATAGATGCCTCCGCCATCAATCTTATTAAGGGCTTACATTGATAATTATTCACTATTGTGAATGATTGTTGAGGGAATTCGATGTCTCGATCTGAAAGCAAACAAGTTAAGAAAAGAACATGGATGATGCCACAAGAAGTGGAAGTTTGGTATGTCCTTCCTGCAATTAGGCGTGAATTGGCCAAGATATTGAAGACCAAAGCAGTACAGAGGGTGGGTGAAGATGGCAAAATCAAGGAACGCAAAGTCACACAGAAAGAGATTGCCAAGATACTTGGAGTGACTGAACCAGCAATAACACAATATCTGCTTAAGAAAAAGGGGAGAAGATCTAGAGGGGATCAAGTCATTATTCCAGAAAAATTCATCCCGGAGATCGATAAATCCGCAGATAAAATGTTAGCCACATTCGAAGAAGGCTACAATATTGAGAATATGTTTGAAGACATGACGCGTGAAGTGAATAGAATAATAAAACTCATGCGCGATGATGGAGCAATGTGCGACATCCACAGACAATTCTCTGCTCATGTTAAAGGCGATTGCAACGCTTGTAAGAAGTAGTTCTATCAAGCAAAGGCTTAATTCCAAGTAACTAGACCCCAGTTTCTGTCTTGGGGTGTACATTATTGACAGGAGAAATTATTGTCTCTATCCAGGATTCGTATGCGATCGTAAAGATATCGAGACCTGATAAGATGAATTCTGTAACCAAAGAGATGTTACAATCATTTGATGAGAGTGTTGCAAGAATTGCTAATGATCCCAAAATAAGAGCCATCATTTTTACTGGTGAAGGAGATCGATCATTCTCCGCAGGTTTTGATCTAGAGATGGTGAAGAAGCTAGAAGGAAAAGATGCAATCGATTTCTTCAAACTCCTTGAGAAGACCATAAATCGGATCAAGGAAAATCGAACATGTATCACAATAGCAGCTGTGAATGGTTTTGTTATTGGATTTGGGGCGATGGTTGCTAGTGCTTGCGATTTTAGAATATTCTCTGAGAGTGCAATCTTTAGATTGCCGGAAGTTGAGCTTGCAATCTTTCCTGGAGCAGGTGCCGCTTCAAATCTACTCTATTTAGTTGGACCCGCCAGAACAAAGGATATTCTCATGACAGGAAGGAAGGTTTCTGCGAAAGAAGCTCTTCAGATTGGCCTAGCAGATATGCTGGTAAAGAAAGAAGAAATAATGGAAAAGACAATGGAGTTTGTCCAAGAACTACTTCGAAGAGATGCCAAGATACTTTTACATACAAAGACTCTTGTTGACGGTATGACTGGAAAAGAGCTTCAGGAAGCCGCTGACCTTGAGACTCAATATCTTGACGAATGGCTCCGAGAGTTCTAGACCATCGTAGTTGAATTAAACAACCTTACACCCATTCGTTTAATTAGGAGATATGAAGAGGTGGATTCCCTCAATTCGGAGAGATGAAGAAAATGACCAAGAAGGCAGTAATCGCAATTGGTGGAAACAGTCTCATTAAAGACAAGCAGCACAAGACAGTACCTGACCAATATGCTGCAACAGCAGAAACATGCAAGCATATAGCTGATATGATTGAGCAAGGTTGGGATGTCGTAATCACATCTGGAAATGGTCCTCAAGTCGGATTCATATTACGACGTTCAGAATTATCAGAACATGAACTCCACCCAGTTCCATTGGATTATTGCGGTGCTGATACCCAGGGAGCAATCGGATACATGATTCAGAGAGCCATGTACAATGAGTTCCACAAACGGAACATGATTAAGAACGCAGCCTCAATTGTTACACAAGTGCGAGTTTCAAAAGATGACCCTGCTTTTGAAGACCCAGCAAAACCAATCGGTTCATTCATGGATGAAAAGGATGCAAAGAGTAAGGTTGAGAAAGAGGGATGGATTGTAAAAGAAGACTCAGGAAGAGGGTGGAGAAGAGTGGTTGCTTCACCAATTCCAAAAGAGATCGTTGAACTCCCAGCAATAAAGGCACTCATTGATCAAGGAATTATTGTCTATGCTGTAGGGGGCGGAGGCATTCCTGTAGTCGCTTCAGAAGACGGTTTACTTGAGGGTGTTGCCGCGGTCATCGACAAAGATAGAGCGTCCAGTCTATTAGCTACAGGTCTCGATGCAGACGTACTAATCATCTCTACGGCAGTTGAGAAGGTCTATCTCAATTATGGTAAGGAAAACCAACAGGCTATTGATAAAATGGACCACATTCAAGCTCAGCAGTATATCCAAGAAGGACACTTTGCTCCAGGAAGTATGTTGCCTAAAATCGAATCTTGTGTTGAATTCATCAAGAATGGTGGCGAGATGGCTATCATCACAGACCCACCAAACATCTCCAGAGCTCTACGAGGAGAAACTGGAACAAGAATTGTTGCAGGATTCGCAGTTCCGCCACCGCCTGAGAGAAGACCATGATGAGACCACTACATTAATTGTGTAGTGTGTATCTGTGCAACATGATGAAACATGTGTCCTAAACAGATTGTAACAGATAACGCTCCAAAAGCTATAGGTCCATATTCACAAGGCATAGTGTCACAGGGGTTTGTATTTTGTTCTGGGCAAATTCCAGCAAATCCTAAGACAGGCGAATTGGTGACGGGATCAATTACTGAACAGACTCATCAATCCTTATCGAATGTGAAAGGAGTGATAGAAGCTGCTGGCTCTAGTATGAGTAAGGTAGTGAAATGCACTGTCTTTCTAAGAGACATGAATGATTTTGCAGAGATGAATCAAGAATACGCAAAATGGTTTTCAAATCCTCCTCCAGCAAGAGCAGCTGTACAAGTCGCAAGACTCCCAAAAGATGTTGGTGTCGAAATAGAGGCAATCGCTGAGCTATAGAGAGTCAATATTCCCTATAGGTGGTTATATACAAGTCTAAGGATAATAGAATATCCAGAAGAGGTGTAGTCACCGCAGACTGGATTATCTTTGGGGAAAAGAGTGCATGTTAGCTGAGCCACCACCTTTCTACTCATTATGACGTGCCTGCTGTTTGGTAATACTTTTATCCCCGTCCGACCGGTTTGATTGTGCATGACGGGTGGTAGATTAAAATATGAACTCAAGTAATGTGAAACTCTACGGAGTTCTAATTGCAGTAGTGCTAGTTGCTGCTTTTGCTTTAGCAGGAATTGTTCTTCTACAACCACCAGCTGAAGAGCCAGATGTGCCCTTGGTTGTTGTCATTGGAAGAACTGGTACGACTGAAAATGTCACTTTGACAGAAATGGAGTCAATGACTACCATTGCAGGTAATAGTTCATACCAAAATTCGTATGGAAATATACGAGGATACGGTTCGTATACTGGCGTGAAAATTTCAGATCTTGTGGATCTTGTTGGCGGAATGTCAGAAAACGATACCCTACAGGTTACAGCTTCAGATGATTATATGATAACTTTCGAATTCGGGAAGGTCTATCCAAATTCAAGTATTTTGGCAATTCAAGGTGATATGATTTTAGCATATGAATACAATAGCACAACCGTACCAGACTATGAAGATGGTTTCAGAATTGCCTTCATGCCAGATGATGGCTACTACTCAAATGAAGATGCCAATGCTACCACAGAACCAGATCCTTCAGCAGCTGGGCCGCAATGGGTGTCCAAAGTTGTGAAGATACAAGTTCTAGCTCCTGAAACAACAGTGATGACATTAAATTTTGAGGATACAACCATCGAATTCAAACTATCAGAAATCAAGGCATTGACTCCAATAAGCGGTGAGGGTGGTTATAGAAAGTCTACAGGTACAATCAATGGACCGTATGAAATAACAGGAGTGGCATTTAGTACACTTCTAGGTTTGCTTCCAACATTACCAGACAACTATACATTGACAGCGATAGCTAGAGATGATTGGACAACTGAGTACACGAAAGCTATGGTGGAAGGAAGACTCAGTGGGTATACACCGACTGGAGATCCGATTGATTTGATCAACTCGACTATGGTTCTTGCCTATGAGATAGACGGAAGTCCAATTCCAGATGAAGATGGGCCTTTAAGAATCACTTTCATCAATGAAGATGGAAATCTAACAGATGGTCCCCTATGGGCAAAGAAGATTTTCAACATCACATTAACAGAAATCCCTACAACGCCTAGCCTTGTCGAAAATCTCACAGTTGGTGTAGATATCAACTATGATATATGTATCATAATGGCACAAGTCAAACTGATATAGATTAATTATGCCCTCAGAACAATCCTTTTCTTTGTTCTTTTCAGGCGAAAGAATGAAGAAAAGATATTCTAAGAGTCCTTTGAGCGAGGAGTGATTACAATGACTTTACCATACACCGATAGCAAGGATATTGATACACTCCTTGGTAGAGCTGCCACTTTGATAGAGAAGAAGCTCTTCGATGAGGCACTTGTCACTCTTCAGCATGGCCTATCTTTGGATCCGGACAATCCGAAAACATGGGAGCGTATTGCTGCATGCAATCTTGAAATGGGAAAACCAAAGATGGCAATTGAGGCACTCAATAACTTATTACGAATCCAGCCAAATTCCTACTCAGGGTGGGCAGATAAAGGTCTATTACATTTACTAATGAATGAAACATCAGAAGGTATTGGTGCTCTCAAAGAGAGTCTACGACTGAATCCAAGAAGAGCAAGAGACTGGGAACTTCTAGCAACTGTATTGATTTCAGAAGAACGATGGGATGAAGCACTTGACGCCCTCGAAAAGACCCTAGATATGAATCCGAATTCAGCTGTCACATGGTACAATCTGGCTATTGTCTATCTCTTTTTCGAAGAACTCAATTTGGCAGTACAAGCAGCAGAAGTCGCCTTCTCAATTGATCCATCCCTCAGAGAACTTGCAGAGGACTGGATAGACATGGTCGATGAAGATGATACCGAAGATGAAGATGATACAGCACTCTATGATTTTGCGGCAAGTTGATTCATTCTTCATCTAATGACGCAAGCTCACTCTCTATTGATTTCACAAAATTGGATATTTTGAAACTCTTGGCTGCTTCAAGAGCTTGTTGAAGTGCAGATCGAATTCTCTGCAATTCTTTTTCCCTATCAGCAGGATTTGTGATGTTTGTCAATTCTTCTCGTTTCTTAGGAAGCATACTGAGAAGACCTTCTATTGCATCTTCAGCTTCATCCCGGCTTGTAAATGTGCTCTCTTGACCAGGATCATATGATGACAATATTCGTTCAATCTGCTCATGGATTTTTTTGTATTCCTGCAAAGCACCCGAGAGAATCCTGTGTACTTCACCCTCAGTTTCAGCTTCCTCCAAAGCATTAGATATCTTCTCTATGGCTTTTTCTAAGTACTCCTTCCTATCTGAAAGATTACTCCGTTTTCGTTCAAGCCATCTCCATTCATTGGAGATATTCCGGATCAAAGCTGATGCATGATTGATAGTTTCGCGGTATTGGTCATATCTGGCCATTGCCTCAGTGAAATCTGACTCAAGCGTGTCAATAACATGCGAGAGTTGAAAACTGAGCATATCACTTGCTTGAGCCTCAGCTAGAACACGACTCTCCTTAATTGCACGATTAGCGACTGCCCAGAGACGTTCAACATCCTCGGGATTCATATCAGTGCGTTTTCTGACCTCCAATTCTTCAGATAATTGTGAGATGTCATGATTAATCGATTGTAGTTCTTGCATCTTTGCTTTTAGTAATGCTTTGCCCAAGCGCGTGTTCAAATCATTAGTCAGCATTTTACGCTCCTCAGGTACTTCCTGCAAAGCTTGTGTGTTATCAATCAGGATCTGAAGGGCTTTTTCGAAATCTCCAACAGCTTCATGGAATAGTCCTTCTTGATATTGCTCATCTCCCTTCCTTTGCAATTCTAAGGCACTCTCAAGAACATCATAAGGTGATGTCTTCAACAGACTATCTCTGAGTAACAATGGATAGGTTGAATGAAGGTCTAATGGATGACCAGATGCCATAATACGTAAAATATGAATACAATCAGCTGTTGCAACATAGATAAGGTCGCCTTCTGCAGTGAGATAATCGATCTTCTGATTGTCCAGAGCGATACTACCTAACTCATCTCCTTTCTTCAGGTCCCACAAAGTGACATTCCCAGGAGATACTGCTCCAAGGAGATAGTTCTCTGTTGTCCACATTGAAGTCACAACATTGGCATTCTTTACTTCAAATGTTCGTACCAATTCCCATGCTGTTCGCTCATATACAGCAATTTCTCCAGAAGGTGTACCGATGAAGACAAACTCGGAGTTGCCACTGACAATACCACCCTTGCCTTTCTTATCAAGTCTTGCAAGTTCTGAAGGAGCAGCATCAGACTCTTTCAACCATACCTTTGGCTCTTCTTTTTTCGTACTAGTACAAATTATCTTTTCATCAGACCATATGCTAGTGAGATCAGATTTGTGAAGTTGCCAACTTGAAGTCTCATGGGTGTCTTTCTGAATTGATACAAGACGTCCATCTCGTGCTCCAACGAAGAAGAAATCGCCTTGAAGTCTAGAAGTGACAGCTTGATAGCTCAATTCGAACCATCCTATCATGCCCCATGTGTCTTTCTTCCAAACATATACTCTCTTCTCACATGTAGCATAGACCTGTTCATCATCAACATCAACAGCAAGTAGGTCTGAACCTGTTTCGCCAAGCTCAGCAATAAGTTCCCAATTTGTTTTTGACCAGACACGAATTCGCTGATCACGACACGCGGCGTATAGAAAGTTCTCATCATAATCGATATCAAAAGCATCAACACTTAGCTCGGATACAGTCTCATGACTGATGAGATTTAAATCATTCTTCCCCGTCGATGAGTGGTCCATAATATTACCACCGATACAATGGCTCTAATAACATGATTTAGGACAACTTATGGCAGTTTCCTTTTGCACAAAAACACCCTAACGTGCGATTTATCGAACTTAGAACGGGAGAATACATGACACAATCGTTGAAAAGGGAGAAACCACACACAGAAAGCACTTAAGACATTTACAGGTGAAAGCCATATTAGATGGAGGTAGGTCTATGGACAGTCACGGATGGAGACGCGAACTGGACAAGTTTGCGGAATTGAAAGGAATCCTAGTGTCAGTCAATCCGATACTAGAAGAACAGGCTAATCGCCAAGTCCGAAACCTCTATGATATCTTTGCTAGTTTAAGCAAGCTAGAGAATGATCTCACTAACGCGGGCTTGCTAAAGAAACGAAAAGTTCAGACTGAAGTTGATAAAACTACTAGTGAGCTTGAGGATGCATTCATGAGAGCCACTCGTGACTTTGCTGAACTATTCAGGAAAGAGCATAGAGATGTAGTTGCGATTATACCCAAATTACAGGCAATTAAACCTGCAGAATCAAAGTCAATCTCGACTATTAGTTTTCCCGGGATTGGCGCAGGGGATATGAAAGACTTTGAGAAATTGATGGAATTTGCCAAGTCATATTCAAAGTTGTATCTGATTATTTTTGAAGATGTATCTCGAGAGGTCAAGTCTGTCTTGGATGAGAACAAGGCTACAGTAGACACCTATGAGAGACATGTCACCATCGACAAGAGTGAGGTATCAACAACAGTATCTAATGAGGATGTCGCGGGTCTCACAATGCGAGACTTGATCATTCTGAATGACAAGCTCATGGAAGACCGGAAATACCTCAATAGTCGGAAAGATGAAGTCAGCAAGATGCTGGGTTCATCTTTGGTTAGTGATACTGAATCACTACAGGCATCCGTTGAAACAGCTGCAAGATTGGGACTGGACCTACCAATGGAATTCTCCCAGCAACTGCGAATCATAGCTAGAGATGCATCAAAAGCACAAGATCTGACCTCTCTGGTAAGTCTTGAGAACCAGCTCCACACCTCCAAGATAAAGATGGCAAACATGTTGAGAGATAAAATCATCAACATCAAGCATGAGGTCACTCAGAAGATTGTAGATGGGGGAATACCAACTACCTCAGAAGTCATTCCAAATCCACCATCTGTATCAGTCGAAGGGGAAGGTATTGCAGGATTATTATCAAGTTATCAGCGGATGGTAGAGTGGGAAGGTCAAGTAAGAATCGCACTACGTGAAAGACTCTACGAGTTACTTGATGATGTTGAGAAAGCCTCTGAAGTCCCCGATGACACTGGTATTAAAGATGTCATCACAGTGAGACAATACATAGCTGATTCAAAGAAGAGTCTGAAATCAGCAGACATTGATGAAATGGTGAGAATCTACATCAAAGTCAAAGCTATGGATGAAGAATACCGTAAAGCCATCATCGATAGTATACGAAATTACCTAACACGATTCAATGAATTGGCAACTTCAGCAGACCGCGTGCTAGATCATGCCCAGTTAAGCAAGAAGGCTCCCAAAGTCGAAGAGATGGAGGGTGGAATAACCTATCTACTTGAGTCACTCTCAACTTTGCGACAAGCTGTAGAGAGTGGAGTAGCAACATTTCGTGAAGCCTGTCAGCAAGAGATTGATGCTATTGTCCATGACCTTCAAACAGTCAAACCTGCTTATGCTGAAATCTTCATGCCAATTATTGTAGAACTTGATGAAGGATCCAACAGAATTCAGGTCATGGATGACTTTACAGAGATCAAATCAGAGATGCGTTCTATCAAAGAAACAATGCTTGCAAAGGCAAAGGATTCTTTGGAGAACCTGCGCTACAGATTAGGTGTAAAGATTCGACTCGCTGCTGCGAAGCTCATGGGTGCAGGTGTCGAGATACCTCCCGAAGTACAAGAGGCAATCAGTGAATTGAATAGTATCGGTGTGGCTGCAGACAATGTTTTTGCCTTGCCTGCAATCGCAAGAAAGATGATTGAGATATATGAAAAGAAGATCTCGAACAATGTCATTGATCAGCTAGAGTCGGAGGTCGATTCACTCATCACCTCCCTTGAGAAGGCAAAAAGCATTGGTGTCAAGGTTGAAAAGGAATTGAAGATGCTCACTTCTTTGAAGGAGAAACCTCCCACAGAGCTCGAAGAAGCCGCGGATGCCTTTGACAAACTAATGAACCTGACAACATCCCCACAGGTGCACAAGAAGATAAGAGACCGGGTTGATGAGGCCTATCTCCAGATCAAGAACGCAGTAGGGCTCTTCGAAGAACAGGGGATGTCTGAGTTCGTTGAAAGGTTAAAGATGCTAATTGACCAAGTACCAGCTAAGCTGGAAAATGAGTCACCTCATGTTAATGATGCCCTTGATGTTTGCCTGACCCTAGCAAATATCCAGGAAGAGATGCTCAGTGTGATAAAGAACATCTCAAACATGAGTGGAGAAAGGCACGACCGTGAACTTAGAGAGAAAAGCCAATATTACTCAACAATTGAACGAGTTGTTGAAAACCATCAAGACCAATTCAGCAAAATCGTATTCAACATAAACAAGATGAAAGAATTAGAATCAACACTTAATGTTCTATCTAATCTTGATGAAACAATCACATGTTTCCATGAACTTGAAAATATGAGGAAATCGTGGCTCGAGAAATCAATAGCAATGGATGACTGGCACAAGTCATTAAGAATGTTTATGACTGGTTTCAGTCCTGCAGCAAAGGCTGATGAACGAGACAAGTTCATTGAAGATGCAATACGAAAAATCAAAGAGACCTATAGTAGAGAAGACATCAGTTCTTATCTCAGCTGGGCGGTAAGGGAAAGCGCTCAAGCATTGGTCGGCGCAAGAAAAACATAGGAGTAGCAGTCAATGTTTGGAACCAATCCTGGTGTAGATAGTGATGACACAACCAAAGCAGCTGAAGTTTTTGCAATCGGAATAGGAGAATGTGGGTCTAATATTGTAGGTTCATACCTCCAGACTAGCCGCGATAATAAACTGCCATCACGTGTTCGAGGATACCTCCTCATCAATACAGATAGAGCAGACCTCACCAAGGTCAGGCAAAAATACAAGATACCCAAGGAAAACACCCTCTTGTATGGCGCGTCTGAGATAGGTGTCGGTGGTCGTTTCATGGATGGGTATAATGCAATCATGGAATCCAAGGACATCATCTTCGACCAGTTGAGTAATCTAGGATTTGAGGGTGTATCGGGATTCTGTATCTTTACATCCTTGGGTGGTGGTACCGGATGCGGCGGAGCTCCTGCTTTAATTGAGCTTCTAAAACAGAGATTCCAAGAAGAAGAAGGTCGCCGTATCTTCGTGTACGTTGTAGGTATTCTGCCCTTTGAAGGCCAGTCCAGCGAAGCTTTGAACTCAATATGGGCAGTATCTAAACTGCTTCGGGCTCAACTTCAGGAACGAGGCGCAGACCTGACTATCTTACTTTCAAACCGAACTATGCTGAAGAGGATTCTTCAATGGAGAAAAGGAGATACTGTGGACTATCTACGAAGAGAACTCGATGTAGATATTGCAGATATTGACTCCATCGAGTCGATGGTACCATCAACCCTCGATGAAGCGAGTGATCTTGAGGCGAGAACAGAACAAGCATTCGTTGAATTGGTGAACCCACTCGCTCTGGATGTTGTTGAGGCAATGCTTTCGCCAGGAGTCTGGGAAAGTCATAAAGATGTATTTCCAACAACCGACCTAGCAGATTATTCACGAAAACTGGACCCAGTAGTGGTACCAGCTCTCTATACTGACATTGGTCTAATCCCTGATGCCGGTAGCATGCCAAAGCAGCTAAGAACAATGATAGACTATGCAGTGAAGGAGTGTTCCTATGCAGACGTTGGAGAAGAACCCAATGCTGAATCTGTCTACTATGTTCTTTCAGGACCGACTCATATTGCTAAAGCTGAGTTTGGTATGCATGTGAAAGAAGCTCTTGACAAATTCATTGCTCCAGGTGCTGCAATCACACCATGTTATGTCCAATATCATGTTCCTGATGCAAAGACAAACCTGCTTTTATTGCTCGGACTTCCGAAGATACCAGAGCTTGTCACTATCATCAATGAAGCAACACAACTGGTCAATCTTCATAGCGGAGCATCTCCACTAAAACAGGGCTGGTTTATGAGATCTAAAGGAACATCTCGAAAGGAACTTGTAGATGCCATTAATGACTTCCGTGAGCTCTTCAGTTATTACATGACTCCTGGAGAGACTATGCAATAATGGAGTGTGAATAATTGTCTGATGGTGACTCCTCATCCTTTCAATACGATGACCTCATTGATAGGCTACTCCTAATTGTAACTCTCAATTCCACATTGATCCATTTCTTGTTGAGTTCTCAAGTTGAAGGATACATTGATCCTGATCGAGTGGACTCACTGACCCAAGGATTGGTAAGAACGAGAAAGTGGATGGAAGAAGCCACAACAATGAAAGGTGTACCCCCTTCAACTCAAAATATTTTGAGTCTGATTGTCAAGCGACTTGCACAAGTTGAGAGTCTGCTACCAAAACTATCAGACAAAGCCAAGTTGGCTGAGAAGACTCCAGCACAGGAGATTCTCTCATTACTTGATGGAGCCCAAGTAAAGACGAAGGTCTCTTCAGAAGGTGCGTCACTGGAAGCAAGTTCTGAGACTGAGTTGGTTCCTCTTGTAGGAGCTGAGCCTGCAAAGACTTTGGAGGCATATAGAAAGGTCGATGTAGAGGACGACCAATTTGGGTTGATTGGCCAGACCCAGCGGCTAATCCAGCAATATTCGCCACGTTGTCATATTTTATTGCCGACCTTTTGGCTTGAAGCACTTCGAGAGATTCACAAATACAGATCTGAATCTCCATACTTTGGAGATGTTATTGAGCTTCCAGCAAGAATCATTGTAAAGGTGACAAAAAGCCTTCTCACAGAAGCACCAGGGGCAAGACTGTTACAAGACTTGATGAAGAATCGACAACAAGAGAGCTATCTCAATAGTTCAGAGATGGAACGTATCGAGCGAGCAGTTGCAAAATACTTCCAAGGTGTTGAAGCAGTTCTAAAAGAAGACACACTGAATGTCAAGGACAAGATTCTTGAGGCTCAGACTGCATTCGATGGATTTGGATGGGGTGGACCAGAGCTAGAGAAACGCCTGATTAAGCGGATAAATCAAGAATGTGAAGAGTCGCTCCAGAATGCTGAATCTGCAACTGATGAAGCAAGACAGGTCATTTATGCTGAAATTACAAAGTTGATGAGTAAACTTCAACACGCAATTCTTGCAGAATCACGACCTCGTGAAATCCTCTCGCAAATGAAGCCATAGATAGTATTTCGATGCCCAGTAGATATGTATAGACGTAGTTGATATAAGGGATTATTACAATTTCAAGTAAAATCACTGAAGAGGATAAATGATGTCTGGATTAAGAACCATGTTGAATCCTAAGGTGACAGCTGTGGTTGGAGTATCAACATCTAACCCATTTTCACCAGGGAATGTTATATTTCGAAAACTTGCATTTGAAAATGCACTTCCCACATATCCAATCAATCCGAAAGGCGGCTTTGTAGAAGGAGTGGAGGTCTACAAATCAATTACCGAAGCTCCAAATGATATCGAACTTGTGGTAATATCAGTACCTGCAAAATATGTACCTGGAGTCTTGACGGAGTGCGGAGAAAAAGGAATCAAAGCTGTCATTGTTGTTTCAGGTGGTTTTAGCGAAATTGGCGAAAGTGGCACCCAATTGCAATCTGAAATAGTTGAGATTGCTAATAAATTCAAGATCTCAATGGTCGGTCCAAACTGCATTGGGGTCTATGTACCAGACCTCCTTGATACTTTCTTTCTACCTTCAGAACGAGTTGCAAGATCAAGAAGAGGACATGCTGCGATTATTTCACAAAGCGGAGGCTGGCTAATAGAGAGATTAGAAGAGTTCGCAGATAGAAGGGTTGGTATTGCAGCAGCAGTCTCAATTGGGAATGCTGCACAGATTAAGGTAGCAGATTTTATTGAGCATTTTGGTAACGATAAAAATGTCAATGTCATTCTTTGTTATATTGAAGGTTTTGGACCAAATGAAGGACGTTATTTTGTTGAAGTCTGCTCTAAAATTGCACTGAAGAAACCAGTCGTTGTTCTAAAGGGAGGAGAATCGGAAGCTGGACACAGGGCGACACAGAGTCATACATCCTCGTTAGCTGGAGATCAAGCTATTGCAAAAGCAGCCTTCAATCAGTACGGTGTAATCCATGCATTAGACGAAGATGAGGTCATGGCTTATGCTAAGATATTCTCCTTTACGCCCAAGTATATGAAGACAAATAGAATTGGTACACTCTCTGTCAGTGGTGGTCATGGTGTCATTGCAAGTGATGAAGCCTCAGCATATGGTCTTGAATTCCCACCCTTCTCAGAAGAAGAACAGAGGGCAATGAGGGAGGTCATGACACCTGCATATCAAAACATTGCGTCTTTCAGAAATCCATGTGACTTGACAGGTAGTGCCTCGGATATTGATTATGAGAACGTCCTTGATATCATGCTGACGTTTAATTCCATTGATGCGGGTCTCTTACTATTGCTTCCATACGCACCTGGAATCTCTTTGCAGATTGGTGCACGAGTGGCAAATGTGTCTAAACGCCACGATAAGGCAGTGGTAGCCTATGTACCTGACCTTGAAAAATATGAAGTAATTATTAGGGGCTTTGAACTGAACGGAATTGCGGTTGCAGATACCATCGAAGAAGCAGTTCAAATGCTAAATGGTATTAGGAGAAGGACTAGGTATTTTCAGCGGATTGGCGTAATTTAGGTCCCACTAGCAACTCTTTTGTAATCAATATCAAGGGATTGGAGAGCTTCAACCAGTTTACCTTTCAATATGAGTTGTCTTGAGGAGAAGTCTGTAACTGATGAACAACCAGTCAGATACATAGCTGCCTTCAGCCCATCCAGTATCTTTTCAATTTCTACAACAACATCCAAGCTAGAGCCATAGACAGCAGGTCGTAAGAGTGGAAGAGCTACACCAGCTGAGATTGCTCCAAGACTGAGTGCTTTTGCAATATCAAGACCGGATCGAATCCCACCAGTGGCTATTACATCAAGTTCAGTAGAATCTAAGACCATGATAATGCTTAATGCAGTAGGAATACCCCAATCCCAGAATTCAAGCCCAAGCTGTGCTTTCACCTCATCCGACTCTCGAAGCGCTCTGAAATATTCAACACCAGCCCAGCTAGTGCCACCGACTCCCCCAACATCGACGCCATCTACTCCAATTTCTTCAAGACTACGTGCCACCTCAGATGATATCCCTGCACCTGTTTCTTTCACAATCACTGGAACATCAACAGCATCAACGATAGCAGCAATTCCTTCAAGAAATCCTTCCGAGTTGCAATCGCCTTCTGGTTGGATTGCCTCCTGCAGAGGATTCAGATGAACAGCAAGAATATCTGCTTCAATCATGGAAACTGCATCCTCAGCGAGATCAACATGAGTTGCGCCGATATTTGCTATTACAGGAACCGAAGGAGCACGTTCTCTCACAATTGTAAAAGTGTCAGCAAGATCAGGATTTTCAATACCAGACCGTTGACTTCCCACTCCAATGGGAATACCTAGTTCTTCAGCTGCTATTGCTAGTTTTTCATTTATTGAGAGAGTACGAGGATGACCGCCAGTCATCGCTGCAATAACAAGTGGAGCATTCGCCCTAAGACCGAAGAAAATGGATGTTAGATTGATTTTCTCCATATCGATTTCAGGAAGTGCATTATGAACGAATTCAATATCCTCAAACATTGTAGTTTTCCGACATTGAACGTCTTCCTCCAGACAGATCTCGATGTGTTCAATCTTCCTGCGTTTAGTCAGAGAAGCTTCAGTTATATCAGTATCAGATTCATCAAGATCATCAGGTTTGTTGTGGACCATCAATCTTCCTCCATGGGTAGAAGATAAGATGCCATTAATGCAGATAGAAGTTGCGGTTCATATCAAGAATGAGTCACTCCATGTAAGCTTGCGTGATAGGAAGCTTTTATTCAGACTTGACGAATGAATCTGACAACGTGGCGAAAATGGCAGACGAAGAGAAATTTCGAATAGAAGAACCTGAAGAAGAAAAGGAAGAGAAAAAGGGTCTCTTCAGACCACTACCAAAGACAGAACAGACTTTCAAGAGCTCAGGTGGGAAACGCCCACAACCTGTTGTAAAACTACTAGGATTCTCAATGTATGAGAAGAATAGAGATCTCCTCTTGCTCATTCTAATACCCATTCTTAGCGCACTTATTAACACTTCAATATACTCCTTTGTTGTCGTAAGTATTTTTGAAAATGATGCTATGTTCCTATTCTTCATGCCTGCCATAGCAGCTATACCAATTGGTCTTGTAGTATCAGAAACAGGGAAGGCACTAATTGGAGGCTTTTTGAGTGCATTCTTTTTCTTTGTATTCTTTGTACTCTTTCTCACTTCTCCAGCTCTTATGGTACCGCAACTTGGATTAGGGAATTTTCTAGTTAGTGGAATCACATTGACTGTCGGGTATTTCATTTTCGTAACAGTAGCAAGCCTACTTGGAGCAGTAATTGGCACAATTGTCAGGGAATTTGGTTAGAGGTAGATTTGTTACGACCATCTCCCAGAGTGCAATAGAGCCATTCAGGAGGCTGTTTCCGAGATGAGGAGATTTTATTAGGGGAGTTCTTAACGCGACGTTCGCATGAAGAGGATAGGCGTCCTAATCAGCGGGAGAGGTACAAATCTTCAAGCACTTATTGATGCTGGATGCCGCGGGGATCTAGGTGGAAAAATCGTAGTTGTCATTAGCAACAAAAACAATGCACTTGGCGTGGAACGTGCAAGAAGAGCTGGAATACAAGTTGAAATAATTACTAAACGCATGTTTCCAGATCGAATTGAGTTTGATAAAGCTCTTATCAAGATATTAAACGAACAGAGAGTAGATTTGGTTGTCCTTGCAGGTTACATGAGAATGTTCACTGAACAATTCATCACCGAGTTTTCTTCACGGATAATAAATGTGCATCCTTCACTACTGCCCTCGTTTAAAGGAGTAAAGGCACAATGGCAGGCTGTCGAATATGGAACCCGCGTGTCTGGGTGCACAACACACTTCGTTACGCTGGAAATGGATTCAGGACCTATAATTCTTCAACGAGCGATTCCAGTGTTTTTTGATGATGATGGAGAAACATTGTCTAATAGAATCTTACCAGAAGAACATAGAATATTGGTGAAGAGTGTAAGGCTGTTTTGTGAAGACAAATTGAGAATAGAGGGCGAAAGGGTTCTCATATTGGAGTAGTGGTCAATAATGTGTGGTGTGTTAGGAATATTGGGCAATTATCCTCTTACAATGGCGAGAGGCTTACTTCTCTTGCTTGCCCATAGAGGACAGGATGCGTCAGGACTTCTTTGGGTAGTCGGTAATGAGGCAACTTCTAGTAAATCAATAGGGAATCCGGATCGCATCTTTGTACCGGAAATTGCTTCAAGCCAAATCTTGGGTAGCACACGATACCCGACAACTGGGAAACGTGTTGCTTCTGAGGAGGACTTGGATACCTTTGTTGGTCCGTTCAATGTAGGAGACCTTTCACTAACACATAATGGAAACATCACAAACATGCATTCCATTAGCAACCTGAAGTTTGATTGCGATACTGAATTCATTGCAGTAAAATTAACGCAAAATCTCACTGAAAACAATGGTAACCTACCCAGTGCATTCTCAGCTCTGCAATCAGAGGTAGATGGAGCATTCAGTCTTGTGGGAGTTTACAGAGGGAAACTCTTTGCCTACCGAGATAGTCATGGTTTCAAACCACTTGTGTTCGGTCGTAGCAAACAGAAGACAATAGTAGCATCAGAATCCACCGTTCTAGACATGGCAGGAGTTCCTCTTGAGAGAGATGTCTATCCCGGAGAGCTGTTAATATTTGGAGATGGCGGAACCATGGAATCATATTCCATCTCCCAGAGCCTGACACATTCGCACTGTTTCTTTGAATACGTATACTTCGCACATCCAGCTGCGACCTTAGAGAACCAATTAGTATATGATGTAAGATTCCGACTTGGTAGAGTCTTGGCTCAGACTTTCCTTAAGATGAACCTAGAACGACCGGATTATGTAGTTCCGGTTCCAGATACAAGTCGACCTGCGGCACAAGCCATGGCAGAAACACTCTCAGTTCCAATGAGAGAGATCATCTTGAAGAATCGATACTTGGGGCGAACTTTCATAGTGCGCTCTCAAGAGGAAAGAGATGCCATGGCTAGAAGCAAATATCTCTATTTGGATGATAAGATTCGAGGAAAGATCATTCTCGTTGTTGATGATAGTATTGTCCGAGGTACCACTGCAAAGATGATTGTTGCAGATCTAAAGAAACGCGGAGCAGCGAAGGTGTATTTTGCTGTCACATGTCCTCCGCAGACGCACCCCTGCTATTATGGGATTGATATCTCAACAGATACTGAACTTATTGCGTCAACAACAGAAATTGAAGCAATTGCAGAGTATATTGAAGCTGATGCACTCATCTATCAAGAAGAGCATACTCTATCAAATGCTATTGGACTCAAGGACCTTTGTCTTGCATGCCTTAATGGAGAATATCCGACAGAACATGCGCGTAGGATTAGAGAAGAGTTGCAGGAACAAGGCGCATCATCTATTGAGCGCGATTATGAGAGGGATTTCTCAAAATGAAGATTGGTACGCTTGCAAGTCATAGTGCTCTTAACATTATCACTGGAGCAAAAGCTGAGGGTTTTGAAACTGCATTGTATTGCACTCCAGATAGAATACCTTTCTACAAATCGTTTGGCCTTGGTGATTCTATTATTGAGTTAGAATCATTTGATGAGCTGCTTGAGCTGGATCTCTCAGATGTTATCATCATCCCTCATGGTTCATTTGTGGCATATATTGGAGCAGATAGAATTCTCAAATCGGACCTCCAAATATTTGGCAACAAAGAACTGCTAAAATGGGAAGAGGATAGAAACTTAAAATCGCAGATGATGATTGAAGCAGGTTTGAATGTTCCACGTGAGTATAAACACTTGGATGAGATAGATAGTCCAGTTATAGTGAAAACGCATGGAGCAGCAGGTGGAGAAGGTTATTTCATTGCTGCAAATAAAAAGGAGATCGAAGAGAATCTAGACCCGAGCAAAAAATACTCTTTCCAAGAATATATCGTTGGTACAAAGATCTTTACAACTTATTTCAATTCGATTGCTCAAGATAGACTAGAGATCTTTGGAGCAGATATCAGATACGAAACAGATGCTGATGCAAACCTAAGGTTCGATGATAGACCATCCTTTATTGTGATTGGCAACCTCCCCGTTGTTCTTCGTGAGTCAACGCTTGCTCAATACTTTGACATGGGTGTGGGATTTGTCAATGCTTTCCAAAAACTAGTAGGACAGAAACTTGTGGGTCCATTCTGTATTGAAACCATTATTGATAGAAATCAGAAGATCTACTCTTTCGAGTTCAGTGGTCGTATCGTTGCTGGGACAAATGTCTGGATGCCAACATCACCATATTCCTTTACTCTCTTTGGAGAACAGATGTGGATGGGTAGAAGAATAGCTCTCGAAATAAAGCAATTGATGGCTTCGAGTATGTTAGATGAGGTGTTGAGGTGATTTTGTTGAATCTTGATATTGAGCGCAAGACTTACAAACGGGGCAAGCTTGAAGACCATAAAGGGAGAACTTTGATTCTACTTTTGGAGGTTGGATGATGAGGCTTCCAACTATTGGTATGCTGGGTTCTCATAGCGCAGAGGAGATAGGTGTTTCAGCAAAAGCCAATGGATTTCAGACAGTCGTGGTATGTCAAAAAGGACGTGACAAACTCTATACAAAGTACAACAAGCATCTGTTCGACGAAGTGATTCTCTTAGATAATTTCAGAGATATGATTGAAGAGGAAACTCAGGAAAGGCTTCGTGAACTGGATACACTATGGATTCCTAATCGCTCATTTTCAGTGTATGTTGGATATGAAAAAATTGAGAGAGACTTCAAAATACCAATGTACGGAAACAGGAATATGCTGAGAGTAGAGGAGAGAGGACTTGAGAGGGATCAATACTGGTTACTAAAAGAATCAGGAATAAGAATCCCCAAGGCGTTCCGTCCAGACACGATAGATAGATTGGCAATTATCAAAGTACAACAAAAAGGGTTACCTCTTGAAAGAGCATTTTTCTACGCCAACTCTCCTGCTGATTATGATAAGACAAGTAAGGCTATGATTAAGCAGGGACTGATTTCCGAGAGGGATTTAGAAGAAGCAACCATTGAGGAGTTTGTAATAGCTCCTAGATTCAATGCTAACTTTCAAGCGTACGCAATGAATGATTATTTTGGAGACCTTGATCTCGTAGGTTTTGATGACAGAGTACAAACAAGTCTTGGAGGTCTCTTGAACTTGCCAGCTAGTGAACAGCTTAAACTGGATATCACAGTGATGAATGAAGAAGTTGGACATAAGGGAGTGACCATGCGAGAATCAAAGAAACCACTGGTATACGACGCTGCTGAGAAATTATTGGCAGGTGTTGCAAAGAATTTCCCACCTCGAATGTTGGGACTTTTCTCACTGCAAGGGGCAATCACAGAAGATTCAGAATTCGTTGTTTTTGATTTGAGCCCAAGAGTTCCTGGAGCCCCTTGCATAGGACCTACAAGCCCTGAGATGAGAAGATTGTCCTTGAAGTTTAGAAAGGACGTTCATTCACCATTGGACCTGTGCATGTTTGATATTATGAAAGCTGCCGAGGAGGAAAGGCTCTCTGAGGCATCAACGTAATGGAGAAGTATGAGGGAGAAAAAACTATGAAACTAATTCATAAGGGAAAAGTAAAGCGAGTTCTCGAAGATCCCGAATCAAAAGACCGTGTAGTTATCGAATTTACTGATACAGTGACCGCTGGAGATGGAGCAAAGAAACAAGAGTTCACTGGAAAGGGGAAACTTGCTTGTGACTTCTCTGAATTCCTCTTTGGTTATCTTGAAGGTAAAGGAATTGATACGCATTTCATTAAGAGACTGAAAGGACCTCAACTAATGTGCACGAAGGTAGAAATATTTCCTATCGAATTCGTTTGCCGAAATCTAGTTGCAGGTTCTTTTAGCAGACGCTATGGAACAGAGAAAGGCACTGTGCTGGATTCCCCCCTAGTGGAATATTTTATGAAAAATGATGATTTGCATGACCCGCTCATCACTGGAGAATCTATCATTCGATTAGGGCTTGTTTCTCAGAACGATTTGGAATTCATGACTAAAGTGACTCTATCTGTAAATTACTACCTCAGTGAATTATTGAAACAGCAGAAACTCACTCTCGTAGATTTCAAACTTGAGTTTGGAAAGGCAGAAAATGGTGAGATAGTTCTTGCAGATGAGATTTCTCCTGATACTATGAGGGTGTGGGATGCTACAGCGACATCGCTCGATAAAGATGTCTTTAGAGAGGATAAGGGTGACCTCATTGCAACATACGAAAAGTTACTCACCGCTGTGAAGACTGCAAGATCTGAGGATGTTGAAGCGAGATTGGAATCAGTCTACATCATTGTGGAACCAAAGCCGGCGATAAAGAATCCTCCAGGTGAAGTGACTCGAAAAGCTCTCATTAGATTAGGCTTTGCTGAAGTCGAGGATGTACGAATGGGCAAGGTCTTCAATATCACCCTCAAGAAACCCTTGACCTCAGAGATTCTAAAGCATCTAGAAGTGATGAATGTAAAACTTCTCTCGAATCCCATTTCTGAGAAACATAAGGTGAGGTTTGAGTAGTGTCGATTGCAGTCCTCAGATTTCCTGGAACAAATAACGAAAATGATGTTCTTAGGGCTCTATCACTTATTGAGGGAGCAAAACCATATCTTGTACCTTCTCGGAAGGGACTCGCGGGTCTAGAGGATGCTGATGGTGTCTTTATTCCCGGAGGATTCTCATATGGAGATTATCTTCGGGCAGGTGCAGTTGCATCAGTGGAAACAATTACTGAAGGAGTAAGAGATCTAGCTGAAGATGGACGTCCAATTATTGGCGTATGTAATGGTTTTCAAATACTTACTGAGATGGGATTGCTTCCAGGTGCCTTGCTTCCAAATAGGACTGCGCGTTTTGTATGTGGGTGGATCAATCTTAGGGTCTGTGAGAATCCAACGATATTTACAGAGGGATTGGAGAATGCAGTCCTTCGGCTGCCAATCGCCCATGCAGAAGGGAATTATTATTGTACGAATGAAGATCTCACTTCTCTCAAGGATGAAGGACGCATACCGCTACGATACTGCAATGAGTTAGGAGAGATCGATGAAGCTTCTAATCCAAATGGATCCATAGGAAATATTGCAGGTGTCATTAGTCAGAATGGCAATATACTGGGACTCATGCCTCATCCTGAACGAGCAAGTAGACAGATCCTCGGTTCGGTTGATGGTTTAGCAATATTAGAAAACTTTGTGAGGGCAACAAAATGCTGAACAAATCAGAATTGGAATATGCAAAGTCAGTTCTTGGTAGAGAGCCCACGCAGACCGAACTTGGTATGCTTGATGTTCTATGGTCAGAACATTGCAGCTATAAGAGTAGTAAACGATGGTTTTACTTGTTTAAAACTGAAGGTGAAAAAGTTGCTCTTGGAATTGGCGAAGGCGCTGGACTCGTCGATATTGGTGACGGCTATCTCATAGGAGTTGCGATGGAGTCCCACAATCACCCAAGTCAGATTGACCCGTACAATGGAGCTGCTACAGGCGTAGGTGGCATAATTAGAGATGTCATCTCACAAGGCTGTAAAGCAGTAGGTCTAATGAATTGCCTACGGTTTGGACCCCCTTCAAAACCGCGTAATGCATACCTCTTGGAGAATGTTGTCCGAGGCATCTCTGAATATGGAAATAGTGTAGGTATTCCGGTGGTTGGAGGAGAACTAGAGTTCGATGATTCGTATGATGATAACTGCCTTGTGAATGTAGTTTGTGTCGGATGGATAAAACCAGAATATATTGTACGTAGTAAAGCCAAGACCACTGGACATCACTTAGTTTTATTTGGTTCAACGACAGGGAGAGACGGTATCGCTGGAGTCAGTTTTGCCTCTGAGACCTTTTCTGATGATGAAGATGAGAATCGTGGTGCAGTTCAAATTGGGGATCCTTTATCAAAGAAAGTCTTGATAGACACACTTCAGGAACTCGTTGAAGAGAAACTACTAGAAGGCCTTCAAGACTTTGGTGGTGGTGGTATGACATCAGCAGCTGGGGAACTTGCATCAGCTGGTGGAACAGGAGTAGAGATTGATCTTGATAAAGTTCCTTTAAGAGAGGCAGATATGGAACCATGGGAGATAGTGATTTCCGAGTCTCAGGAGCGCATGCTCGGTATTGTCGCACCGGAAAACCTTGATCGAGTCATCCTACTTCTTGAGAAGAACGATACTCCGTATGGTATCATTGGAAAAGTGACAGATGATAAACACTACACTGCAAAGTGGAATGGTGAGATTAAGGCTCGATTACCAATAGACCTCCTTGTCGGAGGATTTCCAGTTCCAGAAAGAGTAGAAGGAAAGATAACTCCACAGACAGAATCTATGTCATGGTTCAATGAACCTGAGGACTATAGGAGTATCTTACTTGAACTAATTGAATCGATCAATATCTGCGATAGATCATGGGTCTATAGTCAATATGACCAACATGTGCAATCCAATACAGTTGTAGACCTTGGGGAGAACGGTGGTGTACTTGAGTTTCCTAATGGAAGACTACTTGCTTTTACTAGTGATTGCAACTCTTTTTGGTGTCTATTAGATCCTCAACAGGGAACAGCTAATTCAGCATGTGAATCACTCAGGAATCTTATATCTATGGGAGCAAGTCCAATCTTCATAGCGGATTGCCTAAACTTTGGAAATCCAGAACGACCTGAATCATATTGTCAGTTTGTGGAATCTGTACGCGGTCTCGGTCGCTTCTCTCATGACTTCAATATTCCAATTGTAGGGGGGAATGTGTCACTCTATAACGAGTCCTCTGTGGATAATCAAGCGAAACGAATCAATCCAACACCTCAGATAATGATTGCTGGCATCTTTGAAAGGAACTTCACCCCGGTTAGACGAAATCTTTGTACACCTTGGGCAAATATTTTCCTCATCGGCGAAACGCTTCCAGAATTGAATGGCTCAGAATTCCAGAGAATCACCATTGGTCAGGTAAAGGGAATTCCACCTAGGTATCGACCTGATGAAGAAAAGAGAGGAATGAATGTCATCTTGGAGGCTCATAAGAAAGGACTCATCAGATCATGCAACAATGTAGGACGCGGTGGAATAGCCGCTGCACTCTTGAAGATGGCTCTCAATAGTCACTATGGATTCAAACTCAATTTAGATTATATTCCAGGCACTGTGAGTAGTGTTGCTCAACGGCTTTTCTCAGAAACCTCTGGAAGGTACTTGGCAGAAGTCACAGAGAGTAATCAGCCAGAATTCCTAACAATAGTAGAGAAATATGGTTCGACAGTATGTGAACTTGGTTTAACGATAGCAGATCCTATTGCAGATTTTGGAAGATTCAGTATACCAATGAAAGAAGTCAAGGATGCATACTCAAGGGGTCTAAGAAAATACATGGAGTGATGCTTAATGGTTGATGTATTGATCATCGCTGGGAGTAAGAGTGATGAAAGAATCGTTGAGAAAGCGACTAATGTTCTCGATGAATTGGAGATTCAATATGAAGTGAAATATGCATCTGCCCATCGAGAACCAGAAAAAGTGAAGTCTATCGTAAAAAAGAGTGAGGCAAGAGTCATTATTGCCATCGCTGGTCTGTCGGCTGCATTACCTGGAGTGGTTGCTTCTCATACCTCGAGACCTGTTATTGGTGTGCCAGTAAACGTTACCCTGGATGGATTGGATGCACTTCTTTCAATCATGCAGATGCCAAAAGGAGTTCCAGTGGCAACCGTTGGAATTGATAATGGACAGAATGCGGCATATCTTGCAGCACGGATTCTGGAAGTTAACACTAAAGAAACCACAAGAATACCAGCAACATATGCTGAAGCTGGTGTCGATGAGAGTCTAGTAGCAAAAGGACTTGAGGTTCTTGGTAAGTATGTAAGACAATCATTCAAGCATGGCGAGATTATGCAAGACTACGGTCATTATGCTAATACCGTCAAGATTTCAGAAGATCTCTGTCTTGCTCTCTCAACAGATGGTGTTGGGAGCAAGGTGCTTGTTGCTGAACTCTCTGAAAAGTATGATACAATAGGGGAAGACTGCGTTGCGATGAATGTCAATGATCTCATTTGTATCGGAGCGACTCCTGTTGGATTTGTTGATTATCTAGCATCCGAGAAACCACTTCCTACTGAAACAATTGAGGAAATAGCAAAGGGACTACTGAAGGCGTGTGATGAATCTGAAATTCCGATTCTTGGCGGAGAAACGGCCATTCTGCCAGATATGATAAGAGGTCAGAAAGGACCGGGTCTCGATCTAGCAGGAACTGCGGTTGGGATTGCCAAACCATCAGAATTATTCGATGGAAGTAGTATTCAATCCGGTGATGTCATACTAGGAATTTCATCAAATGGTATTCATTCTAATGGTTTCACTCTGGCGCGAAAAGTTCTGTTAGCAAAATACAAACTTCAAGACAAGTTGCCATGGGGAGTAACACTAGCAGAAGAACTATTGAAACCAACTAGAATTTACGTACCTCATTTCAAAGCAATGAAGGAGGCAAGAATTGAAATCAAGGGTCTCGCACATATCACAGGCTCTGGATTCAAGAAGATATTGAGACTTGGTCAATTGAGATTCATCATTTCAGATTATCCAGACATTCCGCCGATTTTTGATTTGATAAAGAAAACAGGAAATATCTCATGGGAAGAGATGTTCACGACATTCAATATGGGGATAGGGCTGATTGTTGTTGTGCCAGAGAACCAGGAGGAGATGGCTAAGCGAGTTCTTTCGAATTTGGATGAAACATATCGACTAGGAATTGTCGAGGATTCTATGAAAGGCGAAGTTAGAATAGAACCATTTGGAGTGAAAATTTAGTGTCGAAGGTACTTCTTATAGGAAACGGGGCTAGAGAACATGCAGTCGGAGTAGCCTTGATTCGTTCAGGAGTTGAGCTTCATACTCATATGGACAGATTGAATCCTGGTCTCGCAAAGATCTCTAAAGAGGTATCAATTGGTTCGACAACAGATATCAAAAAACTACCAAATCTATGGGGCTATGATTATGCTTTCATTGGTCCAGAAGCGCCCTTAGCCTCAGGGGTAACAGATTTCATCACCAATCGAGGCGTACCTTGTATAGGACCAAATCAAGCAGCTGCTATGATTGAAACTAGCAAGTCCTTTGCTCGGATTGTTATCGACCAAGTGATTCCGCAAGCTAATCCACGATTCATGGTTGTAAGAAGTATCGATGACCTCAGGAAATTCGAGAAACAGATTGGCATTGAGAATATCGTTGTGAAACCTAATGGTCTCACGGGAGGAAAAGGTGTCAAGATCTTCGGAGAACATCTGAACTCTCGAGATGAACTAGAAAAATATGCTATCGACCTTCTCACAAAGACAGGTGTAGTAGTCCTTGAAGAGAAGCTCAATGGAACTGAATTTACAGTACAAGCGTTTGCGGATGGTGGAACGCTTGAGTTCATGCCACTCGTTCGTGATTATAAACGAGCATTTGATGGCGACACAGGACCGAATACTGGTTCAATGGGATCATATTCAGCATCAGATCATGGACTGGAATATGTTTCCCAAGAAGACTTTGAGTTGGCTAAGACCATTATGAACGCAACAATGATTGGAATCAAAAAGAAAACAGGTTCTGAGTTCAAAGGTATTCTATATGGACAGTTCATGAAAACTCAAGAAGGAGTGAAAGTAATCGAATATAATGCAAGATTTGGCGATCCAGAAGCAATGAATGTTATGTCGATACTATCAAGCTCTATGGATGAAGTCTGCCAAAGAATAATTGATGGAAATCTTGGCAAAGTCGATTTTGAAAAGAGTGCTACTGTCTGTGTGTATATTGTCCCTGAGGGTTATCCAGGTCCGGATGTAATCAAAGATAGCCCATTAACAATTGATGATAGCGTGCAAAGCAATCTGTATTATGCTTCTGTATACGAAAAAGATCAACAAATATTCACGACAGGGAGTAGAGCAATTGGAGTCCTAGCGAAAGGTGATACTGTGAAAGCTGCTAGGGAGATGGCATATCAAGATGTCAAGAGAATCAAAGGGCGAGTAAGATATCGATCTGATATTGCAGCTCATTTGTAAGGAGGGATATAATGGAAAAATTGCTAGTTGTTGATTATGGGGGGCAATATACTCATCTAATAGCTAGAAGATGCAGAGAACTTGGCGTCTACGCTGAAATCATATCTCAAGATCTTGAGTTAGTAGGTGCAAATTTAGAAGGTGTGAAAGGGATCATCTTATCCGGGGGACCAAGAACTGTCACTACGGATGACATGAATTATACATTCCAAAACAATCTCAGACTGATGTTTGATAATAATGTGAAAGCTCTGGGTATTTGTTTTGGACATCAGTTATTGGCACTATATCATGGCGCAAAACTGGAACCTGGAGGTAATCCAGAATATGGCCAGACAGTAATTAACGTGATAGACAATCATGCACTGCTTTCAGGACTTGATAGAACTCAGTCTGTATGGATGAGTCATAGTGATGAAGTACGAGAATTGACTTCTGATATGATAGGGCTTGCGGCTAGTAACTCCAATCGGATTGCTTCGTTTGCTGATAAGAATGGAAAGTATTTTGGTCTTCAGTTCCATCCTGAAGTGACACACACTGATAATGGATTATCCGTTTTGAGAGCATTTCTCAGGAATATCTGCTGCTACGAAGAAGAGTGGAAACCAGAAGACCAAGTTGGCGATATTCTGCAATATATCAATGAGACAGTGGGAGATTCGAAGGTTCTCATGGCTACTAGCGGAGGCGTTGACTCTACTGTAGCAACCGTTCTTTTAAGAAAGGGAATCGGAGAACGACTGTTTTGTGTCTTCGTTGACAATGGACTGCTAAGAGAAGGAGAGAGTGAAGAAGTATCAAAGTCTTTCCAAAACATGGGCTTTGAGAATTTTGTTGTTGTCGACGCAAGTGATGAATTTCTTATGAAGCTCGAAGGTGTTGAGGATCCGGAAGAGAAACGTCGTGTTATTGCAGAGACCTTCATTGAAGTCTTCGAAAGAAAAGCAAAGGAATTGCAGCAAGAATATGGACAATTCGAGTTTCTAGGACAAGGAACCATCTATCCCGACCGTGTTGAGAGTGCGGCTACTGGAAAGGACACAGCTGTCATTAAGAGTCATCATAATGTTAGACTTCCCGATTGGATGAAATTGAAACTCATAGAACCACTAAAAGACCTCTACAAAGATGAAGTCAGACTCGTTGGTTTGAAACTGGGAATCCCAGAGAAGTTGATACATAGACAACCGTTCCCAGGACCTTCTCTAGCAATTCGAATAAGTGGACCAGTCTCAAGAGAACAACTTAAAATTCTCAGACATGCTGATTCGATTCTTCAAGAAGTATTCGAGTCTCAGACATTCTATCCAAGTATATGGCAATCTTTCTGTGTGCTACTTCCGGTAAGAACTGTAGGAGTAATGGGTGACGAGAGGACATTTGATCAAGCAATCGTAATCAGATCCGTTGAGAGCAAGGATGCTATGACAGCATCAGTCAGCAAATTGCCTTGGGAAACACTCTTACTTGTTGCCTCACGTATTGCCAATGAGGTAAAGGGTGTTAATCGAGTGGTCTATGATCTCACATCAAAACCACCCGGAACAATAGAATGGTATTGATGAGGTAGTTACAAAGGAATCAAGACCTTTTTGTAGGCAACAAGATACTTGATATGATAATATCAAATCGATTATTCTCTATCAATTTGTTAGAAACCACATACTTTGAAAGGAACATGCAGCTCCTACGGATGGCGTGATACAATGCGAAGAAAGCTTGTCTACCCATATTCAGAATCACTCCTTGACTATGAATTCAATAAGGACCACCCTCTAAAGCCCGAGAGATTGAAACTCACCTATTCACTTTCCAAACAACTGGGACTCATTGATAAAGTAGAACTGCTTGAACCTAAAATCGCCACAAGAGAAGACCTTGAACTATTTCACTCGCCCGATTTCGTTGATGCGGTAGAAAGAGCTGGAACGACTCTGAATCCTGAGTACAAATATGGTCTAGGGACTCCAGATAATCCAGTATTCCCGATGATATATGAAACTGGAGAGAGATACGTGGGAGCGACATTGGACGCAATGAAGAGAATAATCGAGGGCGCTTCAAATGCATTCTGTATTTCAGGAGGGCTTCATCACGCACATAGAAATGCAGCCTCAGGTTTTTGCATCTTTAACGATATTGCCATTGCGATAAACTATCTAAAGAAGAAGAAGGGAGATAATGTACGTTGCCTCTATTTTGATTTCGATGCACACCATGGTGATGGTGTCCAGAATGCGTTTTATCGTGATAAAAACGTCTTAACAATCTCAATACACCAAACAGGAAAAACTCTATTTCCAGGTACTGGATTTGTCTATGAAACTGGCGGTGCAGAGGGAACTGGGTATGCTGTCAATATACCAGTAATTCCTGGTGCTGGCACACCAGAACTAATCAAGACTTTTGATGAAATTGTAGTCCCACTCTTTAATGCCTATAGACCAGATTTACTTGTCACGCAGCTTGGAGTAGATGGACACTTTATGGACCCCTTGGCGCACCTTGCTTACACTTCCCATGGGTATGAATATGTTGTAAGAGGACTAAGAAAACTGGCTGCTGATAACTGCAAATTAGGATGGCTTGCTGTTGGCGGAGGAGGATATCATCCAGTTAATGTTGCAAGACTTTGGACACTCTTTCTGGCTGTAATGCTTGATGAAAAAATACCCATGAATATTCCTGATGAGTTCAAAGAGATGTGCGCCACGATGAGTTTTGAAAGATGCCCAGGAACAATGAGAGATGAAGACGAGATTGTCCAAATGTATTTCTCAAGGGAAGAAGTTGAACTGGACCTTGAAAGAACTCTTCGTCGATTGAAGGAACTTGTATTTCCGTATCATGGTTTGTGAATCCGTCTGTCTAATCAGGGATTATGTTCATCTGTAGATCAATCCATTTTCGGACCATCTTGATAACAAGATCTGAGGTTGTCGCCATAATGATTGCATCGGCATCTTCAGAAAGTAGTGAGGAGGGATCAATACCAGAGCGTGCTACACGAAGCAAAGCAGGATAGCATAACAGACCGAGACCTTGGACTACATCAAGAGAATCATCCCCAGTAATCTGCATATCTTCGCCTATCAAATCAGTTGGTAAAGTCTTGGAATCACTATCCAATAAATCAATGAAAACTGCTTCAGATGCAACAATCGTTACATCGGGCTCTATGCATTCATCAAATACTTCCGGTTTCCCTTTGTCAAATACTAGAGTGACTTCTTCATTGGTGTCAGAGACTTTGAAACAAATACTGATGTCTCTGTACGAGTTCATCGTTGACTGCATGTATTCTTCAAACTGCTCATCAGTAATCTGATGGAGATTTCGAGCGTCTTCCAAATTGACGTTGAGGGCTGCTCGACACCCATCTACAACAGGCCCTAAGTACTCCATGAGCATGAATTTATCATGATAGATTGTGTGCGCAATTTCAAGCAACCGTTTTTCTAAGCTAATGTGTTTATCATCATTCTTTTCTGTCAAGATGGTTCAAAGGTATTCGCTGTATTTTGTATATAGAGATGATGATGTGTCATTTAGCTCGTCATACATTAACTGAAAAGGAACATACGCATCAATAATCTGAGGGTCTCTGATGACAACGGACATTCATACACATCTGGGAACAAGTCCCAATGAAGTATATGATGTAGATGCCGATAATATGGAAGAGCAAGTAGACATGCTAATTTCAAGAATGGATACTTTTGGAATCGACAAAGCTGTATTAGTACCAGATGAACCACGAATCAAGACAACTCTGTATGTAAAAGCTGCTGAAATATATCCAGACCGATTATTCTCTGCTTGTTCAATCATACCTAGACCGATAGATACAGCCAACAAGAAACTGTTGGAATACATCGATTTAGGTTGTAAAGCTGTTGAACTTTCTGATGAAACATTTCATCCAAGAGACCCAGCTGCCCAAGCACTGATTAAAGCAGCAGTGAATAAGAATATGCCCATCTATTTGAAAATAGACAATCTAACAAGCGACTATATTATGTTTCTTGACACAATTACAACTGTGTATCCAGAGGGCAAGTTTGTAATATTGAACATGGGAGGATTGTTTGGTTTTCCACAATTGATCACATTGACAGCTCGTCCAAATCTCTGGCTTGAACTTTCAACAACCTTTATCAAATTGGTTGAATCACCACTAAGAGTCTTTTTGGATTCAATTGTACAGGACATCGGAGTGAGAAAGTTAGTATTCGGTTCAGGTTATCATAGTCAATATGTCGATATGATGGCAGCTCTAAATCTAATAGATCTAAATATTGAAACAAGCAGATTAGTCTTGAAAGAAAATGCATGGCTAATACTTGGAGTGGATTTTTCATAGGTATAGGAATGTCGAATAACTAATCCAGATTGAACATTCTCTTTTGAACCAGTTTCTCGATATCTTCTTGGTCAGGAAGACCAACCACCCTTGTACTGCCGACCTGAATTATTGGAAGAGCAATTATGTTGAGGGACTCAACAAGCCCAGGCTTGTCGTCAATCATAGTCTCAACCACTTCGATTTTTTGATTCAAAAATGAAAGTCTATCAACAGCTAACCTTGCTAAATCCAGTGCTTCTTGGCAAAATGCACAGTATTTACTTGTAAAGACATTGACCTTCAAAGGCTCCTCTTCAGTCAATCCATGTGACGGTTCCGCACTTGTTTCATAGGGGATTGATATCCTCTTTTGCATTCCAATACCTCCAATGGAAGAGAGGTGAAATATCACTCTGCAAAGACAGGAGGTTTCAAACGAATATGCTCCGAAACTGAATCAACAGCTCGCAGGGGGATCGCCTCCCACGAGTTTACCTTTTCCTCTAGGGAGCTATTCCGCTCGACGATCACTAAGGGACCATCACTGTCGTCAAACCAGACCTTCTTAACACGTCCCAGAGGAAAGCCTCTGAAATCACAGACCAACTTGCCTTTCAGCAACCATTTCATCTCGTCGTTTTCCATGGTCCTCAACAAGTGCTCTTCGTACAACATGCACAAGAGCCTGTGTACAACCGTAGTCATTCCAGCGTAACACTAAGTCTGGGTTCAAATCGTTTTTCCTTTATCAGACTGCTTGGACAATCAGTTTTCCAAAGAAGCCACATTCCAGTTCTAATTCCCTTGTTCTTCCTTTTCTTCTTCATAGCCCCAGTCAATTATTGTATCACTATCAGAGGGAAGAAAAGTACCAGGTACGAAATACCCGCCAATGCCCATCAAGATACCTCCGATGTTCATCAATCCCCCTGAAACTATATAGAGGCGAGAGTCACTAACTTGATTCAATCCAAGGTCGATTATAGTAGAACCTTCCACACTATCTATGTGGATTGTATAATTGCCTACTGCTAAGTCAATCAATTCAGTATACTCATAGATTACGTTCTCAGTGCTTTGTAACTGATTAACTTCTGTTAACGTAAGATTTACTGGAGTAGTTGACATAGTAACGTTATTGAAAATTGATAGATCGATATACACTGTTGTCTGGTTAAGGGGACGAAGAGACACGGACACCTCTAATTGAGGATAATAACCGGATTCATCAAAGATCTCGAATGTTCTCTGGTCACTTTCGATTACAGAGAAATTGATGTAGTGATATGGAGCTAATACTACAATGAGACCTCCAAGGAGGATTACTGCTGCACCGCCAAAATACAGGAATGCCTTTTTACTGAACCATATGCTACCCATCAACATTCAACCGTTATATGCAGCATAATTAGGAGTTATAGATGTAACGAACGGTGTAATCATATCTTCGTTTTCTTTTTTAATGCAAAACAATCAAGTTATACGATATAATAGGAATTTGTGGTTCATGGAATTCTTGAAACTTGCTGAAACATTGGATACGGTGAGTAAGACAAGAAAGAGGAGAGAAAAGATATCAATAGTTTCAGAAGTCCTAAGAGAATTGAAAGGGGATGAGTTGAAACTTGCAGCCATATATCTTGCTGGGAAAATATTTCCACAAAACGAGGAAAGAACTCTCAATATTTCATGGAAAGGCTTACTTGGTTCACTTCATAGAGTAATCGATTTTAGCGATGAGGACTTTGGTAAATTCTATAACGGAGATGTAGGAGAGGCAGTAGCCTTGTTGTTTTCAGAAAAGCAAGTAACACAATCTCTACTTTTCCAAGATCCTTTGACTATCACACATGTTGGAGAGAGTTTTGAAACAATAGCTAAACTAGAAGGAAAAGGATCTCAAAGAGAGAAGCAGTCCATTGTATCGGGTCTACTTTCTCAAGCTTCTCCAAGAGAAATAAGATATCTGGTCGCGCTAATCTTGAATGATATGAGAACAGGACTCTCAGAGGGGCTTTTAGTCGATTGTATTGCTGAAGCATTCTCCGTTAATATTGAAGATGTGAGAAGAGCATGGAGTTTCTCTGGAGACTTGGGAGAGGTTGCAAGGGTCTCCGCAAGTAAGGAATCAAGTGGATTATCAAAAATAGAACTGAAACCAATGGTGGCAGTAAGACCAATGCTTGCAAGTCCTGTTGATGATATTAACGATGTATTTGATGAAAAGAAGAATTCTGAGATTTCCTTTGAGTTGAAGATGGATGGCGCTAGGGTCCAGATTCACAAGTTTGGTAGAGAGATCCGTGTTTTCTCACGGAATCTGAATGATGTGACGGAGAGTCTTCCAGATATTGTTGACAATCTCAAAAAACAAGTAAAAGCAGAAACGATTGTTCTTGATGGAGAAGTAATTGCTGTTGATTCGAAAGGAATACCATATCCATTTCAAATTGTTATGAGAAGATTTGGTCGAACCAAGGATATAGAAGAAGTGCACAAAAAAATACATCTACAACTTCATAATTTCGATATTCTATTTCTGAATGGTAAAATGCTTGTGGATGAACCCTATTCCGGTAGAAGAAAGCAATTGGAAGGTGTAGTACCTAAGGAAATGGTAATGGAGAGAGTTGTCACTAATGATGTCCAAGTGGCAAATGGTTTCTTCGAGCACAGCAAGAAGATGGGTCATGAAGGACTAGTAGCTAAGATGCTTGATTCTCCATATGTTCCCGGAGTACGTGGAAAATATTGGTTAAAGATTAAACATACGTTGAACACACTTGATCTTGTCATCATCGCTGCAGAATGGGGTCATGGTCGAAGAGCTAAATGGCTATCAGACTATCATCTTGCAGTCTTTGATGAAGATACTGGAGAATATGTAATGATTGGAAAGACCTTCAAAGGTCTTACTGACCAAGAATTTCAGTTAATGACGGACCGACTCCAAGAACTTAGTATTGGAGAGAAACGCAATCTTGTTAGAGTGAAACCAGAGATAGTTGTTGAGGTGCTCGCTTCTGAACTGCAGGAAAGTCCGAAGTATGCTTCGGGGATTGCGCTAAGGTTTGCACGAATCACTCGGATAAGAGATGATAAGAAACCAGATAACTGTACGACGCTTACAGAACTACAGGCAATCTATGAAAAACAATTTCACTTCAAGGCACGTTAATTTGTTTGGTTTAAATATGTCGAGCGAAACTTGATTGTGTTTGTTTCAGGTATGTTGACAGACACATGGTGGAGTGCCAATGGGGGTTATTAGAGAGAGGTATAAACTATCACGTCTTATTCCAAAGAATCACTTTTGCTCTATGCCAATATTTCGAGAAGAGCCTCTTATCAGTTGGCCATTTACTGATACAGTTCTCTTCACTGCTTATGATGTATATAGATCAAATGACTTCTGGCTTGATAATGTGATTAAATCAGGTCAGACATTAAAAGAGGGTCTTGTGGAATTGGGATTTCCAAAGGAAAAGACCCTAGTCGCAGATACAGGTGTGTTTGAACTCGAAGCGAAGAAAGCAGGCTTGGCACGGGATTTGGGAATCGATGTGGATTTTGAAATGTCAAATGAACAGATTTTCGAAGTGTACGAGTTATCAGGTGCAGATTATTATGTAGCTCCAGACCTCATAGTTTTGGCTACAGATAGTACAGAAGTAGTATCAAAAAAAGTCGATACGATAAAACAGAATCTTGTTGACCTCCTCAACTACATCCCAGCTTCGAAGATAATCGCAGTAATTCAAGGTCATACGAAGGTTGTGATTGATGACCTATATGATTTCTACATGCAACAGGGAATATCATGCTTCGCTATTGGCGGTGTCATTCCTCTGTATCATCATAGTAAGGATCTACTAGAAAAAGTTCTCAAATATGTAAGAGAGCTTGCAAAGAGTCAATGGCTTCATGTCTTTGGACTTCCTATTATAGCCCTCTTGAACTATTATTTGCATGATATCAATATCGATAGTGTCGATACATCAGCACTTCTTTATCTAAGCGCACGAAGACAGTATCTTGTTAGTTCTAGGACACAACCTGTTCGAGAGGCAATTTTTAAGAGATGCGAGTGTCTTGGATGTAGAAATCTAAGTCCTGAGATGGCATCCTATAGTCAGGAGTTTTTTATCAATCTGTATATCCATAATCTATCAGAAGCTGCGAAACTTGCAATTAGACCAAATCCAAATGTGGGTACTATTATTGATTCAAGAATGAAGGTGGATAAAATCAAACAACACTCAAAGAAAGAGAAGACACCCAGACAGGAATATGAACCAATTGAAAAGACTACTTGGCTGACTGCTGAGGAAGTCATAAAGATGCAAAGAAAGGAAGGGGTTGGGAAGACAACCCCAGAAAATGAATAATCATTTCATCCAAGCGTAGATACCGAGTAAGTGGAAAAAGAATGCCACAGCAACAAGACTACCACCAATTGCACCATATCCCAGTAATTCCCCACCATTGATCGATAGATAAAACTCCGCAAGAGGACCTACTGAACCAATAATGATAAGCACCTCACCAAGGAGAATGACTTCTCTTTTGATAATTGCTAGACCTATGATGAGAATTATTGGGAATGCTGCAATCTGGACAAGGAAAATTGTTGCATTTGCCACCTCAAGACTGATAATCAAACCACCAAGATAGAATAACAGAATACCAAAAATCGGAAAGACTCTTCGATACTTGTTGAATGATGATGTTGAAGTCATTTTTGGATCGCTTATTTCCATGTCAGTAACCATCCCTAATTTTGTCAGTAACGAATCATTCACACTTAAATCTACTACGGAAATATAATCACTCAAAATACTTTAGTACTAAGTCGCAGACCACAGCCTTTATAGGCAACACTGGTCGGCAATTTGAATAAGGAGCCATTCAGCTATGTGGCTAGAGATATTCCTAATTCCATTCGTCCTCGCATTAGTGCTATTCATCATCTTTTGGATAGTCCACGAGGGTTCTCGTTGGCAAAAACATCCGCAACTTGGGATTTTTGCTAGGATTATACAGGCTTCACCAGGTAGGGCCTTTCTCATATTTCTGGTGCTTACAATTGCATTCATTCCACTGGGTCTTCTTTTAATGACTGGTATGTGGATTGACAAGATTGCAATCGGGATTACACCAGAAAAGTCCGATGTTGTGAACGTCATGTTGCTTACGTTCCTAGTACTTGCAGGAGCATTTGCAGTGATGTATGGAGCATACGGAACTTGGAGACAGGCTTCAAGGGCAGAAGCTGAGTTGAAGGTACGTCCGTCTTCAGCATAATCAGAAAACAAAATGGCTGATAGACCAAGTAGTTTGGCATTTCAGCCATTGTTCAAGTTTTTAGAAGAGTTAAGTAGGATGATTACTCTCGTTAGGTCGAAGTAAGACATCATAATTCAGAATGTCTTTCATCTGAATCGAGTTCTTTTAATTTTTGGAGAATTGTGTTCTTCAATCCTCGAATCTTTTGAATAGCAGGAGTGTTTTCATCGAGGTCTATTGGAGCAGTTGCAAGACGATCTGCCGTTCGGATGTTTTCATCATATGGAATAATGCCTAAAAGAGGAATATTGTGTGATTCGAGTATACTCTCTATGAAGTGCTCATCCTCTGTATTCATGACCTTATTCCCTATTGCGAAGACTCTGTTGAGTCCAATATCTGCTGCTAAGCCTCTAATTCTATCGATGGTATCAAGGGACCTTCTTCCGGGCTCCACTACAGCTAGGAGTATGTCCATGCCCTTTGTTGTACCGCGTCCAAGATTCTCAATCCCAGCATCCATGTCCATGATGAAAGCTTCATCACTCTCAAGACTCAAATGGCCAATGAGAGCTTTTAGCAATGCTGCTGAGGGGCACATACAACCTTGTCCCCCCATGTTGACGGTGCCAGCAACAAGTAAGCTCACATTATCAGGACCTTCAACAGCATGAAGGGCTGTTAGGTCGTCAACACTTGGGCGAACTTGAAAGAAATTTCCCAGAACCTCAACCCATTTCATATCAGTTTTTGCACGAACTAGTTCCTCATTCTCCAAAAGCGGTTCGATACCACTAGCCACATCTTCGTCAATTCCAATTGCTGACCATAGATTGTAATTTGGGTCAGCATCTATTGCTAGTATCCTAAAACCATCCCGACCAAGTAGCCGGGCGAGGGTTCCAGTAATTGTGGTCTTGCCAACGCCGCCTTTGCCAGTGACTGCAATCTTCATCAGTTAGAAGTAAGTTCATCATCAATAAGAGACTGTTGGTCTGAAATCTTCAGTTAATGAGATTCTGTCAAATCTACTGCAGAAGGATTAGACTCACATACAAAATTACGATGGGGACTAGGAAACATACTAGTGCCTCAATAACTCTCGATTTGTTTTTTACAAATGGAATCAAGAAACCTACCCTATCGCGATAGGTATCCCATTCAGATTCATACAATTTCTTCAGATAGTTTTCTTCGATCCATGCGATTCCGACATATGCACCTAGCATCGCTATCCAGAGTAACATTGTTTCCCAATCACTCAACCAACCTATACCCAAGGTATGATGTAAAATCCAAACACTCTGATAAGTTAGAATGGCTGTAAATATTGTCACACTGAAATATTGAGGGTGGCGTACAAATCTATAAGGTCCGGTAGTGACAAGTCCTGTCTGTTTCTTACGACGCCAGAGATATAGAACACAGTATAACAGGAGTAGTAGTGGCCCAAATATTGCTACTAGATTATAGATATCACTGGGATATACTGTTGATTGCAAATTACCAATCAGTCCGATCAGATATAGTAGAAATGGCAGAGTCATGATTCCACCCCAGAACGGAGGGATTGAAGAAGCAAGAGGAAGTAAATAGCTTGTCGCACTAAGTATACCCATTTTTACTGTTCACTCTTATCACCACTTCGTAGTTCTGGATCATTTACGTCACTCATATTCTTCGCCAGTCGAGCTGTAATCTGGGATTAGATAAATAATAGTATCTGCGTAGTTGGCAGGATATACATCATTAGTTACAAAACCAAATGAGTACTCCATATGTTTCAACCAGAAGTCCATAACAATAGTTAATAGCATCTACTACTATATTCCTTAGAACAGATATGAAACAGACTGAGAAAGAAAGAAGAACTAATAGGCTTGCCTTGGAGAAGAGTCCTTACTTACTTCAGCATGCGACCAATCCTGTTGATTGGTATCCTTGGAATGATGAAGCTTTTGAGAGAGCAAAAAAGGAGAATAAACCAATCTTTCTTTCTATTGGATACAGTACATGCCATTGGTGTCACGTAATGGCTCACGAGTCCTTCGAAGACGACGAAGTGGCGGGTATTATGAATGACACCTTTGTTAATATCAAAGTGGACCGTGAGGAGAGACCAGATATCGACGGAGTGTACATGCAAGTTGCCCAGATGACTACAGGCCGAGGCGGATGGCCACTCACCATTATCATGACGCCGGACAAGAAACCATTCTTTGCGGGTACGTACATTCCAAAAAAAACAAGGTACGATACAATTGGTATGCTTGATCTTATACCACGAATTTCTCAGTTATGGGGTCAGGATCAAGAAAATATTAGCGAAGTGACGAAGAGGATCGAAACAGCCCTAGCTGGAACAACTGCGAGTGAAGCAGGAACTGATCTTAAAGAAGATGCAATTCAAGAGGCTTTCAGTCAGTTTTCACAGAGATACGATGAGAAAAATGGCGGATTTGGAACTGCACCAAAATTTCCCTCACCTCATAATCTAATGTTTCTACTCAGATACTGGAAAAGGTCAGATGATGCGTGGGCACTGAAGATGGTGGAACATACTCTGATTGAGATGCGTAAAGGCGGAATCTTTGACCATGTTGGTTTTGGTTTTCATAGATATTCCACAGATGCTAATTGGATGCTTCCTCACTTTGAGAAGATGCTCTATGACCAGGCTAGTTTGATGGCAATTTATGCTGAAGTATATCAAATCACAAAAAATCCCCTTTTCAAACAGGTTGTACTTGAGATCTATGAGTATCTAACACGAGACCTGATGCATAAAGATGGTGTGTTTTATTCTGCTGTAGATGCTGACAGTGAGGGAGTAGAAGGCAAATTCTATGTCTGGACTCAACAGGAACTCAAAGAAATTTTAGAGCCTAACGAGTATGAATTGGCAATAAATCTGTTCAATATAAAGGAAGAAGGCAATTTCAGAGATGAAGCTACTGGTGAGGAAACTAGACAGAATATCCCATACCTCAGAACGGATGTTCAAGACCTAGTAAAAGCGATGAAGATTAATCCTGAAGAGGCAAGAGAAAGGGTAGAGATAGTTAGACAAAAAATGTTCAAGAAACGCGAAACGAGGATTCACCCGCACACAGATGAAAAGATACTTGCTGATTGGAATGGTTATATGATCTCCTCGCTTGCGAAAGCAGGCGCAATCCTGAACAATCAGAAGCTTGTTGAGACCGCAGAAAAAGCTATGAACTTTGTTTTGGAGAATCTAAGAGATGACAGGGGAAATCTCTTTCATAGATATCGCGAAGGAGAGACCGCTCATAGAGCCTTTCTTGATGATTATGCATATTTGGTCATGGGACTTATTGACCTCTATGAGGCTACATTCAAGCCATTATATCTCAAACTCGCCAAAACACTAAATCAGGACATGTTAGACCATTTCTGGGATGAAAAGGAAGGTGGACTCTTCTTCACAGGCACATATTCAGAAGAGTTGATTGTGCGAAGAAAAGATGCATATGACGGAGCAATACCATCTGGGAACTCAATTGCAATGTCTAATCTCATTCGACTTGCAAGACTCCTTGGAGATAGTGAATTAGAAGACAGAGCAATTGAAATCAGTAGAGTCTTTTCAAATGATATCAATAGAATGCATTCAGCTTACTCGATGATGTTGCTTGCCCTTGATTTCATGATTGGACCATCATTCGAGATAGTAATTGCAGGAAAACCAGAGAATAAGGACACACAGAATATGATAGATGCGATTCGTGACAGATTTATCCCAAGAAAAGTCATTCTTCTAAGAGGAACTCCAGAGCTATCAAAATCGATAACACAGCTTGCCCCATTCAGTAAATATCACGAACCAATCCAAGGCAAAGCAACTGCTCATGTGTGTGTAGATCATAACTGTAGATTGCCTACAACAGATGTTCAGCAGATGCTAGTGCTACTTGGTGAAGAATAGTCACAGGATTTTATTGAGATGGCTTTTTCCGAGTCCACCAGATCAGGACAACAACTGCAACAACAATTGCTCCTCCTGCAAAGGCAATCACAGGACCATACAATGTAAGAAAATTGTTTGGCCAGATTTTTTCCAATGCCAATCCAGCATCTCTCCAAGAGTCCGCGATTCCAAGAAGATTTGCACAGATGTCGTTCAGATCGTCACTATAGGGTGCAAAGGCTGCGTCAATGTTTCCGGTCGCATTGTATGACTCTGCGATAGCTTTGAATGTTGTCGCAACATATCCTGTTATCTGAGTAAAGTTTGTAGGATATATGAGAGTTGAATTATCTACGATTTCTTCAAAGTATGGAAGAGCTCGGTCTCCAGCTTCTATGAATTCAGATAGGTTCGTATCAGTCATTAGAGTAGGAAGACTAGCTAATGCAGCTCTATAGGATAGATATTGCAGAGTTACTTGAGCTTCAAGCCCTAGTCCAATGAAAAGAATAGCGGCAGATTTGAACTGAACTTCGTCCTGAATGCCATCAAAGACATTCAAGTATGATTTGATTCCAGCTTCATCCATATCCTCACTCATTGTTCGAAATGCCATTTCTCCAAATTTCCCATAATATGCATTTGCACTATTTGGGGAGTAGATGGTTCCAACACCCAGAAGCTTGTCACGTATCAGAGGACCTAATGAATCGTCAACAGAGGCAAGCGCTGGACCAGATGGCAAGAATGTATTGGAGATGTAGTACCGATTCGACCATGCATTGTTTAATGCGGTGTAGGTGATTTTTGTGTAGTTACCACGCCCATCAATAGGGTAACCAAAGTCATCACCAAAAGACCCAACGCCGGGGTCAATAATTGTCGCAGTACCTTCAGTATCATTGTATCCCACAATGAGTATTCCATGACCACCACCACTGAGGTCTGCCTCTCTGAGGATATCATAATCTGATGCAGGAAGCCATGTTGGATCGACGCTGACCAAGAGAGGATAACCTGAATCAATAGTTGTCCGCATTAGATCAAAAGCATCATCTTCACCATGGATTATGCCTACTGTTAGTCCTTCACTCTCCCAGACTTGGATATTCTGCTCGACATAAGGAACAGTATCTCCAAGGTAAATTGTATAGTTGACACCATAGAGATCTGCTAGGAATTTTGTTGGTTCAGCTTGAGTATAGAGAGCACCGGGGAACATTAGGAGTGTGTCATTGATTTGAAAATATGCGAAGGAGAAACCTACTGTTGTTGCTGCGAGTACATCATGCAAATCCAATTGGACTCCCGCATATTGCATAGCCATAGCTGTCGCGGCCCAGGCACAAAGACCGTTAATCTCTTGCCACACATAAGATGTCGCTGGCAATAATCCTTCATCAGATTGGACAAATGTTGTGGAGGATTGTTCGTTTGATGAGATTCCAGCAATTTGGGGTGTGATCAAGATAAGAGCTGTTAACATAACAAGTAGGGCCAATTTTCTCATGAGCGATTCTCCATATTTATCTCAAGTTAGAGATATCATAAGCTTGTCGATAGTATACCCTTTGTCCGATTAGTGTGAAATCCAGACTGACAACAATTATTTCTCCCTTTGTAAATCAATTAATTATTCTGGAGGAACAATCTCAAGTGAAGCCTAACAATATCCTTGTGGCTGCATTTCTACTAGTCATCATCGGGGTAGCACTTGCCGCTGTATATTTTGACGACTTTCAGGGAGTTGTCCCGGGTAGTATAGATACGAACGCTACATTTTCAGGCAATATACAATATGAGGGTGAAACAAGATGTCACTCTATCCGAGTCCAAGAAAATGCTACGAGAATTCATTGTATCTTGACTTGTGGTGGAAGTGATTTTGATCTTTACGGTAGACTAAGTGTGACTCCTACAACCTTTGAGTATGATTTTCGGGGTTATGAGAGCGGCGGGGAGGATCTCTATTATGATGAACCAGCAGAGGGCATCTGGCACCTTATGGTCAGGTCATATTCCGGAATTGGTCATTACGACTTGATGATAGAAATCGAATATAGCTCATTATAGAACAATTCGTTCACGAAAGGCAAACTTTATGCAATGTTCAGAAGTTGTGCTGTTACCAAGGAGTAAGAGTTTCTTGAATTATCACCTCATATTGACAAGAAGATGTAACCTGAACTGTGCCTATTGTCATGGAGGAGAAGAGACAGGTCCAGATACCGAGATTAGTTATTCTCTTGATGAACTCATTGCCTTTCTGAAGAAGGATCAAGATATCCAATTGATGCTTTATGGAGGTGAACCAACACTTCGTATTCCACTTATTGTAGAGCTAATGGATACCTTTCCGAATGCACGATTTATGCTTCAGACAAATGCACTCCTCATGAATAATATCCCTAGAGAATATGTAAACAGGTTCCACTCGATACTTGTTTCAATTGACGGACCTGAAAATGTGACTGATGGATACAGATCCAAGGGAGTATACAAACGAGTTCTTGAAAATGTAAGATGGTTGAGACGGTATAATTTTGCGGGGGATATTGTTGCCCGGATGGCAGTTTCGCAAGAGTCTGATATTTACAGAGATGTTCGTCATCTATTAGAGCTAGGAGACCCATCGTTTGACCACGTCCATTGGCAATTGAATGCTATCTGGGCGGCTGATGAAAACTGGGTGGATTTTGATGGTTGGATTGAAAAATCATACAATCCAGGAATTACCAGATTAGTAACTGAATGGATTGACCGAATGAGTGAGGGAATTGTCGAAGGGATTGTTCCATTCATTCCTATTGCTTATTCGCTTCTCACAGGTCAAGGGGCTTCTTTGAGATGCGGTTCGGGAATCGATACATTTGCTATCCATGTTGATGGCACTATTGGTGTCTGTCCTATTTCTCCGGATTGGGATTTTTCACTTGTTGGAGATATCAGAAAAACAGATCCATCAAACTTACGCAGTATAATGAAGGTAGATGAACCATGTCCCTCTTGTGATGTATTTGCTATCTGTGGAGGAAGATGTCTTTTTGCAAATAAGGAACGTCTCTGGGGTGACATAGGATTCGAGAGGGTCTGCGGGACAGTCAAACACATGATTAACGAAATTAGAGAAAGGATACCTATAATCAGGACGATGATAGATGGAGAAATTATAGCTCTTGAGGATTTTAAATATCCTGAATACAATAATGGGTGTGAAATCATCCCTTAAACATCATCATCTACTTGTTCATCAACAAGTTCCTTCTGCATAACCACAATTTCCTCGCCAAGACGTTCAAGACGCCCTGTTTCAGTATAGCCAATTCGTTCATAGAATGAAAGCTGCATCTCAACAGCGCCATACACTTCAATCTCAATAACAGTTGCACCCATATGGGACATGCGATTCTCTGCGTACTCGACCAACATGGACCCAATTCTTCGTCCTCTGAAACTGCTTCGAACAGCAACTCGGGATATCACTCCTACATGTCCACTCAGTCTTACTCGCATAGTACCTACTACATTATCACCGACCAATGCAACATATTGATCACCCATCTGAATGTGGCGTGCAATCTTACCAAGACCTTCTTCAAGAGCAGCAGGCATTCTAGAGAGCTGTTTCTTGACTGGTTCATAAGCTTCAGTGATTATCTCTTTGATGACGTCGACTTCGCTAAGATTTGCACGACGTATGGTGACTTCAGCATAGTTGTAAATTGGAGATTCCTCCTAATAGATGCAATTCTATTAATTGCAGTTATTAATCATAAATTATTTGGAGCCGGAACAATTTTCTTATTCTGGTCTCAAGATTGAGCTAGAGATTGTATGGAGTGACTATGTTATGACTATTACGATTAGACCAACACAAGAAGAAGATTGCGATTGGGTGACAGGAATATTGATTGACAACTGGGCTTCCAATATTGTAGTAACTAGGGGAATAAGCTACGAGGCTGATCGACTTCCTGGTCTAATCGCTGAAATTGGTGGCAAACCTGTTGGACTCCTCACGTACAGTATAAAGAAGAGTGAACTAGAAATCATTACGATGAACGCTCTCGAAAAGGGAAAGGGCGTAGGTACAGCCCTAATTGATGAGGTGGAGAAAATTGCCAAGCGGAATGAATGCCATCGAATCTGGTTAATCACTACCAATGACAATATTGACGCAATTAGATTCTACCAACGAAGGGGATTTGAAATTGCGAAGGTTCACAGATATGCCATTGAAGAATCCCGAAAATTGAAACCTCAACTGCCATCCGTTGGAAAATATGGGATTCCTATTCGAGATGAGATTGAAATGGAAAGAAATCTCGAAGAGTGAAGAAACGTACGTTTAAATTCCTCAAAGTCAAACGAGTGAGAGGAGGCCTTCTAATGGCTGATGAAGAAAAAGATGATGTTGTCGAATCACAAAAACTCAGTAAGAAAGATAGAAGAGAGATTGAGGAAGGTGCATGTGTGAACTGTGCCTTAGCAAGTTTTATTGTGACGATCTTGATGATGCTTGCAATGGTTCTGTAGATGGTTGAAAAATGACATTTCTCATAGACCCCTTCCTTCTGATGGGATTCTCAATCATTTCATGTTGGATAGAAAAGCGATTGAAAAATAAGACACAGAAACCAATAGGAACAATACTAGCAATATTTAGCCTCTGTGTCATCATTTTCACAAGTACATCACTATATCTCAACCTATGGTATATGGATTGGTTCTGGCTACCTTTCTCTCCGGTTATTACTTCTGGGAGAGACCTAATGATCAATTCGGGTCTCTTTACTTTTGAATCAGTTAATACAGCAGGACTGATTGATACTCTAGCAGCAATGCAAATCATTCTTTATCCGCTATGGACATACTTAGGTTTGAGAATTTGGAGAACTAGATACAGAGAATAAAAGATTAGAAAAAAAGAGAAGAGAGAGGGTCGTATGGACCCTCAATAGTATATTCTAATCCTCGTCCTCTTCATCTTCACCAAAACGCTTTGCTTTGCCTAAGCGTCTGCTTTTATCAATTGTAAGACGGTCTGAATCAGGGGCAGAGAGATCGTGTCCAGGTCGACCCTTCTCGATTCCCTCAGCTCGTTCGCTTGGCCAGGTCTTACCGGGTTCTGGAACTTTCTTGGAAATATCCTCATCAACTTCATCAGGTGTTAAGACCTTGCCTTCTGCCTTCGCTCTTTCAATAATGCGTTCAGTTCGCTCATGAGTCAGATAATAAAGAGCTGTGAAGATTGCTGTAAGTGGGAAGGCAATTAATTTCGCAACGTCCCGGAATAGAAACAAGACAAATGGGTCTGCGAGAATACCAGTCTGGAACCAACCACCAATTAGGGTGCCAGGTACTGCTGATACACTGATGATACTGTCAACAAAGAAGAATCCACTGGCTAGGAAGAATGTCAATAATGGACCAAAGTCACCAGTTCTTGCTCTAGATTCTTCAACTGAGTCAGTTACAGTTCTACCAATGCCACTCATTGCATAAGCTAAGAAGAACAAGGTCATGAAGATATCAACAGGACCGAGTCCAGACACTGCGGTTCTGCGCATTACATTGAATAGAAAATATCCTGCATAGATAGATATGAAGATAGTTAGAATCGCAATGTTTAGGGCAGCTCCTCTACCAGAGTATCTGAGGAATGCTAATAGCATAACTACAGCAAATAAGCCCATTGCGGCATAAGCAATAAGCAGTGTTGTTGCCTGCAATTGAAGATTAGTAATTGCTTGACCAAGCATTGGTAGTCCTTGAACAATGGTTCCAATCCCTGCAATATCATAAGGAATTAGCCAGACTGCGGCTAAAGCTTCAACCGCGATGATTCCAACACCTATTAGCAATATAATGAAACTCCCAATCCCAAGCAGTACTCCTCCTTTCTTTGGTTCAGCAAGAGTTGCGACTCTGAGACTAGTCCGAGTAGACAGATATGCTTGGAACGCAATCCACCCAACCCAACAAAGCATAGCGAAGAAGAGAAGTGGAGCGGGACCTGCGAGAATTGATAAAAAGACAGAGATAGCAAAAGAAACTACCATCCAACTTAATCCTTTCATTTCTGTGACTCTACCACGTCCTCGGCGAGTTATCCAAAGCTTATCCAACTTCAAACCAATCAAGAAGCTTCCGAGTCCAAAATAGATTGTACCTGTGGAGCCGATATATGCGAAGAAATAGACTAATGCCAATTCAAAATCGGTGCCAACAGTTATTGTCATCAACCACGAAACAAAAAGTGCAAGAAACGTGGTGGCTACGAACACAATAGTATAAGCAAGGTATCTTCGAGTTCGAAAGAACACGCCGAGACCACTGATAATTCCTGAGAGAATAGGTATTTGCAATACAGCAACCTCCCTTGTTAGTTCTCGTAAGTAGCTGGAAGGATTTAAGCCTTCGGAGAATATAGTTTCTATTTCTCTGGTGAAAGATAATAAGGTAATATTTCTATCAATAATAGCCTCATAGGGAGTTGAGCACCCAATGGCTATACGAGTTCTGATGGTCGATGATGATACTGTTCATCTAGAATTGAGTGAACGATTTCTGAAGCGACAAAGTCCAGATTACGAGATTGTTTCTGTTGAAACTTCAGATGATGCAATAAGACTTCTTGAAGAAAATGGTTTTGATGCGGCTGTCTGTGATATTGATCTCGCGGAGCAGACCAAGACGGGTCTAAATATTCTAGAACATGTTAGAAGTAGGAGTGATGATATTCCTTTCATTATCTTTACTGGAAAGAGCAGAGAGGAGTTTGCTATCCAAGCGCTCAACCTTGGGGCGGACTACTATATTCGAAAGAGCTCAACAAATATCGAGGGACTCTATGCAGAACTCTCCTATTACATCCTTACTGCGGTTGCAAAACGGCGGACAGAACGAGCTCTGAGAGATTCAGAACAAAAATTACGCGAGAGTGAAGCAAGGCTTGCAGAAGCTCAACGTATCTCACACTCAGGTAGTTGGGTATGGAATATTGTAGAGAATAAGGAAATTTGGTCCGATGAGATCTACCGAATCTTTGGACTAGCTCCACAGGAATTCCTTGCGACATATGAAGCATTCTTGGAATCAGTACACCCTGAAGATAGAGAACTGGTGAAGAATTCAGTAGAAGCAGCCATCAAAAATCAAGAACCCTATAGTATAGACCATAGAATAGTTAGACCAGATGGTGCAATAAGACATGTGCATGAAGAGGGGGAGGTTACCTTTGATGCAGATGGTACAGCTGTCAGAATGATGGGAACGGTACAAGACACTACAGATCGGATCATAATTGAAGAACTCCTCCGTGAAGAAAGAGACCGGGCTCGAAAATATCTGCAATTGACGAATACGATGATAGTGGCTCTTGATACGTCATTCAATGTGACTATGATTAACCGAAAAGGCTGTGAAATTTTAGAATATACAGAGGAAGAGATTCTTGGTAAGAATTGGATTCAATTCTTTCTACCAGAGAGTGGACGAAATGAGGCAGAAGAGTATCTCAAGTCCCTGCTTGATTCAAATGGAAATATTGGACCGTGTTGTAGTTTCAAGATACTCACACGAACAGGAACAGAAAAAACAATCCTATGTCATGACACGGTTCTTTTTGATGATGAAGGAGATATATCCTCAATTCTCTGTTCAGCTCAGCTGATTCCTGAAACAGGAAACATCGACCAACCAGAGATTACACTCATAACTCAATCATTGCGAGCTAGAGAGGAATGGTGGCAAGGAGTATTTGATCACGCCCCAGGTGCTATTGGAATATTCAATTCAGAGGGCCTATTGATTGATGCAAATAAAGCAGCAGTAGAGATGCTTGGCGTAAAGAATCGAGAAACACTTCTCGGTCTAAGTCTCTTCAGGGATTCCAACTTGCCTAAGCACGTCCTTGAGAGTGTACAACGAGGAGAGGTTCATAGATTCGACTATAAATGGGACTTTGGATATGTGTCAAGAAGAGGAATCCTTCCAACAACAAGGACTGAAGTCATCTATATGGATGTCGTTCTGTCACCACTTCAGGATACTAATGGACAATCAAGAGGCTATGTCCTTCATGCAACCGATATGACACATCGTCGGCGTACAGAACAAGCACTGAAAGCAAATGAAGAAATGTTCCGGACAATATTTGATGAATCACCAATCTGTATCGAATTGTTCGACTCGGATGGTATACAAATAGGAGCGAATAAAGCAAGCCTAGAACTCTTTGGTCAGGAGAGTATAGAAGATTCAATTGGCTTTGATCTATTTGGAGATCCCAACACACCAGATTTTGTTAAGGAACACCTTCGAAAAGGTGCTGCAGTGAAAGCACAGACTCGTTTTGATTTTTCGAAAGTTCATTTACATGACCTATACAAGACAAAGAAGACTGGGATTCTTCATCTCGACGCAGTTTTTTCCCCGCTTCATTATGGCTCAGAAGAGGGATTACAAGGATATATCATCCATATTCAGGATATTACAGATCGACATCTTGCAGAGCAAGCCTTGATGGAGAGCAGGGAGAGTTACAAGGAGTTATACAATAATGCACTAATTGGTCTATTTCGTGTTAGAATCTCAGATAGCATGATTCTGGAGTGTAATGAATACTTTGCCAAAATCTTCAGTCATGATGACAGACAGTCGATTATTGACGGTATGAGCTTTTTCAAAGATTTCCTATTACGTCCTTCATTATGGAATGAACTCAAAGAAACTTTGAAGAAACAAGAGCGCGTTATCACAGAGCTTCAAGTGACTTCGAAAGATAGCAAAAAACTCTGGATGAGGTTCTCATTACGCATAGCGACTGAAAAGGGACATATCGAAGGTGTGATGTCAGATATCACACAACAAAAACTTGCACTTGAGATGCTTCGAAACCAAAAAGAGGAACTTAGTGAATTTGCGCATTCGATGAGTCACGATCTTAAGAATATCTTACACAACATGCAGGGTTTTCTAGAACTAGCTGAGGACGAGAATAATCTAACTCACTTGAAGAGACTTCACAGTCTCATCAATGACACTATTGATCTGTTGAATCATTCAGTTCTTCTTGCAGATGCGGGACTTGTTGTAGAAGAAGACCTAACGGACGTTAATCTTGATGTTCTTGTTAGAGATGTTGCGGAATCGATCATTCCAGACACTATTGGCTATAACCAGGACAGTCTACCAGTCGTCAAGGCTGATGTAACAAAAGTGAGTCAAATCTTCAGAAACCTATTCGATAATGCTGTGAAACATGGAAAACCGAGGACCATTGAAGTCAGAAGTTACATTCGAGAAGGTAACATCTGTGTTGCGGTTTCAAATGATGGAAAAGACATATCCGATGAAATTCGACCGAAATTATTCTCAAGGGGATTCACAACTAGCAAGACAGGTCAAGGGTTTGGATTATCTATCGTAAAACGTATTGCTGAGGCGCATAAATGGACCATTCATCTTGTTGACACTAAAAAGACGACTTTTGAGCTACGTATGCCTATCAATAATTCAGGAATGTAGCTGGGAGCGAAAAAAGAAGAACCATTCACTCGGATACACAATACAACATCCTTAATAGGTTAAAATGGAAAACAACAATTGTGGTCAGTGGAATGGTAGGGCTTCGTTTTGTAACATGCCCTCATTACATAACTCCCCCCCCTCCAGTGATGTGGAATGCCCATATCGCGGGGAATACCACATAGCTCTACTGTCCCTGGCCACACCTATTCTCAGAATTGATTCCAGTCGCGAAGATGTTATATCTTCCAATTATCTTGGAAAACATTGAATTACTAAAAATGCATTCAAAGGTTGGAAACTTGAAGAAAGCCACAATCATTCTCATTATGTTAGTTATCATTGGTGGTTTTGCAGTCGTTCTATATCAAATGCATGAAATCAATGAAAATACCTTTGATACAGGAGGACGTTATGATCCAAGTGTCCTAGACTACATGGGAGTGATTTATGCCAACAGGTCTGACATCGAGGGTTTCAATGAAGGATACAGCGGATCTACTGCATGCCCATGGGGATTCGTCCACAATGGGATTGATTATTTCTACTTCAACAACTCTGATGTCATTGCAGCAGCACCGGGATTGGTTGAAAAGATAGAATTACATGATTGGGGATTAGAAGCACAGCATCGTTATACTATTAGTGTAGAAATCAGGTTCAATGCCTCTGTGAACCTACTGTACAATTTTGAACCTTGGACAAACTCTACAGACGAGCAGGCCCAACAAGTAGAGATGTTCAATATCGAAGTTGGGAGCTGGGTAACTAAGGGTGATGTTATAGCAAAATTTCTCCATGCAGGAGAAGGAGCGCACATTCATTTTGGAATTTACCAAGATGGCGAGGCGAGAGATCCAACTTTGTACCTATCAACTGATGGATACAATGAACTCTTAGAAATGATCCATGATTTCCATCCGACATGGGAGATTAGTTATCCATAATCAGATTCATATTTTCATGATCAGGAATTTTGATGGAATGTGCTATCACTGACCATACCTTTGAGCATTTCCCCTCTTTTGCTTAGTTCTAAATCTTATAATTTGGAATTCCAAGTCCTTTCTTGATAAAAATGGAAAGTAGATCTTTGTTCAATTACAGAATCAGGATTATCATAATTATCATCAGTATGATCATTGTCTTCATTTTGCCCTATGGGTACCATGTCGACCTTGGTCCAGGGCCTAATGGATTCATGTCAATCACATGGGAATGTCCTGAAACGGAAAGCAGTCCGATTCCATTTTCTGCCCTTGAGTATTTCATCTACTACCTCTACCGTCTTGTAGTATTAAATGCAATTTTGAAATTCTCACACGGACAGATGAACATGAAAAGGCTCATTCAGCATGGAATTGTTGGAGAGATTATTCCAATACTCATTTCTATTCCTGGCATTTTGTTTCTCAATGAAGAAGGAGAGAACTATATTCCAATTATGATTCCAATACCATTTCTGTTGTTATTTACCCTATTGTTGGCACTGTACAAATACAAGGTTAGAAATTATTGATAATCCTGCAGGAATAAACCAAATCTCATGTAGCTTTAATCGAGAGATCTTTCAATAGAAACCAAAGGTCATAGGTTGGTTTGGCTATCTCTGCCTTTTACAAAGAAGAGATAAAACAATACGATGCTGGCAGAATATAAGATACCAGCCAACACAAATGGAAGATTCAAGAAACCAGCAGCTAATAGAACTCCACCGATGTTCAATCCGAACGCTCTTGATAGAGAATCACCAGCATTGATGACACCCATTGCAGTGGACCTTTCTTCTTTATTCAAGCCCTCCATGAAAAATACATCCATCACCGGCCATGCAATATTCATGAATAGGGCTCTCATCACAAATCCAATTGCTGCAATAGACAGCATTGGAGACCAAGACAACAAGAAAAGGAAAGGAACAGAGAGTGCTTGAAACCAGATGATAGTACCTAATTTCCCAAATCTGTCAACAATTGCTGGAGACACAAAATTACCAGAGGCCATTACTAATGTGTTAATAGCAAAAATGATACCAATAGTGATTTCATCAGCTTGAAAGGCTCTGTTAAAGAAGACATTGACAAATTGGATGAACAACCCTGCTCCAAATCCAGATATTGCCCAAGCAAGAGTGTATTTGCCAATAAAACCACGATTGTGGATATTAGAAAACTTCAGAGATATTTTTTGAACTTCTATGGGTTTATCGACTGCTAGTGGAATAATTGACAATGCAGCAAGCCCAAGGGGTATTAACGCAATCCAAAGAGAGAGTCGGTAAGCTGAGAGTAGATCAATTGCGACACCTAATCGAGACCATAGTGTTGGTAAGAAACCCCCAGCCAAAGAGCCTAAGAGACTGGCAATTAGAAAGAAAGCATAACGAATGCTGAACACATGTACACGCTCTTCATTGGATGTAATGTGAGCTGTGTACGGTTGCCAGCAGACATTTGTGAAACCAAAACCCAAGCCATAGAGAATCTGTGACAATAGAAGGAATAATGGTTCTAAAGTTGTGTATTGAATCAGAACTCCGATAAAAATAACGATGTATCCTCCAAGTAGTATTTTCTTCCTTGAGAATCTATCAGCAATTAACCCTGCAAAGATTGCGAGTCCTCCAGCTATGAACATTGATATCGAGAGGAAAAAACCAAGAAAGTCTTCACTAAATCCAGCCTCTAAGAGATATAGATTGAAAATTACATCGCTTATTCCAAAAGCAAAGGCGGAGAACATCCAGCTTACAATGGTCAAGCGGGCGTCTCTATTAATGAGTCTGACCTTATCGAAATAATTCAAACGTACAGACCCAGACGACATACACGAATCGATTCAATGGGAACTTTTGTCTGTTTTGAATTGAGTAGAAAATTTATACTAATTTAAACCCGCGATGTAACTCATGGATCTAGTGCGCGATGAACTTTAAGACCGAGCCAGCACCAATGGATTTGAAAATACTCTCAAAACCGTACATAAGTGCAGCTTGGCCTTTCAATCCAGTACAATGACAAGGAGCAAGGGTGGTGAGTGGATATTTAGATAGGTGTTCTACCGTCTTGGATAACCGCTCCTTTGAAGCATCATGTAAATGCAGACCACCAACTATTCCAGTGATGGATCTAGAACTTATAAGATTGGAAACATGCTTTGCAGTATTGACTATGCCTGAATGACAACATCCTGCGAGAATTACGATTGAATCATCTTTCAAATGAAATGCGAGAGATAGGTCATCATCGATCAAGTCTGGTATTCTCTTTCCATCTTTGAGGGTCTGTATCTCAGTTAAGCGACCTGTCAACTTCTCAAAATCGTTAGTTCGAGGTACTTCACCGGTTGTCATGACTCCAGTAGTGATAGTGTAAGGTTCTGTTGATGTAATGACATCAGTTCGATTCTCGAGTTCTGAGAGTTTGAAATAGTTATGAATCCCAATCTGATGTTCCTTGCCAGCTTTGTCTTGGATTATCTTTGGACTGAGAGCTTGAGGGTGGCATAATACTGGAGTTTGTTTGCCAATCATATTGAGAATCTCCATGACACCTCCCACATGGTCCCAGTGTCCATGACTCAAGACTATCATCTCAATTGTCGTTGGATCGACCTCAGCAATACGAAGATTATGACGAAGAGCTGGTGTAGAACTTGCAGTATCAAATAGAATGCGTTTCTTGCTAGAGTCATCATATACTATATCCACTAGAGCTGAGAAACCAGCCTCCCCTAGATACTCGCTTAAGTCCACTTTACCGTCAGCAAGAATTGTGATTGTTATCTCTTCTATTCCTCTTTTCATCACTAACAATTCCAGGAAGTTCTCAGGTATATTGGAATATTGATAGTATTTACATTATTCGTAAAATAGCAATTAGAGGGAATTTATTAAGCGAAAGGGAGAGTCAAGATAGATATGAGAGAAACCAATGTCCTGTTCATCTGGGAAGTAAGAGAGGAACTTCAAAAATATCTTCGCCAGGGACTACAAGAAGTGGAGGGTGTTAATCTTATCTTTCCAACAGACACCTCCAATGAAGCACTTCTTCATTTAGCACCTAGAGCTGACATTCTCATTGGATGGAGACCAGCACGAGAACTTCTGGATGCAGCTACACGCTTTCAGCTATTCATCAATCCAGGAGTTGGAGTCCAGCATCTTATCAACACCTTTAGAGAACTTGCTGAAACTCGAGATATTGTCTTGATTAATGGACATGGGAATACATACTTTACTGCACAACATGCAGTAGCTATGCTACTTGCTCTCACGAATAAAATAATTCCACATCATAATTGGATGAAACAGGGGCTTTGGAGAAAAGGAGATGAAGATGCAAAGTCAAAGCCTCTTAGAGACCTACGAATTGGACTTCTTGGGTATGGGGCAGTGAATCAGAAGGTGCATAGATTTCTCTCAGGATTCAATGTCGAATTTCTCATCCTTAGAAGATCAAAGAGCGGAAGAAGAAGACTACCAACTAAGGTAAAACAATATTCTACTAATGAATTAGATATGTTTCTGAAAGAAACAGACATTCTGTTTGTTGCGGTTCCGCAGACTGAAGAAACTGTTGGTATGATTGGTAGGAAGGAATTCGAACTTCTTGGGAGAGATAGTTTAGTTGTGAATATTGCTAGAGGCGTGGTCATTGATGAAGAAACATTCTTTGAAGCTCTTTCAAAGAAAATCATTGCGGGAGCTGCAATTGATGTCTGGTATGACTATAATCCTGAGGTAGATTCAGAGGGTCGTAAGTTCCCATCAAGATTTCCGTTTCATTCATTAGAGAATGTGGTGCTATCGCCGCATCGCGGCGCGTCACCTATGGATGACCTGAAAAGATGGGATGAAGTGGTTGTGAACATCCGCAAATTCGCAGAGGAACAGTATGACTTCATCAATATCGTTCAATTAGACAGAGGCTATTAGACTTCCTCCAATTCATCAAGCTTAAGTGTTAACTTTCGAGGGTTTGCTAGTAGACTGATTTCATATCTGTGCAATGTAGGGTTTTTCTTATCCTTCTTCCAGAGATGGAAGCCTTTGTTTATCTTCTCTCTAATCTTTCCTCTATAAGCTATCATAATCGAGAAGCATTGGAGTACTCGGCAGAACCACTCGTTTTCAGCGAGTACTGGATCCTTTATCTTGACTGAGAACTCGCCACCAAAATCACCAAATTTACTATCAATGCTTGCCACAGTTTCATGCCCATTCAGTCTGATGATATTAAAATCATCACCAAGAGTAGCACGCGCTCCTTCAATCCTAAAGGCCTCAAATGTATTCTTGGGTCCTAGTATATAGAAAGCATAATTCTCTGTGGAGAGACCTCCTCGCCTGAATTGCTTGACCCAGGTGATAATCTCAGTATCTTTCGTTATCACTGTGAAGGCGATGAGTGGTTCATCTGAAGCAAAACTTGAAGCATATTCTTCCGCAAGCATTTCCTCCATAGAAGCAATCCAGCCACCACTATTTGAAAAGAGTTTGACGACCAATCGCTTGTCTAAATCATCAACCTCAGACCACAGGGACTGTCGTAATATGATAAAACCAATCTTCTCTAATGATGTCAGCTTTTCTTTTTCATCGGTCCGTTTGGTCTCCATGATTTCACCGACAATATCAGCATCCCTTGAGAATTGCCGACTCTTTGAACGCCACATCTCATCCTGACGATATCCAATTTCCTCTCCGTGGAAACCTGTTGAGTATAGGTCTTGTGAGAACACCCGATAGATTGGACCAACTTTTCGCTCATTCTTATTCTTGGACAACTCAATCACACATCTTCTGATTATAACAATCAATGATAAGTCTTAGTTTCTGCTTATGTCTAAGGATTCAGTAAGATGCCCGACCCACCAAATCCAATGTCTGTTCGATCCCCATGAGATACAGTAGACAATGAGAGGAATAGCCCTTAGGGCAATTCCTTCAACTATTATGCGAACATATGCAACCCAGAACCTTCATATGTAGCATGTGCTGACAGCGGCACCCGTTGGACATGATAGCTGAACTCACTATTGTCTTTCAGATAATCGGCGGTCTTGCCCTCTTCATGTATGGCGTGACCCTTCTTAGGGAAACACTAGGTAAGATATCAGGAAGACGTGTAGTGAGAATATTAGAAAAAGTGAGTGATGACCCTATCAGAGGAATGGGAGCAGGGACTGCAGCAACTGTCATGACTCAAAGCTCAAGCATTACAGTGTTGACACTCATTGGTTTTGTCAATGCAGGTATGATGACCTTTAGGCAATCGGTCAATGTCATGCTGGGATCAGAGATAGGCACAACAGTGACAGCTCAGCTTGTTTCATTTGATATAGGTGGCATATTTTGGCCATTGGTTGCTATTGGATTTTTCATGAAGATGTTCTCAAAGAGGGAGAGAATAAAGCTAATTGGAACAGTTGTCTTTAGCTTAGGACTATTATTCCTAGCAATGGATTTCATGAAACAAGGAGCAGCTCCTCTGACAACAGACTATCCCTTCTTTAGAAGTCTCATAAATGATTATGGAGCAATACCAATTTTAGGAATTCTAATTGGTGCACTTATTGCTGGAGTCACTCAGAGTAGTTCTGCAACCACCAGTCTCGTCATTGCAATGGGAGCTGTTGGTGCTATCGATTTAGGACCAGGAATTGCACTAGTTATGGGGGCAAATATTGGAACCTGTTTTCTAGAACTATTTGCAGGTATCGGTGCAACAACCCCAGCAAAGCGGACAGCAGTAGCGCAAGCCATTATCAATGTTATAGGAGTAAGTATATTCCTGCCATTCTTAGAGCCCTTTTCAAACGTAGTTCTAGCGACTTCTCCAGATCTTCCACATCAGATCGCTAATGCCCATACGATATTCAATGTGATTGTAAGCCTAATCTTCATTCCACTTGTTGGGTGCCTGGTCAAGTTTTGCGAGAGAATCATTCCAGACAAAGAGGGAGAGGTCATTGGAAAGCATTTCTTTGACGATGAGATGTTGCATCTTCCTCAGGCGGCATTACTAGAATCTGAACGCGAAACGATTAGAACTGCTGAAAAAACGATTGACATGATTGCATTAAGTAAGAGTGCTTTACTAACCAAGAATATCGATGACGCTAGAAAGGTAATGCAGTACGAAGATGAAGTTGATGTAAGTTGTCGTGATACCGAAGACTTCATAGATAAAATTCGAGAGGAAGAACTCAATAATGAAGATATAATCTGGAGAATCAAGCTTCTTGCTATTCTCACTGATATAGAACGAGTAGGAGACCTAGCATCGAACATCGGTGAGTTTGTAATTGATAAATTGAAGAACGGAATCATCTTCTCCAAACAAGGGATAAAAGATCTTGCAGAGATGTTTGATCTCGTTATTGAAACCTACACGACTGCCATTAGTTCATTGAAGACCAAGAACAAGGATCTTGCCAAAACTGCTGAGAAACTTGAAGATGAAGTTGATATCTTGGAAAGAAAATTGAAGGCATCCCATGTCAAACGTGTAAGTGAGGGAATTTGCGACCCTCAAGCTGACCAAATTTTTGTAGAAACCTTGAGGAATCTAGAAAGAATTAGTGATCATGCAGACAATATTGCCTATGATGTCATTATGGACACATGAATGTCTATTCACTCTTATCCTGCTCAGAAATCTTTCTTCGTTCCAATATTCCAGCATGTGTCATTCGTTTTGGAGAGAGTGCTAGATCTAGCCACTCCTCATCCATTAGACCCTCTTCAAGTATAATTTCTCGAATTGGTCTTCCTGTAAAGAGTGCAGTCTTGGCCACTCTGGAAGCCGCCTTATACCCAATGATTGGATTTAGAGCAGTGACTAGACCCACACTGCGATGTACAATGTCTAATCCTGTATGATTGGGTTCAATCCCACGAATACAACGTTCAGTGAGAATAGGAATGCAGTTCTTTAGAACCTTCAATGCCTGAAAGAAATTGTATGCGATCACAGGTTCAAAGGCATTCAATTCTAATTGACCAGATTGTGAAGCAACCGTTATCACAAGATCATGTCCCATGACCTGAAAGGCAACTTGTGTGACCATCTCAGGAATGACCGGATTCACTTTACCAGGCATTATTGATGATCCAGGTTGGACTGGTGGTAAGGTTATTTCATGAAATCCACCAATAGGACCTGAGGATAGAAGAATTAGGTCACCACAAATCTTCCCTAAATTAGTCGCTAACACTCGGAGAAGGCCTGAAGCATGCACAAACTCATCAGAATTTTGAGTGTCATCGATCAGATTCTCAGCTGTGGTCAATTCAGCAATACCAGTCACTTCGATGAGATGCTTTTCTGCAAGGTCGATATAATCCGGATCAGCGTTGAGTGATGTGCCAATGGCTGTGGCTCCAATGTTATGGGTCTTCAGAACATTGATGGCAGATGTTATACGGGTAAGGTCTCTTTTCAAAGCTGCGGACCATGCTCCAAACTCCTGACCAAGAGTGATAGGAACTGCATCCTGCATTTCAGTTCGTCCGAGTTTTAGAATGTCCTTGAACTTCTCTGCTTTCTCATCTAGAGCATCAATGAGGTTATTGAGATTGATAGATAATTCTCTAAGCCCAAAGATAGTTGCAATCTTGATTGCTGTTGGATAGACGTCATTAGTTGATTGGGAGAGATTCACGTGGTCATGGGCAGAGATTGGACTCGTTGAATTTCTTGCTTCCCCAAGAATCTCATTTGCTCTGGAAGCAATGACCTCGTTGGCACACATATTAGTTGATGTACCTGCACCGCCTTGAAGCATATCAACTTTGAATTGACCTTCTAGCTCTCCAGAGATTATTTCATCACATGCCTGTATTATTGCCTTAGCATATTCTGAATCAAGATGACCTAGGTCGAGATTTGCCATAGCACAAGCTTTCTTCACCATCGCAAGAGCTCTGATTAATGTTGGATAGTTATAGAGATGAACGAGTGAAACTCCAAAATTTTCCTGAGCTCTGAGAGTCTGAATTCCCCAGTATGCATCTTTGGGAATTAGTCGGACTCCAAGAAGGTCACTCTCTTCCCGATATTCCATTTCTTCCATGATGACCAAGCTCCAATCAAGGTGTCTAGAGGTATGACGTTTGATTGATTAATGCCTTGGTTAATCATTAAAAACCTGCAGCTTGTCCATCCTTCCGATAATCAGAACCTGCAATCCAAGCATCTTCCAATCTAAGGATTGCCTGTCCACCACCAAATCCTGATGCAGTTTCGTGAATTAACACATGGCCCATTCTTCGAAGCTGACCTTGAACTTCAGGTGGAATCCCATTTTCAAGTGCGACCAGGTTCCGTTCATGATCATGGTCAAATCGCGGGTAATCAAGAGCTTCCTGTGGACCCATGTGATAATCCGCAAGATTACTTACAAATTGGGCATGCGCTTGAGCTTGGTGAGAGCCTCCCATAATACCAAATACCCCTTGGATATTGCCATCTTGATATAATGCGCCAGGAATTATCGTATGAAAAGGTAATTTCTTTGGTGCAAAGCAATTTGGATGGGTAGGGTCAAGTGAAAACAGACATCCTCGATTTTGTAGCTTGATGCCATATCTGGGAACAACAAGGCCACTCCCAAAACCCAAGTATAGGCTGTTTATGAATGACACAGCTCCACCAGCTCCATCAGCTGTCGCGAGATATACGGTATCACTATCAGTGGGAATACCAGAAGGATATTCAGTCATAGCCCGGTTTCGATTAATGAGCTTTGTACGTTCCACTGCATACTCCTTGGAAAGAAGTGCTTCTAGAGGAATCTCATAGAATGACGGATCTGTATTATGCTGATGCAAATCGCCATAGGCTAGTTTCTTTGCCTCAATCATTAGATGGTATCGTTCTGCTGTAAGAGATGAGCTTGTGGGAAAATCAAATTGCTCCATCAAATTGAGCATGATAAGTGCAGCAAAACCTTGGCCATTTGGAGGATGCTCAAAGACGTCCAATCCTCTATAATTGGTTGACACAGCTACGGTCTCCACAGTTTTATGTGATTCAAGATCATCCATCGTGAGAAAACCATCATGTTCTTGAACAGTCTTTACAATAGATGCACCAATATTCCCACCATAGAACACGTGGGGACCATCAGATGCAACCATCTCAAATACTTCAGCAAGACCAGGATTCTTCAATATCTCGCCAACTCGGGGAGAACGACCATCAATCGTATAGATTCGTTTTGCTTCATCATTTATGAGAGAATGGACTGCCAAAGGCCAAACTTGCGCAATAATCGGAGAAACAGGGAATCCATTCCGTGCATAGTAAATTGCAGGTTCAAGAACCTCACTGAATTCAAGAGATCCATATTTTTCTACTAGATAATACCACATATGCATTGCACCGGGTACTGATACAGAGGCACCCCCACGAACAGGCATGGAGGTCCAGCCTCTTTCTAGTAAATCGTCAAGTGTGATAAGAGAACCCGATCTTCCAGAACCATTGATGCTGACGGGTCGGCTTTTCCCTGGAAGGTGAACAAGAGCAAATGCATCACCACCACAACCTGTACTAAAAGGTTCTACAATATCCAATACAGCAGCAGTTGCAACTGCTGCATCAATACTATTCCCCCCTTTACGGAGTATCTTCAAGCCAGCTTGTGTTGCTAACGGCTGTGAGGACGCGACAACACCATGTTGCGCTATGACATCAGACCTACCTGTTGACCTCCGCCAGAACATCTCTTAGACCTCCGTTGGATAACCTTTCGATACCCAACCTTTGTATCCTTCAATTGGAACTGCAATATCGGTGAAACCATTTCTATGTAAGATACTTGCTGCAGCAGTTCCACGGAATCCTGAGGGGCAAAGTGGTGCAATCGAAACGTTTCCGTCAATCGATGTTGCAGTTTCATCCAAAAGTGTCAGAGGAGATGAGATGGCACCGGGGATGTGATTTTGACTGAATTCATGGGGTTCTCGTACATCAACCACTCGAATCGAGTTTGTATCAACTCTCTTCTTCAATTCTTCAGTAGAGAGAGTTCTTATAGATTCTACTGGTCGTCCGCTCTGTATCCAAGTATCAATTCCATTTTTCAAGAAACCTACTATATCATCGAGACCAACTCGTACAAGATAACTCCAAGCTTGTCCAAGGTCCTTGCGATTTCCTAAAATCAAAGAGAACGTCTGTTCTGCCTTCAATGTCCATCCTGCTAATAGACCCATGTTTGTTAGACTCAAGTTTATAGTTCTAGGGATGAACTGCATCAAAAATTCTTTGGCTTGACGAGTATCTATTCCACGATGATTATCATCTTCAATGTTATTCGCAAGAGATACTGCATCAAGTTCCTGTGGAGGGCTTCTGGTGTTTAAAAGGAGAGGACCTATTGTATTCAATTTTTCACAGCGTTTGAAATATGAAGTCCGTGTCAGTCTCTGTGCTGTCTTTGCTGAAACAAACTCTTCCTCATCCATCTTAAGCCACATGTTATTTGATCTCTCAAATCCGATTGTTGAAAATTCTCTATCCCCAATTGCGCCACCACAGACTGAACCAGCACCATGACCAGGATGAATTATTACTCCATCTCCAATAGGGAGCAGCTTTTCGTGTAAACTACGAAAGAGCTTACGCGACATTTCTTCGTGTTTGTTGATATCGACAAGATCAGTTCTTCCAACTTCGTTAACAAAGAGTGTATCTCCAGTGAATGCAATTATGGGATCAGGTCCTGAGGATTTGTCGGATACAACATAGCATATACTATCATCAGTATGACCAGGTGTATTCAAACAGGTGATGTGCATTTTTCCAGCGTTAAAGGTTTCACCGTCAGCAATAGCATGTTCACCAAACTTGAAAGATATAGCATTACTATGGCCAATCTCAACGTCAGGAACCAAGGATTGGAGCTCAAGAGAACCTATCACATAATCCTCGTTCCTGTGAGTCTCGAAAACATAACGGATATCAACGCCTTCTCTCAATGCAAGCTCAGCATAGATAGAAGCATCTCGTCGAGGATCTATCACGACTGCTTCTCCATCAGAGCTCACAAAATAAGAGAGAGCTGCTAGTCCTTCAGACCTAACTGTGGTTATCCTCATTAGACAGATCACTATCAAAGATTCTATCTTCCCTCCTTTAAGTTATGAGGTATAATACGAGTTGTGAGAAATGTTCCAAAGGACAAAGATTAAACATGACATTAACTGAGAAATCATGGTGTTCGGTAATGGGAGATAATCCTGAAGCTAGGAGAACCAATAACGATGAGGGTATAATTGTCCAAGCATCGCTAGATATCCTCAGGAAAGCAGCTGGAAAGGTGTTGTTTGAATTCAATGAGATGCTAGTTTCCTTCGACGGTGAAGAAAAATCGATAGAGGAAGAAATCGGAATAGGAGATACAATTCTTTTTGAAGAGGATATTAGTCCTTGTCCCGCACAGATTGCTGTAACAAAAATCACTGAGGAACTTTGGTACATTATCTCTACTTCAGAGATTCCTCAAGGTGGATATCCCTCTGGTCGAGATGCAATGCGAGCAGCTCAAGCAGAAGAGAAGAGAATTCAACTATTCAAGGATTTCCTGCAAAAAACTGCAGGAGTGAAGAAGGTTGAAGATGTCCGGAATTGGCAACCAGATATGCGTGCTGAAGCTGCTGATGTACTAGATATAATCAACACAGCATCTAGAAAATGGGCTCACTGACACATTCTTCGTCACTTTTATTACGTTAAGAAATCAGCAGAGAATAGGAGTCTATCTCATGGAGACCGCACGTCAAGCATTGAAGTGGAATCAAAGGTCTGAACTAGTTAAGACAGTTTTTGTCATTCTTATTATAGTTGGAGCTACACTTAGTGCGTTTGGCATATTCACTATCGCAATGGGAACCTCAAATCCATTAGTTGTTGTAGAGAGTGAATCCATGATACCGAACCTTAACAGAGGGGATCTCTTAGTTCTGCAGTCTCGAGCACCTGAAGACATCAATGTTGGTGATATTGTGGTCTACAATGCATACTGGCATGACAAACCTATTGTACATCGAGTTGTCCAAAGAGTGCTTGTAGGAGATGAATATCATTACTATACTCAGGGGGATAACAATAGTCTAATGGATCCTGAGTATCGCGTCTATGAGGATATCATTGGAGTTGTGATCCTTGCAATTCCCCTTATCGGTCATGTTACTCTGTTTCTTCATGAACCATATGGATTGGCAATAGTGATTGTCATCTTTGTTGCCCTTCTTATTTTACCGGAATTTGTCTTCAAAGAGAAGGAAGACGAAGAAGAGATGCCTTCTGAAGAACAATCACCCAATGCCTGAAAGGGAGTTTGTTAGAAAAAATGGCCAAGGGAGTCATGTGGTTCTAGCTAGAAGTCTAGTTCATTCTCCAAATAATCCATCAATCAAACCTGTAATGGACTCAGAGTATCCATGTGGAAGTCTTCCTTCACTTGCGTCCTTAACAAGTTTCGTTGCTGAATCTGTATTCATTCTGAGGATTAGTTGACGTGATCCAATCTCTTCAGATAGAGCATCAAACTTCGCGCCTTTCGTATCAGCTGGCACTGCAATTATTGCTGATTCAATAGCGCCACTATCAATTAAACTCTTCAGACGTTTCTCAGCATAATACGCAGCAACCCCCCCACTGCGGTTCCAGTCCTTAATATTTGGAATGTCAATGCCGATTCTTTTTGTAACATCAGTCTTGGTAAGTTCTACAAGTACTGCTTTCTGTGCTAGGTCCCCATCTGAACCTATCTGAAGTTGTACCGCAATTCCAAGTGGCGCACCTGCAAGTTTTAGTGTTTCGACAATAGAATTGGACACAACGTTTGCAGTCAGCTTAATCACATAGTCATCTTGCTCTGCAACTTCTTCAATAGGTTTGTCGAATAGAATAGTGTCCAGTCTTGGAATTAGATGTTTGATTGCCTCTCTAGGAATACCAGTGGAGTGCTGGAATGCTGCATCAATGTCACTCTCGCTGAAAGGAAACAACAAATCTGGAGGAGGTTCTACATTTTGTTGTTGCCAATATTTGCTCATACTTTCATTTACAAAAGCAAATACATCTTCTCTCGAGAATTTCGCTAACTCTACAGGAGTTTCCATACGAGACCTAGTAGGTCCATCAGCAAGGTTGTAGATTCTGTCCCACACATCAGTCAGACAAGAAGCCACGATTACGATATTCTTTGATTCATTGTAGATTCGTTTTAACACTTCTAGAAAATGGCGTTCACCATCTTCACCATACGTATTGTACGGTCCCTCCATCTCATCAACAAACAACAAGAGAGGAACTTCTGAACCCTCTGCAAGTAGTTTGATTGTTGCCAGGGTGACATCATCCTCTTCCAGAATAGTTCGTACGCCCAAACGATCCAATTCGCTATCGTTGAGAGCATCTCCTAGTAACCACCTTCGAGCTAAATCGTGTGTTGAAGGATCAAGACGATATCGAAGAAGAACCTTGACAACATCAGAAGAGATTCCAGGGTAATCAACAATTAAACGCTCGAGAGCATATGTATAGTCGTACATCTCATGTGTAACGCCTTTCAAACCCCCGAACTTTGTTATTAGCATGTCAACAGCTTGTTCGAATAGTCTATCACCTGCTTCATCAACTATGCAGGCATGAAGATGCAGAGGAACTCGTACAGGAGAAGGTGGAGAGGGAACATAGACTGCAAGGAATCTGCCAGCAGCGAAATATTCCTCTTGGTCTTTCATTACCCAAAATAAGTGTGTCTTCCCAATCCCTGCCCCACCTAAGATTGGTTGGAATCGTGGCGTGGAATCATGCATTGTAAATCGTACTACTCGGAAGATTGCACGATCTGCATTCTTGTGAGGATTCGGAACATCAATATCATCCTTAATATCACCACGAGAAACGAATCGCTTTAGTGGTGGATTCTCTCTTAGAATATCAAGATACATATTCTTATCAAAAGTTTCCGAAAATTCCGATGGTGGATTAATTGTAAACTACCTCCTAACTATCTCACAGATGAAGCTACACAGATTTGAATGTACCGAAGCTCCTGACATGATACCAGCAAAATTATCTGATTGAATCATGCTTAAACAGGATGGTGACGCTTTTAATTGATTGATTCAAACCTTATGAACAATGTCCTTGATAATCTAAATGTTGGAATAGTGATTATAGACACCAAAGATACCATCATTCTCTTTAACAAAAAAGCAGGAGAAATGCTCCAACAAGATCCTAAGACTAGAATTGGTACATCAATCCTAAGATGCCATGGTGAAGTTTCTGAACAACCTGTATTGAAGATGATAGGCGATCTCAAGGAAAAGATCATGCCTCACTATGAGGGATGGGTGAACTTCAAAGGTCGTATGCTCTATGAATATATCTACCCGATCTGGGGGCCAGATGGTACCTTTCAGGGTATTGTTGAGGAGCTTCATGATGCAGCTGAAAAAGCAGGTTATTTGAAGATGAGGTGAGAGTGGAAGGAAATACACATTTCGGGTCTTGGAGAAAAAGCTCCACGAAGCCCACACGAACACATCATGTAGTTTCCTTAAAAATTCCTTACTGAAACAGTTATGAATACCTCAACTATCAGCACCCTTAGCTCAGGATAGTGAATGAATCTTGGAACGTGAACCAGATTGGGACTTTGAGAATGGTATCTCAGACAGTTCTAAGATAATTGGACTATCAGTCCTTACAGCCCTCAGCAGATTGAGTAATTCCTTCCGTGAAATAGTCCTTTTCCTCTTTGTCGCGTTCATCTTCAATAGTACGGATGTGAACATAGATGCATTCTATGGGTTTATTGTAGCGATTGCAGGGTATGTCCAAGCTATAGCCCTCTTTCCAGCTGGATCTTTGAGTGACAAAATGGGGAGAGGCTTAGCTATTCTAATCGGAGGTGTAGTATCTGGTGTAGGACTCATCCTGATGCCATTTGCTTTAGACACGACTTCAATACTCCTACTCTATGCATTGACTGGTGTCGGTTCAGGTTTCACAATGACCTCGATTAAGACTCTGGTTGCAGACTATACGGAGAGAGGAGAGGAGCGGACACGCTCATACGGAATCACAATGGCCGCTGGCACAATGGCTGCAGTTGTAGGACCTCTCATCGCAGGATTCATTCTTGATCCAATTGCACTACCAGGTATCAATCCAGAGATGGTGAGATACACTATCACATTTTTCATGTGGGGTATCTTGAGAATTGCTACTGGAATTGCGGGTCTAGTCACAGAACGGTGGTTAAAGAAAAATATCATTCGTAAGAGAGTTGCAACTACAATCATAATTGAAGAGAAACCAAAGAATATTCCTGATGCAAGAAATGATACTGTGACTTCATCACTCTTTGGAATCAGCCGTTTGATTATGGGTTTTAGCTCTGGCATGGTTGTGCCATATATCATACCTTGGATATACGACTCATTCAATCCGAGTGAGATTGTTCTGGGAAGTCTTCCTGCAATATCAAATATCACTCTGGCATCAGGCGCTCTGCTTGTTGGTCTGTCGAGTGAGAGAGTTGGCAAAGTCAAAATGATAACAATTCTCTATACACTTGCTCCTATCCTAACAATAGGGCTTGTCTATTCACCTTTCTTATTGATGGCTGTGTTCTATGTAGCACGAATGGGCGTAGCAAACATGGCTCAACCCGCATTTGATTCATTATTTATGGGTGAAATCAGCCAAACTCGAAGGGGAAGGTCATTGGCACTAACAAGGGTAATGTGGACATTCCCACGTCAAACAGGTACTCTTGCTTCGTCATTCTTGTTAGCAATTGGGCTTCTCGGAACAACAGCACAATTTGGAGTAATCGTCTTTCCATTGGCAATGGCATTGTATCCTCTCAGTGTCATACCGATGTACGCTGCTGTAAGACGTAACAAACGATTGAACAATTATGGCGATTGAATTTTCATTTGTACTGTGAATTCAGGATTCGCTTCTTGAAATTCATATCGCAAAATATCCATGAACAACAGATTAGTGTATCTTCCATCTAAGAACTCAGACTCACGAAACAGACCTATGCGCTTAAACCCAACCTTCTCGTATACATGTATTGCACGAGCATTTTCCTCCATCGTATCAAGGTAGATACTGTGAAGACCCAGAATATTGAATCCGACCCATAGAATCACTCTGATAGCATCTGTGCCATACCCTCTAGAGAGATGCTCAGGATTATGAATCGATATACCCATCTCAGCTCTATTGTGTGGTTTTTTGATGTCTTCAAGATGAACAAAACCAAGAAATTCGTCTGTATATTTATCAGCAATAGAAAGTTCAAGAAGACCATCTTTCCATGGATCAGAGGAGCCACGCTTCATTATCCAATCCTCAAGATAGACCCGAGATCTTGGAATAGGAGCCCCAAGAAAACGGCGAATCTCAAGAGCGTTGAAATATTTCACTAGTAGGTCGAAATCAGATTCTTGGACAGCCCTAAGGCACACAAGATTTCCAAAGTACATGAGAATCATCTAATTCAAGAAACTTCACACTGAAAAACAAATCTCTGCAGTCCGGTGAAGTTCGCTCCACCGGACTGTGAGGAGGGAGTGGGTAGTTGAATACAGTGATACTCCAGGATGACCCACTCACAATGTGAGAACAACCTGTGATATTATTATCACGAATGAATATAAGAGACAGGTTCAACGCCAAATTCAAACAATCATTTTATAAAATACCAGTATGAAATTTGCACTAGCTGTAATCCTTATAAAATAACTATAGTGAATATGATGGAGAGAATAACGATGAATCAAATTCGTGGAATCAAGACTATCTTGCGAGGTAGAGAAACTAAGGATGGAGCTGGAGTACGCTTAACACGCATTTTCTCTAACAATGAGGTAGAGCTAACAGACCCTTTCCTTCTATTAGATTTCTTTGGATCGGACAATCCAGAAGAGTACATAGCAGGATTTCCATGGCACCCTCATAGAGGTATTGAAACTATAACATACATGCTCAGCGGAGAAGTGAGACATGAAGATAGCCTCGGAAATAGTGGAGTAATTGAATCGGGGGACTGTCAATGGATGACAGCAGGAAGTGGCATAATCCATCAGGAAATGCCTCGTCTTACTGAAGGTATGATGAAGGGATTTCAGTTATGGGCTAATCTTCCCAAGTCAAACAAGATGATGAATCCACGTTACCGAGATATCAAGGAAAGTGATATTCCAGAAGTCCTTTTAGATAATGGAACACAAATCAAAATAATTGCAGGGGAAGTAAATGGAATTCGAGGTCCAGTAGAAGAAATAGTTACTGAACCAGAATATCTTGATATTATACTATCTCCAAGAACAGAATTCCAACACACAATAAAGAGAGGGCATAATGCATTTGTATATGTCTTTGAAGGTCAGGGATATTTCGATGAAGGAAAGAAGGTATCTGTTGAAACAAACAGGTTAGTGATCTTTGAAGATGGTGACATGGTTATTGCATCTTCTGGCGATTGTCATATGCGATTCCTCCTTATATCTGGAAAACCAATAGGTGAACCGATTGCTTGGTACGGACCAATTGTTATGAATACGCGAGAAGAGCTTGATATTGCCTTTCGAGAATATCGTGATGGCAACTTCATCAAATAAATATGGAAAGAATGTGGTTCAATCGCGTCTGAATTCTATTCATTATATCATTGCGTCGAGACCAATAAGGCTCCTCAATTTGGTTTCGGCGAAATCGTTTTTGCATCATAGGAAATGCATACTCAAGCTCCTTTTCTGCATCAGGATTATGGATATCACTAAGTGCAAGTAGAGTATAGAAATATGGAAATCCCTTCCAACTACCGTTTCCATCTCTGTGCTTAACAAGTTCAGATAGCAATCCCGCAAGTTTGGCCTGCGACTCTTTTGCAGACAAGTAGCGCATGTACGATACTGTGGAATGTTTGCACTCACCAGTCGAACAGAATTCTGAAAAGCATTGTCGCTGAATCCATTTGTCAACTCGGTGAATGCATTCAGAAACATAGTCAGCTCTGGACTTCGACAAAAGCAAGGCTCTCGCAGCCTCTAGAGTGAGAATATTCTTTGCGGCTAGTTGCGTCTGAATTTTTTCGCCCGTGTATAATCTGGATTTTAGACCACTCACATTTCTCGTTTCGATAAAGACTCCTTCATCTGAGCCATAGGCAAGTTGCTGGTTAATAATGAAACGGAGCACATTATCATTGTCGTTGGAAATTCCAGCTCGCCATGCTTCTTCTATAACGAGAATGGCTTCTGTCAAGCTATCAAACATATCTAAGAATATAGTTGTATATCTATTATCGGTTTGACTCGGCCTGACCGAGTGTCATAATATGTTTTCAAGAATGCAATAATCCTTATCTTGTGTCCTGTCAAGACATACTTGGAGTTCGTACAAAGGACCGATGAGCGCATGAATGCTAAATTGTTTGTAGAACCACAGGGAAAGGCCAGGGAGCAAGTTGTCTTAGAATCATGTGTCCCGCTTGATATGAAACTATTCCGACAGTGGATGAAATCATGGATTCCAAATAAGGAGTTCAAGAAGTGGAATAAAGATTTGAGGTCGATAAAAGCGCTTGGTGAGATTAGACCAGGGAAAATTGTTGAAGCAACAAGACTCGATTCTGACGGGGCTTCTCAATTGAAAGGTGATTTCTTTGCGTGCCGCTCGTATATCACTGAAAGTACTGGCGCAAAGAAGAAACTCCCATTGGTGTTGATTGTTCGACTCAAGACGATGATTGACTATGACTACTTTGCATCTAAAATGGCTCTAAATACTGACCAAGATGCTGAGATCAAGGAAGCTCTGAAAGAAGATGTCTGGGCACCTATTGCGGTCTGGCATCCACAGACTGTTGATAGGAAACAGGTGATAAATGCTGTAGATGTTCTTGCTCATGCAATCCAATACACGAAGGCTCTATTTTTCCAAGATCTAAAGAGTGGGGATTTTTGTGAGTTCATTGAAACTGAGATACTCAAAAGATAACCACTTTCCCAGAGAGGGTAAGTCTTTTCTGCAAGTAATGCATTTTTCATAGCTTGGTTTTTGAGATGGTGGAGGCTATGCAGATACCAGAGAACAAAGTTGGAATTCTGGTCGTATTATTCATCCTCTTTACAGTTTATTCAGCTAGTATCCACGGCGAAAGTGAAGGGAATTATGACAGCTCCACATTCGTACCAATCAATCTCCAATACAATGAGAAATCGGAAGTTGGCATCTTATCTGAAACTGGAAATGAGTTATTCGAGGATAACTTCACATCAATTCCACTGGGATTCAACATATCATTATGGAACATCTCGACGCAGAGTGATCCACCAATCATCTGGGAGGATGGAGAATGGTTGGTCTTGGAAGCCGAGCCTCTAACTTACTCGATTCTGAAATCAGTGACGAATGTGGGAAGTAATGTAATAGCAGAATTCAATATTACGTATACAGAGGGCCTCTGTTACTTTGGTATTGGGTGGGGAGATAGATTAGTGGATTCTAGTAGCAATTGGAGATCGAATCTAAGACAATCAGAGAACGGTGTTTTCATCGATTATTGGGACAATGAGCTTTGCCTCGTAACATACTGCAATGGAGAGAGAGTAGCAGCACCAATCCATAACTTGACTTTGAATCGAGAACATGTATTTACGATCGAGTGGCGCTCAACACTAGTTCGTCTGTTCATTGATAATCAAGTCAGAGGTACCATAAGTCGCAGGATACCTCAGAATCCCCTTCCATTTGTAATAACAACATCAGGTCATTATGAAACATCAAAGAAAGATCAATTGCGAATAAATTGCGTTAAAGTGTCATATCTTACAATTCCCTGCTCAACTCGACCGAGTATTGAACTTGTGTGGCCTATGAACCAAAGTCAAATCACAACTCATGACTCAATCGATTTTGATGTGATTAATTCTAATGGAGTTCTACTCTATTCATGGAATAAGCAAGATAATGCAACAACTAATTCACCTTGGGATATTCCAGTCATATCAAGCCTTGGGAGTGCTATTCTAGAGGTCTTTGTTGAGAGTGAATCAAGCATTTGGAATTCAATGACTCTTCAATATGAAATCGTTCATGATAAGTCAAGTTTCATGTGTCCCATGATGAGACAGAATCCTATAATTGATGGGATAATAGATGTGAATGAGAAGCAACAAACCAATGAATTATTCTGCAAATGTATGAATGAAAATAGAGAGACAGAGGATATCACGATTCATTTTGGATTTCCAGAGGGATTGTTTTACATTGGAATTGACTCCGAGATTGCTGACAAGTGGAACTCACGAATATCAGTGTTGATTGATGCGGACGGGGATAGTATCTGGGATGTTGATATATCCACACTCTTTCAAGATATTCGTATCTCCGTGGGAACACCGAGTGCATTTGCGGCATATACAGGAATCTACACGCCACTAGGTCAAGAATTATCTAATATCCAATTTCCAAGACTAACAATGGCTAGCTCTAACACAGTAGACGGACTATCTGCAGAGTTTATTTTGAATCTGGAATGTCTAAATGGTAATGCAACCAGTGGAATCGGAATTGGCGTTATTCTGTCTAGAGGAGGTTACGATTCTGTTTATCCATCACATTTGAGCTATGGATGCTATTCGAATCTAATCCTGATACAAAACTCGGGTGTATATAATCCAGATTTCGTAAGTCAATTTATCATAGTGAGTGGGAGTACGATAATAAGCTTAGTTGCTGTTTTTGGAGTAGTTAGAACAATCATTGCACAGAGGTCAATTTCACTTCATAGAAACCTTGATGATGAATATCTTGAGCGGATTAAGGTACTCCTCTACTCATATGATAGAATATCAATAGAAAGACTCACTCAACTCACAGGGATTGAGAAGAAAAAAGTCATCGAGTTGGTTCGGAAACTAATTGATAGAGGTTTTGAAGATATCAATGTCATACAAGTTGAGCAAGATATCATACGAAATCTTACGGAAATCAAAAAGAAAGAAAAGGTAGGATGAGAATCCAAAAAGGAGAGGAGTGGTATTGAAAATATCGAGTAGAGTAATCATTTTTCTGACCATGATTTTGCTAATTGCACCTTCTGGTCTTAACAAAGCAATACCCCGGCCAAATCAAAGTGATACGATGATAGTATTTGAGACGTGCAATCAAAATCCTGTTTTTACCCACAGCTCTGAAGAACCAGTGCTCTATGATGGATTTGATGAGTTTCCGGGTTATAATCAATCATTGTGGAACTTTGAATCCTATGGAGAGGGGTGTGTGAGTTGGTTAGTAGGCGATCAATTTGAGATGAATGCATCCAGACATTCATATCGAACACTATCATCAATCCAAACATTTGAGGTCGGTCATGAAGCTGTAATCCGGATGAAACTGCAAGAAGAGGAAGCTGTTGTCTGTGTAGGATGGACCAATCACACCGCAATTACTGAATGGAATTATCTGTTTGGTGGTGATTCAATTTTGCTTCAAGGCGCACTATCAACAGTCCTGTTAGAGAGAGTCGTGACAGAGTATTCCCAGCGAACATCCAGAATGTTATCTGGACTAGACCCATCTGTCTTTCATGATTATCGAATAGTATGGAATTCGTCAGTGATTATTGCTTATGTTGATGATGTAAGATTGGGTGCAATAGGCGATACGATGCCTTCAGGACCGTTTCACTTCAAGATAGCAATCACAGAATTCAGGAATGTTACAACGCAAGGTGGTGTGATAATCGATAGTGTAACAATTCGTGAACATCACTCGATGATATCAGAGTTTTCTCCGTTCATATCGCTTGGCAGTCCGGGTAATAGCACAATCAATCTGGGAAGTGATGTAATCGACATAATTCCTGTTGGACATGATGGATTATTATATTGGTCATGGGACGGTGCCCTCAATAGCTCAAGTGAGAGCCCATATGATATTCGTCTGCCACTAGTTTCAGGTCAACATATTCTTGATGTCTATTGTCGTGATGGATATGGATATGATAATTGGGCTAGAGAGAGATTCGTTTTCATCACAATGGGAGATCCACCTGAATTAAATGCTGCTTGGATGTCTACTCCACCAACAATTGATGGTATTTTTCTAGAGAATGAATGGCCTGAAATCTCATTGATTATGCTAAACTTAGTTAGAACTGATGGTCTAATCATCGATGTCAATGTCATGATAGGAAGTGATGAGAGATTCATCTATTTTGGAATTGATTCACCAGTTGCATCAGGTCATGATTCACGTGCTGCTTTAATTATCGATGAAACCTTCGATGGAGTGTACAAAGGACATAATGGTACACCTACTAGGGCCATCTGGTATATCAAAGGCTCTCCAGATGCTTGGAAAGGTTATGATGAGATTCAAGTATTGAATCAATCAGCTCAAGGAGTAATATCTAATTTTAAACTTACACCAATTCCAAGTGGCTTTTTATCAGACTCTTCTGTAACATCTACTGGAGTACATTATGAATTTAGAGTACCCATGGAGGAATTTAATGCAGTTCCTGGTACATCTCTGGGAATTTCAGTAATGCTCTATCCTTCCGGGATGGGAGTTCATAATCTATTCTACCCACTCACATATCCATGGGAAAATGCATCAAGACTCGCCATACTGCATCTAGCGACAACTTTGGATATTTCAGTACTAATTGTGGGCAGTTCTTTAGGAATTGGATTTATAGCATTAGTAACCTATTTTGGATGGAGGAGAAGAGTCTCTGGTATATCGACATATATTGAGACCGAAGATTCAATGCGAATTGTTGAGTTAATCAAATCATACGATCAGATTACTTTAGAGAGATTGTCAAGGATGATAGGGACATCTGAGAATGAATTACGAAACAGGATTGGAGAGCTACAGAGTCAAAATGCTATTGATGTTAAAATTAGTGATAATGGAACAATCAAGCGTAGATAATTCATCCAAGATTCTTATTCATAGAATCGGCAAAGTTTGCATACAATAATTTCGGGTTCGTTAACTAAGCTTTTGAACAAATCAACAGGAGGGGTAGTAGGCAGGAGTTGCATCGGAGGTCTTCCGGGTTTTCTATTCTTACGAGAACCTGATAATTTGACAGGTGTTGGTTTAAAGTCATTTGCTAGATTGACGATTCCAGAAAGATGTTCTCGCCAAGTCCTGTCACTGCCCAAACCAGCTAGTGGCTCATATCCACCATAGCCTGTAATCATATCGAGATACCCAGTGAGACCTCGAGCAGGATTGAAACAGATGACCAAGCCTGTTAGTATGATAGCACGAGAACAGTGGTCAGATACTCTTTGTCCAGTACAGCCAACTACCTCAAGACCTCTGCAGAAATCAAGGAACAACATTCTTGTTTTATCAGAATTGAAATCATCATCAATGTTGAGATGCTTTGAGAGTTCTGTGAAGCCTGTAAATCTTATGCCCTCATCTAGGTGATTCTCTATCTGATGAATTAGAGCATCTCTCCAGGAAAACTGGATTCGATGGTAATTATCAATTGATTTCCATTCAGCATCACTGACATAGATAATGATGTAAGGATCATCCAGATTCCCGTTCCATGAGGCTTTCCTGTTGACTAGATCAATAGCAACTGATACACGTTCATTACCAAGTGGAAAACTAGTTCTAAATCGTTCGGTCATAACACCTTGATAATCAACAAAGAACAGAATATCTTCATCACGTAAATTGGTATCAGTCTCCTTTGAAGTTAATTCAACGACCAATTGAGTTTGATTATCATCAATCCTAACGAGATGCCATGATACAGCAATCGCTTGATATTGCGGTAAAACCTTTCCAAGAGATGTTCCTTGGATAAGATAGAGAATTCCTGTGTGAATATTATCAATTGCACACCAAATATCAAGTGAGACTCGAGTCACTCCCTTGTTGACTGCTGAATCTAAAACCATTAGCACATATTTTGATTCTATCATTCCAGCAAGCCAAGAAGTCCTAGATGTTGAAGTATTTCGATCAAGTACGACACCCATCCTGATCTCACTCAGGATTTCAACGAGCACCTCATCAAAGCTACTACTGACCTTTGCGTTATCAAGAATTATGGAATGTTTTAGAGTTGTTTGCTCATGTTGGAATTCAGAAGGGGACATTACCCTTGTACAGATGTTCTTTACTAATTTGACTGATGTCTCTAGTTGGTTTTCAAAGGGATTAGATATCATTGTTTATTTCCTGTACTCTATTTCTAATCAAATCTTTGCAAATACACGAGAAAATAGAATACGATATGCAACTCATTAATGATAGGGTTTGTCCCGTATTTGTTCAGTACTAACATCGGAATTTTGGCAACGAACTAAAACTCGACCGTAAAAAAATCTTATCATATCATTTTAACATTCATTTTTCGCTTGCGTGCATCACTTAGGATGGTGTAATGATTGATTGATTTACCAATTCTAAGTATTGACTTAGAGGGAGCTCCAGTAGAATATCTCCTAGACCAAGTTCTATCGCCAACAGATGCAAGTATTATAAATGCTGTGACTAAATTTAAGGAAAAGAAAAGTAAATTTCCTTCAGCAATGGAGATTCTTGAAGAATTATCTTCAACATCTAGCTTGAAGAAAACACAACTATATGATAGACTTAGTAGGCTTTCTGCTAGAGGATTCATTACTGTAAAACTACTACCTAGACCACGACGGTATCAAGTCAATCTTGAAACTATCATAGGTGGCGTAAAGAACTGGGTAGAAGAACAAAGGGTTTCCTTAGAAGGCATAACAAATGAGTTGCAATCAATTCAAAATTTCCTGAATCAGATGGATACCAAAATCTTAGCTTGTGCAATAGCAGAAAAGCTATCTGTTAGAAATACCTAGTACCTTGGGGGCAAGGAGAACAAGACTTCTGTCTGGTTGGAAAGGAGGGGGGGACCCCTCCTCAATATTTGAACAAACTACTCTTCTTTCTCAAGGTGAATTGCTATGTTACCTCCTCCTAAATAGCCAATGGGGGCAAAACCTATCTCATGGAATACGAGTCCATTTTTGTCCAAGACACGAATCTGATAGACATCAATACCACCGGATTCATCAACATCCCAGACATCTACTCGAAACTGATAATTCCCGACATCCCAGAGAAGTTCTCCGGTTTCAGAGTTGTACTTCTGAATAGTACATCTACCTTCAAAGAATGCATGGTCCTCCTCAATTGCCATTCCAATCCATGCATTACTCTTGATGATTGATAGCCAATCCCCTTCTCGGAAGGTGTAGATGGATTGACCCTTAGGAAGACCTTTCTTTGTATACTTCACATTAAAGCCAAAGTTACTCTTACTACCAGAGGGTCCAATAATCCATCCACCTCCTGTAACGAAATCTCCAGTTGGTTCAAAGATTGTCAAAATTACAGGATCCGAATCTGGTCCGTTATAGTAGGGATTATCACCAGATTCAATTGACACAATGATAATGTAACCATTCTCAGATAGATTGTCAATCTCGAGTGTGATAACTCCTACACCATCCACACTACTCTCCTCCAAGTACACTGGTCCGAAAACCAAGACTGGAGCATTCAAATCAATTGGCACATTGTAGATTCTGAATGTCACCTGTATCCTTGTGATATCCCCATAGAAACCGTCATCCTCATCGAAGACAGTGACTCTGATTGTTATCTCATCAGAAGTAGTAGGAACAACTGTTGAGCCAGTGTACTCTGGAATAGCAGTCTCTTTCTCTATTGTGTAAGATGCGGAATCATCACAGAACGAAAATTCAGAATCTGCATTGAATGTAGAAACCACAGTATAGACTCCTGCTGGTTGATTGATGATCATAGATGCCGTGGCAATTCCAAATTCATCTGTTACAGCAGAGGTAGATTGGGCACCCAGAATGAAGTAGATGACCTTTCCAGAAATTAGCTCTTGAGTCGCTATATCAACTAGTTGTGCCTGTAACTGAGTTGGGTCAGAATAGTCTCCTACAACTTCTCCGATGTAGGTGAGTTCCACTGCATTGACAATCACGTCAAAGCTATGATAGTCTTCCAGATTACCAGCAACATCTATACTGCGATAGTTTATAGTGTGATAACCGAATTCAGTGATATAGAATGGAATTAAATATTCAATCCAGACTCCCATGTTAATTCGATACTCTGTTCTTGCAACTCCTGCAAGATTATCAACAGCCTCCAATGTGATTGGAGTGACTGTCTTGATATAGGTTGGATCGATACTGAACTTCGGTTCACAAATAGAGTGAGATGTAATGGGAGATGTCTGATCAAGTGTGAAAGAAACTGATTGTGTTGATTCTTGGTTTCCTGCAAAATCACTAGACCAGAACTCCAATAGATACACTCCGTCCTCGATAAATGACAATCCTGATTCGTATTTGATCCACGCAGCACCATTCACACGGTAATATGTTTCACAGACGCCAGAAGTATCATCACTGAAGGAGAGAACAACACCAATCGGTGAGATGTACCAGTTAGCCAATCCATTTGGTATTGCGGGTGTAAGACTGGCAATTGATTCAGGTGCAACTGTATCAATCTTGAAGTCTGCAGATTTTTGTGGAGCTTCTACATTTCCAAGGTTATCAACTACCCAGTATTCAAGATTATGGAATCCCTCAACCGTCACATCAAATGATCCGACATATTCTGTTGCAGGACCAGCATCCAATGAATAGAAGATTGCTGATACTCCGCTACCTGCATCACTTGATGAAAGCTCAACAGCTACAATTGAAACGAACCAGTCGTTATCACCCATATTACCAATGAAGGTATGGATGGATGAAGGAGCAGTGTTGTCTAAGATGTAGGTCTCTGAAATGATATCCTCTTGAGCACCAAGATAATCTACGCTGTAGTATTCAATAATGTATTGACCATCAGGACCAACAAGATAGAATGATGATGAGTACAGCACCCAAGCACCCTCGTCTATTCTGTAGAAGATTGAGTCAACTCCAACCCCCTCGTCAATCGCACTTAAACTGAGTGAAGTTGCAGAGGTGATGTAAGAATTGAATATTGGGCTTCCTTCAATAATCGAGGTCACTGGTGAAGTATCGTCAACAACAAATTGCTCAGTCACTGATGTTTCCATATTACCAAGATTATCGATTCCATAGTAGGATATTGAATGCAATCCATCAACAGAGGGTAGTGTGAATGGACCAATATATGGAACATAGAGTCCAGAATCAATACTATAGAATAACGCAGCCACGCCAGAGCCGCCATCAGCAACATTGATTGAAATCTCAGTGAACGATGTCAGATATGGATCTGAGTAGGGTGTTCCAATCACTAGAGATGATATCGGTGCAGAGTTATCGAGATTGATTACAATGGAGAGCACATCTTCTGTGTTACCTAAGTAATCAATGCTATAGTACTCGATCAGATACGTATCATCGGGACCAAGAACTGTAAATGAACCACTATAGGTCTCCCATCCACCACCGTTGATACAATAGAAAATCGAATCAACGCCAACACCCAAACCATCATTTGCAGCAAGTGAGATTGGAGTAACTGATGTGATGTAATCGCCAGATATGGGTTCACCAAAGCTCAAGACGGTTTCAGGGGGTGTATTATCCAGCCTGTGTACTTGTGACTGGAAAATCTCCTCATTCGCCACGAAGTCAACTGAGTAAAACTCGATAGTGTATTCACCATCAGGTCCAAGTAGGCTAAATGGATCGCTATACTCTATCCAGGAACCACCATTAATACGATAGAAAGTCCAAAAGTACCCAATACCAGCATCAACACTTGTGAGAGCGAACACTGTTTCAGTTGTCACAAATTCACCAACGGTTGGAGAACCAATAGATTTCGTAGTAACAGGAGCAGTATTGTCCAAGAAGAACCATACTGTTGTTTCTAGTTCACAGTTGCCAGCTGTATCAATTGAGTAGAATCCTAGTGTGTGATATCCATCAGACCCAAAGATGTAGAATGGATCATCGTATTCAATCCAAGATCCTCCATCAATTCGATAAAATGATAACGAAACTCCGGAAATGTCATCTGAGAAAGTAAGATAGAATTCAGACCAGGAGGTAATATAGAATTCGAAAATAGGACCCCCTGTTAAGTAGTAAGTGAATGGGCAACTCTTGTCAATGTAGATATCAATCTGATTTATAGTTTCAATATTCTCTGCAATGTCAATAGAATAGAAGTAGAATGTTGTGAGACCTTCATTCTGAATCAATTCTGGTGAAGTATAGGTAAACCATGTGACTCCATCAACACTGTAGTATATGTTTTCGATTTCTGAAACCGTGTCAACTGCAGTCAGTTCAACGAAGACATCAGACACAAACCAACCATTCAATCCTTCAGTACCACTCAAACTATGATGAGTTGTTGGAGGTGCATTATCCTCCATGGCTCCAAATATCGAGAGATGAGTGACCTCTCCATAGATGATATTGTTGACTTCATCAACCCAGGTCGTACAGTCCTGCCAACCAGCAGGTTCAGCCCAATGCCAGAGTTTGAGATTCTTCTCAAGACCATGAACTAGAGTCGCATCGTATGGTAGTGCCACTATAATCACACCATCAAATACAGCAGTTGTAGTGATGTTGTAATAGAGCCCCATTAATCTGAAATCATCAGGTGGATGTGGACCAGTTTCAGTAATCTCAACTTCAGTTGTTCCGGGAACCGAGGTTTCATCAAAGGTCAATGAAATTCCAGTTTCAGGATCTATGACTTCAATGTCAGAGCCAGCAGGAGTGTTTCCTTCAACGGTTAGCCATGCTGTATCTGAAGCCTGATTTCCATAAGCATCGAACGCTACGAAAGTGAAGTTATAGGTTCCAGGATTGAGCAAGTCTACACTGATACTAATGTCAGAACCAATCCAAAGTCCAGAATCAACTTGAGTGCCATTTCTCAAGATGATATAGGAATCCGGATAGAGATCTGAAAAGCTCCAAGTTAATGAGTGGCCAGGTACGCCAGCCTCATAGACAAGGTCATCAGGACCTATGATATCAGGAGGTGTCGTATCTTCAACAATAACAGTCACTTGATGTGAACCAGCATTGTTGAATACATCCCAACAAGTCAGGATGTAGTAATACGTTCCAGGATCATTACCATCAATGTTGTAACTGATAGTGGTTCCACCCCATAGACCCAATCGAACAGGTACACCATTGAGTGAAATCTCATAATCGAATGGATGCAGATCAAATACATCCCAGACGATTTGATTTCCAGTACTACCAGCCTCATAGATGATTTCAGAGGGTCCGCTGACCGATGGTGGTGTAGTGTCCTCAACAATTACTGTTACTTGATGTGATGCTGAATTGCCAGATTCATCATAACATATCAGAGTGTAGTGGTATGTTCCAGCTGTGTGTCCATCGATATTGTATTCAATTGTACCGCTGGTCCAATCATCCGAAAATACAGGACCACCATTGAGGGTAACCTCATAGGTAGTTGGGTACAGATCGGTTGCAGTCCAGACAATTGTATGCCCGGTAGTACCATCTTCATAGACAATCTCTAACGGTCCATCAATGGATGGTGGAGTAGTATCTACAATGTATACCCATACAGAATCGGATGCCCAATTGCTGTTTGCATCAAAGAATGTTATCGAGTGATTGTATGCACCAACACCTCGATCGATAATCGTGATCGTCAATGAGGTGCCAGTCCAAGGTCCTTCTCTTGTTTCCACACCATCCCAGAGGATATACCTGTCAGGATATAGATCGAAACAATACCATGTGATTGTATTTCCTGAAGAGCCAGCTTCGACATAGATATCATCTAGAGGTGATGTGATCAATGGTTTGGTTGTGTCTTCTACAACTACAGTTACTTCGTGCGACCCTTCATTATTGAAAACATCCCAACAGGTTAGAGTGTAATAATAGGTCCCTGGATTATGGCCATCAATATTGCGTTGTATATCGTTGCCGCTCCACAGACCAAGAACTATTGGTTCACCATCGAGAGAAATCATATACCGTAGAGGATGAGGTTCAGAAGCAGTCCAGAATATCTGATTACCCAAACTACCTGCTTCATATTCGATTTGGGTTGGTCCATCAACTGCTGGCGGAGTGGTATCCACAACTATTGCAGTTACCTGATGTGATGCTGAATTACCAGAGGTATCATAACAAGTCACTGTGTAGTAATAGGTACCAGGGCTATGTCCATCGATACTGTATTCGATAGTGTTTCCAACCCATAAATCTGCAAATACAGGTACGCCATTAAGAGTAATCTCGTAGTTAGATTGGAATAAATCTGTTGCAGTCCAAACGATTACATTTCCAGTACTTCCTTCCTCGTAAGTAATCGATGATATCCCATCAACATCTGGATTAACTGTATCCACAACTGTAATTGTGAACTCAGTGTAAGCAACATTGTCGTAAGCATCATAGCAATAGAACTCGTAAGTGAAGACTCCAACCAGAGAAGCATCAAAAATGAATTGAATTGGTGTTATGCCATCCCACTCACCTGAAGCGACTAATCCACCTTCATAATAGATCTCATATGTTCCAGGATAGAGGTCAAATGGTTGGATTTCACCAACATTGCCTATACTTCCACCCTCAGCATTAAATGAAATCCCAGGTAGAACAGGAGGAGTAAGATCAACTACAGTCACTATGACAGTGCTAGATGATGATAGTCCTACTTGGTCATAGACTTGTATTCTAAATTCGTAGACACCGGGGTCAAGACCATCAATGGCTATAGTAATTGTACCACCAAACCAATCACCAGACGTATATTCCACATTGTCAAGATAGACTATGAATGAGATTGGACAGAAATCATCAGGAGACCATGTGATAGTATGCCCTGTGGTTCCTGCTTCATATGGATCAACTATCGGATTATCGATAGAAGGTGGTGTTGCAGGTTCGACGATTACGACAACAGCATCTGCAATCCAGTTGTTGTATATATCAAAGACTTGAATGATGAAGTAGTAATTACCAGCGACTAAGCCATCGAGCGAAACTTCAACTGGACCTCCACTCCAGCTACTAACTTCAAACAATGCTCCGTCTAAGAATATCTTGTAGTATTGAGGATTTGCCTCAACGGGAGCCCACACTATATTCTCACCAGTTATTCCTTCTTCAAATATGATGTCTTCAGGATTATCAATACTGGGTGGCAGGTACTCCCTAACCACATCAATATATTCGTCATTACTCCAATAGCTATGTGAACCAGTGTCGTCGATAGCCCGCACTCTGAGGTAACATTCTCCATATGGTAGTGCAGTCAGTGATATTTGCAAGTCTGTTGTAGTAAACTCACCCTGTATTATCGAAAATATCGGACTTGCACTATATTGGACTTGGTAGTATGAGATGCTTCCCAGAGAAGATACACTTAAGGTCCAAGACAATGAAACACTCCCATCAGTACTTATTGTGCCAGGATTATTCAAAACTGGTCGAGTGACATAGACTACCAAAGGAGTTGGATTAAATATAGTGACACCAGTAGAGTATACTACCATACTACCAGCTGAAAATCCTGCATGATATCCAACTGCAAAATCTGCGATACCATTAAAATCAAAATCGCCATAGTAGAAAGATATTACGGAATTTGTGGATGTCCTTTGGAAAATAATACTATTAGTTTCCCAATCTATTATTTGGAATTCCCCGGTCCATGCACCATTAGCATAACCAATACCTACTGCAATCTCAAAATTCTGATCAGAATCGAAGTTTGCAGCTTTTACGATATTCGGGCAGATATTAGTGCCTAATGTATATGACCACAATAGATCCAAATTGTTATCATACATATTCACATAGTTGATAGTAGCATCTTGTTCTCTTAATCCTGCAATAATACGCAAACTACCATTTGACGCAATTGTTGCAGTTTGTATTGATGTGACTAGAAACGGACCTAATGATATGGAATCTTGGACTTCATGAGAAGCTCCATCTACAATGAAGAGAGTTCCTTCGAAGGGTGCATAAAGAGAATCTCTGCTACCAAAAATAAGTTCTAACGCCGGATCGGAATCGATATTCGCAAGACTATGATAGCCGCCTAAACAGAGCCCATATTCTGAAGATCGCCACTCTTCCGAATGTGTCTTTCCATTATACACGAGGACGAGTCCGTTAATCATATTACTGCCATCCCGTTCAAAATCCGTGATGCCAATGATTTCTTGTTCACCATCTGCGTCTATATCTTCGACCCAGAGACTATACACACCATTATTGATAGGACTCAACCATTCTAGTGCACCGGTTAATCCATTATAGACAGCAATACCAGCAATAGGACCAGTTTGCCACCATCCGCATGTACCAACTAATATCTCAATCTGTCCATCTTCATCAGGATCACCCAAGGCAACAACGCGGGCATATCCAGCACTTAGATAGATTGTCCGTTCTAAAGAGTGAGTTATCCCATTGTATATCTGAATGTAACCTGTCGAACCATATCCTGGTTCTATTGCAACTATGGTTTCAGGTACACCATCAGCATCAACATCACCAGATACGATATCATGAACGATTCCAATATTCCCAGTTTCCCAGAGGAATTCCAACGAGGGATTCGTGGGTGCTGGAACCCCAGTATCATACACTTCCATACAACCCGAGGAAAATCCTGCATGATATCCAATTGCTAGTTCTGTAAATCCATCTCCGTTGATATCCTCCACACATACCACCAGACCGGCATTCTTGTTCGGTCTTGTGTATAGCAGCGACTGGGATACAGCATCAATGATTCGAAAATGCCCGTACCAATTCCCTGAAGCATCAGCAATACCTGCAGCGATTTCAAGCGTTGGATCAGTATCAAGGTTAGCCATTGTGATACTGTAGGAATAGAGACCAGTACCAATGAAATATTCCCAATTGAAATTCAAACTTGTATCATAAGCACGGAGAAAGCCTGTGCCAGCCGCTTGGTCTATGAATCCAACTACGAGATCGAGAGAACCATCAATATCATAATCAGCAGCATCGAAACACATAGTGTGCAGTGCGCCAACTACAAGTGAGTCCTGAACGGTATGAGTAGCACCATCTACAATCCAGATTGTGTTGGTATATGGTAGGTCGTTAGCGGTACGACCACCGAAAACTAACTCCAATGCCGGATCATCGTCGAGGTTCCCTATCCAACTATAGTCACCAATTCCAAACCCGAAGCTACTGGTTTCCCATTCTATTGCCTTCGTTTGACCATCAATTATCATTACAGTTCCAGGAGTCCTGATGTTGTTTACACGTTCAGTGATCACCATTCCAATGATTTCCATTGCACCATCCGCATCGATATCTTCAACTCCAACTGTATGGAACGCTTCATGCCGCACAGTTTCCCACTCTAACGCGCCAGTCGTTCCAGAAAAGACTCTGATCCTCCCGATAGGTCCTGATTGCCAAGTACCCACAGTTCCAACCACAATTTCTATTGTTCCATCATGATCACAATCACCTAGGGCAAGGCTTCTTGCGTAACCATCAGCCATATAGATGATTCTCTCGAGTGAATGAGTCAGTCCATCGTATACACGTACATGGCCTACACCATAGGATGATTCGATGGCAAGAACGATTTCATTTCGCCCGTCAGCATCAACATCGCCAACACGGATATCATGTACGATTCCGATATTGCCAGTGTCCCAAGTCAATGATAGTGAAACTGGACCAGATTCATAGTTTATCACTTCAAATTCTATGCTTTGGACTACTTCACAATTACCAGCCATATCTACAGAATAGCATTCGAATAGATAGAAACCAGATTGAGCAATTGTGAGAGTTTGATCATACCGGTGCCATGGACCACCATTTAGACGATATTCAACATAGTTCGGTCCGCTTTCTTGATCCTCGCAGGATAGAGAGATATCAATAGATTCTATGTACTGCCCATTAAGATTCTGTGTTCCACCTCTGGAAATGCTTGTTGATGGTCGAGTCTTATCGATTGAGAATATCAGATGTTTTTCCAACGACGGATTACCAAGATTGTCCACTCCATAATATCGGATATCATAGGAATACTCATACTCCAAAGTGAACATCTCAAGGTAAGTGCAATATGTTACTCCATCTAAACTATACATGATGTAATCGAGACCTGTAGGCAAATCAAACCCCCATATGACCACATCTACTGAACTGAGGTAGTAGTTATTCTGACCGACTACACCAAGAGCTGAAGCATAGACATTAGGCAATGTGTCATCAATCCTGAATGCACCAATATGGTACGCACTGAATGCCCAATTTCCTGCAACATCACTAGTCCTAATATGAAGATACCAGATTCCTGATTCGAGAGTTGTAGTGAGACTTGTTGAGGTCGTATCGAGAATTGTATCTGGAAGAGTATCAATTTCGTGGCTCCACTCGTACGAATATCCATACACTCCACTGAACGCATCCGATGCACCAAACCATTCAATGAACACTTCATCAATGGATGACCATGTATTGACAATGTGGGTAGAAGTGAAACTAATCGGATTCTGTGGGAACGGTGAAGGTTGATCAATAAGAATCTCGATTGGTGGATTAGTTTCGACATTGCCATTTCGGTCTGTAGATCTATAGTAGAACCAATTCTGACCATTATTGTGGATTGTTACTGGTATGGAATACTCAATCCAGGTCACACCGTCAAAGCTGAATTCTGTAGAATAAATACCAGAGAACTCATCATTAACTTCCAAGGAAATAGTAACGGGAGAGGTGTACCAAGGTGCATTTACGACATCACCAGATGGAAAAGCCTCTGTAATCGGAGCAGTCGTATCAATCTTAATGGTAATTATCTGGTAGGGTTCAATATTTCCAGCATTGTCGATTGATCGATAGTACAATATGTTAATTCCATTAGCAGAAACCACAATGGGATTCGAGTAGGTAATCCAGTCTATTCCATCATAGCTGTATTCAATTCTAGCGACACCAGACACATCATCGATCGCATTAAGACTGAATTCGACATAGGTGCTATACCAGTCATCAAAACCAATTGTACCATCAAGAGTTACAGTGGTCTGAGGATATGGTTGATCCACATGTTTAAACATTGACCAGTAGTATGCCTCAATTCCAGGAACATCACCAATTTTTGTCAGGGTTCCATCATACGATGCTTTCATTAGATTCATATTTTTATCTACGAAAATGAGGTCCCTCTTTCCATCACCATCATAGTCAATGAACTGATTCAGATTATCATAGCAGTCCTCCGAATAATACAATCGTCGTGATACATCATAGGTCCAAAGATTGGTCCCGGTTGCTAGATCCCAAAGATGGATGCGTGCATTCGTCTCAGTCCAATCATATAGTGCAACCTCGTAGAATCCATCACCATTTAGGTCGAAAATATCAATTGTGAATGAACCCCGACCCCAGAGTGGAAGTGGTGGGAGGACATCAGCGCCCGTTGTCATGTTAATATAATAAGCGTAGAGAGTTACTTCGGAATATGAAGTGGTACAAACTATTCCTGTACCGAGTGATATGAGACCAAGGTACGTCTTTATGTTTCTATCAGCATTTCCTCCAGGGAAACTTCTTTGCCACAAAAATGTACCATCGTGATCATAAGCAACGACTGGAGGTCCCCATCCCGCCACAAAGAATTCCGGTTGTGGATCTGCATCTATATTCACTACTTCAAAATCTGTCATTCCTCCACTATAAGAGTCTTGGAAGTAAAGTAATTGTGTCATAGCGAAGTTTCGTAAATCAACAACTTGTACTCGTGGTTGTCCTTGAGGATAGATTGCTGCACCAGCCATCAAGTATGCATCACGTACTCCATCGCCATTATAGTCTGCAAGGAAACCTCTATCGACTCGCCATCCAGGATTGTACTGAGCAAGAAGATTTCCATCACTATCATGAATGAATAATGTAGGTGCAACTTGTCTTGGTAGATGTTGAGTTACAATCTCCTTTATTCCATCATTATTGAGATCCTCAAAATACATCCCAAAAATGAAGGCACAGCTCACCTCAGCAGGAACCTGCCATGACCAGAGAAGACTTCCATCTTCATAGTCGAATCTCATAAGTCTGATGTAGGTTTCATATCCAGACACATACAATTCCAAATGGCCATCATTGTTTGTATCATTTAAAGCGAAAGTATGGAAGATGTATGCGGGCATGTAGGTGTCCCAAATCAAATCGAAAGCACCAGTTATGGGATTGTAGTCCTGTCTCATCACGTGACCATCACGTGTGGTGATGATTAGAGCATTATCTGAATCTGTATACGGGAGATCAATCTTGAAATCATCTGATTTTGTAACCTCTGGATTACCTGCTACATCTGTAGCATTGAAGTAGATTGTGAATTCACCCTGCTCAGAGAATGTGAAGGGGCCAGTATACTCAATCCAGTTGACTTCATCAAAGCTGTATGCAATTGTTTCAACACCCAATCCTTCATCGGTGGATGTGAGGGTTATAGTGACTCCAGAAGTGAACCAATCATTATCTCCCGGGGTTCCATCAATATCGATAACAGTTACTGGTGGAGTATCGTCTTCAAGTACAGCAAACCATGAAAGTGAATTGACTTCACCGTATGCAATATTATTTACTACATCAATCCAAAGTGTAACATCGATCCATTCACCATTCTCTAAGTGTTTGAGCTTCAGATTGGATTCTCCGGCATCATTTTGTTTGCCTTCATATGGAAGTGCAATTGTGATTGTTCCTATGTATGTTGCAGTAGTTGTAATGTCGTAGTAGTAATTACCACCAAGTTTGAAACCGGTATGTGGATGTGGTGGTGTTGTACTTGCGATGATAGTAGTTATGCCAGCTGTCAAAGTTTCATCAAATACTATAGAAACTCCAGTTTCGGAATCAACAACCTCCACATCAATTCCATACGGAGTATTTCCGAAAACCTCCACAGTAACATCCATGCTACTAGGATTGTTATAAGCATCATTAGCCCAAAGAGTAAATACATACAAACCTGGATTTAGTCCATCAATTGCGATACTGATGGTTTCAGATTCGATTTGACCTGAATAAATAGGATTCCCATCTTTGAGAATTTCATAGGTTCCAGGATAGGGTTCAATGATATTCCAATCGAGGAAATGACCTAGTGTTCCAGCATCATATGGATAGTAAATTTGTCCAGATATTTGAGGTCCAATGTCGTCATAGATTTCCAAAGAAATGATTTCACTAATTGCACTCCAATATTGTGGATCTCCATCCCATCTCGAACGAATATAGTAAGTTCCCGGATCATAAATCCATGATGCAATGAATTTACCATTTGAACCTGTATTGCCAGCTGAAATCTCCTGCCAATCCAGACCATCAACAGAGTACTCGATGACAACATACTTCAAATCAAGAATGGGACTAATTGTAACATTAATTGTCGCACTTGTATCGTATCGAATTGAGGTAGAAGAAATCTCTGTTATCAATGTTGTCGGATATCTCTCACTTATAGTTAATTCAAGATGATTACTGATACTGCCATAATAATGAGCATCACCAAAATAGACACACATTATATAGTAATCTCCAGAAAGTGTGGGAGTCCAGTCAATTGTAAAAACTCCATTTGAGCTAATGGCTTCACCAAATTTCTGCCATGATTCATCATCGTAGCTCCAGTAGAATTCTGCTATATGATTATCAAGTGAAGGTGTTAACCAACCATTAATCAAGACAGTATCATCCAATATCAAGAAACTTGTTGATGAAACAATAGATAGTTGAGTTTGTATTTTATCGACTTCCAATTCGATTTCATCACTTGTACCTGATTTGTAATTGGAATCACTTTCTATTATTGCTCTTAGATAATAATTACCTGGCTCTGGACTCAGAAGATTGTACTGAATTGCACCTAAAACAGTATTGTCAGAGAAAAGCTCAATCCAAGTTACACCGTCATTACTTATTTGTAGTATAATTTCTCTTCCATCAACAGCTGGAATGATGGTAGATGAAATAAGAACACTTTGAGGATACACGATTGAGGAATCTGAGATTGCAATAGTTAGGGTGACACTAATTCTATTATCGATGGTAAATACACCTGTGAATTCTGATCCAGCTCCTCCATTATTATCATTAAAAGCGATAAGAACAATGCAATTGGTGCTTAATAGAATATCATCAGTATGTATTGGTAGACCCAAAGAATGCCCTGTTGGAGAGCAAAGAAAATCAAACGACTGAAAGGATTCAACCCAAGTTAAACCGCCGTCAATCGATATGAAAATTTTAAAATGAACCCAATCGTAATCATCATCAAAGCAATCAAAGAATAAACCAAAAACATCCTCACATATTTGACCCTCAATAGGTCCTGTTATTGAGATGATTGGTTGTCGATTAGGGAGATTGTCAATCTCAAAAGTACCAGATACAATTACACCTGTTCCGCCCCATTCGTCATCATAATGAAGCCTAAACTTCATGTTTTTAGAATCAGGAAGATCAGTCGAATCGAAAAGATACTCATGATAATAACCTTTAGCGTATTCGTATGTTGTGAAAAATGGATACCAAGTCTGTCCCAAATTAGGGGAATACTCAGCAGTATACCAAATTCTATCATAATTTGAATCACTTACATCCCAAATGAAATACCACTCACCCGAAATTACAAGTCCCTCAGAAGGTGTAATGATAGAAACAGATGGTTCGGAATTTACTTGATTTGGATGATGTAGGTAGTTGTGGAATCCCCAAACAAATTCATCCCACGAGTAAGTAATCGAACAATCAAGTCCATCATATGGCTTATTGTAGGAAATTACGTGTTGAGGGAAATAGATTGCAATCCCGTGGGAATCTGGGTGTGCGGATTTATAGCAATGATTGATGTACGAAGCTGAATACGAGTCTAGCACAACCTGAATAGCATATTGAATCTCACTATTAGTAATCCTCAATTGGAGTTTTTCTAGGAAATCCACTAAATCCACACCACTCCCAGGATATTGGTCAGCAGTTATTCGTGCATCATATATCATAGATTCATATGAAGCGATGTTATCTAACAGTAATTGAGCTAAGTTATCTAAAGCTGGAACTAAATATTGTACGATCTCAAATATTTTGAACGCTCCCATTGTGGCGGTTGCCTCAGGGGCGAAAATATAATACTCATCAACCATAAGTGATGCGAAATCTTGTGAACTGATAGTCCCACTTGTTTCAAGAGCTGTTTGTAAACCGCTTAGTATCAAATGGTAAGGCCAACCGCCCACATAATTGATAAAAGGTGGTAATATTGATAGTTCTGGTCGTCCTTGTTCATTGTCTTCAGATGCTACAAGAATCTCCGCAGAGTTTCGTAATTGATATGCAATCTCAACCATACCCATTATACAAGCATCAAACCCAACTATATCCAATTCAATCGCTGTGTCTTCCAGAGCTTGTCCAAATTCACTCACACTCATACCTATATTGTCATTTGTACCATCTTGGAGAAGAATATTATCTGCTCCACCTCCATGATCCATAACGATAAGTGCGTAATGTTGAGCTTGAAATGTTGAAGCTGACCATTCCACGAAATTAGTGAGTGTGCGTGGATTAGCCATATCAAGCTCCGATTCTAACCATGGCACATACAACGGATCTCCTTGGAAACTTGATGATGTTTCATATTCAATGTAATAATATACCCAGAGAAGATATTCTAATCCAATAAATATGCCAGGCATATAGAACCGGAGAAATGTATCACCATCGGACGCACCATCTTTGAGACAGATAACACTCATTTCACTATTGGAACCTATCTGTCCGATTTCCTCAAGATCATTATCAGCGAAGACATCTAGATTATTGTCACCATCAAGATAGATAATTACAGTCCATTCAGCAGCCCATATATATGGAGAGTATCCAGAATCTTGGTTATCTTCACCAGTCCCTATTCCACAAGTTGTTAGTTTATTAGCTTCACCAACTTGCTGATAATAATCAACAATGATATCAATCGAATGCATTCCAATATTAGAAAACACAAAAGTTTCAGATATATGAAATGAAGTTCCTAATAGTGGTACATCCCTCAAAAGATATCTGCTATATCCTTCATCAACAATAATTGCGATAGTGTAGACCTGATCAATCCAGTAATCACCACCGTTTCGGACATCAAATTCCAAAGTAAATGGCTGTCCAGAAGCTAATTTTCCAAAGAGATTATTGTAAACATCATATACTTTGATGTTTTCAAGAATAAGATCAGGACTTTTGAACCAATTTTTATCCCACCACCAATTTTGGTCTTCATCTGATTCAATTACCTCATCAGCACAATCTACATGTATCTCAAGAATATGATATCCAGGTCCTACATCATCACAGGGATAATAGAAGTGATGATACCCACCTGCGACGATTGTCACATCTTGGATAGTATAAAGAAGGTTTAGAGCAATCAGTTGATTTTGATCATCCCTATAATCACTCCATATCTCGATATCAAAGTTGGATGCTACAGAACCTCCAACATTGAAAACATCGAATGAAATCGAAAAGGACTCCCATCCAATTAGATTTGATGAGACCACAATATTGTCAATTGTCAAATCTGGCAGAGCAAGAATTTTCAGCGCATTATCTATCCATATAGAATCAACCTGTTGCCATATCCCATCCACCTGATACCAAAGTCCCCAAACGACACCATAATTGCCTGGACTAAGACCATTAAGATCGAAATATCGTTCTTGCCATTCCGGATAGCTTGGAATCCAGAGCGTAACATCATTTTCAGGGTCATCAAATGTACCGCTAGCATTGAAAAGAGATGCACCTAAACCAACGCAAATTGAAGAACCAAATGGGTTATTTATGTAGTAATTGAATTTTATGATTCCGCCTTCTACTGCAGATGTTGCATCAAGACTAACATCAAGCAAAGAGGGGAGAGGTGGATTCACTTTTACCTTGACTACACCACTCTCTCTTATGTTACCCCCTACATCCCAAACTTTCGCTTTAAAGAAATATACACCCTCCGTAAGGTCGCCAATAGGATAAGAAAATGATGATCCATCCCAAGTAGTATCAATATCCTTTACATACCAAGGCTCGGTACTACTCGAACTCTCAAAAATCACGTATGTGCTAGGATACATATCATAAGCAGTCCAAACAATCGAATAGGAACCAGAACCCTCAACGAATTCAATATCAGGAGGTGTAATTAGGATGGGAGGTGTAGTATCTGGAGGAACATCAAGATATTTCCAATCCCAGTTATTATCTTCTTCAACTTCCCATGAACTACCAGGTATCCATGGAGATCCGGGGGTATGATCAGCATGAATATCAAGTGAAGGAGTTCCACTTGGAATAGAATATGTTACGAAATTACTACTCCAAGTTAGACCAGCTCCAAGATAACTCCTAGTCAAATCCTTTATGCATGACCCATAATCGCCATTTCTCCAGTTCTTCCAAAAAGAAAGATGAAAATTAGTTGCAGCCAAATTACCCATATTCTGAACTGAAAAGGAAACTGTTGTAGGACCACCCCCTACTGTTGTATTTACTAAGAAAGCAGTAACCTTAAGGTCTGGACCTCTGATTGTTATTGGTTCATCCTCATAATCAAGAGCTGTGTATCCCTCAAAAGGACCATCCCATATTGCAAAGCGAATCATCTTAGATCCACCTATATTGTAGTTCTCTGGGTCGCCAAATTGGTCATATTGAACTCTAAATAATCTTGAATCAGTCGCTGCATCATTTGCGTGAATTATTATTGATAGCTTGTCGTGATCTGGATCACTAAGCCAAACTCCAGGATTAATCACAACCGAAGCGCCTAGCCATACTCGTATATCAAAGTCTTCATGATTAATAATACGATACCATATTGTGAAAGTTTCTCCGACTGCAACATCATTATCACTGATATAAGATAATGAATAGTCTAATTCAGCATCATATAGTCCTTCACCATATTCTCCAGCATGATATCCATCTGGACTAGTAAGGGAAAATTCTTCGAGCTCGAACTGCGGGAAATCTTGATTATAATGAGTTATCAAGGCTGGATTTTTGTAATCACCTGATTTTGTATCAGAGTCGCTTGTGATTTGGAAAGGAGATAATACTTCATCTAGAGAAGGATAGGTAACAAGCATAGATTCAGGTTGTGTATATAAACTTCTATCAATTGAGTTGATGATTTTATCACTCAGATATACTTCATCGTTATTCAAAATCGTAGATGATACAGGTATTTTAGAATCTTCTAAACTTTCCCAATCAACAATCTTCGACACATCGATTGCCACCGAAAACATCGGAGCAACCATCAGTACAATCATCACTACAGAAATAATTCGCATTCCCACTGACCTATTCATGACACCCATCCTCTCATTCTCGAATTAGTAAACGAGATTCAATAGCGTCATAAGCGATTCAGAGGTAGAATAAGAACCGTCTGTTTTTCCGAGATATCTATCGGAAATCTGAAGTGCATGCAGAATTTTGCTCAAATGTGAATTTCCTGTCATCAACGAAGGCCATATATAGGCGAAAATTCGCGGCCCAGAATAGACACGCCCTACACTTTGGGCGTTGAAAGACCGTTTTTGGTTACGGTGAAAATCATGAGAGACCCAACAGGTTGGATGCGCGACGAGTACAACACACTTGTCGAGCAGAATTTAAACTGGAGAATTCGAGAACTTCAGGGTCCCAGCACCCCGAAGGCAAAGATTGATGGCAAAGAGGTCATCATGCTTTGCTCTAACAATTATCTGAACCTCAGTAATCACCCAAAACTGAAAGAGGCTGCTCTTAAGGCTATCAAATCACATGGCGTTGGTTCAGGCTCTGTCCGTGCCATTGCGGGTACCATGGACCTCCATTTAGAATTGGAACGACGTCTAGCTAAGTTCAAAGGAGCAGAGGCGTCACTTACCTATAGTGCTGGATTTACCTGCAATGAGGGACTCATCCCACAGCTTGTTGACAAAGAAGATGCTATCATCTCAGATGAATTGAATCACGGTTCTATCATCGATGGTGTTCGGCTTACAAAGGCCACACGTTATGTCTACAAGCACAATGATGTCGCAGATCTTGAGAGAGTCCTCAAAGAGGCTGAGAAAGAGAAGCCTAGAAGGATGCTCCTTATTACTGATGGTGTCTTTTCTATGGATGGAGACATTGCGCCTTTGGATGGTATCGTGAAAGCTGCAAAACCATATGGTGCAATGATTTATGTGGACGATGCTCACGGGGAGGCCGTCTTAGGAAAGGGCGGTCGAGGTATTGTTTCGCACTTCAATCTCACCCATAAGGATGTCCACTTCGAGATGGGTACTTTCTCAAAGGCTTTTGGAGTCATGGGAGGGCACGTGTCAGGAAGTCGTGACATGGTGAATTACGCATTGAACAAGAGCCGTTCCTGGTTGCTTAGCGCTTCGCACCCACCAGCCACCGCAGCTGCCTGTATTGCAGCAATCGATGTCCTTGAGACCGAGGAGAAACATGTGAAAACACTCTGGGAGAATCGAGAGTATTTCATTAAGGGTCTCCAACAGATGGGATTTGACACTGGCAATAGCATGACACCAATTATTCCTGCAATGTGTGGTGAGAGCTCAAAGGCTGTTGCACTCAGTGATGGTCTTGTACAAGAGGGTATCCTCGCACTACCAATAGTCTTCCCAATGGTTTCCCGTGACAAAGCAAGAATCAGGAACATAATGAATTCTGGTCTAACAAAAGCCCAATTGGATACTGCTTTAGCAGCCTACGAGAAAGTCGGAAAACGAGCTAAAATCATCTAGTGGATTATCCTAGGACATCTCGATATGAGATGTCCACTTCTCGTTTTTTCCTCTTTAATTTGTAAGATATCATATGTAGAAGAGTATGATGTACACGGTCCTACTTCTATCTCCTTTTTTGTCCTTCGAGAGCTAATGCTTATCACTATCAATTACATTATGTAAGCCCATGTCTGAAGTCCAGAAAGATTACACACTCAGAAGTATCTTGCAGAATGCATCAAAGAGTGGCGACCGTCTAAGATTTTTTGGACCAGGAATGATGATTGTAGCTGAAGGTCGTGTTGCTTTCGTTGGGAAAGAGGTTGTTGCCATCAGACATGGTGATACCGACGATCCTGACGAATTCGTTAACCTAGAATGCATCATCAAGGTCCAGGTATTGGGTGAATACCGTCATTATTGATGATAGTGCATCTTAGATGGTGATCATATTCCACCATAGACTAGTAGAATATAGAGCATCATCACGAACACTGCAATCATCGCGACTGACTCTAATGCATTGATCTTTGCATCATCTGTGATCATGACCCGTAGTATGAACATTGTCGGGAAGGCAAAGAGCAACAAGACAACTGAATAGAGTTCAATGGGCAATATCTCAAGACCAAGATGCAGTGGGTCAAAGAAACCAATGATACCGGATGCTATCATTGTAAACCCAAATATGACAAAGAATACCTGAACGATACCCCCAAAGGCATTACTTAGTGCAATCTCAAGCTCCTTCTTTCGATGACTGCTTGCAACGATGATATATTCAGGGGTTCCACCGAAGATAACAAGCAAAAGAGCGGCATGGATGATAGGTAATCCAATCTCATCGATGGCAAAATGTGCAAATGATGAGAGTGCCTCACCCCCAAGCAGTGCACCGATAGAGGCAATGACTAGATAGACTCCGACAGTTGACTTTGGTAATTGTTCATGTTCAATCTCGCATGCAATATGAGGGTCTTGAGATGATGAATCGCAGTGCCCATAGTATTTGGTGATGCGATAGAGATAAGCGATGAAGACAACAACTAGACATACACCAAAGAGGAGTAACTCGCCGCTATCAAGAAATTGCGGAATTAAGATATTTGTTGATGACATTGGGAATAGGTGAACAAGCATCATCGACAGACCTACAGAGAGTGATATGACTGAACCCATGCTGAGTAGGTCTGATCCCACATGTTGAATTGCATCTGGAAGTTGATAGTTGCCATACTCATCCTTTGGAAGGACTAGTGTGTAGAGAGCAAATACGAGGGAGTTCGTAAAGATAGTTGCAAGAGCAAGAATCCAAGCCATTTCATACTGTCCGCTAAGGATCAGAAAAGTAAGCACAGAGAGTTCAGGGATGGTACTTGCGATGCTTGCGTAAATTCCTGAAACATAATCGGTCAAGTGCATGTTATGAGCAATGCCTTCAACAGATAAGACAAAAGCTTCGCAGGCTCCAGCAATTATCATGATACCTCCAATCAATTCAAGGTAGGGAACAATGGCTTCCGGAAGGATATGTAGACTAAGTGATTCGAGGAGGAGTAATGGAGCTACAATAGCTATTCCAATGACATATGATAGTTGCCAGAGTTTGAGTTTCACAATCTCACACCAACTCTGAGGCGGGGATTACCCATAATTAAACTTCACTCATGTTTCAATATTATTCTAAATATCCTCAGCAAGGACCTTACGAATTATGGTTGTTGCAGTCCTGCCTAGTGTAGCAATAATGACTTGAATCAAGAATGATATTATGAGAATCCCTAGAGATACTGCGATTCCAAAGAAGCTCAGAGAAGTAAGAGCCAATGCTGCAAAGAAGTATTTGTAGACAAGCCAATAACCATACACACCCATTATCAGGATGAGTCCTACTGCAAGCCCATAGATTATTACGACCGTCTTTACTCCAGGTCGATTCAGGTCCACCTCTCCAATTCCTTCACCAATCACACTTTTGCCAATCTTCCTGTTGAATCGAACGAAAAATCCGATTGCGCCAAGAAAGAGAAAGAGTGTGAGCATCGCACCTCCAAGTAGAAGGAATACTGCTACATCAAACTCAATTGCATCAATAAGTCCAGAGCGACTGATTACATATGCTGCACCAGAACCTAGTAACATAATAGCTGCCACAATCTCACCTACTAGAGTAAGTGTGGCAGTCCCTCTGAAGAGAGAGCCAACATCGAGCATTTCTATATCTTCAGCAACATCTTCAGTTCTTGGAGTATCATCAGACATACATATTCCCTCTGCATCAATTTGTAAGTGATACTAAAAAGTGAGGCTCATAAAAGCTTGTAGTTTCATTATTTCAACATTGCGACAAATTCAAAATGAATCTTTTAGGATTGGAACATGAAGTACAATGCCAAACTACCTTAATGACCTGCCTTCAGGACCAAATCCACCAAGTGAAATCTATGTAATAGTAGAATTAACAAGAGCTAGTAAGAATAAATACGAATATGATAGTGAGAAGAATGTATTCAAACTAGATAGAGTTCTCTACACATTTGCTCCCTTTGACTACGGATTCATACCTCGAACTCTTGACCAAGATGGCGATCCACTTGATGTAGTCCTTTTAATTTCAGAACCCACCTTTACAGGATGCCTTGTGAAAGCGAGACCAATTGGTGTGATGGAGATGGATGATTCAGGCCATATTGATGATAAGATAATTGCAGTTCCAATGAATGAGCCATATTACCGTGATGTCAAGAATCTCATGGATCTCCCTCGAAGTAGAATAGACGAACTCAAACACTTCTATGCGACCTATAAGATTCAAGAAGGTGGACATACAGAGATAAAGGAATTCAGAGAATTAGGAGATGCGTACACGACAATAAATCGGTGTATCGCAGATTATGAGAAACAGGACTGATGCTCGAAGCAGCCGGACCAAAACTGTCTAAAGAGCTTTCAAAATTCCTTGGAGAACCAATTTGAATGAGTGATTTCACATGACTATGAAGATTAAATGCAGGGCAGTAATTTTTGATTTCGATGGAACATTAGCAGATAGCATGCCCTTCTTAGAGAGTATTGGCGTAGAGGTCATGATGAAGTACTTCAAGGTCTCAAGACAAGAAGCCACTGAGTGCTATAGGTCCACAACAGGTCTACCATATGAACATCAGATTAAGATGAACTTTCCAAATCACTCGAAAAATGTAGAAGCAATTGAAGAGTTCGAGAAGATGAAGATAGAGCGTATCTTCGAGCAGCAGTTATTTCCGGATGCAATAGACACAGTCAAAGAACTGAATGCAAGAGGACTTGACATCTTTGTTTCTTCATCTACTTTCCAACCCACGATTGAGGAGTATTTCAGACGACGAGGCATTCTGGAATTATTCAGAGGCATACTAGGGTATAGACCGGGATTTGAGAAGGGAGCAGACCATTTCCGTCACATCGAAAAGGAATACAATGTGCCATTCAAGGATATGGTATTTGTAGGTGACTCATTGAAAGACTATGAACGTTCGAAGGGATTCTGTAAATTCATTGCACTTAGTAGGATGTTCACTCTAGAGGATTTCGAGAAACTGGGGTATAAGGGACCTGTTGTCTTTCAACTATCAGAAATTCCAAGCAACCTTCAAACAGGATAATTTAGGAAACTTATCTCAGAGCATCTAGATTGCTTCATTGCCTTATATTTCTTGGAACAGAGGGTTTTTCTTCATAAGCACCAATGATAGCTAGAATAATTTGGAGTCAGGCGGATGATGCATTCCAAAGGAGTAATCCTTGGTGCTATGATTTTCCTCGCTGCAGTTGTTTCTTCACTATCACATGCACCAGCGGTTAGTGCAGACATGATTATCATGACGAGTTTGTATGAGGGATCATCTATCCATAATGGTACTCATGTTTACATGCCTGAAGCCAATGTGAGTATTTTCATAAAGAACCAAGGTTCTATTTTCACAAATCTGCAAGCTGAATTTCAACTAGTGACGAACACGACTCAGAATGTAACTCTCGGATTTGTCCTTCCGCGAATATCAAGTTACACAGTTAATGGTCCGTCAAATCTCACAATAAGTGCAAATAGCACAGAGAGGTATTATACCGTCATGCAATGGGATGATCTGGTTTCAAGTCAAGGCTTTTCTACTGAGTGCATTGATATCTATGGAACATGGCTAGAGCAAGCAGAATTCGCTATCTTTAATCTAGAGATGGAAGCTGATCATACAGTTGTATTGACTGTTGTTTCGGATACAGAAATAACGCCTGAATATGCACATGTATTTGAGTATTCATACACAATAGCCAGTGCGCGAACATTTGAAAATGATACGCATGAAGTAGTCCATATAGAAGTGCTTGAGAACGAACCATTCCTAAATGTAACATTCAGTCCACAAAACTATCTCACGCTATCTAAGGAAGATATTCGATCTAATGCTCGTTGGGAGTTCGACGTATCAGATTTCAGTACTGATACTGTATCAATGTGGGCTACCATTAGAGAGTATCAACCTTGGGGATTAGGACCAAGAAACCTATCCTGGCTAATTTTTCCTGCTGTTGGTATTGTAGTAATTATCACAGCATTGGCAATAAAGAAATGGAGATAATAACTCTAGAAATTGCACTTGGTGTAGTCACTATCTCGATTTTCTAGTATGAATACTATCATTCTTTGATGAAATCAATGCAATTAAACGAGCTAACTAGCCTCAGCTGTAACTGCAGTAGCAGGACCTTGCCCCTTCACCTTATTCATCTGCTCAAGTATCTGTCGAATGTGAGGTACATATTCTTCAGGTACAGTCACCAGATTCTCTTCAGGGCGTTCTTCCAATACATAAAGTATTTTTTCAAGAGTGTGCTTCTTCATCTGTCTGCACACTGCACCTTCGAAAATGGGAATGATCTTTTTGTCAGGATGGTTCTTCTGGAGCTGCTGAATCATACCCATCTCAGTAGCAATTAGAATGACCTTAGACTTGGTCTCTGCTACGGTCTTCGCCATCATACCCGTCGAGCCAATCATGTCTGCAGCCGTTTGGACCTCAAGTGGACACTCTGGATGCGCGATTGCAAGTGAGTTGGGATATTTTGCTTTCAGCTCCTTCAACATGTCAGTGTCGAATTTGTCATGGACATAGCAGTGACCTTCCTCATCAAGATCGATAATCTCCACATTGGTATGAGTACGAACATAATCAGCAAGATTTGCGTCTGGCCCAAAGATTACTCGATTCACGCCGAGCGATTCTACGACTTCTACAGCACTTCCAGATGTACAGATGTAATCAGCCTCTGATTTCGCTGCAGCTGTAGTATTGACGTAGACTACGACAGGGACTCCAGGATATTCTTTTTTCTTAGCACATATCTTCTCAGCATCAAGATAGGCAGCAAGAGGACAGAGTGCTCGGGGATCTGGAATATAGACAGGAACTTCAGGCGAGAGTATCGCTGCCATCTCAGCCATAAATTTGACACCTGCAAAGATAATCATTTCATAACCATTAGGTTCAGCAGATTTCCTTGCCAATTGTAGAGAATCACCTACGAAGTCTGCAATCTCCTGAATGTCTATGGTCTGATAATTGTGAGCGAGGATGAGAGCTTTCTTCTCTTTCTTTAATCGAAGTATTTTCTTCTGAAGCTCGCTGAAGTTTTGGGTCACTATTCACACCTGCTCAAACGTCGAAAATACTACTTTTAATGAAAGCTTAATCGGCAAATAGCGACTTCCGTTCAAAGCGATGGCAACTTTTGCCGTATTCACAGGCGGGTCATTTAAGTGGCCTAATAGTTTTTGAACACCATCTCAAATCAAAGGAGATACCAATGACGAGAATAGGGGTTATGTCTGGTCAAGAGGCAGGTATGCTTGAAGATGCGCGAAGCATTGTAGATACTCTGAAGGCAAATGGTACCGACTATGTCATTGATGATAAGCTAGCTGATACCCTAGGTCAAAAAGGTATTCCAGTAAAAAAAATGGATGTAGAAATCCTTGCCATTGTTGGATCAGACAGATTCCTTCTCAAGACTCTCCTTGAACTTGGACAGACAGATATTCCTATTCTCCCAGTGGCATCAAAAGGACAGCCAGATTTCCTATTTGATGTACTAGTGAATAATTTTGAAACTGTGATTGATGACTTGATGGAAGGACATTGGACACGTGAAGAAAAGACTAGACTTGTCGCAGAGATATCAGGGAAAGATACTCCCCCTCTTCTGAATGATATTGGAATATTTGCTAGACGTAGTGCTACTCTAATACGATACTCGCTCCTTATCGATGGTGAGCATTTTTGGAAAGATGGAAGCGATGGTCTTATTGTTGCAACTCCTACCGGAAGCACTGCATATTCTCTAAGTGTTGGAGGTCCTATTGTTCTCAATTCTGCACCGGTCTTCTCAATAATACCAGTGAATAGTGTTAATCCTTCAAGAAGACCTCTAGTTGTACCTGAAGATCTGATATTAGAGATTCAGGAACTAACCAGTTCTGTAGCAATAGAAGCAGTGTTAGATGGGCAGATAAGAAAGAAGATAGATAGCAAGCCAATTAAAATCCGCAAGGCAGATCAAAGTGCGGTCTTCGTAAAATTTGAACTTGAGCGAGTCGCTGCATTGAGAGGGAAATTGCTAAAGAAATCTGAAACCTCAGAGGACCAAGCTTACGAACTGCCGCCAAGTGCTAAACTTGTATTGAAAGTTCTTGAATATCAGGAACAACTAAGCCAAAAGGAAATAATAGAGGAAACTATGCTGCCTGCTCGAACTGTACGCTATGCACTATCTCTCTTGATGAGCGAAGGACTCGTTATTAAACGTCTATCCTTAAGAGATAGTCGCCAGGGTATCTACCAAGTTAAAAAGAAGACATGAGTCATAATAACAGCTTACGCTAATAAAGGAGTGAATGTATTGAAAGGACCCCCAAAAACGAAACATAAGGAAATCAAAGATATCTTTGACAAAGCATCCGAAGATTTGAAGAATTTATCCAAGGGAAAGAAGATATCTGCGGGAGAAGGTCCTTTTGGAGAATCACAAGAATACATCATCTTTGAGTTGGCCAAGGCAACAAATCAATCGACTGAGAATCTAGCTATTGCTTCAATAGCCAATGACCTGCTCCTAGAAATCTATAGAGATATTCGAGATGAACCCAAACCTGAGGATATTATTTCTGCAATGAACCTGTGTCTCTATGGTTTGATCTTTGGTAACTACGACGAGGAAGATTTCCGATATGTCTACAGATATTCACTGAGATATGTAAGAAATCAAGCTCCAATAGAGAAGTGGTTACGAAAAGCTTTGCTCTTCTTAGCAGCGGTCAATAATGACGGGTTATCCGATATTCTCAAAGAGGCCCGTTTCTGGATTCAATTCCTCGGAGCGCCGCTATTTGGTACAGCGTCATTTGTTGAGCCAGGCTCCGAACTCGGATTCGATATCCAATCAATAGTGGACTCAGAAGAATATCGGCTTGTTGATGCAGTAACTCGACATCCACAGTACCTCAAAGAAGCAATACAGAATAGGTCATTCTTTGATGCATATCAGGCTTTAGAAGAATGGGCACCTGATGTGATTCTCCAGCAACTCCTAAAAACCAAAAGAGAAGAAGTATACAGTAAGGGACAGGATGATATCACTCCTGCTATGTCAGTAGAAGATGCAGTCAAATCAATGACCAAGGTATTTGAAAAAGAAGAATTCAGAACCAGCAAACAGACAGTCCTTCCAGTGAAACTACAAGAACTCTCGAAACCACCACCGGGAGAAGCTGTTGATCCTGTCATTTTCGAACTCATACCTCAAAAGCTCAGAATGGGATTGCTACCAGCTGTAGCTTATTCAACGAAGACTAAACAGATCGAGATCATCTTTCTTGGAGGACCTCGAATAGGAAGAAGCGGGATTCTGATCAAAACAGACACGAGCGGCATATTGCTTGACTTTGGGCTCTCCGTTGCAAATCATCGAATTCCTGAATGGGTTCCCGAACTTGAGATGGTCGATACTATCTTGATAAGTCATGCACATCTTGATCATGTCGGTGGACTTCCGGTTCTGTACGAAGATTTCGTAGGAAAATGGTGCTCTGTGGGGCCAACTGGAGGAATCACAAAAGTCCTACTTGACGATGCTTTGAAAGTGGGTACTCCTTTTCCTCCGCGAAAACACAATCCTCTTGATCTCATTTCGAGATACAACGAAACCAATATACAGAAAGTGATGAAGAATCATGTCAAGCTTGAGTATGGAATAAGCAGTGAGGTAGGACCGGGGATTGTGGTCACTCCCATTGATGCATGTCATATTCCAGGTAGTGCAGTCTATTCTATTGACATAGAAGGCGTTAAAATCCTATACACAGGTGATTTCAATATCGATAAGTCAATCTTGTTCTCTGGAGCAAATCTACCAACAGATGCAGACTATGTCATCTTTGATGGAACATACTATGGCAGAGAGGACTTCAATAGAGAAAAAGTTGCAGACCGATTGAGTAAGACCATTGCAACACATGGTCCCATTGTCATCCCAAGCTTTGCGGTGGGAAGATCGCAAGAGATCCTGATGATACTAGATGAGCTTGGGATAACTAAGAATAGGAATGTTATGGTCACCGGTATGGCTGAACAGGTCACCAAATTAGTGGGGGTCTCTGGAAACTGGGACAGCATGAAGAAGAATCAGATTCATCTTGAAGATGATGATGTTCTAGTAGCAGGAGGCGGGATGATGAGTGGAGGGCTTGCAAGACAGCACTTCAATGAACAGCGAGACAATCCAAAAGCTGCGATCATTCTGTGTGGGTATCTAGCACCAAGAACATCGGGATGGAATCTTCTCCATGGATATGAACCTCATGAGTGTGCTGTTGAATATGCTAGACTAAGCGCACATTCATCCTCATCAAATTTGGAGGCATATGTCGATTCTTGCAAAGGAAAACGCTACATGGTCCATACGCCAGTCTTTTCTCAACCAAAGGGAATTACTATTCCAGATTATAAAGAGAGAGTTGTTATACAAACTTGATTCAAGATTGGATTAGGATACTATTTGGAGTACGCCATCTAGGACCAATTTTGTTGCAACAAATTTCATTGCAGGAAGACTGACATTAAGTTTCCTCACAACATCCTCCAGTGAGGTCAATCCATCACACAAGTCAACAAATTTTAAAACAACCGGTCCATAGGCTTTCTCGGTCTCTTCATCCACACGACCAATCTTCTTGAGATAGCTCGTAGGTCCAATCTCGACTTTGAAATCAATCCAACCGTAAAAGTTTAGGATCTGAAGGCTTCCAATCACAGTTTCACGAGGAAGATCAAGACTACGTACTAGACCACCAACAGTATCGTTCTGTTCAATTGCGCTCTGAACTTCTACAACTGCAGACCCAACTTTTCGATTATTGAATGGCAATGGTCTGCCAGCCTCACGCGCACGAACAATATAGTCAAGACTAACAGGGCGTAGAGGTACCTTTGATAGGACATCAAAGATGGACGACTCAAAGATGGACTGGTCTCCATTCCAGGTCTCCCAAACATCATCAAACTGGTGTTCAATATCGATAAGCAGTGAATTCAAGATACTGCGTTGTTCTTTTTCCTCGCTGTCATTAGTCACAATCAGAGCCATCACGAGATGCTTGGATTTCTCAACCATAACGAGATTTCCTTCATGTTCGATGGTCTCCAGCGCATTTGTTGAGATGCCATCAGTCTCTCTACCATCGATGCCACCAAAGGAGTCGAGTGCGGAGATAAGAGATGCAATAGCATTCTTGTCAATCTCCTCATCAGAATAATTGAGGTGATATACGACCTCTGGGAGACCTTCTTTTGTAACAATAAGCATTAGATGAAGGACCTCAGAATGCTCAGGTACGACTTCAGCTACAAGACCAGCATCAGTGGACACCACAGTATCAGTGGTCGGATTGGTCTTGGTAGTTGTCTGTTTTGTTCCTTGTGCCATCTCTGTCGATGTGCTTCCGGGTTTTAGTCCTGTGGGATCGTACGGTACATCTTCAAAACCAGTCTCTTGAGCCTGAGCTTGTTTCTCGGCTGTTCCGGGTTGCCCCATCTCCTCGGTACCCCTTCGGACTGTGATCATCTCACTAATAGGTAGGTCAGGAAGAGTGACTCCAACGGTCTTTGCAGCAACTTCAAGCATTAACCTGATGAACTCTTCACGACGGGTCTTATCTGTTGCAACCATCTGGAACGTTGGTGCTCCAAGCAGTCGTTTGATCTTCTCTGCCTTCATCGACTCAGGAAGGTCCTGTTTGTTCGCAATAATGAAGAGGGGTACTGCTGGTGCTTCTTTCTTGATATTTCGTAAGAGGGATTTGGTCTGCATGACATTTCTGAAGCTTGAATCAGTGACCAAGAAGATAACGTCAGTCCCAGAGAAGTAGAAACTCCAGAGATCTTGAAAAACAGCCTGTCCAGCGAAGTCCCAGATTGTTACAAGAAAAGTGCCGAACTGTATCGTTTCAGACGAGTCTACGGCCACATTGATGGTGGGAGTGTATCCGCCGGGGGCTGGTTCTTTACCGAATAATAGACGTAGCAGAGTAGACTTGCCAACACCACCAGAGCCTACAAAGGATATCTTGAACCTTGTGAAGATGAGCTCTCCAAGGATGTCGTCAAGATTGTCGCGAATGTACCCAATACTGTTACCACGTAAAGCAATGGAGATTCTTGCAGCACCTTCGCGTACACGATGCTGTATGACTCGGTCCTCATCACGACCATCAGTGACAAAGAGAAGTAGCATCTCACCATCCACTTCAGCATGAAAGACCTTGTGTTTTTCAGCGACAAAGACAGGTATATCAGAAGCAAGACCTTCAGTAGTAGTAAGGTCTCGATAGCCTGCAAGGAAATCACTGATGTCATGTTCAAGAAAGTCGATCTTCCAGAACCTAGTTCGCACTACAACGTTGCCATCATCTTTGCCAATCAGCAATACGTTGTGAATCATCTATTTCTCACGCTCTATGTTCAAGAATTCCTCATTATTCTAGGTTATCTATCTTTCTCGCTCGTTTCAAGCTTATTATGTTATCATTTCTCCTTTAGAGAAACAAATCCTCGTTTATGCAACTCAGCGAAGACTTTGACAAGCACGCTGGGCTGCACTCCCATTGCATTTGATATACTCTGGATAGTTACTTCACCATCAACGAACTTCAATATTTCTTCTAGGTTGGCATAGAGTGCCAGTGTTTCTTCATCAGTCTCCTTGATTAATGTTGGTACGTCATCTATTGAAACTCTAAGCTGGCAATCGATTGCATCCAATCTCTTGAGAAGATGAATGGCTCCAAGGATTAATTCGGGACCTTTTCCAGGTGCCAGACGAGCCATCGTAATTGACCCATCCAATCGGGTCCACACAGCTTCGAGGAAATCCCCAACAGAAGCGTGTTCAAACCTGTCCCAGACAAGAGCTCGTTTTTGCCGTGGGGCTACTCTTTTTGGTATGTCTTCTGGAGGAAGTGTTGCCAGTAATTTTATGGTGAAGAGAGGCGACCTGAACAGGTCAGTCGGATCTTCCGAGACCTCAGGAACCTCATCAGTGAACAACTCTGGGAGGAATGAGAATCGTGTACGAAGAGACTCTACATCAGCATCCTTTCCAGTGATTAGAGTAAAGACATATTCATCACGTTCAATCGTAATATAGCTCAGATCACCCGTTCTGAAGACCGAGGTCTCTGCGGATTTAGAGGTATCAATCCTGAAGGAGGTTATAGCGGCGACAATGTTTGGGGACATTTCAAGAAATCGTGAACGCTCCTGATAGTAGTAGCTATACGCAGCTTCACCAGTTCGTTTATCCACAACAAAGAAGGCTTGATGTCCGATGTCTTCTTCGACCTCTTCTTTTTCCTCTAGCAGTTCGCTCTCCAGGTCCTCAAGTATCCACTTCTCACGGGCAAGTTCAGGATGTACATCACTGAAACCACCGTAAGCCATCACCGAGAGAAGAAGCGACATGGGTTTGGGTGAAACAGAATCGCACAGATCAACACCATAACGTATCTCAAGGTCACGTGTAGTATCAAGATCCCTATCAGAACCAGGTACAACAATGATTCTTGCAGCAGACTCACTTCGAAGGCGCAAGACTACTTCTTGGATTGTATCACCCGCAGACATCTTAGAGTTCACAACTAGTGCAAATACATCCACTGATGACAGAAGTTCATTCCAGGCGATTTTGATAAGTTCTTTGAACGACATTTGGATTGCCTTGACTGAGAAGGGACCGATAGCTATAGAGTCAGTCAGTACACTTCCGTTAGGCCGCTTGATGGACATTAGAGAATCAACTGCAATTGCTGACATGTTATCAGCAAATGATTCTGATTGTGTCACGAAACAGATTCTCAAGGGAGTTCGCAACTCAGCCTCAGCGTCTTCAATAAAATCACCTTTGAAATCTCGAACTGAAGAGGTGTCTACTTCCTTTGTCACAATTTTCTGTACAGATTGAATTCTAGTTATCTCATCATCAGAAAAAACATCAGAGTCACTTATAGTAATGATAATCGTTACATCATTTATCTTACCAATTGCTACTGCGTGTTGATGTACCTTGGTGAGTATGAATGGTTGAGTTGATTCTTCTTGGACTAATGTGTAGTATTCTTCAACTACTGTCAGTAGAAAATCTTCTGACAATTCCTCTTTCATGAATGATAGTGATGCAAGTACCTTAGACCCAAGCAAGTCATAGAGGAGTGTACTAGCTATCACGACCATGAGACCTCTCGAAAGTTCCCTAATACTGTATGCTATTCTATGGAGCTGCGTATTGATTAATCAACCTTGTTTGCCTTTCTCCTTTTCACTAGCTCTTCAAATGGAATCATCCCTCTCATGAAACACTGATAATCGGATGTAGTCCATGAGGAATTATAATCCATGACATCAGAGCCTCCACCTGATGAGATCTTAGGGAGATCAGAAATGGCTTCGAACACACTGATTGGATGAGAGAGACCATTCTCTTCAGGCTGGGCACTCTCTCTTGTTTTCCGTGACACAATTCGAGCGAAGCAGCTATCCGGTTTCTCAATAACTTCATTATTCCTATTTGCTAGAATGAATACACGCTTTCTACGTTGAGGTACTCCGTATTCTTCTGCATGTAAGAGGAATGCTCTGGTCCGGTATCCTTCCTTCTCAAATGAATCTAATAGAGACTCCAATACTCTTCCGTGTTGCATCCATCGTATACCTGGAACATTCTCTAGGATCACATTCTCAGGTTGCAGAGTATGGATTAACTCTATCATTTTAAACACGAGAGAATTACGTGAATCTGTGTGATTCCACTTTCCTGCAGTCGAGAAGCCTTGACAAGGGGGACCACCTGCTAGTAAGTTCAATGTCCGTCCATGCAGTTCTGTTTCAATGATGTGGATAAGTTCTATAATGCCTTCTATGCTTGAGAGGTCGAGTTGTTTAGTCAATGTGTGTGGATGATTATATCGATACGTCTCGCACATGTGGGCATTGAAATCGGAAGCTAGAACAATTCGATGACCTGTTGCCTGCAGACCTTCGGATAGACCCCCAGCTCCACAAAAGACATCAACGCTCAAACCTTTCTTTCTAATCCTGTCGCTAACCGCTCTTGCAAGAAGAGGCGGTACTGCATTCCCTATCTGTTTGAACCGCGAACTAAAACTTCCAAGGAATCTATATGAATCAGGAAAGGACTGTAACCGCGCAGCCTCTCGTTGAGATATTAGTCGGTCTTGCATTGGGTGAATAAAGGAACCGTTCCCAGGTCTGTTGAAATAGGTATTTACCGTGTAGGAGGGCAGGTTACCATCCAGTCGCCCGTAGTAGGTGGTACGTCCACCAGAATTTTTAATTTGAGTAAGGCGAGCTGATTTTGCGATAGTTGCTTCAGGTATGTCCTTCCAATTGCCGCCAGATGGTACAGATTGTAAAATCTCCATATCAAGTTCGCTGAGTGTAGAGCAAATGTGATTGAATAGAATCTTCTCTAGTTCAAGTTTCTGTTCAGAAGTAGAGATAGTACCATTATTCACACACAGTGTTTTACGACATGCTTTGAAAGTCTTTCCACAACAGATCTTCAATATCTAAACTTCAAACTAGGATAGTTCAGAAAAAGCTCTAAGGATTCGACGGCATTCCTCATCGGGGGCTCTACGGTATCGAAGTATCAATTCTACTTCTTTATTATTGAATCCATAGAGGGAGAAGACAACAGCTTCCAAATTTGGAGAGGGACGGGTCGGATCGGATTTCTGTTTAGCTACTTCTTTTAACATCAAATTTCGGAGACCTCGTTGTTCTCTCCACGGTAGTATGATTGGGAGATTCTGGAGTTCGCGAATGGACACATGGTTATTGGAATTACTGACCTGAAATCTCCAATTCAATAATTCCGAATTCAAAAGACCGAGGACAAAGTCAAGCGTTTTAGCATCAGGAGGTGTTACAAGGAGATAGTTACATGAATTAGCCAAGATGGTAGGAGGCGAAATGGATGCAAATTTCAGTCGCCATCTCTGACCCATATTTGAAACCTGTTGACACGCAATTCGATTCATCCCTATGTGATTGGCACGTTCAGAACTATTAAGGCGGTTAAGAAATTCATCAAGATTAACAAATTGAGATTCATGAGTGCTTTCTAGTTGAGTAAAACGTGAGATATTAGATCCACGGACTAATCTAATACCTGTGTTATTCGAAGTCATGAACTTCTTATCAATAGTAAGGTCCAATTCTCCACGACGAATAAGCACTGATTCCAGAGAGAGCAAGCTGGGATGAGTGTGCATTTTTCTTAGGAGCTTAAACCCAGAGGCATCAATCCGGGGAATTACTAGGGATGCTCCCATAGACCTTGAGATGTCATCTAGAGATATCTTGAAACTATCGCGTTTCGTAGAAACCCGACAAATAGGCTGGTTGAATCCAATATCAATGGACTCTGTCGTACCACCTCTTGTAAAGGTGAGAATTGAAACGGATTGTGTCACATTGGGGAAGATTCGGGATGTTTCGGGAAATTCATCAATACTCTCTAATGAATTGTGTAAGAGGAGGTTTCTTCTGAGAGCTTGAGCTGAAATATCACATAGGATGTTAGAAGGCACAATGCAGCCAATTTTGCCACCTTCTTTTATGAGTTGCAAAGCTCGCTCAATGAAGAGCTGGTAGGTATTTACAGTGTAGCTGGTGGAAAGTGGGTATTCGTTAGATTTTCGAAAGAAGTGGAGGAGTCTCTTTATTTCATCCTTGTATGCGACATAAAGATCTGTATGAATCTCTTTGTCCCCTTGAAGGAGACGTTCTCTCATGAACTCTGCAAGGTTTGGCTTTAACCGTTCATAAGGTGGATTCATGATAATGAAATCGAAACCACCATTATCTCTATTGAAGACCTCTGGAAATTCCTCCTTCCACTCAAAGGGATACCTGTTTTTAAGATTCGTGAAGTATTTCTGATTCTCAGAAAGTCCATCTAGACCGTATCTTGAAATTAGCGAGTTCCCATTCCTAAGTGCGGCTTTCAAATGAATTCTACTGAGTGACGAGGATTTTGGGGCATTTATTAATTTCAACGAAATATTCGCTACTTCTATTGCACCAGAATCAAGATCGACACCATAGAGTGATGGTCCAACATTCTCAAAGAGATTATTCAAATCGGGTACGGATGAGCCAGTAGTTGTAGCTACTTTAATTCCCTGTTCCACTGCATCTTGAAGAGCTAAGGATGTTGATATTAGAAATGCCCCAGTACCACAGGCGGGATCTAGAATTTTAAGCGACAAGATGTCTTGAATTGCTGGAAGACCTTTTTTCTTAATCTTCGAAATAAAGGTCTTTAATCGTGGTTCCAGTGTCAATGATACAATGTAATCCGCAACGATGAATGGTGTGTAGTATGCTCCAAGTGACCTCTGTCTGGATGGCTTCTTTTGAGATACTGGCAGTCGATACGATCCAATAGAGTGAAGCCTTCCTAAAAGATCAACAAAGTCCCGAATTGAGAGACCTTCAATTTGCGCTCGTATATCCAGAGTGGTATTGTTGATCATCTCCTGAACAAGATCAATGACCTGGTTTTTGTCAAGGCCTCTTCGCTCTCCTTCATAGGATAGAGATGTACATGCCAGCTCCTCAGATTCAGGCCCGGAGTGACTGCGTTCTAATCTGCCTCTTAAGACCCAATTCAAGGCGGAAAGTCTAGATGCGTCGATTGTCATTCTTGTGTCATCAGACGAAATGCTTGTAGCATAATGATGGAAACCACTAATAATTGCCCATGCAAGAGTATCCAAATCGGTTTCCATAATGACTCCTCTATAGGTCATAACGAGTCCCAGAAAGATGTTGTGTTTGAAAGGTCTGTCTATGCCAGCGGAAATAATAGGAAGCTTGTACTTCTACAGAGTATGGTTTCAGAGAGTGAGATTGCAGAGTATGAACTAATGGCTTCAGACTTCTGGCCTGCTAAAGAAGTGCACATGTATCGCAGATGGATTCTCTTTTGGGATAATGGTATCACTTGGAGGGCTAATAGTGTACTACCATATGGAGGCTTAGATGGCATTACGCTTGATGAAGCAATAGAGTATGTTATCGAATTCTACCAGACAAGACGCACTCCTCCAGCATTCAAATTAACAGATGCCTGCCGTCCAGAAGGATTGGATGCAGCCCTCACTCAAAAAGGATTTACGAAACATATGATCACTCTTTTTCAAACAGCTCAAATCGGTGAAATTTCCTGTTCAATCCCCCGCATTGAAGTTGATATCTTTCAAGTGACTGAGCAATCTCTTACAGACCTGTTCTACAAAACTGGCTTTGAAAAGAAGATGATAGATGTAAGAAGAGGCATTATTGAGAGAATCGAGGGTCACAAGTGCATTGCAAGAGTGAAAATACACGGGAATATTGCAGGGTTAGGTCTGGGGGTTGTTCAGGATGAATGGCTGGGTCTATTTTCAATAAGGACACTCCCTGAGTATCGAGGAAAGGGTGTTGCTTGGTCTGTGACATGTGCCCTTGCTATCTGGGCAGAGGATCTCGGTGCAAAGAATGCCTTCCTTCAAGTTGAAGCAGAAAACAAACCAGCAATTGCCTTGTACGAATCTATGGGTTTTGAAACCCTGTATGAGTACTGGTATCGAATCTTAGAGAATGAACCGGGTAGTCACATCACGAGTACTCACTGCTAGAGTCAGTCTTTAAAGGAAATTAGAATGTATCTTGAGTACAAAGGATGAACATGGAATCATACCTTGTGATAAATGATTGACAATTTGGTCACTGTGATGGTCATTATTGACCAGAAAGTCAATAGATAGTGACCAGTTGAGGATAGTATAGATTATAAAATTGACAGAGGTTTCAGACTAATGTTAGACAATCTACATGAATGTGTCCGCATTGGAGAAGATCTTGGTGCTGATTTTGTCGAAGCTCGATTTGACGATCTCACATTGAGAACACTCCAACGGATCAATGATATCTGGCAAGATATCCAGTTCAAATCGCGTATGGGATTTGCAGTCACAGCATATGTCGACGGAATATCTGGATTTTCGTTTACGCCAAGCTCTGACAAGAAGGATATCCGCTTAGCTGCAGAGAATGCATACAAAATGGCTAAAGCATCCTCACGTGCTGCAAAGCTGAAGTTGCCTTTTGATGGCAGAGATCCTGTAAAGAGTAAGAAATCAGATACTCTATCAGTAAAAGTGCACCCAAAGGATAGGGACTTAACACACAAAATCGATATTGTCAATAGAGAGATCGATGCTGCACGGGAATATGGAGAAAACATTCGAAACGTGAGAGGACTATGGGGAGAGCTCTATGGACCAAAGATGTTTGTGAATAGTGATGGCTCAGAAATTGACTGGGAATTTCTTGTTACAGATTTGCGGATCATGGTAACCTCAAAGACAGATTCTGGTGCAATGGTAATTGGTGCAGAATCTTATGGAGGTACTGTTGGACTAGAGGCCTATGAAACAGGAGAACATACACCAGAGGTTATGGGAGAGAAAGCTGGGAAGAATGCAAAAGAGCAGCTACAGGCAAAAGCATGCCCAGCAGGCAAATTCAAAGCCCTAGTTGAAGAGGAGCTTGTTGGTGTACTAGCACACGAATCTTTTGGGCACTTGAGTGAAGCGGACTTCATTGTCACGGGATCATCGCCTCTTTCTGAACGATTGGGTCAAACTCTTGGGACTGAACATGCTTCTATCATTGATGGTGGTATTCCAGATATTAAGAAATACGGAGGCCTCTGGCTTCCCTACGACGATCAGGGAACACCCTCAAATCAAACAACCGTACTTGATAGAGGTGTAGTACGTCATTTTCTACATAACCGAGGAACTGCAAAGAAACTCAATCAAGAACCAACCGGTAATGCAAGAGCTGTGAGTTTTGTGTTTCCGCCAATTCCACGAATGACAAACACCTACTTTCTCCCGGGAGAACTTACTGAAGACGAAGCTATTGAACAACTTGGAACAGGTGTTTTCGCGATTCAATCATCTGGTGGACAGGTCGAAGGAGATGGTAGTTTTCTATTCAAAGCAATCAGAGGGTATTGGGTAGAGAACGGTGAGATAAAATATCCAATAAGAGAAGTCGCATTGTCTGGGAATATCATCGAGTTGCTATCACATGTAGAGGGAGCAACAAAAGAACTGAAACTCTCAGCTGGATACTTCGGTGGATGTGGAAAAGGAGAGCAATTCCCACTCCCAGTTGGAGACGGAGGACCAAAGCTTGTCATTGATAATGTCACATTTGGAGGAGAAGCGCAGTAAAGGAGTTGATCATGAATGAACTATGATGAAATAAAAGACGAATTACTTGCTGCGACAGATTCAGGTCTCAAATACGCAAAATCCCTTGACAGTAAGTCTGATTTTGAAATTTTTGTGTTCTTCCAGAATAAAATTAGTGCGAATATCAATCAAGGAATTGTAACCGCAAAGGATGGAGCAGTGGCAGGTACAGCAGTACGTGCCAACAATGGAAAGCGAGTCGGATTTGCTGTAGCCAGTGGCGTAGGAGTAGACAGAGTAAAACTTGTAGCGAAAGAGGCACTGTCAATCATACAATCGGTAAAGGTTGAGGATGATAGATTCGAAAGTTTTGCTGAACCAAAATCTCCTGGAAAAGAAGGAGCGCGCTCTGATGATATTTTCGCGCTTGAAACTGGAGATCTCATCAAAAGCTGTGAATCTATGATTGATGAGGCACGTGCTGTTGATGAGAGGGTCAAGGTTGTATCAGCTGAAGTAGAAGCCGAATGGGGCGGCTATGCTGTAGGTAATACTCAAGGCATCTTGCAAGCAACAAGAAGCTGCGTGAACGACTGCCAAGTAAGTGTCTATGCAATCGAAGGAGAAGAACGTAGAGGAGCATCTGATTTTGATATTTCAAGGGATCGACTCTATGACATTAAAGGATTGGGTGAGAATGCAGCTAAATATGCAGTTAGTCTGCTAGGGGCAAAGAAGCTGGACATTACAGCAAAGATGCCAACAATTTGGACTGAACTCCCGGCAGGCTTGTACATTCTATCTAGCTTAGCACAATCTGCAGTTGGTAGACCAGTGGTAGACGGCGTTTCACCTCTATGCGATAGAATTGGAGATTCAATTGCACACAAGGACCTCACAATCATAGATGATGGACAGAGTCCAAAAAGCCCAGGAACGCAATCAATAGATGCCGAAGGTCTACCACAAAGAGTGAATCCAATCATCGAAAAAGGTGTATTGAAGAATTTCTTATTTGATAGCTACTTCGGCAAAGCATTTGGCCTGGAATCAACTGGAAATTGCGCTCGTGGCGGTGGTGCATTTGGAGGTTCAACTCCATATGAGAATAGACCTAGCGTTTCAACTAAATGGTTAGAGGTCAATGCTGGAAAGAAATCTGAAGAGAATATCATTTCATCAATCGATGGTAAAGCAATCCTGATTAGAGACTTTCCACTTGGTATCTTCCATTCAAGTGTCGAGACTGGTGAATTCTCGTGTGTCGCTGGTTCTGCATATCTCGTAGAGAATGGTGAATTGAAGGGATCTGTTCAACCAGTTTCAATTGCAGGTAACTACTATGAGGGTTTCAAGAATCTCAGAGAGATTGCAAGCAATCAGACAATGCTTCCTTGGGGAATCTCTGTGCCAACTCTGGTCTTCGATGGCTTCTCTGTGGTTGGGTAGTTCAAGACGAATGGGGGCTCGTTTTGAGTCTCCAATTCTCTTTATTGTCCATGAGTCAGAAGAATGGCGTTAAACAATTGCCTAATATTATGGAACTAATCGTACTCTTTGATATGATAAGGACAAAACCATTTGTTCTGGTATCGTTAGTTATCATGTTAGTAATTTTTTCATCAAGTCCAACTTTGGTTCCATGTGTTGAAGCACAGGAGATTGGAGATATCAAGGTCTTGATGTTGATTGCAGATTACTTTGGTTGGAATTATTTTGATGCAAAAGAGCTGCTTGAGTCCTGGGGCGTCAATGTCACAACGATTGCTCACTCATTGGACTATGAGGTTCCATCATGCCTGAATAGAGAGCCCAGAGGCACAACAGCAGATCTATTGCTACAGGATGTAGATTTTGGAATTATTAATGAGTTTGATGCACTCTTCATTCCAGCAGGAGGCCACTGGTCATCACTCATTGCAAGCAATCGAGCCCTAAATTTCACAGCATATGCATATAGTCAGGGACTCATTGTTGCAGCTGTATGTATTGGCAATAGAATCATCTCAGATGCATTTGATATTGTTAATGGTTCAAGTGTCGTCAGTTATCTAATGAGTAACATTAACATGAGAGCAGCAGGAGCAACAACAAGATCAGGCTACCGGGTTGTTGCAGATAATCGAATAATTACAGGTGGAACCGGTGGTGGCGTAAGTGATGGAGGATATATAGAGGCTCCAACAAGTGAAGTATGCAAGGCTCTTGTCCGAGAGGCGATGGAATATTCACAGGTCCAAGATGCCAATCTAGTATCGAGTTCTACTGATTCTGTAACCAATATTACAATTAGCGCAGAGGTTTCAGATCTCGATAGTATCTTAGGCGATCTAGCCTCTGTTGATACAAATATTTCCGAAGTCACCGCAATGATCTACACAAAACAAAACCGAACGCTTGTTGACTCAGTTCAATTGTTTGATAGCGAACAAGATGGTACCTTTACTGGTTCCTATGAAACCTCAATAAATGGAGAATATGTCATTGACATTGAGGTAGAAGACACAAACTCAACTCTTGAGATAGAACACGAAGCGCTTAGTTTCGTTGTTGGACCAGTATTTATCATTGATCCAATTATCTTTGGAATTGTTGGTGCTGGTGCGTTGGTGGTTGTTGCTGTAGTAGTCGTAATCAAGAAAAGATAGGAAATCGCGTTAAAATAATCAGTTTCATTATCTAATAACCATATTTGCGGACATTGGTTTCAGCTAGTCTAAGACTGAGGAGTAAGAATTCAGGTCCACGAGAACGTAGAATTTGACCAACCTCAATCAAAATACCAGGAGTCTGAGTCCGGATGTATTCAAAGAGATCTTCCTCGGACTTGCTTAATGCATGATGCATGTTCCTCATGTGCTCATAGACCGCGCCTTTACTTATCCGACCGGTCTCTCGCAACATCCAGTTTTCTAGAGTAGCTTGTATTGCTTTTGCGACGCTCTCAGACATCGAGAGAAGATCCTTCGTCACTTTTGTGGGTTCCTTACTCTTCTCAATCCTTGGTTTGGCTCGCATACTACCTACTGCAAGACGAATCTCATCCAGAGGAACGTTTGGATAGATAGATTTCCCAATGGTCTTATCAGCAAGAAGACGTTTGTATGCTTTGACACCATGAAGACGTATCGGCGAAATGAATCCTTTTGCTTCCATTTCACGGAGATGTGTCTGGAACTCATCACGAGGAACTAGAGATCGAATTGATGAGAGGTGAAGAAATCGTTCGTATAGGGTCTCTTCTACTTCGACCAATGACCATCCAAATGAGCGTATAATGTCCAATTCAACCTCGTTTGGTGGTGTCTCGGGCATCCCTCTCTCTGACACAATATTACCTCGAATAGACCTAATATTATTACGAATAGTATTCTAATAAAACTAATCAATTAGTACAATATTTTATGTTTTGATTTATTAAACATAAACACTTCATGAGTCTATTATCTTGAAATATGATGTACGAACAATTTTGAAAGTAATTCTTCAAAGACCGGGAATTTTAACACGCATATAGAATCGATCTAAAAGCAAAGAGATTGTTGTGATTAGAATCAAGAATATGATTGCGACTAATGCATAAACCTGCAATGCAAGATATGTACGTGATACTACTAATTTTGCAGCCCCGAAGATATCAGGTACTCCAACAAAATACGCAATAGTTGTGTATTTCGGAAGATAGACGGCTTCATTTGACCAAGCGGGTATTGCTCGTCTAAGGCTTTGTGGGAGGGCAATGTGCCGAATCTCTTGCCGTTTTGTCATTCCCATTGACATAGCTGCAAGTGTCTGTCCTGCTGGAAGTGATTCTAACGAACCACGGAAGAACTCTGCCTGATATGCCCCACTGTTCAATCCCAGAGTAATTGCACAGAGAAGAATTGTGGTATTGAGAATTGTTCGTGGGACCCCAACAATATCTGGAAAGATGACTCGCCACGAAATATCAATTGGCGCAATCCCTTGAGACTCAAGCCAAGCATTCAGCACTGCGGGAAGGATTGAAACAGCAAGAATCTGTGCTAGTAGAGGGGTCCCTCTCATAAATTCAATAAAAGCAGTAGAGATTCTGGACGTGACTGGACCACCATAATGACGACCAATAGCTAGGAGAATTCCCAAACCCAGTCCAAAGAACAAAGCGAAGAAATACAGACCCATGGTCATGAAGAATCCACTGACAAGATCAGGATAATACTGATCAATCTGAAGAATTCCAAAGTACCGATTTGGTGAGATAGTCGTCAATAGAATTCCTCCAGCTATATTATTTCGTTTTGAAACTCCGCTTGTCCATACAGGACTTCTAACTTGTGGAGGAAATCTATTGCTCTCTTTGATTGAGGATTCTGGAAGAAGTGTTGTGGAGTTCCAGTTTCAACAATCACTCCGCCATCCATGAAAATCATCTCATCAGATACTGCACGGGCAAATCCCATTTCATGAGTTACAACAATCATTGTTGTTCCTTCTTTCGCAATGTCGAGCATAACTTGGAGAACCTCTCCTATCAATTCGGGGTCAAGCGCACTTGTAGGTTCATCAAAGAGGATAACATCGGGATTCATGGCTATAGACCTAGCAATTCCGATACGTTGTTGCTGACCTCCACTTAGCTCTGCAGGATAATGATGACTCCAATCAGCCATCCGAACCTTCTCCAGTGCTCTGTGCGCGACTTCATGCGCTTCTTCCTTTGTCATGCCAAGTACCAAACGAGGCCCAATACTAACATTGTCTATTGCTTTCAGATGTGTAAATAGATTGAACTGCTGAAACACAAAACCGATTCGGGAACGCATTGTACTTAGATCACCTTTGGCTTTCGTCAGACTCTCTCCACGAAGAAAGACCTCACCTTTATCTGGAGGTGTTAGCATATTTATGACTCTAAGCAGAGTACTCTTTCCAGAACCACTTGGCCCGAAAACAACCTTTACTTCACCTTCACTGACATTAAAAGATATACCTTTCAATACTTCGAGTTTATCGTATGCTTTCCATACGTCACATACCTCAATGACATTCGTCATTAACGACCACCTCCAAGTCCGAGCTGTCTAAGTTTCACACTCATACTCGCACCTACATATCTCGTGATAGGATATGTAAAAACAAAATAGATTATTGAGATTACTAGAATGATTCCAAGAAATAGTGCAGGATAGGTGTTTGTAAAAGCCTGAGCTTGATATAGCATTTCTGTGACGCCTATTGCACTTACCAAGGACGAGTCTTTGATAACAACCGCATATTCATTTGTCCACCCAGGTAGAGAGAGACGAAATGCTTGAGGGAGGATAATATGACGAGTTGCCTGGCTTTCGGTCATTCCCATTGAACGAGCAGCCATCATCTGTCCAGGGTCAACAGACATTATTGCTCCTCTGAATATCTCAGATTGATATGCAGCACTTCTTAGTGCAAGTGCAAATGCTCCTGCTGTAAATAGAGCATTGGAAACAGACCCGGCCCACATGAACCCGCTCAGCAATGCGGCTCCAAAAATGAAAAGTAGTACGAGTAATGGAATTGATCTAAATATTTTCTCATACCCGATAGCAATCCATCGAAGTTCTACTACTCCGTATACTCTCATAAGCGCAAGTGCGGTTCCTACGACAAAACCAATTGCTAAAGAAATAAGGGTGAGAGCAAGAGTAGTTGAGAGACCTCTTACTGCAATCAAATATAGAATATCTAAGAGTCCCTCAACCTCTTGCACTCAGTATCACCCAAACCATTTAGCTATGAGAGCATCTACAGTACCATCTTCAAAGCCTTCGGCAATGGCACTGTTTATTGCTGCAGAGAGCCTATCACTTCCATATCTAATGTAGAATGCTGTTGGTGGAGCAGTCACTGTAAAGATTATTTTGACGCTATAGACAGTACTATAGAGACCAACAATTGGCTCATCAACATAAATAGCATCAAGAGTACCAGCATCAAGTGCCTGAAACATAGTTTCAACAACAGGATACCTGGTCAGTGTTGCTTCCATACCAGTAATGGCGGATAGTTCTTCATCTTCAACAGTACCAGTCTGAACTCCAACATCGTACCCAACAAGGTCTTCTAACTCATCAATGACGAGAGTTGAATTGGCTTTGGTTACAATGACTTCATTCGTTCTAATATACCAGCACAGTGGTTGAAGAACTGCACAACGAGCAGAAGTGATGAATGTGGCTGAAGCAATCATATCGATTGTTCCTGCTTGACATGCACCAACTAAATTATCAAAGTCCATGTCAATCCATTGGACGGTTACGTTCAGATAATCAGCTACCATTTCTGCAAGATCAATATCAAACCCTTCAAGTTGATTAGAGGTTGTATTGAATATTTCAAATGGTGGCCAATTTGTATTAGTTCCAACAATAATACTCCCACGCGCCTGAATCATGTCATAGTCATCACTAACGACTAATGCGGGTGTTAAATAACCAACGCCAAAACCGATAACTACGCCGATGATCAAGAAGGCAATGAGTTTTATTGAACCGGAACTTCCTGATTCCATTTTGCTATATTCCTCCTTTCATGCGAATCCCTTGATTCACTTGGGTAACAGTCTCAAATCTACCTGAAAAGGTTTGTGAATAACTTCATTTGAATTGAGTGTTTGTAATTACTAAAATGGAAGAGTTTGCAGAACGACTAAAGGACTATTTTGCTCAAGACGATATTCCATCAATAAAATCATTGATTGAAAAAACCATTAATGAGTATGAATGGAAAAATCTAGTAAATGTCCTTAGGAATGTTACAAAATCTCTGTATGGACAGCATCTTCTAAAAACGAATTATATGATTCTATCGATTTTTGGCTTTCGAGAGCTGATAGGAGTAGACTGCGATATATTCTCAGAACTTGCATCAATTCAACATCCAATTAGTCTTGACTATGTATCGGATGTATTTTTTGATAATCTAATTCAAGTCATAAGGACTCAATTCAAGTCAGGCGGTTCAACACTATTCTTCGATATTGATAAAATCAGTAAAACAAAATCGGCCATCATAGCTAATGATCTTCTTGAAGCAAGATACAGAGAGACCATCTTCATTCTTGCAGAGTTTGATGAGAAACTCCCATCATTGACAAATGAGTGGGTCAATGTAGCTCGCCTGTGGCGTATAGGTTATGGACTTCGAATTCTAAAAGCACGCAATCATGGAATGATGATTCATGTTAATGAATACAAGGAGATTAGAAATCGTATAATGAATGAGCTTGGAATCAATCCGGAAAGACTCATCGAAGAACGCGACCGATTGAAGATGGAGGATAATTTACAGTATCTTCAGCTGTCGGACACTCTCGATAATTTTGTCTTGAGCTACATCATGTCTTTGGGAGTTAGAGGAAGATTCGAACCTCATTACAAATCACTGATAAATCATGAAGGTCTCGATGAATTCTAAGAATTCTGCTATCATTCTTGCTGATTTTAAAGAAAAGGTAATGACATATCGTTTAGTATAAGGACTATGGATTGCACTGAAATATCAAAGTTACACAGAACATTCTTCAATCTCAAGAGAGAGTTTATAGGTCTTCTAAAGTCACAGGTACGAAATTCAAAGGTTGGATTCGAGATGTCAAGAATAGGAGCCAAGGATGTATTAACTGGAAAAATTCCAGAAGTCAATTATCTTATCGTACACGACAAAGGTCTAGCAGATGACTTTGGCGTAGCAATCAATATTCTAACAAGTCAGGGATGGAGTATTGAGCATATCTGGGCTGCGGGATCATTCCATTTTGGGTTGTTCAAACGAAAATGATGGTAGAGCGTATCTAGGTGATAAAAGTGATAGATAGAAAACAGTTAGAGACCCGTGTCAAGATACTCAAAGAAACTAGAAAGATTCTGTACAAGCTATCAAAGCAATCAAGTCCCAGAGGATTGTCAACACCTGAGAAAGCAGAATTGAAGAGATATGATTCATGGCTGGGCATAGCCTGTAAGGAACTTGATAACTTAACAAGACATGGCGAGAAACTGCTTAAACTAAAAGATAGTTCTGGTGCTTCAGAGATGCAACAATCATTCAATCTACAATATCTCCAGCTTCAGCAAAATATGCAGCAACAAAATCTTCAATTCACCGTGGTTTCAAATATAATGAAAGTCAAACATGATACTGCAAGGTCAGCAATCAACAATATCAGATAAGAAAGTGGAGCCGGCCTTGGGATTTGCACCCAAGTAGAACAGCTCTGCAGGCTGTCGCGTAAGCTTCTCCGCCAGACCGGCTCGCTAAATTCTTGGGCGATGATTTTTGTTTTAAGGATGTCGGCAAAAGTGGCAATCATTTCGTGCTGAACCACTTCTCGCAGCTTAAGCCTTCGGACTATTTTTAAGTTGCATGGAAGAATTGAAAATTTTAATATCGTCAGATTACAAACCGCAATGTTCACCATCAAATTGAACATTCTATCTATGCACTCTTCGATAGAGGACAGCAACTGCTAATACAGCTATAATTCCTCCAGATGACACAACAGCAATCAAAGTGAAATCATTTGGTGACTCAACATAAGAGGTTTCGACCAACCATTTTGACACCCGAAACATAAGCTCCCACTCTGAATCTGGATCAGTAAGATCATCACCAAATGTGGTATCATCTCGATCATCGTCTTCCTCATATTCAGGATGGGGACTTGAGAGAAAGACGGTCCCATTTCCATACGGGAATGCAATCATTCCAGCTCTGCCATTAGATTCGTAAGTTGCGATGGTCTGAATCGAACTCTCAAATCCATATCTAGGAGAGAAGTACTGAGAATTATAATACATAGTTGTGAAATTCTCAGTCAGATTAGAGAGATCGGGTCCAGTAGAAGAGAGATTGACGTGCATGAGTGTTGAATGTATTATCAGACCTGGTTCATCCACTGGACTAATAAAACCGTTGAAGAGCCGAAGGTATGTCACTCCAAATGTTGAACCACCGCATATACCAAAGTATGAACCACCACCTGCAACGAAATCCTTTATTTTCTGTTTTCCATCACTATCAAGTTCGGTACTCGCAGTACCTTCCGATCCTCCTGGAATAACAAAGATATCATATTGACTAAGCTGGTCCGCGAGGATTTCAGATGCTGTGATATTGGCAACTGTCGCATTCATCCACTCATACATTCTTGTAAGTGCGATTCGGCTGGATCCCATCACACCATTGCCATTGTATATTGCCACTCTAACACCTGCAAGGTCATCAAGTTCCAATTGAGCAGTGGATGATATTGGTGACATAAAGAGCAGGAACAGAGTTGAGAGTATACACAAACATAGAATACTTCGACTGCGAAACTCTCTCATTCTCCACCTCATGACAAATCACCTTATTGATAATAGTAATCTGATGATGTTTGAAATATAACGTTACATTTCCACGCAGGAACTAGCTCAAAAAGGATTGAAGCAAACAAAAGAAAGATGGACGGAAAAGATCTACTTTCAGAAATGAATCTAGGACTGATACTAATGTCCGACTTAGAATTGCTTTCGGAAAATAAATAAGAAAGCTAAACTATCTTTTATACTAATATTGGAGCGTGGTTAAGATAGCTGATATACCGAAAATTGCAAAGTATGTATTCTTGCTACACTTCATCGCCGCCTTAGTATTTGGAGCCCTATGGTTCCTTATGCCTGAATATTGGAACACATTGACTGGATGGCCAAATGAGGTCGCATCAGGTAGGATAGTAGGAATGGCTACACTCATGGTGAGTATTGGCTCATTTCTAGCCTATCAGAAGACGACCTGGGAACAGGTAGAGATCTATGTCATCATGGAACTTGTCTACAACATACTGGGTGCAATAGCTATGTTGTGGAACATGCTTACTATATCATTACCGATAGTTGGTTGGATGCTCATCGGACTCCTTGCACTCTTCTCAGTCTTATTCCTGTATGTCTTCTTTACTGCAAGAGGATAGAAACATTAGTGTAGTAAGGGGCAATGGCGAATATACGCCAATTAAGAGGATAGACCATATTTTATCAGGCTAAGATTCAAAAATTACAATTCACTATTGATCGCAAATGAATCTCAATGTCGTTTTATGCATTCAAAGATTATGAAGTGAGTCCACCTATCTGCATCAAATGATAGGTGACGAGGATTCTGTTGAATGACCTCTGGAGTAGGGCGTGGCTCTAAAATCTCAGAGATTACAAAGCCTGCACTCTTCAGAGCCTTGCTGTATTCCTCAAGAGTACGCATGAACTGCCAAGTAGGATTCTCCATCCAGTCGATCCGTTCGCCACCAGAATCAAAGTAGCGGTCTATCATCTTGAGATATCTCTCTTCATTTCTTGGTGAATCCCTCGGCAATCTAGGATCTATGGCACCAGCTGTACGACCAAACACAGGATGAACATTTGACCAGATGAATCGACCATCATCCTTCAGAACCCGTGCTATTTCTTTGAAAGCAGTTTTGTAGTCTAAAACATCCACCATCACAACATTCGATATAACAATGTCGAACATTTTGGACTCGAAGTTGTTCATATCAGTCAACGACATCTCATAGAAATCACATCCGAGGTTTAGCTCAGATTCGACCCTCTTGCAGTATTTTATGAACGGCCTCGAATAGTCAACTCCAACTGCATTTGCACCCTTAGAAGCCAGCTTCCTCGTAAAATATCCATTGCCACATCCAGCATCAAGAACATGTAGATCTTTTACATCCCCAAGTAGAGACCACAGAGCTGGATCGATGATTAGCTGTCGATTGAGATCCCCTTCAGTTAGCTGAGTCCATTGTTCAGTATTCGTTTCCCAGGACTCCCTCGCTTCAGGCAGATCTATTTCTTCATCAGGAACAGCACTCCTAAGTACCTTGAATTGCGTGATTTTCAAGTCTTCTCTGAGTTGTAAGACCCGGCTAGGTAGCTTGAGAGCTTCAACAAGTTCCAGCTTGATCCCAGCCCTTTGCTTCGTTGGCGACCAGATTGGCGTCCAAGGTTTTTGTGCATCAATGCATGATCTTACCGTTTGATGTCCCAACTGCCAGGGATGTTGACCTTGAAATTCTGCATAGAAAAGGTCAACATGGTGTTCTCCACATTCTTCGCAGTAGAACTCGTATGCATAGGTTCGATCCCAGAATGCAACGGGTTTCAGTGTGGGCTTGTTGCAGTCACCACACACTAGTTCTTCTTTTTGAGGGCACCAGTAGAGCCAGCTAAAGTGATGTTGGTTCCCACATCTCGAACAGGAAAATCGAGAATGCCACGCGCATCGAAAAATATACTTCTCAAATGTGTAGATACCATCTCTTGTTGGGTATCCTTGCTCTTTTTCCACAGCACTAATCCTCTCACAATAGTAGCAGGGTTGACGTTCAGCAGGCTTGTAGAATCGCATAGCTGATAACACATGCATTATCTTTTCAGTGTTTACCATTCATGATAGTTCAGTTGGTTTTTATCTCCGATTTCATTATTGGTACAATGCATATTGACTAAGGTTTCAAAAAGAGTACAATAGTTGGTAGCCAAAAATGACGGAGACAGATGATAGTTTCAATGATGAGTTCCCTGCTAATTTCGATGAACGATTACCTGTCAAGTCAAAACTAGCCTTTGGTCTATCTCAGGCCTCGATGAACCTTCTTCAAATGATTGCCCTAGGGTCAGCTATCACGTTCTACTATAACATAAAACTTGGTCTAAGCGAAGAATGGATCTCCCTTGCTTGGTTGATATTCGCATTTTGGAATGCTCTCAATGATCCCCTCTTTGGCATTCTTCAAGAGAGAATCGATACAGAGATGGGTAGACGTATCCCTGTCTTGCGATTTGGCTCTCTCTTCTATGCACTTACTTTCATCATCTGCTGGTTTCCATTTATGGGGAATACACAAATTGCGTTATTCTGGAATTTAGTGCTGGTTCTGTTTTTGTTTGATTCGATGTTTACAATGCTTGGATTAGTCCAGACAGCTTTACCCGCGGAGATGTGCATCACTCAAGAAGCAAGATCGAATCTCAGTCTGTACAATGTTATTCTCGGTTCACTCGGAGGCATGGTTGCAATGGTTCTACCATTAATCTTGCTAACCGATGAAACATCGACTGAGCTCAATCCGTTCTTCCAACCTGCAATGGTGTTTCTCGCAGTAGTTGCTGGCTCTGTTCTATTCGTAGCAAGTTTTGCATTGACTGAGAATGAATATGCAAGAAAAGAGGAATCATTTGGTTTCATTGAATCTATGATTAAGACAATCAAGAACAAGGAATTTCTGGCATTTGAAGCCATGAACTTCTTCCATGAAATGGCATTTACTATTGTCACAGGTTCTATGATATACTACGTACAATACGTAGTCGTGTTACGGGGACTTTTGGCTTCTATTCCATTAATCATTGTTTTTCTCTTTATGCTGATCTTTAGTTTCCTGGCTGATAGGATGGTGAAAAAACGGGGTTTAAAGCAGGTCTATATTCTTGGACTGATAATATCCAGTATAGGGTTGATTATTCTCTTCTTTGCTGGAGATTGGTTACCTCTGGTCATTATTAGCCTTGTAGTAGTAGGAATAGGCTTTGGTCCTGTAACATTGATATGGTCGCCATTGTTAGCAGACGTAATAGATTATGATGAAATTTCGACTGGGAAGAGACGTGAAACAACATATGCTGGCATGAACGCTTTACTTACAAAGCCAGCAATCTCAATAGCGAATGCAATATTCTTGCTTGTCATCAGCGGATATGGATTTGATAATACCCTAATTATCCAACCCGATTCAGCAATATTTGGGATACGACTAGGATTCACGTTGTTCACTGCATTATATTTCATAATCAGCACATTTGCATTCTGGAAATGGTATAATCTAGATGGGGAAGAGTGGCTAGCTAAAAAGACTGAATTAGGAAAAATCCACATTCAGAAAGAGAAGGAATATATTGCCAAGCTGCAGAATGAAGGGAAGATATCAAAGGTGTACCAAAAGCTCTATCGAGAGCAGCAAGAGTCCTAATATGGATCTTTCACTCATAATCCTAGAAAAAGAACTGGATTACTGAGAAAAACTACATCTTCACTTTTGGGACGGAATTACTGTAATAGCAATGTTCCCTTTCTTGTGACCTGTATCAGCATATGAATGAGCATCAGTAATTTGATTAAATGTATATATTCTATCGATAATAGGTCTGATCTTTCCCCTTTCAATTAGGTCCTTTAGTAATAATAGATTCTCTTGTGTTTCCTTTGTTGTAGACCTTACGGTGAGAAATGCGCCATTTTCTCTCAATACATTTTTACAGAGTGATCGTGAAATTTTTCCAACTGCATCAAAAATGACATCATAAGACTTTCCATTCTTGGTAAAGTCATCTTGGGTATAATCAATTGTTTCATCAGCCCCAATCTCTTTCACCCATTTTAGATTTCTAGTACTGCATACTCCTGTTACATTTGCGCCAAAGTACTTTGCAAGCTGCACTGCATACGAACCTACACTACCAGATGCTCCATAGATCAACACATTCTGCTCCGCTTGAAGACTCCCAGTTTTTAGAATATGTAAAGCTGTATTTCCACCAATGGGAATTGCTGCAGCTTCCTCAAAGGTCAGATTCGCTGGCATCATAGCAATCATGCTGTCTTCAGAAACGCAGATGAACTCCGCATATGCACCTCCTTTCATTCCTGTAGATCCAAAGACTTGATCTCCTGGTTGATATTGAGATACTTCATCACCAACAGATTCCACGACACCAGCAAACTCATGGCCTAATACCTTGTTTTTACCCAATCCACCCATAAACAGACCCATTATCCATCTGAGAGGTAACTTCATTCTTCGAAGCATTGCGTCTCCTGCAGTTACGCTTGTAGCATGTATTCTAACACAGACCTCATTTTCTTTTGGAATGGATTTGTCTAGATCTACAAATTTGAGTCCTTCAGGGGGACCGTATCTGGAAACAACAATGGCTTTCATAGCAAAACGCAACTACCTTCAGTTCTCAGAAAATACAGTCTGACCTTTATCAGTGTATTCGACGAGACCTAACTGTCTAAGGAACTCGATAGAGTCATCTACTTCTCGCCCCTCAACTAACTTTCCATCGATAACTCGCCAGATGAAGACCATCTCCATCTCGACTTTGTTACCTGTTGGAGGTAGAGGAACCCCGAATAGATTCCAATCGCCATTATGTGTCCCAGTAGCCTTCACTCGAACCCAAACTCTATCATCTTCAGCGATCATCTCTTGAATCTCCTCGTACCAATCTGGAAACCCTTCGAAAGCCATGGTGAACAAACGCTTGAAATCCTCTCGACCCTTCGTTTGATGTGTATGATCAATGTAATCAGGTATTACTAATTCATCAAACACGTCCAGGTCTCTGTTATTATAAGCCTCAATGAATTTGCGGATTACTGCTTTATTCATATCTGACGAATTCAAAAGTTCTTCTTTATTTGTATCAACAACTGTCAATAAAACACCCAATATTTAACTATAGTTAATATTATATAATTATTTGGTTCGTGGCGGATTAAAGGTGTCACAATTAATCAATAGATTAAGAGGAATATCGAAACTACAACATAGGTTCTGTCCGGATGGGTACGAGAATACATAGAAACAATGTTTCTGTTGATTAATTCGGATGCGATAGCTCATTATTCTCATATCTTCGATCTATATAGAAATTGATCCTTACCTTATTTTCTCAACAAATGCTTCAAGATCAGTCTGCTTCAGAGCTTGAGTGAAGCATCTCATTATTCCTTGAATCAGACCAGAGTCAATACTATCCTTGGAGTAGAATGTAAACAATGTAACTAAGAATGCCAAGAGCAGAGATAGAGAGAATGGTGATAGGTAAGCCTGAATCTTTTGCTACAATATAGCTCCATATTGCTTTGAAAAAGAATCCAAAAATAAGAATAGCAGCACCTAATATCAAATCCTGAAACCAGAGTACCCAGGTGAAGATACCTAGAAAGACAAAAATCATGCCAAATGGAACTACCTTTTTGTAAGTCCAAGGTGGTGTTACATACTCCTTCTCAATTTCAAGAAACTTTAGTACCCATCTGGGAGATTCCTTCGGTTCAGGAAACCAGAACCAACTTGTCGCTAAACCAAAGACACAGAACAAAACAATCCAGATGTTTTGAATCCACGCACCATAGAACCACACAATACCAAAGACGGGTCTAAGAACCCAACTAATTGGGTTTCTGTGACGTTTCCACAATTTTTCGAAAAGACCGTCTGCATCCATTGAAATCAATTCACCAATCAATTTGTTTCCGAAGCAATGAAGATATGGTAATATAACACTGTTCAGATATAACTACTTGACCTTCTCAATAAAAGCTTGAAGATCAGCACTATAGTCCTCATTCTTGAAGCGGTCCTCTCGAATACCAAAATTCCCGATATGCTCAGAATTTGGAATCAAAGCAACTTGCTGAGGAAACACCTCATTGAATCCATCACTTTTGGCACAGATGAAGAATGCAACACGTTTTCCAGACAGGTCAACATTTTGCAGATATGTACGAATTGGTGGAATAGGATTGCCAGCCCAAATGGGAGCTCCGATGATTATTGTATCATAATCCTGTGGATTCTTTTTGAACTCGATCTCTGTGAGATTCCCACTCATTGAGTCTCGTCCAGCTAGAAGCCAGCCAACTTTTCCCTGACGTTTCTTCTTATCAATAATCTCATCAATATCAGCAGAAAGCAACTTAGCAATTTGCTCTGCAATAGCTCTATTATTACCAGTTCTAGAATAGTATGCAACAAGATAGGTCATATAATCACAAGAGGATTTCTATGAATATAGCTATAAAAATTAGTTGACATCATCTAGCTGATAATGTTGCTTTGATATCGGAGCTTATTATCTGGATTCGATTGATTTTTCCTATGAAAAAAACATACCCTGAAAAAATGACATTTTCTGAAGTCTGGCCGCTGTTTGAGAAGGGGGGACTGATTCATCTCTCAACAGTTGATGGAAACCATCCACGAGTGAGGATAGTGTCTGTGAATGTCTTTGACAAGAAACTCTGGGTTGTTACTCGATCAGGAGATGATAAAGTCACTCAAATCCGTAAGAATCCTAACATCGAGTTTACACTTGCAGTTCAAGGAAAAGAACGAACAGGATGTCTAAGAGTGACTGGTACGGCAAGTATTATAGAAGACCAACAGGTTCGTAATGATGTCGCGTCTTCAGTGCCCTGGTTTTCAGGATATTGGGAATCTTGTGAAGATCCAAATTTTACTCTCATCAGACTTGATATGAAAAAGGTACTCTTCGACCATCATGAAACTAGTTCCAAGTATACTATAGCAATATGAAATGAAATAACCAGTATTTGCTTTGTTATTACGGGATTAATTGAGGGTAAAAAATGTGAAGATCAGTTCGCGTCACCGATATCATGATTCACGGAAATGACAACATTTCCAATTTTTTCCCCACTCTCAACATAGATATGAGCAGCAGCCACCTGTTCAAGAGGGAAGGTTCTATCGATAATGACTTTTAGCTTTCCAGACTCGATTGACTCCTTAAGGAAGATAAGATCAGCAGTATCGTAGTCTGCTGAACCTCCTACTATTCTCTTACTACTACTTATCCTTGTCCATAGCATGCGGAGGCTTTTAGATAGGTTGAGATTCCCTAACAAATAAACTCCATCCTCCATTAGAGACCTCATACAACCAGAATATGATGCTTTGCCAACAATGTCGAAAATTGCATCGTACTTTTTACCACTCTTGGTGAAGTCTACTTGAGTATAATCAATAACAAAATCGGCTCCAATTGAACGTAGCATATCCAGTTTGTTTGTACTATCTACAGCTGTTACCTCAACTCCTAGCGATTTGGCAAGCTGAATTGCTATAGTTCCAATACTACCGCCAGCACCATTTATCAATAATGTCTGACCACTCTGGAGATTACCTTGTTTGATAAAATGCAGTGCATTTAAGCCCCCCACAGGAACTGCAGCAGCCTCTTCAAATGTTAAATTGTTGGGTTTCATTGCTAAGGGTCCATCTTCAGGTAGTGAGATGTACTCGGCATATGTGCCAAATTGAAAATCCTCAGTAGCACCAAAGACGAGGTCACCCTTCTTAAACAGGGTCACATCATTTCCAACTTCTTCTATTTCGCCAGCTAATTCTTGTCCCAATATCGTCACTCGTTTAGGTTTTCTCAGACCAGTGTAGAGCCGTATGAAGAACCCTAGACCAAATGGAAACGTAAGTGTTCGCATCTCACAGTCCCCTGCTGTGACTGTAGTTGCATGAATTTTTACTAAGACCTCGTTAGCTTTGGGTTGCGGTCGTTCAACCTCTCCCATCTGAAGACCATCTGGGGGTCCATACTTTGTCCAAACAACTGCTTTCATGATATTCAAAACCTTCCTGTTATGTATAGAGTTTTGTATTTAATCTGGTCGCGAAACAGATTATAACAAATCATACAACCATTTCTGTATCTATACCAAAAAATACAAGGAAAAGAAGGGGAACCAATAAGGTTCCCTGATAATGATTTCATTGTTCAGATTCTAATAGAAGACCTGGTAGAAGTATGAGTAAACCAAGCAGGTTAAACCCTACTAGAAGTTGTATTATGCCAAGAAATGTGAATCCAGTTCTATGGTTCATTGGATTCTTTCTCCACATGAAGATGATGGCAAAATAGATAATCTCGATAATCGCAATAGCCCAGATAACGCTAGGGATGACAAGCGGATAGGCTTGAAGGAATGCTAGAGCTGTAGGATCGGAAATGAATGATCCTAGGTCAATGAATTCGAATGCGAGTGTGAAAGCAATCGCACCTGCAACTGTTGCAATAATCATAAGGACTATGAAGATCAGAGCAAACCACAGAATTCTTTGTGCAGTTTCTGTTCTCATTTTTCTCTCTCCGTTTATGAGTTACATTTTGTAACCCATTCATACAGGGTTATGATAACTGTATCATAAGTATTCCTAAAGGGGATGCGAATTCAGGAAGTTTGTGAGATATTATTCACGTGAAATTCGCTAAGTATTATCTTATTTCACTAATTTTCATGTTCCATTTGTATGACAACCTTGCCTAATGCTAATCCATCCTCAAGATACCGCAATGCTTCCGGAGTCTTATGCAGTGGACAGCGTCTGTCAATAACGGGTCTGACTGCTCCAGATTCGAATAACTCTTCTAAAAAACCCATATCCTCTTTATTGTAAGGTTCTCCCCATAAATTGAAACCTAAGTGTTTGCCATCCTCTCATGAATAACGTGGACCCAAAAAGACTGATTGAAAGATAGCAGATCTGGAGCCGCCAATCATTACAAAGAGACCATTGGGCTTAAACCGTAGTCTGTTGTCACAATTGCTTTCATTTGAAAATATATCCGTAATTTTCAAAGGAGGATTGGGTTCTATTTTATGTGTCTTGACTACTTTGGAAGAGGAGTAAAAATAACTGCATTTTGCGAGTTTGGTTAGAGAGAAAATCTGTCCTGTAAGAGCGATTCTAGCTCCTGCAATCGTCTCTCATACTCAACTCTCTTTGAATCAGTAATATTGGTCAAGGCGGCAAACTTACGTATTGCTTCAAGAAACTCAGGGTTCTGCTGCATCAACTCAGTATCCAATTCTTTTACTCCTCGTGAGTGGGATTTGCTCTTCGTGTAGGCAATTCCTCCCAGTATCGCCATCAAAATAAACGAGGTTACAATTAGTGGTGGATAGAAGGAGTATGTCTGAAACTCAGGAATTATGAAATAGAGAACTATAGAGCTAAGGAAGAGAGCTGCGAAGAAGCACGCAAATAACATCCAATTCTCCACTGGATTTGGTCTTCGACTAGTCTTGATTGTCACAGTGACATATGACAACAACTCAGAATCATCTAGTGAGTCTATCTCCCACTCATTCAACCACATCATATTTTCTTCTTCTTTCTCATTGATAATGAAGTATGGATCCTGAGTTTGTTCTTCTTCGATTCTATATCGTTTCACTTTATACTCAGCAAAATCTGAATCCAGTCGTAGAATGCTTTCCAATTTCTTACAACGTTCATCTCTATAGAACGAATCAATTGGTATATCTGCAATATCAACTTCAAAGCTCACATATATCTACTCCAAAATGAAACAGGCAATACATCCACTATCTCTCGTTGAAGTTGAGGGCCTATAAACTTTAATTTTATTGAGAGAAATCTCCCTCTGTTAATCAATTGAAAACGATGAGCAAGTTTTAAGGCATCAACGAAGAAAAGAAGGCTATGATAGCCTCAGCAGAGATTTTGGAATTCCTTCATAATAGGGGATTCTCTTATGCATCTGGAGTTCCCTGTTCATACTTTTCTCGTTTGATAAGTGAATTGGAGAAGGCAGACTATGTGAGATATATTCCTGCGACAAGAGAGGATGAGGCAATAGGGATAGCGTCAGGTATAGCATTTGGTGGAAAACTATCCTTTGTTCTTATGCAAAACTCAGGATTCGCAACAATTGGAGATGCACTTACTTCACTTGCACAACTATACAGGCTGCCAATGCTACTTATGATTAGTTGGCGAGGACTTGAAGCAGATCGTGATTTTCCAGAGCACTCTATTATGGGAGAAGTGACAGAAGGAACTCTGACTAGCTATCGTATCCCCTATTGGGAGTTAAAACAGGATAACTGGCAGAAGATAATCCAATCTGCAGTAGATAAAATGAAAGAAACATCAAGACCTGTTGCATTATTAGTCAAACAGGAGGTGCTGTGATTTTGGAGGGTCATGAGTTAATCCAGCAACTTTCATCGTTCCTGACTGGAGATGAGATAATTGTCAGCAGTAATGGGAACATTAGCAGGCAGGTCTACCACTATTTGCCGCACCCACAGATTTACCTACGAGGAAGCATGGGATTACCAATTTCAGTTGGTCTAGGATTGTCACTTGCGAAACCTGAACGAAAAGTCTTGACAGTGGTTGGCGATGGTAATCTTCTGATGGGATTAGGATCGTTAGCTACGATCTCTTTTGTCAGACCATCTAATCTCAAGATTATGATACTCGATAATAATGCGTATGCAACTACTGGAAACCAGCCGACCACTTCTGGAATTTTAAATTATCCTCAATTGCTTGATGGATTTGGATTACCAAATGTTGTACCAGTCCTTCGAGAAGACACTCTTGATGATGCTAAGGAAAAGATTCAGCTATGGATTGAATCTCCTGAACTCTGTGTTCTTCCTGCAATGGTCGATTCCAATCCACCAAAATTGAGTAACATACCTCTACATCCTGAAGAGATCACATCTTCACTATATGCCTCGATGAAATGAAACCCACTGATACTATGTTTGAAGACAAAGTAATCCTAGATATGTACTATTGGACACCTTCAGGAAGATGAATTGCAAACTCACAATAATCATCACCTTTAGTCAAAGCTTTTGTCACTTCGATTTTTAACGGGGTCTCTAAAATTCCCTCAAGAAGACGTCTTGGCCAGCCTGCTGCACAATAGCAGAATGTCCCTGGCATTTCATCCCAAACATCTTTGAGAAGAGGGCAGAAACAGATTGCACGCTGTCTTTCTAGCCTTGTTTCAGCCTTTTCAAAGGCTTCCTTTCTGGCTGGACCTTTTCTATCATATATGATACGACCTTCTCTGCGGAGCTTTGGAAAGAAGTAGTGTCCCTCCTTCATAGCTTGAATCACCGTATCAATACTCTTGGTCGCCCTGTAGAGGTCTCGCATCTCTTCAATTAATTCAGTAGGAAACTCGTGACCGCACCGTGAGAGAGCTTCATATTTTTGGTCCTCAGTGGCAACTTCATTAAGTTTCTCTAGGGCATCTCTAATGATTGATGCGCGCTGGGGTTGTTCAGTTTCGAGTGTCAGGTCTCTGAATCCACCTAGAGCATAGTCCTTCTTTTCCTTGCCAAGAACTCGTTCTACGTGATTTTCAACCCTATTCTCCCAATCGATAATCATAGCCTGAATCTCGACAACCGTGTTCTCAGGTTTCTCAAGATCTAAGTTCTGAAATTCTTCTCTTCCATTCTCTTGGATTGGATGCCCATGTTTGTATACCTCAGGGACCAGTTTGCGATACGAATCCATGATTGTATCATAAGGACCCCTATGAATTGTAGTTGCTGCGATTCCTCCTTCCAAGTAAATTACCTTGAAGTCTTTGTTATGAATCGTTTTTGATAGGGGGAGGCAGACATCCATTGTCATTCCTTTTTCATCAGTAAGGGGGTAGTGGAGTACCACAAACGGAAAACCATCTGCTGCATTACCTGCGGCTCCTCTTAATTTCTCGAATACAACAGGAAGATCCTTTACATCTCCATGGATACGGTGGGTTAATACAAGATTATCCTTGATTTTCTTATAAGCCACTGTCATTTTTGGCACCCAATATTGATTGCTGATGAAACATCGCAACTAATTAAGGATGGATTTCAAAGCAAGAATAAGGAATTCACCACACCTCTATTATAATGTTCATGAATATGATAATCGTCTATTTCGTACAATGTGCCGGACCATCAAGAAGAGAACAATTAGCTCAGAACCTAAGCCAGCTAGTAATATACTATTAAGAAGGAAAACAGAGTTAAGCTCATCAGTCAGGTCGGAAGGCAAGGTAGTTGTAGTTATGGAAGAACTAGGTGGGGAAGTAGTGCTAGTTGTTGTAGTTGTAGAAGTAGTCAAAGGAATATCTTCCCATTCATCTTCAATTTCAATTATGAAACCAGTGAGGTCTTCATTTGTTGAATTCAATGGATTGATAATCTCAAAGTCGAGGGAATTTACCGCACCGCCTAACATGATATTATGATATGGAGTTGCAGTAACTGTAAACCCAATATCCTCCGCACTCCCACCCAGATATGAAGAGAACAGTAACTGATCACCACCACTAGATAGTTTCAAGATAAAACAATCTCCTAGACCATCATAGATGCCATCAATTGAGTCCTCAAGTGGGAAATTTGGTGAATATGTATAACCAGTAACAAATACGCAGTGGTCATTATCAACAAAAAGTCCTAGAGGATAGTCAATTCCTGAACCGCCAAAACCAGTTGTATGGAGAAGATTCCCAGTGTTGGTAAACTTCGCAACAAAAGCTGATGGATTCGAACCTATGCTGTGATTGAGAGTAATGGTTCCAGTTGTGGATCCAGTCAAGTAGATATATCCAAGATCATCAACACATATACCTCCGACTTCATCACTGTCGATACTGCCAAAATATGATCCTGATAAAAAGCCTCCATTAGGACTAACCTTCCAAAAAAAGATGTCTCTTGTAGGTGCATTATATTCTATTGCATTGTTTGTGATTCGAAGGTCTGGCGAAGTTGTTGAACCAATAATATAGGAATTCCGCGCTTCATCCAAGAAGAGTGATGAAGTACCTTGTGCAGTTTCGCTACCAGAACCACCAACATATGTAGAAAAAACTAGCTGACCATTGTGGTCAAGCTTGAGAAGGAAAAGGTCAGAATTGCCACTCAAGCTACGGTCAATAGAGTTCATTGTTGGAAAATCTTCCGATCGCGTCCATCCACAGATATACGCATTATAAGATGTGTCGACCTTTATTGTCGTACCAAAATCCAAACCCCATCCTCCTATGAAAGTCGAATATTGGAATGAACCTCCATCTGAACTTAATCTTAGAGCAAAACAATCGCTAATGTCATTTTGTTCGTCTTGCCAGGGATGAACAAGCGGAAAGTCGGAACTTCCTGTTGTTCCAGTCATATAGACTCTTCCCAAATCATCAACATCAATGGAGCAGGCTCCGATTGGATTTAGGTCTGGAGACCCCTCATATCCAGATCCTCCGATGTATGTCAGATATTCAATCCCTCGGGATGAATTGAGTTTCATCACATAATAGTCACTGCAAGCTGAATATTCAAACCTAAGATTTCCTCCGGATGGTATATTCTGGGAAAATGTTCGTCCTGCGATGTATGTATTGTTCGAATCATCAACCACGATGCAATCAATAGTATCATCCATCGACCCACCAATGTAAGTGGAGAATGCCACCTCAGAGAGGATTGTGTGGTCATTCAAATCTCTGCTGTTCCTATAGAGAGGACTATGGATAAAATTAGAACATACTGGGAGTATACTACATCCAATCAAAATTAGGAAGAGTATACAGCCACCCTTTCCTTTCAATTATCCCACCTATGAATCTGCAATGATCCTTGATTATCAATAGATTCCAATGTTTTAACTCTAATGAATCAAGAAATCGCGTTCTATCCGAGTTCATTCTTCTTTGAGTATCTAAGGTATAGTAGGAGTACAAAAACACCAATTGCTATCAGAATAAGGGCTGCTACAAAACTTCCTCTATAGGCATCAGCATTTGATAGTCCGTTGGCTATTAACAGGTCAGCAACAGGGCCTGCAACTAACGTAGCTGCAATCCCCCAACTCAAGAAGAAGGTTGCATTGTAGTAGGCAAAAAGTCGCCCTCGAAATTCTTCAGGAGCCATCTTAGCCACAATTGAATAACTAGATGACTGGATTACTACTTGAGCAGCTCCAATTAGAAAGGATGCAATTAGAGATAATGCAAATGTTGGAGTGACAATCAACCATAAGATAGCCACAACTGATAGCAAGATACCTGATATCATCACTTTGTTATCATTGACCTTGGCGATGAGAGACCCTAGTAACAATCCAGCAATCATTGATGCGATGCTACCAACATTACTGAATAGAGCTATCTCTTCACCAGATGCACCGAAAGCAGTCGGATCTTCCAAGAATAGACTTGTAATTATTGATATAGAATTTCTACCGAAATTCAAGAAGATCAAAGCTATTATGAAAATTAAAAATCCAACACGGAGTTTTGATGGTAAATCTCTCAGATGACTCTTCTCAGGAGATTTAGGAGGTTCTAACTCATTCTTTGTCTTTACATTTCCAAGTCGAATTGAGAAATAGACAATGAAACTGGATATTATCATCACAACCGCAGCAATATTGAAGATACTCCCATTGGTAAATCCTAAACCATCATTGTAAAGAAAGCCTCCAAGATATGCACCACCAATCCCACCTAATCCACCAATGATTGAGAATTGCCCCATCAGTTTCTTACGTTCATCAATCTCAGTCACCTCAGAAACTAATGCAGACCAACCGACATTGGACATGCTCCAAAATACTTCGATTCCACCGAGGGAGAGTATAATCACATACCCAGCAATAATCAACTGATTTAATGCAAGGAAATGAATATACGCTAAGACCATAATAAAATGGCCTAATCCAGCCGTGAACTCGCCCACAGCAACGAATTCTATAGGTCTCCGATATTTGTCCAGTAGACCGCCCCAGAGGAAAGACTGAGCCATAGTGTTGGCAATCATGCCTACAGTTGCCATCAATGTCACTTCTGTGGTTGAAAGGCCCAGTGACCGAAGGTAAATTGAGAGGAATGTATAGACTATCGCTCTTCTAAAAAAGCTGAGAATTTGAAAGGTAGAGAGTCCAGTAAATTCACTACCTCTGAGTTTGGAATAGTCTAAAATTCTCAACTTGACGGTTCATCGCCTAGTTCGGTCTTAAATACCATTTCCTTGATACAAGAGGTGTTATCTGTAAAATCCTCTATCTTTTACTTACAAGAAAAAACATATTGTATACGGGTTGAAAATAAAGGAGAAGGAGCCCTCAGGCTCCTTAGCAGCACTAACTACTTTTCTTCTTGTACATGATCACTACAAGTACAATAACCAAGATCGCTCCTCCACCTCCAATTGCTAACATGAGTGTGGTTGTATCGATAGGTGGTGCTGGTTCATTTACAGTGATCTTTATGGTGACAGATACAGAATGGGAGTAGATGTCTGTGACAGTGATCTCTACATAATAGACTCCGGGACTAAGAAATGTCGCATTAGTCAGCAGTCCACTAGCACTGATAGCAAAGCTAGCAGTATCATTTACTGCCCATGAAGCAATACCAGAGGGATCACTTGCTTGAAGCTGGTAAGAGAGAGACTCGCCATAATCTAGAGTCTGGTCTTGAGGAGTCACAGTCCAAGCTGGAGCCATGGTGTCAACCACTGTCAATGTTGATTGATTCATTAACCAATGTCCAGATATGTGATATACAATAAGTGTAACATTGTATTCACCGACAGGAAGTCCGTCTACATCAGCAGCAATATGACCACCATCCCAAGTGACATTACCCTGAGAAACGCCATCAATAAGAAGTTCGTATCTCCCAGGATTCAGTGCACTCGAATTCCAGGTCATGGTGTTTCCTGTGGTTCCAACCTCATATTCTGAAGGAGTAGTGACGCCACAATAGAGACTCATGGAAGGATAGTAATCAACAGCTTCAGCTATACCAAAAATCGAATACGTGCCAGTACCATTGTAGTCACTATACCAGTTGCCGACTCCTGATATGTTCCAATAGTTATAGCCCCAAGTGTCTACAGCTAGATATTCTCCACACCAGCCAATATCGTTGTAATAGACATAGTTGTCATATGTCAAACCGTCGAGTACAATTCCAGAACCATAATTATCATAGATCACGTTATATGAGATGTCCCACCCACTAGATTCCTCGACAAAGAGACCGTCATACTCACTATCAAAGATAGTATTTCCAATCATCTCTCCAAAGTCACTCATATAAACAGTGATTCCATTCTCTGAATTATGTCCTAATATATTATGAAGTAGTGATGTATAGTTACTCTCCTGTACTCGAATACCACATTCGGGACCTCCACTGCTTAATCCATAAGAATTGTAAATCTCATTTTCTTCAATTGTTACATTGTGTGATTGATATATTTGCATTCCATGGTCCCACGAGTGATTGAGATAATTGTTAGCGATGTTACAGAAATCTGAGTTGCTTAATGTAATGCCTGTAAGAATATTCGACCAGAATTCGTTCCCAATAATCTGACAGTAGTCAGAGTAGTAAGTGCAGACACCACATCCTGGACCGGATGTGATTCCTTCACCATTATCTTCGATGAAGTTATTCTGAATTAAGCAATAATCAGAATCCTCAAGATAGACACCATGAATCCAGTTATGAGAGATATGATTCTCAAAAATTGTCACATTATTTGTTTCTTCAATTGTAATTCCGTTATCCATATTTTCAGTAATGTTGTTCTGTGCAATAAATAGAAGTAAGCTTTCAACAATATAGATACCGCAGACCGGGCCGATTCCACCCCCTTCATTCCAATAGAGGGTGTTTTCAATAATATCCATATCATAACATCCACCGAAAAAGATGCCATGATTGTCAAACTCGAAGACGGTGTTATTGTACAGAGTTATCTCTTCACAATACTCGCCATAGATACCTGCATCAGTTCCAGGCTGTCCCTGAATGATGCAGTTACTTATAGAGCAATGATCTGAAAACTCCAAATAGACACCATTGGTTCCCTCTGTAGGATGTACAGTGATATGACATCCAATCACATCTATTCCAGTCACATTTGCTAGTACAATCCCATAATATGTATCTACTATCAAGCAGTTTTGAATGACACCACTAGTCGCATTTCGTAGATGTATCGCAGCAAGCGCATATGTAAGATTGCAATCCTGAATTATGAAATTGTATCTTGTATTCGTAATTTCGATGAGAAATTCTTCGTCAACAATCTCATAACCCTCAATCACAAAGGGATCCCCACTTGACCCATCACCTTCCCATTCCTCAAATGCAGCCATAGCAAGAAACTCATCATCACCATCAATGGAGATGTAGGAGTGAGATTCATATGATAATGCAGTAGTGGGAACTTGTTTGATGACTGATGGATTAGAAATTGCGATATTGCTGGTCGTTGGATTCATTAATGGAACCGACATTGACACCAGAAGTATAGAAATTAGCAATAGACTGAAAGTCCATTTAATGTGCTTCACATTTCCACCTCGTAGATTGAAACGGCAAACAAAATCAAAAGTGTCTTGATATACTTTTTCATAATAAGACCAATTGAACTCTATTTTCTCAATTGAATAAGGTCTCATAATCATGGATACTACTAGAAATGCAATTAGCATGAGTTATACAGTAGTCGGACTAAACAACTCCACACACTAGCTTGTTGCATACGAAATCTCAAAACGTGCCCTTACAAACCAATATTTAGTAATATCGAGTTTCTGAACATAATGTTTTCTCGGATTTTCTGAGAGAAGTGAACATAAATCAGATGAAATAAGGAACCTTGAGGTAATTCTGATGGTTAGGAATGCACTAGCATTACAGCGTGCAAATGTGAAAGATGCAGAGGTATTGACTGAAACCTGCAAAAGAGCGTTTGATTCAGACTCAGAGTATGGGTCTCCTGGTCCAGGTGGCCCACCAGGGTATGATTCACTCGAATGGAACATGAGCATCATTAACAACCAATACCTACAATATTACAAGATTGTTTCAGAAGATGATATCGTAGGGGGATTCATTGTTGCAGATAGGGGACCGGACTACCAAGTATGTGAACGAATATGGTTAGATCCTGAAAACATGAGAAAGGGACTTGGAACAAGAGTTTTCAAATTGGTCTGTGAACTCTATCCGTCCGCAGAGGTATGGGTGCTAGGTACTCCTGAATGGAACACAAGAACAAACCCGTTCTATCAAAGCTTGGGTTTTGTCCAAATAGGAAAGACACACGATTATTCGTGGGATGGTATCTATTATGAGAAGAAGATTATAGATGGTTTCCCGAAAGCTATGTCCAAGATTGAAGATTTCAGGGAAGGTCAACAGAGGATTATCGTAGAAGGAAATGTTGAGAAAATATCAAGCACACGTATAGTTAAATCCCGGAAAACGGGCGAAGAACTCAAAGTGGCGAATGCGACGCTCTCTGATGATACAGGGTCAATCAAACTAGTCCTCTGGAACCAACAAATACCTCAGGTTAGAAAAGATACTAACATTCGAATAGAGGAAGGATTCGCCAAATACTATAGAGATGAACTACAGTTGAGTATAGGGCAGTGGGGTTTGGTTGTCACGCTTCTCTGAAATTCATCTTCGTTAGAAATTGGCCTACGAATAGATCTTATTCTGATTAAACACGAGGCTCTTCACAGTGACAGGAAAAGCTTGACCTGAATGAATGGGCGAACCAATATCTATCCAGTCACCTTCCTCAAGGAATAATTCATCCAGACAGATGAGATTGTGCTGAATTGCAGTTTCACGACGAATCATTAAACCAACCATTTTCCCAATATCAGTCTGGAACAACAGGATTACCATCTTCTTTCTTCTGACAGATACTGGAAGAGCATTCTCGATAGCTTTAACAAATTCCTGGAGCCAATTATACGACCGATAGAGTGCATCTTTGAAATACAATGCGACCAGGTCGTCACCCTCAATCCTATCATATTTTACAAAGGCATTTTCAATTTCCGTTCGTACATTATCAATACTATAATTCTCCTTGGTTATATTGACAGGGATTACTGGGACATTCTTGATTGGAAATTCGATGCTGCTATCGAAATAGCAGGTTGAACCAGAAACTGAGAGCGTGAATGCGCCTGCGCCAATTACTGTGGCTCTGATTTTATTTTCAGGTTCGATGATTGATAGACCAGCTTCTCTTGCAAGTGTGCTTATCTCCTTGGCAAGATATTTCCCTATGTCATCATAAGCTCCTTCATTGCCATATATCATCTCAGCGACGCCCCCTGAGAAAGAATAATGATCAACTGGAACTTTGAAATCAATATCACTGGTCATCATGAGCTCTTTGGAAATGCGGCTTCTAGCGTTTCCTTGCATCACCTCAATTAATGCACTGGCATAGGTATGAGCGATTCGCTGAACATCTTCTTCAGTGATTGTATCCCCCAATTGATAGTTCATACCCAACTCGTTCATGATGAAGAAGGTCGGTTCGTCGATCCTCCAGATCTTGAAATCCTTCTTGATACCCAATAAACGACCACCAACGTTTATGCAAGATGTACTGAGAACGATCCCATTTTTAGCAATTGCCAGATTACTAGTTCCACCACCAACATCCACATTCATGATTGTCTTCTGAGTTTCGAGAGACCTTTGTACTATACCGCTACCCATTGCACTAAGAACAGATTCATAATTCGGTCCTGCTGCTGCGCTTACAAACTTGCCAGATTCAGAAGATAGACGTCTAACAATCTCCTCAGCATTTTGTTTCTTTGCTGTTTCTCCAGTGACCAAAACAGCTCCAGATTCGACCATATCAGGTGTCAAGCCAGCCTTACGATATTCATCCTCGCAGAATTTTATGATAGCCTCGATGTCGATAGTGTGCCGATCTATAAGAGGAGTGAAGATTATGTCACTCTCATAGAGGATCTCTCGATCCGTCAGTTGAAAACGATTTGTAGGATTGAGAAAGCTACGCTCTCGATTTAGTGTAAGTCGAGAGAATATCAGATGTGAAGTTGATGATCCAATATCTATTCCAACACTCAACATTCGCATACAACTGGGTCGGTCATAACTAGGAATAACCATAGTCTTAGGTGAAGAGAATGTCCTTTCCTTCTCTTCTTCATCTAATGATGATTGTAATTTCTTTTGCTCTGCATTTGATAGAGCAGAATTCAAGATTGGACTTATCTCACCCATCAGTCGGTCATAATTCTGGCCAGGTTCTAGAACTGACTTGAGTGCAGGTCCGAATTCTTTAATCAAATGATGCACTCTTGAAATCTCGGAAGCATTCTCAGATAGATGATTCTGTAGGAGTGATTCATATTGCTGCTTGAATTTCTCTTTCAGTCTAACATTATCTCTATCCAGATGCTCATCGAAGAATTTCTGCACTATCTCAATGATCTGATATTTCAGGCGTTGTGCATCTATTTCGACCATTCTCATTCAACCTCGAAGTATTCTTTATTCTGATTGAAAACTAGGCTTTTGACAGTGACAGGAAATGATTGCGTGGATTTCAATGGAGCACCAATGTCAATCCAATCGCCAGCTTCGAGATTTAATTCATCTAGGCAGAGCAAGTTATTCTGAATAGTGGTTTCATTCCGTATGTTAATTCCAAGAACTTTCGCAAAATCATAGGCAAATATCAAAATGATTGGCTTCTTCTTCTCAACAGAGTTTGGTAGAGCTTTCTCTATTGCTTTAGCAAAGACCTTGAAACGATCCTGGTGGTGGATTTGTTCACTAAAATAGAGGGCAACCAAGTCGTTACCCTCAACTATATCGAATGTTTTGAAGGCTCGTCTGATCTCCTCTTCAAACCAGCTGCTATCAAACTCCTCGTTTCGTAAGTGTACAGGAATAACAGGGACATTCGTGATAGGCAAATCAATGTCATCGTAGTAGAAGGTCGTAGAACCTGAAACAGATAGAGAGAAACTCCCAGCACCAATCACAGTTGCCCGTATCTTATTCTCTGGTTCAACAATGGGGAGCTTTAGTCCTGTAACCTGATTTCTGATTTCTTGGGCAAGATATTTACCAATGTCATCATAGTTACCACCATTGCCATAAATCATCTCAGCGACGCCGCCAGAAAATGAAACCTCATCAATTGGAATCGTGAAATCGAGATCATCCGCCATCATCAATTCCTTTGCGATAACACTTGTAGCTGGACCTCGCATCACTTCGACCAGTGTCTTCGCATATTCACGTGCTATTGCTCGAACATCCTGTTCAGGTATTGTATCTCCAATCCTATAGTTCATTCCTAGCTCTTTCATGACGAATTGTGTTGGACCATCAATACGCCAGATTTTGAATTCATCATCAATTCCGAGAAGACGTCCTCCAACATTTATGCACGACGTACTGAGCACTTGACCTCTTGACGCAATAGACATGTTACTAGTACCCCCGCCAACATCTACGTGTAAGATGTTCTTTTGGCGAAAACCAGATTGAGCAACGATTCCACTTCCCATAGCCCCAAGAAGTGATTCGAGATTAACACCAGCAGCAGCACTTACGAACTTTCCAGATTTCGAGGATAGTCTCTCGACGATCTCTTCAGCATTCTTCTTTTTCGCAGTCTCTCCTGTGACAATAACAGCTCCAGTCTCGACCATCTCAGGAGAAATTCCAGCCTTCCGGTATTGTTCCTCACAGAACTCAATCACTGCTTCAATATCAATTGTGTATCTGTCAAGGAGAGGTGTGAATATAATCGGGCTCTGATAGATAATCTCCCGGTTCACTAGAACAAATCGATTTGATATATTGAACAGACTAATCTCACGTTTCAGAGTCAATCGTGAAAAGATGAGATGTGAGGTGGAGGAGCCAATATCGATTCCAACACTCATCACTGTCATGTATTCAACACTATCAGCTGGTACATGACCCATTAAAAGCTCGATTGGTTCAAAAGGTTCGTCTGCAACGACTTCCTCAACCGGTTGAGAGTCTGATGTCTGAGTGATCCTGATTATAACATCTCTATCGCAGTGTTGTGGCAATTCCACTTCTTCATCCGAACTAAGTATCTGTTTTTTCATTTCATGAGTAACTTCTATTTCCACTCCACAGATTGAGCAATAGAAGGAGACATTAACAGAATGATCGCCACCAGGCATGATAGGGCCTTGTCGTTTCAATTCAGATTTCTTGTTTCTTCTGTGGGCTCCTTCCCATGGAGCCTTTAGTGTCATCTGAATCATGGTCATTAGAGTATCGAATTCAAGGGAAGGTTTCAACACCGAAGATAAAGCTGGTCTGAAAGACACAATCAATCTACGAATTCCATCAACCTCAGTACTATCTTCAGACTCATATTGCTCCAATTGCCTGCTGTATGCGGCTTTGAAGAATTCACTCATGGATTCTGCATTCTCATTAAAGTTCTTTTCAAAGAATCCTCTTGTGACAGTGAGGATGTAGCTCCTGAGGTTTTGAACAGTGTCGAGGGTCATTGAAGTTCACTCAGATATGTAACTGATTTGAATATAAACAATATGTTAATATATTAAAAAGTACATTATTGTACTATGACTGATAATAACCAGACCAAGAAAAAGAAAGACACGCGGAAGGCAAGATCCATAGCAGAACGAGCAGAAACAATCTTCAAGTTTATTGATGCTCAACCGGGTCCATTTCCGAAATCAGAATTTCGACGCATTCGATTGAACCCGAAGGCGGCAGAGAGCTGGGTACGTCTTATTGAGTATATTCAGAGTCAACCAATGATACGAGTGACACGGATGGGATCATCAACATACATAGAGAAAATTGAGAACAAGTATCTCAGTATGATGAGGAAGCGGATTCTAAATCCCAAGTTGTCTTTAAAGGAGAGAAATGATGCTATGAAGGATTACATCAATGCGCTACAGACACTTGAGATAATGGAAGATGGAAGAATCAAGACTGGATGAGATGCATATAGGCAATGCAGCGATGACCACTGATAGAACTTTGAATTAGGGGTAGCTATTTACTCCTGATACAATAGCATTGCAAATTGCAGTATAGAGTCTGCCTGAGAGTGTGGAGTATAGGTCTTGATTATCTCCATCGAAACTCATGTCATTCCATGATCCCATTCCACC
>JAFGAR010000166.1 GCA_016933575.1 Candidatus Thorarchaeota archaeon
CAGCCCCGACGATAAAGTCACGCTCAATCACGCCATCGAAGAGGAAATCATCATCCTCCGCAAGGGCAAGAAAGACTACCTCGTCGTCAAACTGGTTTAAGGGGTCAAGATATGGGTACGGATCGCATTCGAGAATATGACTGCAAATGCAAATGTGGCAAGGGAACTGTTGAAATTGATTACTGTACACCGGATCATGGATGGCCAACAGCTACTCCTTTTTGGTATGAAGCCCGACTCAAATGCGCGAACTGCTCAGTAAAATATGAGATTCATCAACAGGATGATGACTTTGTATATGTAAGCAAACAAGATATAGCGGATAGAAAAGTCTTACAAGCTAAGGTAGACGCAAAGAATGTAACATTGTTGAATTCGCCTAGAGTCCAAGCAATGCGTTCCAGACTCATTCAGTTCTTGGATAGTCGTCCCTCAAAGGCGGCTATTCATAGGACACTTCAAAGTATCCAGTTGAGCTCTTGCACTATTCAGACGTTTAGAAAACATTGGAAAGGCGCAGATGAATGGCTCAGATTCAATTTCTCTGTTCATACTATTCCGACCTTCATGAAGCTATTGGACATTACTGATCTTGGCATTCAACTCCAGATAAAGGCTATCGAAACTCTCGAAAAACAGGCAAGCGATACACTTCCCCCTGTTGGAAACCCGATATACACGGTTTAATATCTAACCGATGAAAGAAGTTGCAATAAATCGAGGTTTTATATGCGAATCAGTGCGTTTTTATCTTCTATGCTAATAGCAGTGTCGCTAGTGATTAGTCAAACAAGTGAAACTAAGGCGACGATTGAGGTTCACGATATAAAGGATGTGTTTGACGTAATTCTTGAGTACAAATATCCTCCTAAAAGAGGAGAGTTTGAAACTCTAGAAGATTATAAGAAGAGACTTCCTACACCTTATGATAGTTCGAGCATCTGGTATGTATTCCTTGAAGCGATGGGCGACGCTAGAAATAAGCCATATGAGTATGACATAGATAATGAGATGCTGACATTCGTAGGTGGTTCTAAGTATGAGTTGCCGCCGAAAAACTATGAACCTCTTCAAGGTTATCCGATATGCGTCAAGGTTAGAAACAAAGAGCTAGGTTCATATGAAGCAACAAATGCATTCGGAGCAACCATAAATGTCGAGAAGACACATTTTGAAGCGTTTGTAGTAAATTATGTCAACGAATCGGGACTCCCGGAAGTGGCATTCGATCGGGCGAATGGTGTATTTAGTTGTAGCATTGAAAAACCTCCAAAAGAAGCAGAACAACTTAGTCAACAGCTGGAACTTGCAATCGAGATCAAACCTGTTAACCCTTTGAATTGCGCTGAAGAAGACTCTGACTTTGACCTGATTAATCCAACAATGAACTTTCCTTATGAAATGTCCTCCTCTCTTTATTGGGTAGATGCTCAATTTGTAAGTCTCGTTCTTTACAATAAATCTACCCTTGTTGTTCAGAAGCGGATTTTGTGTAAGGACAGTACCGTTGAATCTCAAAAGTTTCATTAATATTTACTGAAGTTATAAACATTCCACCCTCACCAGGGAACCTTAGATATGAAGACAACCCTATACATCATAACGGTCTTCCTGCTGATCACGTCATCCGTCTTCGCCTACGACATCAATGATCTGATTGCCGACGCGAAAGCCCGCTATGGTCAGGCTTACGAAGAGATGACCGACATGACTATCAAGCAGCAAGCGACCGTGAAAGACAATACCGATGAAGCGGCCATGTCGATGACGATGTACCGCAAGGGAGATAAATGGCGCAATGAAACACTCATCGGCGGTGAAGAAGGTTTCACTGCCACCACAATCTTCGACGGAACGGATGTTTGGTCGATG
>JAFGAR010000167.1 GCA_016933575.1 Candidatus Thorarchaeota archaeon
GACTTACGATGAATTCCAGGATGCTCTGAATTTGAGCAGAGACAGTGGGGCCTTCATTATCGACCTTCGCAACAATCCAGGCGGGCTTCTGCAGAGCGTTATGAACATTTCATCGCTGATGATACCTAAGGGCAAGAGAGTCATAACGATAAGATACAGAGACGGTAAGGAAGAGATCTACAACTCCTGGGGATCAAAATATAATTCCTACTTCAACAATAAACCAACTGTTGTGCTAGTCAATGAAGGGAGTGCGTCAGGTTCAGAAATATTGACGGGTGCTTTGAAGTATCACGGGGTGGCAACCGTGATAGGGACGAAAACTTACGGTATGGCTGATATCAGTACTGTTTTCAATCTCTCGAATGGAGGAGAAATATGGCTTCCGACTGCGCATTACTTTACTCCGGATGGAAGTGATATTCATCTTCAGGGGATAGAGCCTGACATTGTTATTGACAATGAAATCCTAGAGGAAGATTCAAGAGAGTTGACATTGTCAGAGGTATCAGTAGATAACGAACAGGATCTTCAACTTTTGAAAGCTATCGAGACGATTCTCGAACAACTGGGCACAAAAGCAGTAAATTGAAGATAGCATGTTTTGCAATACTGATTTTACTTTTCTCTTTGGTCTTTGAATATACAGGATTACGAATATTTAGAATATTGAATAAACAAGGTAGACTCCCATTTTTGCAGTTTACAATGTAGGCCCTGATAATTGGTGATGCTCCTAACTCAAGAAGCTTTCGCTTTGTATTCAAGATTATATTTCAACGATCTGAAGAACCAGCTTGACATGAAACGCTTGAGGATTCATTCATCTCAATTGATTTATGGGAGACTCTTCCTTTGCTGTCGTCCTAATGAGCGTACCGAGAAAGAAGCTGAATGACACTGGACTGAATAACTTAAATAGGGTCAACTTAAATAGGGTCAGACTCCATTTTCACTGCCGCGAAAATTACACTGAGATCGTTGAGAAATCGAAAGCAGAAACAGGCTATGAGGCAACGCCTTGGAATTCAAAAAATCTGTGAAAAACTGAAAGACTCCCTTTATTGTAGCTAAGTGTGACTTGAACGTTGACTTTTGGAGAGCAGTAGACAGAATCTGAAGAGTTTTAGACACAAAGAAATCACGCTATGACTTGCAGTCCCTGGAAGACACTGTAGCCATCGTGACCGGGGCGACTACGATCCCGTTGGGGCCTATAGACAACATCTCGAGCGTGCTATGAATAGTCTCTCAGAAAAGTCCCTGCAGTTATCATGAATATAAATAGGGTCAGACTCCATTTTTCACACTTAACGAGAAATAGATGACAAAAATCTGCGAGATTATTCCTAAGGACAGAAAAGAAAAGTCAAGCAGGGCTCTTCATCTACTCCGCCAGAGGGGACACCTCCATGCAAAGAGATTATTCCACTATGGTTCACATGAAAGCCGTTCTAAGTTCATCGTTAAAGAACGAGATGCGAAAACAATTACAGAAGACGGAATGCC
>JAFGAR010000168.1 GCA_016933575.1 Candidatus Thorarchaeota archaeon
AAGATTCTCTCTTCCCCCAAGCCTACTTGCTTTCAACACTACCTCGAACAACCTTCTGGGACAAACACAAGTAAGAATGATCTTCACCACTGGGATAGCGAAGCCACTATACGGGGATACAAAATGTATTGGCACCGCAATACTCATGGCAGAGAAGATGACTTCGGCTGGAAGGAAAAGGGTCCTTTGCCAATGAATGATTCACAGCACACACATCCAGTGAAACCGGTGCAACCCGGTGCACAATTTAAAGGAAGAATCAGGTTTGAGAATCTCACCCCGGTTGAGCTGGGTGCCCTGCTGTTCTCACTTGACCTACCTGAAGGTTGTTGTCACAAAGTGGGTTTGGGAAAGCCTTACGGGTTAGGGTCCATAGCGATTCAAGCAGATCTGGTCCTTGTTGATCGTCCAACACGATATTCAAAACTGTTTGACGGTGAGAACTGGTATCTTTCTGAAGAGAAAGACAATGGCTCAATCGGCAGCTATAAGAAGAAGTTCGAACGATTTGTCTTGTCCAGCATTGGTGAAGACAACTTGACATCTCTTTGGGATAACGAACGCATGATAGAGCTGAGAGCAATGCTCAGTTTCAGCGAATGTGTTTCCGATGCATGGCTTGAAAAGACCAAGTATCTGCAGGTGGGAAGCAATGAATATAGGAATAGGAATGTTCTCCCCAAACCGGGCGAGGTTCGAGATTCTTCTAAGTGATATTAGATGTGGTTTACACTCTTTTCAGCGGCGAATGCCGCTGTTTTCATTTGATCACTGCCAAATTAGTCGCATGTTCTTTACGAATCAATTATGATTGTTTTCACTTCTTCCGATTAAGATATTGCTCAGATGGCGAAGATAAATCCTAAATCCTAAATGAGAATCAATCAGTCCCACATGTTGTCAGGGGCCTGAGTCAATGAACTTTGAGAGGAAATTGTCATTTTGTCTTCCCAAAAAAGTGTGATTATACAATTTGAGGTAGCTAACTGCTGGTAGTATCTCTCTTCAACTTCAAGTCCTTCT
>JAFGAR010000169.1 GCA_016933575.1 Candidatus Thorarchaeota archaeon
ATATTATGGTTTGTGGTCAGAGGATATGAAACAATGAAGCCATCTCATTTTTCCATAGGCATGACAGATTTGAGTAAATGTTAACATCTTTCCACCTGATCCAGTGATTCATCAACCCATTGCAAGTGCGTGTGATCAAGGAGCTTCTCGGAACAGAAGCGAAGCCCTTACAGCTCGATTATAGGACCGCAATCGCCTCGATTTCTACACCAACGTCCTTTGGAAGTCTTGCGACCTCGACTGCGGCCCTTGCTGGTGGCTTATCTGTGAACCAATTGGCATACTCTGCGTTCATCTCTGCGAAGGTATTCATATCTTTAAGAAAGACAGTTACCTTGACCACATTCTCCATGGATGAACCCGCAGCCTCGATCACCCCTTTCACGTTTGCCAGAGATTGTCTTGTCTGCTCAGTGATTGAGCCTGTGACCAATTCTCCAGTGCTGGGATTGGCAGGTAGTTGTCCTGAGCAGAAGACGAATCCATTCGCTTTGATTCCCTGTGAATAGGGTCCAATAGCCTTTGGGGCCTTGTCTGTAGCAATTACTTTGCGACTCATTTTAGTTCATGCCTGTCTGGAACGGACTTCTGCATTAATGTAGCGGTTTCATAATTCATACACATGGACTTCCATCATTCACACAACTTACAGATATATTTGTGATTTTATTTTCATGTGTCCACTGTCTAGCGAAAATAAAAGCGATGAAGACTCCTGCAGAATCTTTGTGATTATTTGCTTTGTGTCTTCACTGAGGTCGTTATTGCAGGTAAATGTTCTTAGTTCTTGGGCTCTGTAACTGACTATCTCTTCAAGACTAGGTTGATTCTTACCAGTATGCTTTAGTTGATGGTCTTCGTCTGTCCAATCATGAAGAGCCTCTAGGAGATTCCCGAGTTCTTGCGCAACTTCGTCTGCATCATCCTCTTTCTTTTCAGGAAGAGGGGCAATTACTACTTCAAATCAACAGCACTCGAAAACGTTACCTTACTGTTTCATGAATGTACGTTTTCAGATGCTGATTCCACTTCATGTCGTATTATCTCTTCACTAATGAATTGGCGAACAGCTGTCTTCAGATCCGCACTGACATACAAGCTCGGTGCCTTTTGGATATGTTCCCGTATCATCAAGATCGAACTCCTAGGAATGGAGAATGGCAAATATCGATTGATGAGGAAAAGAGCATCTTCGGATCCATTGCCAGCTGCCTGCACCAAGCTCGACATGAAACTGCCGATAGGAATGAAGAAGGTATCTTGAATCGTCTTTAGAGAAGATGCGCCTTGAAGCGAAAGGTGTGACACTGTGCCACAGGTATAGTTGTCTATTGGTGCTGATGTTCCTCTACGTTGAATTGTCGATGGAACGGAGTCACTTTTTATCGCATTGATGGATTCGCGGACATCTATGATGCCTGTTCCTTCCTTCATTGGATCCAAACCAATGCTCTTTGCTGTTGACATGAATGCTCTCTTCACGAAATCCGGAAGCTCTCTCCCCCCGAATTCAAGCCCCTTCTCTTCAATAGCATTGAGTACGAGAGCGCAGGCCCCCGCTACATGAGGTGTTGCCATGCTTGTGCCCTGCATTCCAATGTGATATGGCTCAAAGGTGCATGTATTTCGATTGCATCTTCTTGATCTCAACGATATGATAGCACTTAGACACCCACCGCCACCGCCTCCCGGAGCAAGTATGTCCGGTTTACATTGCATACCCAATACAGGGCCTTTTGAAGAGAAATCAGAGAGTGTTTTACTCTTTGTACAGGACCCAACTGTAAGAACACTCTCAATGCATCCGGGACTCCCAACGGTCCCCCATCCCTGTCTGCCTTCATTTCCTGCAGCCACTACGCAGATGATTCCAGCAGATACGATCGCCTCCATGACATGAGCCAAAGTAGATGGTTCAGTGGTTTTTCCACCCAGGCTTGCATTGACGATCTGTGCTCCGTTATCTGCTAGCCACTTTGCACCTTTTGCTATAGTCGAATCCCAAGAGGAGCCTCCATCATTTCCAAATATCTTTGCACTGATTAGCTTGGCTTTCGGTGCTACTCCCATATATTTAGAACCGCCACTCGCACATATTCCTGCGACATGTGTACCATGCCCACAGCCATCCTCTGTGCCTTCACCATCAATGAAACTTGTTTCATTGACAACCTGCAGCTCTGAAAACGAGCTATCAACACCTGTATCAAGTATACCAATCGTTACACCCTTTCCTTGATATCCTTCATGCCATGCCTCTGGTGCGTGTATCTGACCCACGGATACATTGAGGCAGTGGAACATTGGTATGTCAAGTGATGCTGAAGATGCTTTGCTATTCCCAACGAGTTGGGGCACTTCTGGAAGATATTTAGCTTCCATCTGAACTGAGACCCGACTCATTCCTTCGATGATTACCGCATCCCTTCCAACATCTCCCAGAGGGCTGGAACGTAATCCTGTTGACTCTATTGCAGATTGTGTCTTTTGGTCATGAAGACCACCTGAATAATCGATTCTCTCTGCAACTCTGCTGCCACTGAATGCTATGGACACAATTGTTTCTGGATAGTCCTTTGAGAGCGCAGACGCTGCTCGTCTGATTAATTGGATCCCAATATTATTCATGAAATCAAATTCCCCCTTGATGCTCGATGCGAGATATGTGTTTGATTTCTTTGACAAAGCTCTGTTTGCTAAGATCTCTGACAATATCTGGATGCGCCTTGGCGAAGATAATTGGTAATGTGATCTTACCTTCTCTGGTCAGATAGTCATCAATATTCTGAAGTCCTAGTTTCGTCATTTCTATCTTGATATCATCGAGTTCTGATTGAGTCTTGTAGTCCAAGGTGATCGATAGTCCAATCAACATGTCTACAGCATCAGTATCTATAGCTTCTAGACTCTTTAGAATCGATTGCAATGTGGAGTCTATTTTTGAGTCTGATTTCAACTTCTTCATCTATCCTGGAATTAGTCTATTATTCTCGAGGCTTAGTTTCAGTGGAAAATCGGCAAAGAAATGACGATAGGCTCTCAGAGTGACTATCAACAACTCTGGGGGTATCTCCTCAATATCCACAGATTCCATGGATTCAACAGCCTGAGCAATTCTTGATTCTATTGCATCAGCATGCCTGGAATACTTATCCCAAAATGCAACTCGATCTGATAAGACATCATCGGGAGTTACTGATTCTGACAACTTTTCGATCAAGTCATCCAAGGTATTTTGAAGCTTCCCTGTATATCTTCCATTGAGCTTGAGAGCTGATAGTTTCTTTATGATTTGGGATTCTGATGTAGCCGCATCCTCAATTCCAGATTCATCTGAGCCTTCTTGTATGCTCCTTTCTAATGCATAGGATCCATTCGAGAGCTTGATAATATCTGGAGCTTTCTGACCTAATTGATACGAATTTATGCACTCATCATAGTATTTGTTCAGTAAATCTATAATCTGTTTGTCTGTTTCGCTGTTCCGTAGTCGATCTATTCGATCAACGACCTCACCAATTCTTAGGACTCTATCAGCTTCCTCCAAGGCAGGTAGGAGCATCGCATTGATGCTGCCAATATTCTCAAGAATTTTCTTCTCATTCGTTTCTTTTTGTAAATCATCGATTTTTTTCAGGATGAGTCCAAGAGCATCAACCTCAGTAATCCGTGAACCCTCAGATGAGAAGTAGTTCTTGATTGGTCTTAGGTGGTTCTTGTGATACCAATACCATAGATTGCTTTGACTGGAAAGATCTGCTCTTGCCTTTTCTACCCTCTCTTTAAGTAAGAGCAGTTCCATCTTCAATCTCTCACCTCCAACATATATTAGGCTTCATCTTCGAAGCTAATCTTTGTGTCCTCTTTTTCGTCTCTCTTCGCTGGAGTTCCCTTGGATTTCCTGTATGCATCAAGCTTCTTTTGCCAATCAGGATGTAATTTTGCGCCTCTTGCCTCCAAACGGATGAGATGATCAATTGATGGTTCTTTGCTTTCGCTCCTAGATGGCACCGAGCTTATTATAGGTGTCACACCTCTTGCAGCTTTGTACTGCTGACGAGCTTCACTGAGTATCTCTCCAACCTTGGCTCTGTCTGCCAATGTTTTTCCGGTCTTCTTCAGCTGATCCTTTACAATAGTCATTATCTCTCCGTCTTTAGCTCCTAGTCTTTTTTCGATGACCTTGATATCTCTTTCACTTTCCTTGATGTAGCGCTCTGTAACCAGCACAGCTTTGTTTTGTTCTAATCTATCGATAGTGTCTTCCAATTCAGGTGGGGGAAGAATTCCCTTCATCGTGTAGTCGTTTATCTCTTTCAATGCTAGGTCAATCTCGTGTTGAACTTGGGCAATGGATTTTGATAAGAAATGGATCTCATCTGCATGCCTTAGTATTACATCATTAGCTTCTTCACAACGTTTACGAATCTCTTTGTCTTTGAAATCATCACAGTCCATAGTTCTGTCTAACATTCTTTCACTTCCCACTAATTTGTCTTCATTGACGCATGTGTCTTTGCGAACTTGTCATATCGTTTCTTCATTTCAGGAGTTACTGTTGGCTTTATTTTATGTATGGCATCCTTGAAATGTTTCATAGTGATGGGCAAGTCCGTTACCCCTTTCTTGTCCTGTTCTCTCACAACCGACTTCTTTGTGATTGTACAAATTTCAGTAATTGCAGCTGAGCTGTATTCGTACCCTCCGACTGGCCTTGTCATTGTAACTAGATCATTGTAATCCACGCCCTCAATTTTATTGCCTCGTAGCCCGATTTTGAACACCTCTTTTCTGGCTGCATCATCTGGAGCTCCAACATAGATGATCTGTGATACTCTACCTGGTCTGATCAATGCTGGGTTTATGTTCTCAGGCTCATTAGTAGCTGCAATAAAGATGCTCTGTTGCTCATGGCCACTGAACCCATCCAATTGGGTGAGAAACTCATTTGTCGTTCGTGTCATTACTTGCGTTGAGTCCGATCTTGATGATTCGGATAGTAGTTTGTCAATCTCATCAACGAACAGAATTGATGGAGCTAATTTCCTTGCACAGACGAATGACTTCTCTGCTTTCTTTTCCGTAGCGCCAACCAGTGATTCAAGTAGCTGACTAGCTGAAACGATTACTGCCGGTAGACCGAATTCGCCTGCCAAGCATTTGACAAGATATGTTTTGCCACACCCTGGAGGTCCGAACAATAGAATTCCTGTCTGAGATGGGATACCTCTTCTCTTGAACTCATCTGGATATTTCAATGGCAACTCGATTGCATCCCGGAGTTCCATTTTCACTTGTTCCATACCAGCGAGGTCATCAAAACAGAATTTCGAGAATTCGACATATCCACCTGACTCCTTGCAAATATCTGGGATTTCCTTTGACCGTTGAAATCGGTCAATCTCGATGGAATCAAATTCATCTCCTTCTTGTATTTGCGCACTACCAGATATCTCATTCATGATTTTGAGAATTTTCTTCATTATATTCTGCGCTACCACTCTTTGCTCGGAGTTAGCTGATTTGGCATAGATTTTCAAAGCACCAATAGCGCGCTGATAGTGCATCCTTGCAAGTTGCTTGTTACCTTTCTTCCTAGCAGCATCGCCAAGCTTCTTCTCTTCCACTGCCTTTTGATATGCCGTACTCATATCAAAGCCCTCGACCTAAATTATTGAAATCCAAAATCCTCGTCAGCTTGCTTTTGCGACTTCTTGTCAGGTTGGTTATCAGCTGTGTCTTCCTTTTCATCACCCAGATCCGCATCGATTTCTCGATAGAGCTCTTCTAGTTCCTCTTCTTCGAATTCATAATCGATTTCCTGATACTCTTTCTTCATCTCTTCTTCAGTAATTTTTTGCATCTCATCAATCTTTCTGAGCTCCTCTGTTTGCCGAAGAACCAGCTTCATCAGCTCACCATCTGCCTTCTTGATAGTACGATAAATTCCTCTATCTACCTTTGCAACCTCCTTTAGAATTGGCATGACCTTGGTCATATCAGGAATGATTCCTTCATTCAAGAAATCTCGTCCTTCCTCAAGATTATCAAGATGTGTTTCAAGCTTCTCACGTGCATTTCTTACTGCGGAGTAGTAATTCTCAATGACCCTTTCTGCCTGCTTTCGTGCCTTATATTCTACGACATCAGAAGGAGTAGGTCTTCGCTTGGCCTCTCTAGCCTCTATCAATCTGTTCCTTGTTCTGGTCAATCTGATACGATTATCGATTTTAGCATCACGAAGTGCATCTTCTTGGCTTTCTAAGCTATTCACTTTCTTTCTTAGATCTCGCTTCTGCAATAATTTAATACGTGCCATTCTCTATCTCCCAACCTCAGTTCTTTTTATTTAATTACCTGCATTGTAGAGAATGAGAAACATCCTGCTAATCTTCTATCCTATGTAGAATCATCATTACACCGACATCTCCTCATTCCCTAAGTGCACAGCTTACAAATACAAGACAACAAAATAAATCCTACTAGTGGATATTTGTTGCAACAGAAATAGTCCAGATATAACAGGAATCGTTATTATAGACCGATTTCATAGAATACTAGCGGTAGTTGTTCCACTAGAGAGGTGTGCGGTGTTTGTCAGAGGACTTCGATCTAATAGATATCCTAGCAGGATTCATCTTATTTCTCCCGTTTCGGGGAGCAATTACTTTCTTTCAAGCAGTATACGCAGTGGCAAAGTACTTCGGTAAGCGAAAGCCAGAGAAGAAGAAAATAGTAGTCGAGAATGCCCTGAACCAGATCAAGGCCAACTTAGATCAGATCGCCAATCTAACGCTGACAGATCTTTCATGTCCTATTGATGATATAGTAAAAAGGAACATAGACTTCGAAAATCCACTTGTAAACATCTCAACATCTCTTGAGAACTCAAGTCTTCGCGGCATTTATATCAAGAAGTATGAATCCGTGCATCCTCATATTGCCTACTGCTATGCTGCATCTGATTTCTCTCGAAAGTTGATCGAGAGTCTTTGTGTGAGAATCTCCAAATCCGTTGATGATAGACATGTCATTATTGTAATGCTCCAGGTGAAGGAGATACTGAAAACAATTCAAATGGTCACAAAGAGAATCAAAGAGTTATCTTCAGAGGATGAAAAAGTCAGCTCGGATATCCTTTCCGAACGTTTCCTCAATGAGATTTGCCATCTGGATATCGCGAAACGATTGGTAGAAACCTATGGCTTCGCATTCATCCCAGCACATCTGACTAATACAGAATATCTTGAGAACCCCCTGGTGCTACGAGCATTGTTCGAAGATCATCTCCTGGAGTTTCTGAACGACCATCCTCAAACAAATCTGAATCAGCTCGCAAAAGGATTGAATATCAAAGAAGAACTATGCAGGACATTATTCTTATCTTTGGAGTTTGACTCTGAGGTTCATCCTCTCCTACTCAAGAATGATGAGATTTGGCATAGCGCGATTCTCCTTGAGAATCTAATGAACGAAACTATGAGAAACCCGAAGGAGATAGTGAAGTGGGCTGATGACCTGGGGATAGACTATGCGCTAGCCTCAAGTCTTTTGATAGATGGAATGATTCAGCAGGTATCAGATTCTCTAGTGAAATAGAATCATCCATTATGAGCAAAAATGGTTGCACTCTTCATCTGATTCCACTCTCCACAGAATGGACATTGTATTCTAGCAGTGTCTTCCCTTATTTGAACAAATCTTGATAGTTCTGGGTATTTTGCTTCATCCCTGATAGCAGATATCACAAAATCTATCCTATAGCTACCAAGGGGTTTTCCTTCCATTGACCAATTCCGAATTTGAGATCTGCACCCTTCGCAACGGTATGGCGATTCATTGAGTCCTTCCAAATAGCTCTTGATGGAATTGAAAATACTCGCTATTCGATCTTTCATTGCACTAGGTGCATATACCTCACCCTTTACCCACGGCTCAAGTCCTTTGCCTCTCGAGGCAATTTGGATTGTTGTCATTATATAGGATGTCTTCTCAGGAGAGCTCGGGAAAAGGAGATGTTTCTTTACTGTTTCTGATTTCCCAACTTCAGCTAACGAGATCGAGTTGAATGAAGATAGCTCTCGGTCTACAAGAATTTCTATTTCCTCTCTTAGCTCAGCTCGGTCATTAGTTGTTTCAATCATTACTCGTACATCATGAACGCTACGGTCATAATTCTCCGCGGCATATGATATGAAATCGGTCAAAGAACGCTTGCCGATATATCTGCTGATCTTCGGGAATGGGAATATCTTCGGACCAAAGGTAGTTTCTCGCCAAGTTCCATCCATAAGAATACTGTATGTTGCAGATGCTTCAATCTGAATCTCTCCCGATACATATCCATAGATATCAAAGACAATCTTTGCTGTTCCATGAGGTGCAATCCCCCCGATCACATGCTCATAGCTAGTTTCGAGATGAATGGGGCTAAGACTTGCTGATATCCCTATCAAATTGGCTATGAACCGGATATTTCCTATCTCCGTTTCTGCGTCATTCCTCACCATGAACGTTATCTTTCCATGATTCGCTATTTTTTCGAAGTTCGGTTCGAATGAAACTTCTCCTATCAATCCCTTTCCACATTCAACCTTTTCATCCTTGGCTTTATTCTCTATTATCTTTTTGAGGTGGTTATCAAGTTCATATGAATTTCCAAGAATCTTGAAAGCATCTTCTATCGTTTGATCGAATCTCAGAGTCATTTTTCTATAGGATTCACATACCTCCTGCTGAGTATCTCTTTTCAGAGTCGCTTTATTTCGGTATTCTGAATATACTTGAAATGTTGAGTCTAGTATGATTCTGTGTTTGTCCATCATTCCAGTAACTAGCTTTGCTGAAAGTAGGTCCTTTACATAGCTCAAGACAACAGCACCTTCTCTCACTGTGTTTACCATAGAATTGAATGCTGTTTCGTCTATCTCCTTCGACAGGAGAACCTTGCAATTGGCAATAACATCAGAGATTTTCGAAATGACCAAGGTCAGTATTTTCTCAACATGTGCATTAAATATGCTGTCGAGTTCATTTGACACATTTTCATGTGAGGATGAAGCAGACTGACGAATCCTCGAACCCAATCTAGAGATGTGATTGATTACCTTCTGATAATTGCCCTTGTCCACATTTTCAATCACTTCGACTTCAGTAGAGTCTATCTCATCGATGATGTTCTCCTTGAGATCGGTCTCATAGCGACTCTGAATTTCATCTATCTGAGCAGTCAATGTCTTTGCTTGTTGAACTTTTATCTGATCGGGATGAATCTTCATGACTTCTCCCCACATTCTTCTGGCATTCCCGAGTCTGACAAGTACTTCATCCGTTTCCATTCCTGCTGCCCAGCTCATATTGCCATTGAACAAGTTCAAAGCTGTCTTGTAGAGAGCATCTGGTGATCCTTTCACGATAAGTGCCTGAAGTGACTCCTTGATGAGATCCTCAATATGATAGAAGATAACAGATTCCTCAGTTTCCGGAAGGTAGACTCTTCTTGAATTTCTGATCATACTCCCTTCAGGCTTGATTTCACACAGTTCGGTTATCATACCCGGGTCTTCTCTACCTGGTGCAATAGCATGTGGGTCAACAATGAATAGATGGATGTCTCCGTCTCCTGCCCCCAGTGCCAAGTGTAGCTTCTCCTCTCCTTCTTCTTCATGTATCGCTACCAAATCTGCAGTAAAGACTCCACAATCAATAATCCTGTGCAGATTCTCAGTCCATTGGAAGGTCTTCTCACCCGTATGATAGATGAATTGCGCTTGCCCTGAGATGTCTACTCCAACTGCGACAAATCCCCCTTGACTTAGCATTTTTGCTGAAATACCAGTGATTGGATTCTCAAATTGCATCTCACGGAGTGTGACACTTACCCTGTTGTAATATGTTCTAATTTTCGCTTTATGATCTCCACACGCCGCAACAAAGACCACATAATTTCTCTGATTACTGACATCAACGTAGGTCTTCACTACATCATGACTTGTTTCAGACCCCTCGAAAATAAGATTTGGCTTTAGACGGATATAATCCTTGGTCGTTTTTTTCTCATCTGTTTGGAAGTATTTCACAGAACCATCTTCTTGGACTATCATCAATTCTGCTCTTCTATCTCTATCAATATCGAAGCTCTGAATTTCCATACTTGGTTTCATCGACATTCCAGTGTCGACTCTGATATCCTCAAGGCTTATTCCATCGTCCCGAACTATGATTCTCTTCATTAAGACAGATTCGCCAGGACCCTCTAGCATTGCCAGTTCCAAGCTTTGATCGCCATCGAAATCTCCCAATGCAATAGAAAAGATCGGTCTATTCACTTGCTCTTCAAACACTTTGTCAAATGAGTGTCCATCTGAAATATACCCCCAGAGAGGATATTTCTTGCGATCTATTCCCATCTCGATATGTGGTTCTGGAGCGATGAAAACGATGATTCTGTTCGCCTTTGGTTTTGGATCGAAGGCAGCGTCGAATGCCATAATACGAAGTGGATGCTCATCAGTGGGATCCAATAAGTCGAATATTTCCGAATAATGATTTGATTTCAGTGCTCTCCCTCCTTCGGATGCTCTAGTTTTCGTGCAGTCTTATCTATACATTCTTCCAGTGGTCCTCTCATATCCTTAGGATACGCACCTGCAGTCCTTCTGACCACTTCATGGTAATTGTCGAATCTTCCATCACTGAGCAATTTGCATGTCTCTTCGAAATACTTGCAGAGATTTGGAATCTCCTTTGTCAGTTCCTCTCTTTGGATTTTTCTCCGCCAGTTGTGCACAGTGATTTCTCCTGTTGTTCTCAGCGTTTCAATAGTGAAATCCAGACATTTGGCAGGTTCTGTGAATTCCTCTTCCCTTTCTCTCATTATGCTTATCATCTCTCGAAGAAGAACTATGAGATGTGCGTATCCAGCTATATCTAACGTTTCTTTTTTCAAAGATGAAAGAGAACTATAAATCTCCGAGAGCCAAAATCCTTTCCCAATTTGGGGATGCAATCTAGGATCCCTTATCAGCTTCTCAAGACTATCAATGACATATCCATCCTGATTTTGACGTCGTAGCAATTTTGAAACTGCGTCTAAGGTATGATCATGGAGAGGATTGATGTCCAACATCAAATTGACATAGTCTTGAATGATTGCAAGAACTTTCTCCTTCTCCGCCTTTTGAGTTATAGCGCTCAACGAACTGAGATATACCTCCTTTCTATCAGCGGCAAGGTCTTGAACAAATCTGGAGGTCCAATCAATAGACTCCGTTTCCACGAGAACATCAGTGTATATTTCCATAATACTGCATAACGTATCGGTAGGTAGAGGAATTTTCCTTATTTCTGAAGTTTCTAGTATGTCTCTGAGGATTCTTGCCTTATCCAGCGGACTATTCTTTGGATTCTCAAGAAATGATTGGATGACAAGCCTCCCAGCATCTGGAATACTCTCCTTTGGAATATCTTTTATGGTGTCCCGTAGATCCCTCCAAATTTCCTCACTTCCTTGCCTTTCTATTCTAATACTATCTTTTATTTTAAAGTAGATATGCAGAGCTTTGCCAGGTTCATTTTTGATGCATCTATTGAAGACCTGTTTTAGCTGCTGTCCAATCTCATGTTTGTAAAGATTAGATGTCTCTTTCCTATCTCTAATCTTGATTAGCCAATCGACTGTGAAATCGAAGCCCCATATTTCTGAAGTAGACTCGACCAAATTCTCAAGATTCATATCTCTGCTACTTTCAGTCAAAGGAACGATGTACTTGTTCAATTGCTTGAAGTATTGTTCTCTGAAATCTTCTGTCAGTCGCTGTTCATCATTAATGGCATCAGTCAGACTGGATAGATATCGTAATGCGAGATGTATCTGTTCTCCTTGAAAATGAGTGCTTTTAGTGAATTCGAAAATTCTCTTATTTCCTTTCCAAGAATCAGCATTCTCTCTAAGTAGCTTGATTGTAAATGCTATTTCATTTGAATCTCCTATCTCAAGCATTCTGAGCAGATATGTTTCTAGAAGAGCATCCCAATTTTGAATTTCAATCGCCTTCGAGTTATGAATTCCAATTGTGTACACAAGCCATTTCAACAATGTTTCCGAGTCCTTCCCGAAGAATCTGATCAGTGCTTCAGAATCAGTTTGCATTGCTTTCCCAAGATACTTGGGATTGGCTTCGGTCATGAACGATGATAGTGTGAGTAATAGACTGTAAATGATATTTGCTGATACATGTTCGAATAACTTCTCTCCTTCTTCCATGAAATATTTCCATGATACGATCAGAGTGGATTTCAACACTCTTTCTTTAATTACCTCATCCAGTTTTGGATATCTACTCTTTAGTTCTCCAAGTGCCTTCTCGAATCCGTCCACATTTGCTTCAGTAAGCATATTGAGTGGAGATACTATACTGACAATTGATTCTGTGTTATTTGTTGAGAGGGATTTCAATGATACTAATAACATCTCGTAATTCTTGGGATTTGGAGTATTGATGTATTGCTGAACAGCGAGTAACTCAAAATTCGCCAACCAACTATCTGGAGCATTTACCTTAGTAGTTATGATTGGTGATAGATATGACGAATATTCTAGAAACAAGAAAGGCTTTTCGAGAGATGATAGTGTTTTTTCAGCTACAGCGAGTACATAACTGGGATTATCAGAATTCGATTCAACGAGGAGATTCAAAGCAGGACCTAAAAAGGATGGGATTCCTGTTTCCAGATAATATAATGCAATCTCCATGAATATCTCTGACACATTCCGGATTTCTTTGAGTCCTTCTGGATGCTTCTGTGCTATGTCTAGTATTTCATTTGAGAATCTTTCTAATGCTGATGTTCTTACACTTTCGTGTTTCTTGACATGCTTCTCTAGGTTATTCAGGAGACTCGCACTATGATTTAACAAGGCTTTGAGTTGCTTCTCGCTGTCCGTCGTCCGAAGTCTTGTGCTGATGAAAGCCAAGGCAATATCATATTGCTTATTTCCTAACAGCGTTGAACTTACCAAATCGAAGATGGAGTCTGACAGCTCGTCTGGGTAGTTAGTGAAAAAGGAATCAAATATTGGAAAACCATACTTTTCAATAGCATTCCGATTGTCTGAATATGCGATCTTTTCAAGCGATTGTTCCGCTGAGCTTCTTGGATTATCTAGTATCCTAGCATCCAAAATTCGGGTCATGTATTCACTCAGTACTTCTAGATCTGGATCTCGTGAACCAATATTCCGAATAAGATTCGATGTTGTTTGGTTAATGATTTCGAGTGTATTCGAATGATAGGTTCCTCCTAACAAATCTGCTACGATACCTGCGATTCTTTGCCATTCTGATGTTGTTTTTGCTTTGTTAGTGAGGATTCTAAGCTGAGTATTTCCTATTTCAGTTACTATCTCAGGAAGTGATGCAATTTCACGCAATCTCTCTAGACTCTTCATATCATCTGTATCAATGAATTGATGTAGGAGACATTCAGAATAGAGTCTTATTGTATTGTCCTGAAAAAGTCCGTTCTCATTCTCAGCAACCTCCCATGCCAATTCCTGAAACACATTCTTTGGAATTGCATCATTCAGCACTCCGATCGTATCCATAAGATATTCATCACTCAGTACAAAATCGGCTTGTTCCAAAATAATTCTAGATATCGTAAGTGTTTCATTCATCTCCAGTTTTCTATCATGTTCAAGAATAAGCCTAATGATACTCTCCTCCATTCCTTCTCTATCCAACAGGAGCGGATGGAATTGCTCTTGCGAAAAGAGGTCCTGAATGATAGTTTGACAAGTGTCAAGGTAATCGATTGATGCTTCTGAGGAAGCTAACTCAAGAATCTTCTGCACAACAATATAGTATCTCTCGATATCAAGTGTCACCAGCACCCGTGAGTATCCCTTAAGCAGTGCTTGATGTTTCATCTTAATGAAACTGTCACAGCAATCAGCTGCTTCCAAGAATTTGATCAGCGCTCCGATGGGCGTTCGTTCTCCAATTTCATTAGCTTCTTCTAGTAGTTCTAAAGCCCTGACGTAATTGTTGATTTCAATTGTCACATTTTGATCATTGATTCCTGCTTCCTCAAAGGCTTGTTCAATTCTTTTGATTAGAGAAATAGCATCAAATATGGATTGATTCAGCATCTTTAGGAGCATACTTGAGAACGTGGCGTACTTGACATTCAATTTGGAGTTAGGTCTTGTTAGATCTAATACAGGTGTGGCGGGAGGGAGGCTCATCTCTAGACGACTGTAATTTGCCTGAGGTGTGATCAGTAAATTATAGAATTTTGATTCTATGTTATAGTCCATACAAAAGGTGTGCAATCCGATTTGGAATCTTATCGGGGCTGGAATCAGCTCGAGAATGATCTCTCCTAAGGTATCAGTGTCTCTATTATCGTCTGTGACAACTAACACTTGATTACCCTGAAGCAGGCCCTCTATCACATCAACAATCTGCTCGTTTCGAATACCTTCGCTGACAATCTTTGATGCAAGCTCAGAAGACATTTCAGAAATGATTGATTGTCCTTCCTCGCCCATTCTTTTACTGTACTTATCGATAATCTCTGAGAGGTCGATCGGAGGAAGTCCTTGATCTGCAATTCTCCTGCTTTCAGCTAGGTCTGCGTTTCGAATGAACGATTGTCGCAAATAGTATGGATTTCCACCCAACTTCTGATACTGGTTCTTCTTCATAAGAATCGTATGTGCGAAAAGCCGATTTGGTCGGTTGTCCTCATCAACCCCCGCGTTGAAGATATAGGTGATTGCCATTTGAGAATCTGGAACTTCATATGCAGTCATTGCATCAGTGAAGGTTATCTCCGGTGGGATTTGTCTTCGCAGAGAAGATCTTACAGCCACTAAATCTTGAATAGACTTTCTAACACCGGTTTCTGCTATGATTTGAGCACCAGTACTTCTCGCGGTTTTGATTGATGTATAGGCGATTTGATCTATCACTTCATACTGCCTCCCCAAATCAGAATGGACCCGAATCTGAAACCCACCCATCATGGTCTATTGGTGTTTCATAGAGATGCATTCCACCTCTGCTGCCTCCGTGTCGGTAGAATGGTTGATTCTCACTTTCAAGGCGTTGAAACCATATCAGTGGTTCAACGACATTCTTTGGCGCAAGTTCCTTCTTGCATCCCATTCCCTTCTTTTCTCTACCCATAACCCATCTGAAGCCCCCGAGGGATGAAATCGGGAAGGTGACAAAACGTGTTCCTAGATGGGCTTTCAATCGTGTTATCAAATCACTGGAATGCTTGAAGAGGTAGGGATACGTATTATTGACATGTGGAAATGCATCTGATTTTGTAATAAGAAGTGCCACAGCTAGTTTACTCCAATCATCCCCATGAATTTCTTCTAGGGTCCTAACGATATTCTTTAGAAAAATGGTTTGATTATATCCATCCGCCTTGATGTCTGGATCCCAAAAGAAGATGAAATTCTGCGAAGATTTCATAAGATCCAAGATGAGCGAATCTTCCATTTTCAATTGAGTTTCATTCTCGTTTCTCAGGTACGCTCGAAGATTTCTGTAATCAGTTCTGAATAGTTGTTCGAGGTCTTCTCCCGAAGCATCCTTTGTCGAAACCCTCAGGACGTTTCTACCAGTGTGATCCTTCACCAGCATCCCCGCATCGTAAAGGTTACTCCGAAGTGTGGGATCTAGAAAACCATTCTCTTTTAGCTTCGTTAATTGATCCTTATAGTACATCTCAGAGTCATCACCTTTTGGAAAACTTACCAAGTAGTTTTGATATCGATAGTCCTCTGTCAATGAATAGTACAGAGCAATCAGATAGGTCGATTTTCCACTTGCAGGTGTGCCTAGAATGCAGACACTATCACTCCTAACCGCCATTTTTCTTCTCCCCTTTCTTGCTATCCAATACGATCTTGATAACCCAGAAGAGAGTTTCAGCAACTCCCTTTGGTTCAATTGGTGGATTTGGTTTGTACTCTATCTTCACTTCTTGTCCATTATTGGTCTTCACAATTCTGGTCTTACCTACTCCACTGCAATTCATGATTGCGTATGCACCTAGATTCTTTTCATGGATACCCATGGTCACATGAAGGACCTTTCTGGCATAATTATCAAAATCTGGGAATTTTTCCTGATAGAGATCCCATTGTGTGAAGACAAAAAGGATGGGTGGCATCTTTTTTGGAGAATCGATGTTCTTTCTACTAATTATCTCATCAATGACCTCAGCACACATTAGATCCTGAGATGTATCGAAAACCAGTCTTTCTGAATTAGTCAGATTCCCTTTTGGATCAATGAGAAACATGAACACATTGGATTTGTCAATCAAGCTCACTATCTTTTCTACATAGGGCCGATAGGGATTAAGCTTTCTTCGATGCCCATCATGCCAGATAACACCATGTAATCCGGGCATGAATAGATCAGCAATCATCTCCCCTGGAAGATCAATGGTCCGATACGTGACATGGCCTGAGTTGTCATGCTTGACGATGTCGAATATCACTTGGTCATCTGCGAAGGCCTGTGTCGATGATGGCCATTCTCCACTCTGAAGCTCAGCAACCCTGTCCTCGATGTAGTCCTCGACGCTCCGAAGGTAGTAGCTACGATTGTATCGTTTCTGGATCTCGTAGACCAAGGCTGCTGCGTAGACAGTCTTGCCCGATGCCTTTTGGCCGAACAATGCAAGGTCGATGTTGATAGCAGTCAATTGTTCTCCTCATCCCCCTCTCTACTTTCGTCCTTTTTCCTACTATTCACAGAACTGATTATCCAAAAGAGTGTCTCAGCTACTCCTCTTGGCTCGATTGGAGGATTCGGCTTGTATATTGTCTTTGACCCTGTTCCGTTTCTGATTCTCTCCAGCTTTGCCTTTCCTATGCCACTACAATTCATCAGTTCATATGAGCCTAAATTTCTGGCATGCGTCCCGAGTGTAAAATGGAGGACCCTTCTAGCGTAAGTTTCGAACTCCGTGTACCTATTCTCATAAAGGTCCCATTGCGTGAAGACAAAGAGGATGGGTGGCATGTGATTTGATGTAGTCACATTCTTCCTTCTGGTAATCTCATGAATTATTTCCATGCACATCAAATCTTGAGCTATGTCCTCGCTTAGTTGCTCGTTCTCATCTTCGCATCCTTTGGGATTGATAAGGAACATGAACGCATTGGATTTGTCAATTAGATTGCAAATTCGTTCTACATACTCTCGATACGGCCTCTTGCTTCTGAGCTCTTCTTTTCTCCATACAACGCGGTTCTCGCCAGGAATGAAAAGACCCTCGATGATCTCACCGGGAAGATCGATGGTCCGATACGTGACATGGCTTGAGTTGTCATGCTTCACGATGTCGAACATCACCTGTTCGTCTGCGAAGACCTGTGTCGATGATGGCCATTCTCCTCTCTGAAGCTCGGCGATCCTATCCTCGATGTAGTCCTCGACATTACGAAGGTAGTAGCTACGATTGTATCGTTTCTGGATCTCGTAGACCAAGGCCGCTGCGTAGACCGTCTTTCCCGATGCCTTTTGGCCAAACAACGCCAGATCGATATCTATCGAAGTCATGTCACTCTCCCTACTCAGTCTGAGG
>JAFGAR010000170.1 GCA_016933575.1 Candidatus Thorarchaeota archaeon
AATGACTAGAATCAAGCTCGAGATTACAAATCGCAGCGAATGTCTGATTAAGGCAAATTAGTCTAGTTACCTCTGAGAGCGAGCTTGCAGATTCTCCATCAACATCTAGTGAATGCTCTAACTTGCTTCTAGTTTCATCGAGAATGCTCACGGCTCTTTGAGGTGTTACCTTTGACACAGAATCCACTAGATTGTAACGACATCTCATGAACAAAAAGGATTCCTTGCTGAATATTGATGTTGCACCGCACTTGGATTCCTTCTGAGAAGGATTCAGAGAACATCGGCTACTTTGCGGAAGAGTCGTCCTGCATCAGTCCCCAAAGATTCCCTTCGGAATCCTTGAAGTATGCTAGGTATCCAACTCCAGGTATAGTCGATCTGGGTCGGATGATTTCCCCTCCATTTTCCTTGATTAGATCGACATATTTGTCGATATCATCTACATCGATTGTGTTAATCACATGATCATCCTGGCTTTGTCGGAGTCCGAATGCACCATCAATACCAGGTTCATCAGACTCACCAGTCATTAGGAACCAGTAATCCATCGGACCATTCCATTTTTCGACCTTCCAATCAAAGACCGCTTCGTAGAATTGCTGGGTTCTTTCCGGGTCGTCCGTCACTATCTCGAAGTGAATTACACGAGGCATATCACATTCCTCCTTCTTCGTGAACGTTAGAATCTTCCTGCATCATTCCGAACACGTTTCCATCAGGATCCTTGAAGTATGCAAGATATCCAACGCCATTGATCACACATTTGGCAAAGACGATCTGACCTCCAAGTTCCTGAATCTTAGCTATAGCCCAATCGATATCCTTGACATTGATGACATTTGAGATGGTCGTCCAACCTTCCGTCTTTTGAAAGAAGGAACCGTTTATCCCTGGTTCTTCTTTCGATCCTGTATTCACAGAGTAATAAGGACCTCCTGCTCGCTCTTGTTTCGTCACTTTCCAGCCAAAGACATTCTCATAGAATTCTGTTGCCCGTTCCATATCATCAACAGGCATCTCAAAATAGGATACTCTATTCATTCCTCTAGCTCCAGAGATGTTTAAGTATAGACTTAACTATATTTATGTGTTAGGCTGTGTCACAAACTCTTGTCATTCGGACTCGGTCTACGTTGATGGTCAATAATATAACATACATGAATTCCTGAAGGTTTTCAAGATGGACGCTCACAGAATAACTCAGATGGAACTCATCGCATCTAGAGCATGGCCAGCAAAAGAGAATGAAAGACTCGATGGATGGATGCTTCGGGCCAATGATGGAATAACGTGGAGGACGAACTCGATCCTCCCTTGCTATGACTTGATGAAAACGTCATTAGAAGATGCAATCCAGCACTCAATCGAGTTCTATAGGAGAAGGTCTATCCTACCAGCTTTCAAGCTCACCAATGCAAGTGCACCAAAGCATCTTGACGATGAGTTAGAGAAACAGGGTTTCAGAAAGGAGATGGTGACACATCTTCAAATAGCTGACATCGATTATCTGACAAAATTCCAAGGGAGCGTCGAAGCAGAGATAATACCAGAGCTGGACTATGACTGGATCAGGGCATATGGGGAGATGGGTTGCTTCGATCAATTCACGTTGGAC
>JAFGAR010000171.1 GCA_016933575.1 Candidatus Thorarchaeota archaeon
TCATCTTGAACATACAGGATCCGATGAGTAGTTTATCTGCCTGTTTTGCATAGATCGCAGTATTAGTTGATGAGAAATCTGAGAATGTGATATTAAACTCACTTGCTTTCTCCAATGATAGTGCAATAGTGCAGTTTGAGATAATCGACTCATTGATCAGGATATTCTCTGTCCTCACGCATATCATCGCATAGTGAATCTGCTGGAAGCTATTTCCAGTGAGCACAGCATTCTGGAGCGAGTCTAATAGGATGCCTGTAGTTGATGTGGAACCGATAAAGAGACAGTGGCTTATCTTGAAATACGCTGAGGTCTTTCGAATAGATATCCCAATTCCAGTTGTGTTGAATCTAAATCCACTCAGGATATATGGTGATATGACTGTTCCTTCACCCACCCAATCCTCCTTCTCAAAGTCTGCATCCTGTGTGACATCTATTGGTGCGTGATCCACATATGACACCGCAACAGATGGATTGGCTTCACGTTCCTCTAGTCTTTGCGATTTATACACATCAGAGGAATATCGCGTATCTATAGTCATTATTACATTGATTAGGAATAGTGAGAGCATTACTGCTACGATTAGGTTTCTCCTGCGGATTCTCTTCACATTCACACCCCGGAAGCTGCACATAAGCAAGCAAATGGGATAATCATCAAGAATGATGAAATTATTTGATTATCCTATCATAACATCTACAAATAAGGTTCCTAGATATTTTATCCGCTTTTATCGATCGCCAGTATTTCGAACATGCACGGCATAATTCGGTATCAATCGAGATTTTAGAACAAATTCATTGCAATTCCCAAGGAGATGCTACTCATACTCTGCGTTTCTCAGTCTTGACACTGCTGCCACAATATGGACACTTAGCTGTCAGCGGACCTACCCACTCGATATTCTCGGCGCTGAGGACTCCCTTGCAATTTGGACATCTCTCAGGTGGTTCATAGACAAAACTCTCTGAAGATCCAGCCGATGGTCTTGCAGAACCAAACATACCTGCGGAAGAAAACGATTTCTTGTTCGTCTTGTACATGACCGCGAATCCGATGAAGAAGCCAATCATCGGCACTACCATGATGAAGAAGAGGATGCCCCCTATGTTCAGAGTGTCGATATTGCTGATCATGAATAAGAAGCCCCCGAAGAACGATAATACCATGATGCATACTCCTGCCATCATGCCCATCAGGTTGAACTCGTTATCGTCATTGGCATAGCACATAATGAGGACCTCATCAGAATTACTGCTTTGTTTCTTCAAGACGTACGAATAAGGCTTTCGTAACGATATCGGGTAAGATCTCACATCTCAAGACCAGAGGGATTCTTCCACACATCGTGATTGAAGTATCCTACTAGGAGAGGTTTTGATAATGTGGGTTTCTTGACCCACATCAGGAATGGTCTATTGATTATGTAGGGTTCATATTTCGTAAACAGAGCAGCTCCGAGCACCATCTGCATGGCTGCTGCACTCTTGATTCTGAATCCCTTCTCATTCATCTTCAGTTTCGTTTGCTGCAGCGCTTGTGCTATCATGTGATAGGGAACACTCGGGTCATCCACATATACACGCATCCCTAGAATCCAATCTAAAGGACCCTCATGGTCCAGGTCAATCATGGGAAAGTGTACCTCTGTATACTCGATCATTGCTCTTCTCATTTTTGACTGGATGCCTTCTACGAATTCAATCAGTTCGAACCCCAGAGGCACTTGGTCTACCATGACCATGTATACCTCCTCCTCCCCCTCTGTCCCGATTTTCAAGATGAGGTTCTCGATACTGTCTGTCTGAAAGAACTCATAACCATGCTTCATCTTGACACCAGGGTATTTTTCTCCTTCATCAGTGAAGATATCAATGACAGTTCCGAGTGACTCCCAATACCCAGAGAGATCTAACTTGCTGGCAACTGAGAAACCTGGTGCTGAAGTGGGTCGCAATTGAATGGAGAACCCATGGTGCTCTAGCCACTCGTTGACAACCTCTACATCAAGATGCGCAATGCATTCTATCTCCTGAATCAATGGAATCTCTCTCTTGCAAGCAGCCACGATATTGTCAATGAATTTCCTTTGTATTTCATTTTGATGTTCCCAACTGGTCACTTGCCACTTCTTGTTGAGAAACTCTTCAACAGCGTGTATCGCTCCTACAATGGGATATGATACGACTACCGTCGTTTCGCCACTAAATCCTCTTTCTCTCATAGCTCATTCTCTCCTTGAATCTCATTCCTCTCTGCCTAATAGGTGTTTGTGGATTCATACATAACCTCGGAAAAGCCAAAAGGAACGAACGATAGTATGGAATAGGTTGCGTTAAGGAGGAGCGGTTTGATTTGTCTGATTCTCAGAAATCTCTACTAAATGAATGGGAGAATATCTTTCTGAGCGTCGGTTTGGTGGCATAGGCATCACTCAAAGTGTTCACATCGCGAAGAAATATGGCGGCAGAATCACATTCTCCCCACGGTTAGAAGATGATGAGTGCAGAGGGTCTGAATTCAGGATCTCTCTACCTGCGATGTAAGAAGAGAGGGCCGAAGTGGTCAAGTCACTCAGCCCAATGTGCATGTCTTATTCCTTTTCTCATTCGAAGAAGTACTTACCCTTTGAATAGATGACTTCATCACCTGCGATGACTTCGCCTTCAAGCATGCTCTTGATCATATCTACATGAACAGCTGACTCATTCAAGCCGTTGCAGTCCTTGTAGGCTCTTCCCAGAGCACAA
>JAFGAR010000172.1 GCA_016933575.1 Candidatus Thorarchaeota archaeon
GCACTGGGAACGACTCTGTGAGGTCAGATGCGTGTCAGGACAACCTCACGATCCTATCTCTGGACTATTGTATTTAAAGACCTATAACGATTGTTCAAACAGTCATCTACGAGATGTCCAACTTTGTCCAAGTCTTATGCAGCTGTTTCAAACCCTAGAGATTCTTCTTGTTTCGTGAATAGCAATTCCTAGACCTGCAAGTAGAGCTCCAGAAAAGAGCAATGCAATGTGAAATGGAAACGCCATGAAGAATGAGATAATTAGAACCGCCAATATGAAAATGACCAGTATCAGCATCATCAGATCGCTATCATCCATAGCTAGGGGGAGTAGTCCCCAGACTCTACTCATATTGAAACTCCTCTCTTAACTGACTTGATTCTGCTACAAAACATGAAAGAATAAGAATGAAGTGGTATTGAGTGACTATTTTGGTAGTAGACACTATAATCCATGCTGAAAAAGAAATTCATATTATAACCATCGCTTCGTTAAAATCGATTTCAATGAGAGAGATTGAATTAGAGATATTCGAGAGTGGTTGTCCGGGACACAAGGTTGGTGAGAAATTCAAGTACCCTGAAGACACCGGTAAAATGTGTACTTGGCTAATTGAAAGCGCAAGTCATATGATAAAGATACTCAGACATGATGGTAAACTTGGCTGGTCATATGAAGGAACACCTTACGAGAAGGTACTCGATAAAGATGGGGTAACAACAGAGTTTGTTCGTTGTCCCGATCCTACATGTGCTGGAGTGGTTCTAAAGATCACTGCAACAACAATCCCCTCCAGACAGAAGTAGTCATAGATCTATCTACTGAAATCGAGCTGCATAGTTTCATAGCAAAAAAGAATTCATCTATCGGGTTAGATTATTTCTATCTAAGAAGAAGTGGTGCCGAGGGAGTGATTCGAACACTCGACGACGCGGTCTTCAGCCGCGCGATCTCCCAGGCTAATCTACCTCGGCAGTCCCGTATTTTGTCTTCCACTGGTTTTGTGATATAAAGATAGCGGCAATGGTCACTAAGCCAGTTTCTTCACTGCCATCTCGACTTCATCGAATGGCGGGAGTTTCCCAGGATTCTCGCTGACCCAGAAATAGACTATAGTACCATCAGTGTCGATGACAAAGACTGATCTCTTAGCAACATTGGTCATACCAGCAAGATTCTCATGTACGATTCCATAGTCTTGAATAGTGGTCTTCTCCCAGTCTGAGAGTAGTGGGAACTGGATGTCATTCTTCTCTTTAAAAGCGGCATGACTGAATATGCCATCCACTGAGATTCCAAAGACATTAGCGCCTAGCGAATTGTAGTCAACCAAGACATCTCTGAATCGACAGAGTTCTTCCTGACAAGTCGATGAGAAATCTGCTGGATAGAACACAAGTACAACTGGTCCCTTCTTTATCTCCTCACTCAAGGTAACGCTTTTTCCGGAGGCTTCCCAGAGAGTAAAATCTGGAGCCTCACTTCCTATTGTCAAATGTGTCATTTTGAAAGCCTCACTATAGTTAATACTTAGTTTATTTCTATCATCTATTAAGACTTCGGATAGATTTCAGATGAAAGACTGCAAGCGCTCGTGGTTTCTATTTGATCTTGTAATTAACGTAGCTGGCAACCACAGCTGTTGAAATAGCAGCTGCATTGACTCCTAATGGATAGATGTAGAGCGGATCTAGGAAAGCAAGAGTAGCAATCCACGATGGAAGGCTTCCTGCATCAGCAACACCGAAGGGAACAAAATAGAACAGGAAGAAGACACATGTCAAAAGCCCCACACCAACAAACGCAGGCATGTCAGTCCATGAACGGGCAAAGGTTGAGAGTTTTGTAATCCAACTTATTTGGGCGCGCTGTCTTCGTCTTACTTTTCTCTTTGAAACAATATGAGCCCAGCGATACATTGCTTCCGCCATGAGAACATAGGCTCCTCCAAGAACTGCCATCGCTCCTATGGAAACCAGAAGCTGAAGTTCAGCACTCAAAACATTGACATAGACCTGTGCATGCCAGAGAATTGGAATCTGCACAAGACCTGCTATTCCTAAGAATATCATTATCAGTCCGGGCTTACTGCCACGTCTCCACCAAACTGCTAGGCTCATTGATTTTCACCGGGCGTTGAGTTGTTCGCTCGTGATTCGGTCCGCACTTTAAGGTTTTGCTCCAAGACTAGCATCATACCTTCGAAGCATGGATGCGGAACCACCAGTCATTCTCTTCAATCTCAATCTCTCCAAAGCCAAGCTCACGAAGCAAGGCAGTCAGGGTTTCAGGTGTCTGCCCTTGTCCTCCCCACACACCATATCCTGTCTTTACCGGGGTACCATCTGGAAGTATGAAATTAACATGAAACACGAAAATATCTTCTTTGCAATCAATTTCACTGGCAAGGATTGATATCTTGCCTGAGGTCTTAAGAGCCCTATAAGCCTCAGAGAGTACTTTCTTCTTGGTACTCCAATCCCGCATATACTCCAGAGAAAACCAGAGGGTTGCAAGATTAAAAGAGGAATCTCTGAACGGAAGAGCCTGTCCATCTGTTACAAACCAGTTCGATGGTGGGTCATGGATACGTGCTTCCCGTATCTCATCTAATCTATAATCCACAGCACAGACTTTCGATCCTGCAATTCTAGAGACGAGACCTTCTCCCCCACCACCAATGTCCAGTATTAGACCATGAGTATCAACTGGTTTCAAAGCAATGTCCTGCATAGGGGTTTCGAACTTGGTATGTTCTCTCTCCATGTTATAGATCCTCTCTTCAATTCAATGAAATTACTCGGTCACTATTATACATCATCATTGCATCAAAGATGCGATTTCTATCATCAACACGCCATAATTCTTTTAACCGTTCCATTCAGCAAGACGAACAACACTTTGTGTGTACATGGGCCGGTAGATCAGCCCGGTTGTGACTTCATTTGGTGGTCACAGGGAACTAGATCGCTTCCTTGGCATGGAAGAGGTCGCGTGTTCGAATCACGCCCGGTCCACCAATTCTTAACTTGAGTTTTCACTCTACGGATAGCATAGTTCCCAAGTAGGATGGTATGTATGAACTAGCTCCATTATCTCAGTATATGCATCGTCTGAAAAGAACGGAATTGGACAAGTTGCTTCTCCAATATAGATTCCAAAGTGGATGTGATCAACACCACCTCCCTGCAGGAATTGGCCAATTATGTCACCTTTTGCTACCCAATCTCCAACTTCTACATCAAGCATGGCAACCTGTTGTGCTCTTACTTCTACATCTTCTGAGAATCCTTCAAATCCATACTCTATCATCACGCTACTATTGAATCGGATGAGTACTGCCACCTTGTAGACGGTGCCATTCGCTATAAAACTAAGTTCAATCGCTTCCACAATTCCGGGAGCTGCAGCGATTACATCTGAATCATTTCTAAACGCAAAATCAAGACCATTATGTATTCTTCCCCAAGGACAATCAGTGCTCTCGCTATAACCTCCATTCCAATTTAGGATATCACTTCGATTTGAGTATATCACTCCCATGTAATCTAGATCTGAAGAATCATAGCGTCCCCCATTATCAAAAAGATCTTCATTATCCTCTGGCTCATGAGAATTGCCCCCAAATTGTAAAGATAAAACAACACCAGCAACGATTACTAGAATTACTATGGCGCTTGTTCGTTTCTGCATATTCTTGATTGGTTACAAACAATGCTCAAATATCTACCTTTTTTTAAATAAAGGAGGTCTCGAGTTCGAGTCACGACGGATTCACCACTCTTTTCATCTTTCGAAAACGCATCACCAGCTTGAGGGATTACGCAAATCTGTAACATATTAAAGACTCAAGCAAATCGAAAAGCGAGCAAAATGAAAATACTTGCCTTTAATGCCAGTCCGAGAAAATCTCGCGGTACCACTGACAAAGTTATGGAAGCCTTCATTGCTGGAGCAGAGAAGGCGGGAGCTGAGGTTGAGAAGCATCATATTGTTGATCTCAACATAAACGGATGTCTAGGTTGTTTCACTTGTTGGTGGAAGACCCCGGGAAAATGTGTCCACCGTGATGATATGGACTGGATTCTCCCTAAGATCTCTGAAGCTGACATATTGCTTCTGGGTACGCCAATCTATGGTCGTAATGTCACAAACTACTTGCAGCGATTGTTTGAACGGACCTTCTCATTCTCTCTTCCCGAGATGCAAGTCCGAGATGGTGAAACAGCTCATCCTGCTAGAATTAAGCGTTTTCCGCAAATGGTCTTGTGTGCTACCTGTGGATTTCCCGATATTAGCAATTTCAATCATGTAGAAGCACTATATCCAACAGCAATACACATCTTCCTACCTGCATCACAGCTTTTGTATAATGAAGAGGGGCAAAAATATCTTGCAGGTTTTCTGGAAGATACTCAGCTTGCTGGAGAAATGATGACCAAGGGACAAAAAATCCCAGCATCTTTACAAGAGCGGTTGATTGTTGAATATTCTGATGAGATGAAGATTAATATCGTTCAATCTCACAATCGATATAGTGAATCTCAATTAGAGTAACTTAATATTCTCTTCGTGATGTGCTTGTATCTAGTACTGCTTATCCTTCATTCTGAATACAATCAATGCACGTTGCCCTTTTAGCTGGAACAATTCTATAGCCAGTGTGTGCTGATTCTTCTGATTCAGTGTTTATTGTTTTTGTAGAAACATCTAGTTGGTGCTAGACAGGAAAAGTAAGGATTGTAGCCTTTTAATTATCCCACAAATTGGTAGAAAAATAAATTCTTAGTTGATAATCTTTATATTTCTACCGGCAGTAACTACTCACACCTTCGAGAGAATATTCATGAGAGTGGGGAAACTTCATGAAAGGTAGAATTGTAGCGAAAGCTATGCTCATTGTGCTAGTACTTGGACTATCTACTTTTTTTGGTAGCTTGTCAACTGTGCAAGCAGTAAATGTACCAGACGAAATTCGGACAATTAACAATCAGACAGGTTATGAAACACTCATTGAGAGTGACCTTCAAGCATCTGAGAATCTAGATGGACAAGTTTCTACAACAGATAGTGCTGTTATGTCTCCTGTTGAAGTAAAAGAAAAGCTTGATCAGTTGTATAGCAAAGACACAAAGAGTGACTCACAGATGACCTCGGTACTGGCTTCTGTGCGACCAGATTACATGGGAAACAACAGATACACAGACCAATTGATAGTAAAATTCTCATCTTTTGATGCACGCGATAATTTTGCTTTTGATATTCCCTCTGGGGTATCATACAACTGTCTACAGACACTTCCGTATGTTATTATACCAAAGACCACCTTGTTCTATGAACTACTAGCGCAAACCGAAGGAATCTCTAGACTCACAGATGATCGACTGTTTGCGGCGCCCGATTACCAGGTCTATGAACACCTGGACCCTGAAAATGATTTATCCATGTATAACAGTGAGGGACGCATTGGGACATGGGATATGCATGCTCTCGGATATACTGGAAAGAACATCAAAATTGCAGTATTAGATACTGGTATCGACTCAACTCATCCAGATTTAATGTATACAGGCGATGGTAGTACGAAGATCATTGCTCAACAGTCATTTGTCGATATTGACTTTGATGGTGTACCCGATGAGGGTCCCGAGGACTTGAATGGACATGGGACTCACGTTGCTGGAACCGCAGCTGGGAATGGGTACCAAATTGGAGTTGCTCCTGATGCTTATCTTTTGAACGCTAAGGTCTGTTCAGCTACAGGTTGTGCGACTAGCTGGATGATTGAAGCTGTAGAATGGGCAATTCTGAATGATGCTGACATCATTACGATGAGCATTGGCGGATCTACCTTCTGGGGTCTTGATCCACTGGATGATATACTAGATTATGCATGGCAACAGGGTATTGTGGTTACCATCGCAGCAGGAAACGATGGTCCCGCTGTTTCAACAGTCCAAAGTCCCGGAACTGGTCCACGAATCATTACTGTTGCAGCCACAGATAGTTATGACCTCATAACCGCCTTCTCCGGAAGAGGACCTAGTGTCTACGGTCATTTTGATCCAGACATCGCTGCACCGGGTGATCTCATCTTCTCAACATTTCCAGGGGCTACTTATGCTATAGCTGGTGGTACCTCGATGGCTACACCACATGTCGCCGGTGCAGTCGCATTACTGTTGGAAGCTCATCCATGGGCGAATCCAGACACGATTAAGGCAAATATCATGGCTAATGCAAAGGATGTTGGACTTCCAACAACTGTGCAAGGTGCTGGACTTCTTGATCTGGTAGCAACGCATAATGAATGGAGTAACATTAGGGCTATCCTGTTTCCAACCTTCAATGACCAAGACATTCTCTATCTTTCACCTGGTGAGAGTTTTAGTGGTTATTTCAGCTACGTCAATAGCAGAAGAGATGGAATTCAACCCTGGTTTAAACTAGACAGAAGTCATGCGTTTGAAATCGTGATTGACAGAGAGAGTATTTTTCCAGACCTGTGGAAAGGATTCTTCTGTAGACCCTCAAGTTCCGGTCAACAATTTATTCCATTCACAGTCACTGCGCCTTTGGATGCAGAACCTGGGACCCAATTATCACGAGACATAACAGCATTCTTCTGGAAAGGAATTCCATGGGTACGGGGTGGCGAAAACCCACTAAAGACCACAATGACCCTCACCATTGAAATTGCTCAAATTGAAGATGACGCTCTTACTGGAACAGATGCAGGTGACACCTTCCCAGGTGCGACAGAGATTCCTTTTGGCAATTATTCAGGGTATCTTTCTGATATTGACTTCTACAGAGTATGGCTTGAAGGTGAGTATACCTATACGTTTGTTCTGGATGGATTCGATGGTTATAGTGACTATGACCTTGCCATATACAATGAAACCGGACAACTGGTAAATTATGGGGGTTTAGCTGGTCCCGAACATGTGGTTCTAACCATAGAAACATCAGGATATTATATTCTACGAGTTGAACCCTGGTCTCTTCTTATTGATCCTTGGGCAAACAGGGATACAACTGGACCATATAATCTCTGGATGATAGAAGGAGAAACACCTGGCAATGGTGGTGGAGGAACCGGAGTTCAAATAGAATATCTTGGAGCAGAATTGTTTGGAATTGATTTTGATAGTGACTCTATCAATGACTACTTGGCTATCGAAGTAACTCTCAATGTCATCTCACCAGGTGTATTCGATATGTATGCTTGGATTGCACTAGACAAGAGTCCTGATCTTGCAAAGTGGGTATATGGACTTGCATTTGTCGAGGGTCATGTTTTGACTGAGCCCGGAGTGCAGGATGTCATTATGTTATTGGATGGAACCAATGTTGCTGACCAGAGTTACGTGGGTTCTCATGTAATCTACGAGCTGTTTCTTGGTGATCCCTCTACGTTCACAACCCTGTTGGATCTGTACCAAGTGTACACATCACCCACAATCGATTCAGCAGACTTCGGAGCACCACACCTTCAATATCTCAGCTACTCCTATGGTACCTATGATGAGAATGGAGATGAAATTCCTGACTGGCTCATGGTTGATGTGGTATTAGAAGCAACAGAAACTTTCGATTGGGTTTCTTATTTCACCTGTACTTTATACCATCCTGATGGATATTTCTTCTGGAGTCGATTTGATGAGATTATGGACCATTCAATCTCAGGACCTCAGGTACTGCATTTTCTGTTCAGTCCTGATGATTTTGTCAATGGTCCCTCAGGGCTTCTGGATTTGGAACTGGTCATCGTATATTCTTGGAATCATCCATTGAGTGTCGTACCCCTTCATTTCGATCCATTCCCATATATCCTAACAGTAGGAGAAACTATCACAATCGACCTAATTGACTTCTCTGCTGTAGCAATTACTCAGATTATCAGCATCACAGATTATGGCTTGGATCTTGATGGAGATTCAACATACGATTACTTGGTGTTTGATATAGACATTTACATCGGAACCACAGGCTACTATACTGCAACTCTTCATCCATGGCTCTGGTCAATACCAGACCAAGAGGTCACCGTTGCTACTGATGCTGGTGTTAATGATATCCTCTGGTACGAATCTGGCTATCATACGATTCAAGTCCGACTGAGTGGTGAAGCACTTAATGGGGCTGATAATGATGGACCATTCTTAGTTCTATTCGCTTGGTTAGACGCATACGATTTTGGACAATCTGGGATAGAATGGCTTGGAACAGTTGATGAAGTTCAAAACTTCGTAACAAACACGTACTTCACCTCAGATTTTGATGTACCTGGAGTGAGGTTCATTCAAATTGTAGGCCAGAATTACATAGACTTTGATCTTGATGGAGAAGATGAGAGCATCGAAATCTTGCTAGAACTCGATATTGGATATGCCGGGTATTTTGATTTTATTATCGAATTTGCCAGTTATCCCATAGACACGATAGTAGTCACAGCCGTGATTACTTCTTTCTTTTTTGATACTCTCGGTCTACAGACTGTTCCATTTATTCTCGATGGTCTTGAAATCTACAAGCAAGAATATCAGGGCAAGATGGAGATTCGATTCTTTGATGTGGCTATATATGACCCAGTACTCTACTCTGTCTTCTATAGAGAACATAGAGGTCTAATTGACGTTGACTACACACTTCTGCCGGGAGCTATACCAGCTGCAGAAATATTCTCCGTGAATGATTATGGAATAGATGATAATAACAATGGCCTATTCGAAGCTCTTATGGTGAGTATCAATATCTATATTGAAAAACCAAGAGACTTCATCCTGTACTTGGATGTCTGGGGCGATGCTTCAACTGGGTACTGGTCCTCTGTGGGATTCTACAATACCTACTTCACCGCAATAGAACCTGGTTTGATGACCATCGAGTTCGTCATTCCATCTTCAGATATCATTGCTAGTGTTTTCGATGAATACACAAACTTTGAGTTATGGATTATCTTGTATGACACAAGCACAGGAATTGAAGTAGACTTTGAAGGACCAATCTACACAGATTGGTATTTCATTCTAGACTTTGAGCTGCCTTGGATGTATTCAGTCTATTACATCATTTATGATGCTGATGGTGACTTCTGTGAGGATACAATTGATATCTTCTCTGACTTTGCATTTTACAGCCTGAATGACGTCACTGTCAATCTGGAATTAGCTGTGTGGTTCTACGACGAAATAGACGAGAGTTACATCTACATTGAGACCATGGTTGAGGGATTTTCAGTGATAGAAAATCCTAGCTATTTTGGAGTATTCTTCAATTGGCATGCAATCTGGGATGGCACCTTCGCATTCGTACTATATGTCTATCTCGATGGTGCGTTTGTATCATATGATGTAATCTACTGGTACTATGCGTGTGCTTACACGCCCTGATGACAGATCGTGGTTGGAAACATTGAATTTGGGAACAGGATTTTCATCCTGTTCCCATTTTTTATGAACCAAGTTAACAATACTTTCTGATTGTGACTATCATTTCGATATCAACCATTTCTTCTCAGTTTCTAACATTCTAGGTTTCAATAGCAGACATATAGATTGGACTATCTTCCCCTAATGTGCAGTTGAAGGTAGAACTCTGATACTCCCAAGCAAACAGTCCTCCACAATAGAATGCACTATAGGTGATATCTGCATGAATCCTGACAAGGAATTGATGACCATCACATGCCTTGGCCACGTCGTTAGAAAGCATAAAACCATAGTCAACGATAATCACGTTGTTCGTAAACAGCTCATTGGTTCTCAACACGACTTGGCATGTGCCTGTAGCCCACCACTCGCCATCCGTTACATTATTGTCTACCACACCAAGTAGATTCTGGTCTCTGGAAGGATTGCATCTAACTTCTGTTGATACTGGGTCATACTGCATCAATGAGGTATTAGGTTGATGAGTAGTAATATCTGCAACCCATACCGTGATTGTGGCACTTGATATTCTCAGGAAGGCACCACCATCCTGATAGTTATCTAAAGATATTGAGAATTCAAGAAAGTTTGTTACAACGCCTCCCTGTGTGTCGTTATAATATAAAAAGAGGTCATTTAGCGTTGAATAGTTGAATGATGGTTCTGGTATGGTGCTGGTTGGTGGATTAATGGCAATAAAGAATCCAGCAATGATGACACCACCAATCACAACCGCAGCTACAATGACAAGTATTCTTCTCGTAGAAACTCCATGTATCGACATCAGATACTCCCTATATGTTAGAGAGAATGAAGGAATATCAACCTTATCAACTTATGATCTGTTGAACACAATTTTACTCAACCAACTGGGCAATTTGCCAAAAGCAATCGGCAAATTCATATTTTAGTAAACATCATTTTGTCTGGGAGTTTCATGACAGAGAGTCGTTCTATCGAGGATCTAATAGTAGAAATTCGTTTTCTGAAAAAATGGTTGATAGTTGTTACTGTGATTGTGATCCCCATCGCTGTCTATTATGGATTAGTAATCCTACAAGGAATAATCATCTCTCTTGCGATAATTATAGTTGCAAATCCAATCCTCCTCCCTACACTTCTTACACTTTGTTGTGTTGCAGGTCTTGTATATGCTCTGATTCTCCATGATAGCAAAAGGAATGAATGATTATGGATTCTGGAAATCTTGACAGGGAGTCTGCGATACGGAAAGCTCGACGCATTGGATTGATATTTCTTGTGTATGCTATAGTTTTACCATTCATTGTTTTCTTATTACCAGAAAACGAGCCTCCTATTAGCACTGAACCACTTCTACTCTCGTGGATAATGATCTTTCTGATGCCAGTCGAACTTCTACTCATCTATGCATTCTCTCGTTTTATACAGAGAAATCCAACACCGAATAATTTTCTCGGTTTTGCAGTTCTTATGTTCGCACTAGCCATAGCACCGTCTATCTATGCATCTATAATTGGATTTATTGACCCGCTTCTAAGATCCGTTGCCGTACCTTTGGGATTGTTTTTCTCTCTTACAGGTTTCTGGTGTACTCTCATGTATCTTTCAAGCTATTTAGATATCATTCCAAGTAGCTATTCATTCTGAATCCACTAGAAGGCCTCATGATATGTCTTGAAGAAGTCATCTGGACCTAGTCGGATGGTATCAATCAATGCTTTTCTTCCAAGGTTCTTCTCAATCAACTCTGCCATGTGGGCTCCGGTGACATACCATAGTCTATCTTTACCAGCCATTCTATCAAGAATCTCCCAGTCTTTATCATGGAGCGATCTGGAAGCTCGAACCTCCAGCTCTGTGAGTATATCAAAAAAGGTCGAGACACGTTTTGTTCTTGCGCTTTCATTCAGGAACAACTGATAATCCCTGCTATTCAGTCCGTTGGTAGACCTTCTTATTTCGAGTGTGAAGTACACCGCAAGCCCTTCCATATGAGTGCAATACTTGATCATATCAACCAATTCTTTGGTCGTATGAATCTGCGAGATGTCGAATATCTGATTAAAGGCTGTATATACAACATGATGCAATTCATGTAGCGCTATGAAGAGAATCTCGTCTGGGTTTTTATGAAAATCCTGATGTCCCAAATTGATCAGTGCATTACCTTCGGATACAATACCAATATCATACCCCAAAATTGTGTAGAGATTTGTTCTTAGACTTGTACCTTCAGGGAAGTATTGCCAGAGATCTTTGAATTGCTCATTGAAAGCATCTTGGTTGTTGTAAATGTAGGTGAGGCTCTCTTTGATATACTCCGTCAAATTCTCATTCTTTGATTGACTCTGAAGAATCTCTTTCCAAAACTGCATGATGTTTTTCTTTGTGTTTCCAAATCTGACTGCATGAGCATGTGTCAGTCTGGCGGCATCGTGCTTTGTTATCTCAAGTAGCAATTCATCGTTTGGTTTTGATAGATACTTTAGCAAGGGCACAATAAATGATGTATCGATTCGTACTGATAATGGCATGAATTAATCACTCACTCTCAGAGAGATACTGAATTCCTTGTTTTTTCTACATTCATCAATAACTAACACTCTGAAAGGTATGTCATTGAAGAAAATCAAACTATAATTATCTTATGGCATGATATCGAGAATTTTACTCATTTTGACATCTTAGCAAACACAATGTCAGCTACAAATGTACTAAAGAGAAAGTAGATTGGCACTTCACTCAGCATCCCATGCAATCCATAATAGCTCAACAGGACTTCTAGCGTGTATCTGATGTGTGCAGTTTCGTGGAATATAGTAGACTGACTGTTCCTTCAGTTCAAGTTTCTCCCTCTCTATCATGACATCACCTTGCCCCCTAAGCATAACAAATGCTTGTGGCCAAGGGTCAATTTCTTTATTCTCATTCAGAATTGCTCCAGCTGGGACATGGTACCATGCGAAACGAAGTCCTTTCCAATATACTAATGGTATTGGTTTTGCTCCGTGTGCATCTCCAGTAAGGGCCAAACGAAGATCCTTCGTCTTGATTCTCCCAGGATTGAAGAAGAATGTTGCAAGCCCCTTGATTGTTTCCATAACCTCACTCACCCGGTCTGGATCTATTGAGTCAAAATCAATTGGACGCTTTTCCTTTATGTGCGACCTTCCAGCAAGGGCGAACGCATCAGCCTCGCGTTTCAATATCTTATCGAGAATATCACCGGTCATAGTGATCCGTACAGCAGGATCTTTTAGACCTTCAACCACTTCTTTCTTTTCTCCCAGTATGAGCGTTGCTGTTTCTCTTGTGTCAGTGAGTTCCACTCCAACACGTATACTCCCAGAGAAGATGTATAGGAGGTCCGAGTAGAGTTCAGCATCATCCAGCATCAATCTCATGGCATCTATCAGTTTCATTGAACACCAATCACCTCATCATCAGGTCTTTTTCTCATGGATTTCCTGCTTATCATCATTCAGTCCGAGTAATTTTCGCCAGATTCTCTTACTCCTTTCATCAAGGTCTTCTGCAATAGTTTGCATAATAGCAATTACCTTGAATGCAGTCTCAATGTTCATTTCATCATCATCATTCAACCCAGCATCACCTTGATTAGTGTGGAACTCAAGAGGTGTGATAATAGTGTACAAGAAGGACTTAATCTCAGCGGTCTAGTATTTCTTTAAGGGTATGCACTGTGCACAGTGCAGCATCATCAGGTTCTGTGCCAATTGGCGGAAGAGTTGAACGACCGCCTACAAGATGATTCTCAAGTTATATTAATCTCGGATCTGAATTAAAGAAGTCAGAAAAACAAAATTAGATTCCATATATTTGGGAATCTCTCATCCGATTTTCCAAAAAAAGTATCTTATCCTCGTACACGAACACCATGGACTTTCTTGTGCGCCCAATTGTATTGCCTGAGTCTTGAAGAAACACCAAACCCACAGGCTGCGCATCGCTTGTGTCTGACATGGTATGACCTCCGACCGCATCTTCTACAGCGTATATGATGAGGATTGTTTTTCTTTCCTTTTGATGGAGTGCCCTTTCCCATTAATCATTACTCCTTGCTTCATTTCGGTGGAGGTGAGACGATGACTACATTGTCGCCTCTCAGTATCACGGTGTCTATCTGTATGACCGTCTGTTCGTCAGTTTCTGGATTCAATGAAATCTCCTCAGCATCCTCAAGAATGAGGTTGAGGTGTTGATCGAAACCACGCAGTTTGCCCTTGACTTTCTTTCTTCCTTTTAATTCGACCAAGACTTGCGATCCTATCGAAGTCTGAAGAAGTTCCATGGGTTTGCTTGCGTTCATTAAATCACCAACAGAGAAGACGCTCATATGGCCTAAGGTCATACAGCATTCGGCTTACCCTTTGGAGATGGCTTAAAAACATGACGATGGCGACCCTAGCATCTCCGCATCTTGGTGAGCGTTTCGCAGGCTTCAAAAGGATTGGTTCATTCTCTATAATTGAAATGCCAAAGATAGAACGAATAAAGAAGCGTCATCTGTTGAAGAAGCGCGAACAGAAGATGGAACTCGAACGCCTCGAAGCAGACCTAGGATCATCTATAGGCCTGGATCCAAAGGCTCAACTTGAATCGGGAATCCTTGATGATGGTTCTCGAATTTTACTGTTGGATGGAGAAATCATCTTCTTTGAACATGAAAAGAGATACTTTCCCACCCTCCGAGCTCTTCTGAATAATATGGTTCAAATTCCCAGAGTGACGATTGATATGGGTGCTGTGAAATTCGTAGTGAATGGTGCAGACATCATGCGACCCGGAATTACTCAAATCGATGATGGGGTGAAGAAAGACGGGATTGTTGTCATTGTCGATGAACGGCATGGTAAGCCTCTTGCTGTAGGTGTATCCAACTTATCTGCAGGAGAACTACGGTCCGCAACTAGCGGGAAGGTGGTGAAGTCTATTCACCACATAAATGATGATCTGTGGGATTTTGGCAAACAATAACTATCATTCATCATCGTCATCATGCTGCAATCTTGCACGAATGTGACTCATAGCGGCCTTATACACTTCCTTAGCAATATTTAGTTCTAATCCGCAGTTAGTGGAGAATCTATCTCTTGCCAGTCCCTTCTTACTCGCATCGATGTCCTTTCGAACAACGTCTGAGATTGATTTGTAGCCATGCTCATAGAGCGTTCGTGCATCAGTTCTTGAGAGACGGTTTGAGGGCAAGTCATCTCCCTGTATGAGTAGAAGTTCAAGAAGGTCTGAGTCTGCCACATCTGCACGAACACCATATTGAAGTTGTCTACTAAAGACATGTAGTCTATCAGCAATGGCTGGTCTCTTTGTGGTTCTGAAATATGAACTAATGTTGCTAGCAGTATTTCCACATATACTAAGAAGCGAATCTAGATCACCCTCATCAAGACTAATTCCTCGTGCCATCTCTCCTGTTTCACTGATTATCTCTGCAACTTCTTGTTCATCAAGCCATCTCTTGAGGACCGTTCTCTTAATCTCAAGCCGCTCAGGTACAAGTTTCAGATACCAATCCTCTGGGTCGGGTAGCCCCATTATGTCCAGTTCATCTTTTGTTGGAACCAATGTTCTGGGTCTTATTGACTGAGGAAGTCGAAATCTGAGTAACAGATCAATGAGGGTATCGTCATCCACGCCAGTTTCAAGATTATGCAAGAGACTTCTAGTCTGCAAGAAATCGACAGGGTCCAGACCAGAAAGAACCGCACCTTGTGTATCTTTAGTCATATTGAATCCCTTTGAGCTGGTTTCTAGTAGTTTCTCTCTCTCAAGCCAAGCACACATGGAATCAAAGAATTTACCCGCTTTTGAAGCATAGTCCTGATCAACGGTTCCCTTGTAAGAGCTTTGTACATGCTCAACAAACTTCTTCTTCAGACCATCGCAATTAACTGGACGCCCTGAAATTAAATCTCTGATGAGAACACTGACAGCAAGACTTGGATACATCTTCCCCGGATTAAGAGCCTCTAGTGGTCTGTGAAGGAGTGTATCCTCCATCTCTTGAGTACCTGGGAAGTTCTGTGTTGGCCCTTCAAATACTAAGTACACTCTCCCTCCATGTTGCCCAAGGTGGTATTCTCCAATTCGTCCAGCAATCTGAAGATATTTTGACCTTGCTGTGAGAAAATACATGTTCTGGTCAAGCAGAATTACAACACAGTCAAATGGAAAGCTCATACCTGATGTGATTCCAGTTGTTGAAACCACTGTTCGAACAACTCTATCTCTGATTGCCTTTTCGAGACGTTCTCGTACGCCACCATCCAACCCTGAGTGATGGAAAGCTGTACCATATTTCAGAGTATTAGCCAATCTCTCACTTAGGGGAAGGCTTTCGCCAACTCCAAGAATCTGATCGACCACTTCCTGGTTCAAATCACGTGGGTGGCTTCTGCCGAGTCTCCTAGCAATCCCCTGAGCGCGATACCTTGAACCTACCACAAAAAGAATCGATTTCTCCTTATAGTTCTCAATGTGATCCATGACTGCATCGAGAAGGTCTTCTTGTTGAGAAACAACTCTCTGCGTTCTATCGCTACTCTCAATCTCAATACCACCCTCTCTCTTGAATACAATGAATTCATCTGGAGTGAGCCGTACATCTGGTCTGAAGACGTTTGCATCTAACCACTCTGTTATCTTATTTGTATCTCCAAATCTGGATGAGAGTGTGATAATCTCTGACTGTTTTTTCAATAGTGTTATCATGCAGTCAAGCTTGGCACTTCTATCTGTACCAAGATTCTCAGGTTGCATCTGATATGGTGAATCCAGCTCTGTTAATTCATCCACAATGGCTAACCCTATTTTGCTTGTCCATGTTTTTTTCTGAAGCAAGGCTGAAGCAAAAGTTTCATACATAGCAACAACGAGATCTGCACTTTCAAGTTCATCATCAGAGGCTGAGGAGAGTCCATCATAACGAATAACAGAATACTCGAGCTCTTCTAACAGAGTTCCATACTCATCAATGATTTGGCGGTTCAAAGAAGTGTAAGGACTCAGATACAGACATTTAATGTTTCTTTGAAGACGAAGAAGAATCACAATCATGGCAAGAAAGGTCTTTCCAGAACCTGGAGGCATCTGTATGACTAGATTGCCTTCAATTTTCCCCATCTCATTAATGAACTTGCTCTGGGCTGGAAGAAGGCTGGTGAAATTCTTGTGTTTGAGTAGTATCTTTGCGGCTCTCTGTACTTCAGTTCGGTTTCCAATAGGTCCTCCCAGCTGACCGACAGAGGCTAGTGCTAGTCGTCCCTCATGAGTTATCATAAAGCCCCTCTGTTTTCTGCCCCTATCACCCGAAGAGCTCACAAAGCCTACCTTTACAAGTTTGTTCATCGTTTCGTATATTGTTCCGCCAGACATCAATCCTTGGCGCAGTTCTTCGTATCTTACCTCTTCTTGAGAACGTTCACCCTTTGGTCCTGTCTTTGGTTTGTTTATATTGTCCAGAGATAATAATCCCTCTACAATATTGTCCCAACCAAGTGTTGGTACCATCTCACCAGTCTGAGGGCTCAGAACCTGAAGAATCTCAATTGCATAGCGGTTGCTTAGTGCCTTGAGTTGGTCGCGTAATCGAGAAAGTATATTGTCCTCTTTGCTGCGCCTAGACATTATTATCAATTCACTTTATACTGTATTTGTGATAAGGATTCGCCCCGCTCGCGAGTCTTATAATACTCGGTCTTTTCTTCATAAATTCAATAGACTCTTCCATAATACTGAGGTGACAAATCAGTGAGGTCTCTTTTCAGACGCAAACAGAGTGACAAGTCTTCTGATGAACAAAACATAGGTCGAACTATTCCAAGCTTGGGTGTATTCTCCCCGGTCGTTGAAGAGACACAACCAAATCCCCATCAGGAACTCAGAAAATTGAGTGAATTAGAAGCAATCTTTGTACGTTCAAAGAAGGTAGAATCACTTGCAGATGTTCCCTATGTTGTTGACGAGATAAAAGAGGGAAACATAGTGCTCCTTGACATATCCTGTCTTAATGATGGAAGTGAACAGACGCATATCGAGCTGCGTAGAATTATCGAACGAATAAAAGGTGCTACTAAGAGCTATCATTCCGATATTGCACTAGTCAATGATGATTGTATGATTGTCACTCCTGCCTTTGTCCGATTGCAGTAATAACTTATCTCAATTTAATGTTCTCAGTCACCATTGGGGCTCTTGTTTCAATATTCAGTGCTTTATGAATCGTAGATGCTAATCCTAGAGTCTTTGACGCCTCACCGTGGGCAACAAGAATTCTCTCTGGAATAGGACTCACTCGTTTGACAAAATTAAGAATCTGCTTTCTGTCAGAGTGCCCTGAGAATCCCTCCACTGTTGATACCTCAAGATTGACTGGCACAACAGTGACCTGTCCCTCACGGTTCCTCATATTAGCCTCTTTCCATCCCTTTTGGATACGTCGCCCCATAGTGTTCTCTCCCTGATAGCTGACAAAGACGAGTAAATTCTTCTCATCAGGAGCCAGTAATCGGAAGTAATCAACACTTGGACCACCTGCAAGCATTCCTGATGTTGCCATGATGATACATGGTTCACCCTCTGCAATCTCCTCGCGTTGTTCTGGATTATCAACTTGCACGAATATCTCTGATAGGAATGGATTAACACCCTGATGGAAGATCATCTCACGTATCTTCTTACTGAGCGCTTCTGGATGTGTTGTATGGATTGCAGTAGCCTGCGCAATCATTCCCTCAATGTACACAGGCACCTTAGGAATACGTCCCTTCGAGACCAAGTCTTCAATGACAAGAATGATCTCCTGAGCACGACCCACAGCTAGCACTGGGATTAAGACCTTTCCACCCCGCTCAAGTGCTCTCTTGATTACAGTCGCGAACTTCCTCTCAACCTCCTGTCTTGGAGGCATCTTGTCTGTTGGGTGCCCGTAGGTACTCTCAATAATCAGTGTTTCAAGTCGTGGAAAGGTGAACGTAGCAGGTTCCAACAATCTGGTTCTTCCAAACTTGAAGTCGCCGGTGTATGCCATATTGTATTGACCATCACCAATGTGAAAGTGAACAATCGCTGAACCAAGAATATGTCCTGCATTGTGCATTGTGAGTCGCACATCTGGGGCAATGTCTGTGACTTCTCCATAGTTTAATGGGATTGTATGAAGAATTGATTCTTTTACATCCCGGTCGCGATACGGCCGAAGCTTTCCTTCTCGCTCTGCCACATCAAGATAGTCAAGCTGCAACAATGTGGCGAGATTTAGGGTTGGAGCTGTCATATAGACTGGTCCACGATATCCATACTTGAACAAGAAGGGAACCATTCCTGAGTGGTCTAGATGTGCGTGTGTGATAACAACTGCATCGAGTTTGTCAATATCAATCTCAGGCATGTCCAATCTCGGAAAAGCCTTACTTGGTGCTCCAACATTTACTCCACAATCAATAATCACACTACTATCAGAAGTCTGGAGAAACATGCAAGACCTGCCTACTTCTCTGAATCCACCAAGTGCAGTAAGTCTGATCCATCCATTATTAAAGAGGTTTGGTCTATGGATTCGTCTTCCAATCTCACGAAATGACTTGTTTCTTGTTGCTGCTTCGGACTGTATTATGTAACGTATCTGTTTGATAAGCTTGCTCTCAATAGGTGGAGTTCGCATCACATTAGGCCTCCAGAAGGTCTGACGAGTGATCTCTCGAAGGGTGTTTCCACTTCGACCAATCACCAGACCAGGTTTTTGTGCCTCGATTATTACTTCACCCCTTGAGATATCAAAATCAATTGAGGTGATCTCAGCCTCTTCTGGTACAAGCTCACGAACTGCCTTTTCGGTTTCTTCGTGAGTAAGTCTTACTTCGGGTGACGACCTTACTACAATACGTTTTCTCATCTTGCGGGCTAAGGCCTTGATGCTGTCACCATCATCCAGCAGTATCTTCGGTGCCTTTGAATAGATAGCTATCTCAGGTCCCTCATACTCGACGGAGCTGACTGCTGCTGATCTAGGAAGTGCTTTCTTAACTTCCTCTCTAATGTCTACATACTCTTGTTCATCATTGGACTGCATGGATAGTCACATCACAAATTTTGGCCTGTATATGCCCTACGCGGCCTATTGGGGTGCCTTAACACACTCATGTGTCAGGCGATTTGTAGCACAATTAATGAGCTACGAGTGCAACAAATACAATCACTGTTCTCCTTTCCAGATCTTCATGATGGTGTCCTTTGGGACTTCTTGATAACCATCCTTGTCGATTACGCTGACTAAAATCGAGTTACCACTTGCGGCATCTCTCTCTATAGCTGCGGCAACTGCACGAACAGCCAGTTCTATTGCCTTCTTCTTAGGAAGATCATCCTTGTACTCTGCTTCCAGAACACCTAGGGCGAATGGTGAGCCAGAGCCATTGGCAACATACTTGTCAGGGATGACTGAGCCTACATAATCGGTATAGAACACCTGAGGTCCTTCGTCATCAAAACCGCCAACGAGGCTTCCCAACATGTATAACCCACGACCTTGAAACATGATATTGCTAAGCAGACGAGTCAGTGCCTTAACACGAATCGGTCTCCCTCTTTGAATTTCAAAGAGCTTAGCTTCAGCGATTAACAGGTCCATGATTGATTGTGCATCTGCGACGGATCCAGCAATTGTAGCACCTATTCGGTCTGTGATCTTGTAGATTTTCTTTGCAGTCTTATTTGCAATTAGAAAACCTATGGTAGCTCGCTGATCACTAGCTAGAACCACACAGTCTTTACCAATCATACCTATTGTTGTTGTACCAGTTTTCAATTCTGCCGGAGGTTGTATCTCTGGTTCCATGTTAATTAACTCCCTCTAGGAGATGAGTTTTAGAGAACAAGTGACAGGCCCCCCTTCTGAAGAGCGTTATTAAGGTTTTCTCAGTGAACATCTTTTGTTCGAAACAAGGGATTCCAGTCGACTTCGTATTATGTGACGTTATCTTTGGGTGGTTCAGGTCGTTTGAACGTTGTAACGATCTTTACTTCATCGATACCATCGTCTGCCTTGAGAATGTCTGCTGCAATGCCAATCTCTCCATATTGAATGTTCTCAATATATCGTGTTTCCTGAGGTAATTCGACCGTTACTGTGTTCTTCTTCACAATAACATCATACCTGTCTTCAGGAATTCCAGGTATTCTACGTCGAAGCACAGCCTTTAACTTCTCAACCTTATCTAAAACAATCTCTTTGATTGTGACATCATAGACAAGCGTTTTTCCTGCAAATGGACTATTGAAGTCAACTCTCACACTTCTACCTAAGTCCGCGGTGACGATTCCTCGTTCATTCCCAAACTTGACCTCTTCACCCTTATACCCTCGGATGCCATGCTTAGCAAGTTTGACCTTGGGTATCTTCTTAATTTTGCTAGGGTCTCTGAGACCAGCTCCTTTCTCAGGAGGCACTTCTATTGTCTTAGATTCTCCTATCTTCATACCAACGAGTTGTTCTTCCACTGCCCCAAGAAGCCAGTTCCATCCAACTACGACCAGAGCTGGTTCATAGCGGTCATTCTCTTTGAAGAGACCTTCCTCTTTGGCTACATCCAAGAGTGTTGTATCATAGACAATATTGTCATCTTTTGTTCTGGCCACGAAGTCGAGATAGACCATACTCTTATCCTGAACTGCTGTTTCTACCTTGGTTGGAGTAGTCTTAGAAGCACTTGTTCCAGACTTTTTAGCTGGAGTCTTCTTTGTTGTCTTCTTCTCAGCAGTCTTTGCCGTTGTCTTGGCTGATTTCTTTGTTGTCTTCTTCTCGGCCATAAGTAGTTCCCTCTTGCGACTCCGAGTTGCCTCCCAAAACTTGCTCGGGAGTGTTATAAAACGGTTTCCTTGTGTCCTTCTTTGAGAATTCCTTGTAAGACCTGTATTTTTTCAAAGAAAAGGGTCATTTCTGAAACACGCTCAACTAGGAATCCACAATCTACAAGTGTTTCTCTCACTGCTTCTATGTTGGATAGGGTTGAGGCAACTAGATAGACTCTCCCGCCTTTTTCCAGATGCTGTGCAGACTCTCTCACAAAACGTTGTGTGATCTCATAGCCTTGCTCTCCACCTACCAATGCTTGGTCCATATCGGTTGATTCCTCGTCCGAAGGCAAATATGGTGGGTTGAAGAAGATCAATGAGAACTTTGTTTCTAATCCCACAGCACTCAGCAAATCTGATTGATAGACTGCAGCTAAGTGGTCCAAATTATTCCTACGAAGATTCTCCATTGTATTTTGAGTAGCTATGTAAGAGATGTCAATACTTACAACGCGCCTTGCCTGCTTTGCGGCTAATAGCGTCATGAGTCCAGTCCCACAACCCACATCTAGCACAGTATCAGTTGGGTCTATTCTAATCGTATCCACTAAGAGATAGGTATCCTCCGTGGGTGGATACACTCCCTCAAAGACGACAATGTCAAAAGGTTCCTTCAACTCATGACCCTCTCGCTTTAGGTAGCTTACCATCTCTCACAAACTCAAATATTGTATCGGCAAGGACGACAAGACTCTCAATGCTGATACCTCTGAGATGTTCATCTCCTGTTAGGCCTGCCTCGGATTGTTCAATAACTTCCTCAGCCAAGTTCCTTTCCACTCCTAATGTCTTGAACCATATCCTCAGTGCATTACGGAGGCTTTTCTTAGGGTATGAGTATATTCCATTAATCATCCATTGGAAAATCTCAATATCACGAGCTTGAGGATCATGAGGTCTTCGGCGTATTCTGACAACAATAGAATCCACCACAGGTTGTGGATAGAACATCCGTGAAGGAATCTCCATGATAGGTTCTGCTTCAGCAAGATATTGGAAGTTTATTGTCAGTCTTGAGTAATCCTCACTTCCCGGTCTGGCACCGAGTCGATTCGCAAACTCCTTCTGATACATGAGTATTGCCCAGTCAAAGTTGACATCACGCAACAATCTGAAAGTTATCTCTGAAGAGATACTATAGGGCAAATTTGAGACCACCTTGGTTACCTGTGGAAGTCCTATTGTAAGAGCATCTCCTTTGATTATTGTTACGTTCTTGGTTTCCCTGAAGAGATCAGTCAGTGCATCAACGAGACATGCTTCTATCTCAATAACATAGACATGACCTGCCTCTTCAGCAAGCCATTTTGTTAAGACCCCGAGACCGCCCCCAATCTCTAAAACAGTATCATCTGTAGTGATCTCAGCAGCCCTTACTATCTCTTGTGCAATATTCTGGTCCTTAAGGAAACTCTGTCCACGTTTCTTCTTCGGTTGAACTCCGTACTTTCTGAGTAACGTGCTAATTTCAATATCCGACAGAGAGTTCACCAACATACTCATACTTCTATCTTCGTGGAGGTGAATAATCTCGTTCCTCTTCATCTCGTTTGGGTGGTCGTACAAACAACCACCGTTTCACATCTTCACGAATCTCATCGATGATTCTGGCAGTTATGACCTTCTTTGGATTTTGAAGCTTGGTCCTGTTCGCAATATCATCAAAGTTCTTGAAGGGCTCTTTTTTCCGTTCTTCAAGAATTGCCCACATTAGAGTCTGACCAATACCCGGGAGGAGCTGCAGTGAGTGTTTTCTTGTCGTTAAAGGTGCAGCTTCATTGAAGAATTGGACATACTTGTGCTCATGTTTTGTGACGATCATCTCGACAACAAGAGGAAGTTCTGTTACACTCTCCGGGACAAGATCCTCAAAGAAGATTCTTCGTTTCACATGATCTATCTTACTCTGAGTATTGCGCTGGATTGAAACGCGCTCTTGTGGATGTAACTTCATACCTCTTTGAGGTATCATCTCTAGGAGAGTAAAATGCGATTCCCCTACACCCTGTGCTAGAGTTTCATCCCGTGGTCTAGAATTACGAAGATATTCTTTTGGAGGTACAACTGACAGAATATAGGCATGTGTTTCAAACATTCTGTTTTGTTGTCCTTCCATTTTTCCTCACTTCCGACGATGCAAGAGCACATTGTAGTATTGATTGACAAGTACGGATAAAAACTAATCGGACTCTGAATTCGTTCTATTGCGTTCTGCGCCTTTCTTAGAAGATAATTTGACTATGATCGATTCTTGACGATTAGATCTACAATCTCGATTAGTTTTTCATCAGTAAGACTTGATGATCGAGTATCTAAAATCGATTTCAGTTCTTCTATTGTTGTTGGAGCAATATTCACTATCTGAACTGCTTGAGCCCTCGATATCTCATAGCCGCTGATTAATTTATCAACAACCTTTACTGAAACAGCAGGGGCCATTCTAGAGAAAGAAGTAGCATGTTCGAGGGTTATTGACTGCTGGAATGACAGTTCTCCTTCTTTTCCCCTCTGTGTCAATAGTTTTTTGACCTGTGGAAGGGTGATTTCCTCTTCGCTAATTATCTCCTTAGGCATAATACACCACTCAACCTCTACTTGGCCGGAGATGCTCACGTCTAACGATAAGGGTTCTTGTAGCTTTGTCTAGGCCGACATCCACAATAATTGCTCGTCCACGTAATCCTTTGACTACTCCAGTTTTTCCATGATATCGTTTATGTGGCATTCCTTTATGGAATCCAGAATCAATCACAATATCCACACTCTGGCCTATATCATAGTCAACAAGTACATTGCTGGGAGAGTTCAACCCCTTTTCACGAACCCTCTTGCTCATCAGCCCACGTGTGCGGGCTCGGTATCCATGACTCTTCTTGACCATAAGACATCACTACATATTTTTCTCTCTTAGTGCTCTGCCTAGACTAAACAGCACCTGAGGTCCAGCATGACCTCTTGGGTCACCACTTAAGGATTTCGCAACAGTCACAATTAATATCAATCATCAGACCTACTGCGAATCTTCACTATAGATGGCTGTAACATTCAATTCGGTGCAGACACAGGGTGTACCAAGTTTCTCTGCTACAGATGGCTTAGTTCTCCCCTCATCTCCAGAGATTAACTCCTTGATATACGTCCCACCCTGTACCTTGAAAAACGCCTCAAGTAACTCTTCTTTGTACCCTTTGAAGATGATCTCGTGGATCTGCTTCTTTCTTACAAGGTCACTTCTTCGGTGTGAAACGCGATTTGGAGTTCTTTGCTCAATCTCAATGCCTGTGAGTTCCTTTTGAGCTCTGGTCAACAACTCATCCTCAACAATACTTTCTGTTCTGATTAAGGCCTTGTATTCCTTCACATTACTTGAAGCATCGTATTTTAGTTTCTGAAGATGCTGTCTATCAGTCATCTTGAGGTCGTGAACCTCTATCTTACCTCTGGCATAATCATTGATTTTCCGGGCGAGTTCTTCGAGGTCAAGATGCCTCACTCTTGGTTCAGAAATCTCGACAACAAAGGGTCTTCCATCACCAAGCATCAGAACATCAACATCTTCTCTTCCAGCTGCATGAAACTTGAATCTAGTTCCATTCACCAGTTGCTGCGACGGTATTCCAACATATTCTGATATTGAGTCTTGATATCTCCGTCCAGTTCCTTCGCACTCAGGACAACCTTTTCCCTTGCATTTCTTACAGTCCCATCTGCTCTGTGGGATACCTCTCTCAAGTTTACAATACCTACCAAAGATGAATAGTGGATTGACTTGTAATTTCAGCTCATCCTTGTCCATTGCATAGACGTAGACAATATCCGGTTTATCAAAGTCAACCTCCTTACCCAGGAGACTGTGCAAATGTATCCCAAGCTCCCGATTGAAATGTGATTTCAGTGTTTCCGAATGCAGTAAGGAGTACATGGCATTTAGTTCGTCTTGATGTTCAACCAACGTTGGCGGTGGAACCGAGCCCACAAGGAATGTGTCAAATTCGATGTCATGGGAGAGTTCTACTATTCTCTCTGCAATATGTGGTATCCTATCAAAAAATGAATCTAATCCAGGCGCAGCACAGAGATAGCAAGTACTTCGTGTTTCAAATTCAATAGCATTCTTAGTAGCGATTTCCTTTGCAGGAGTGAACATCCCATTTTCTGCTAGGAGTCTGATATCCCTCATGCCCTGTTCCTTATTTCCTGACCTTAGATTACCATCTGCCATCATGGTCAATGTTAGCTTGATGGAATGTCCTCGGTCCTTATTGGAAGTCCCTGTACCTAGCCAGGCAAATTGACGCCCTAGGCAACGATCACAGAGTACATGTATATTGAGCATTTTGACTGCTATCTCTAACAGTGTACTCTCTTCAGAATTCATGATTATCTTTGCCTCGGCTATCTCACAACTTTCGTTTATTCATAAAAACGGATTGATGTACCTAATTGCTCGAATTCCGGCTAGTAACATCTGTGGGTTTCCAAGTAATTTCTTTATCACCCTCCCCTGAAGGTCCATATCACCATCCCTTCGTATTGTGTCAAGAAGTCCATACTCGCCAGCATCTCTGATGATGGAATCGAGACCCTTGTCACTCAAGGAGGATATTGCTTTTTGAGCAAAATACATCATACGTAGTTCATCTAATACCAATGATCTCCATCGCTTCTCATACTGCTGAATCTGGCTTGCTTTGATACCTGGAGCTAGCGCCTCTGCAATAGTTCTGCCAGCTACCCTAGATGTGATTCCCCCAAGGATTACACCCCCACCTGTCGTAGCCTTCACAATTCCTGCTGTATCTCCCACTACTATGATGTTACGATAAGTCATTCTAGGAATTGGCAAACCCACAATCACAACACCTCCCATAGAGCGGTCAATCTTTGCACCCTTCATTCTTTCAGCTATAATTTTGTGGTGTTGCATCGCTGCATCAAGTCGCAGTCTCGATTTATTCTTACAAGCCAGACCGATTCTAGCTCGCCTCTCTCCTATTGGAATGATCCATGCAAAAAATCCCGGTGCAATATTTCTCCCATAGAACATCTCGACAATATCTTCATCAATATCTACATTTGAAACCTCATACTGGAATGCTGGATACTTGTTGGATTTTTCAATAGTGGGGATTCCTAAGCTTCCCGATAGACGACAACGATTTCCTTCAGCAATGACATATGCATATGCCTCTAGATCTGTTGTATTTTCCCCTTGAACTCTAATCTTATGGGTCAAACCCTTACTGATGAACTCTCTCACTTTTGTTTTAGTCGTGATTTTCGCACCTAGATTCTCTGCCCTTGTAGCCAACCATGCATCAAACCTTCTTCTATCTACAACAAGAGCCTCTCGTCGTGCTCTCTCAATCATTATAGCATGGCCTGATGGTGAGATAATTCTCGCTCCAGACACTGTGTTCTGGATAATATCTTCTGGCAGACTCAAGCCTAGTTGTTCCAATCCTGAAGTACTTAGAAGCCCCGCACAGTGATCGGGTTCGCCAACACGTTCATGTTCCTCTAATACTAGGACATCAAGACCTCTCTTGGCTATCTCTGTTGCTGCGAGGAGACCCGCTGGTCCTGCACCAATGACAATAGCATCATGATCCATCGTTGTACCCATGAAATCATGTGAGGGCACGTTTTTAACTCTCCCCTCAGATGAAGGATAAGAGCTCCTATGACAAAAGATGCGAATTTCAAGTACAAACAGGTCATAGTGGTACGGACCGATCTAGGTATGAGTAGAGGTAAGATTGCTGTACAGGTAGCTCATGGGTCCATCAGTGCTGCAGAGCGAGCACGTGTCACGACTCAAGAGGTCTGGCGCGCATGGCTCAACGAAGGGCAGAAGAAAGTTGCTGTCAAAGTTACTTCAGAGGAAGAGCTCTTTGAACTTCGGCATCAGGCGATCAATCATCATCTTCCCCATGCACTAATTCGTGATGCTGGAATGACAGAACTTCCTCCGGGCACAATTACAGTTCTTGGTATCGGTCCCGCAAAAGCAGAGGATATTGATAAGGTCACAAAAGCGTTGAAGCTATTATAGAGGCCTGGGTATGAAGGAAGGTCATTCTTTTGAAAGGTCATTGGGCATGAATTACTACTCAACAGATTCTATTGGAATCGGCGGAAAGCTCAAGACAAGATATGAAGACTTCTTGGTTGAAGAAATAGACAAGACTCAGATCTTACATGAGTTCAAGGACTGGCAAGAAACTCCCTCTACTGATTATGTGATTGATGGAAAAAAAGAACGATTTGTTACTCTCACCATGCAAAAGATGGGCCTTTCAACTCTGGATGCATCCACGATTGTTGCCTCAGCTCTAAGACTTCCAAGAAATTTAGTGACCTATGCAGGTCTCAAAGATAAGCGCGCAGTCACAGTCCAGAGGATATCACTACCATCTCATACAACCTCCAACCTTGGAAGCTTGAATTTATCGAGGATTGAACTTCGTGATCTAGTCTATTCCCGAAAACCAATTCAGATTGGAGACCTCTGGGGAAACAGGTTCACAATTCTCTTACGTGATATTGCGGTTGACGATGCGACTGCATTGGAGGCGGCTCAAAGGATCCGCGATAGCCCTCTATTCAATTATTTTGGCATTCAAAGGTTTGGATTAACACGACCAAATACCCATCTGGTAGGGAAAGCTCTTGTGAAGTGCAACTTCGAAGAAGCTGTGAGGATAATGCTATGTTCTATTGGTGAATACGATTCCGATGATCTCAGAGAAGCACGTGAGAAACTTACTGATGACCTGACACCCACTGAAAGCATTATTGAAACGTTTCCAAAGGATTTGAGTTACGAAAGGAATGTTATGGAAGAACTACTCAAACATCCTACTGATTTTGAACGTGCTGTCCTCCGGATACAACCACGAATTCTGACTCTTATGGTCCATGCCTTCCAGTCATATATCTTCAATCGTTTGCTCAGTAGGCGTGCTGAGAGTGGAATCTCCATTGTATACCCCACCCCGGGTGATTTTCTCATTGAACTTGACAGGGCTCATTCAGGTCGTGACTCATGGTTATTCGTCACCGACAAATCTTTGGAGGAGCGCATTAATCAGGTCGAGTTGAGGGAATATGGACTAGCACTCCCTGTTCCTGGATATTCAACACGTCTTCCTCCATCATTACAGAGCGATGAACTAAAGAAATTCCTCAAGGAAGATGGTGTTACTCTGCAGGAATTCCGCAATTCTAAGATACGGGCTTTGGACTCAGCTGGAGGCCTTCATCTGGCTGCAATGATTGTGGATGATCTTGAGGCATCATATATTCAAGAGGGCCTGCGTGTCAGGTTTAGTCTACGTAAAGGGTCTTATGCAACTGTGGTTCTGAGAGAGTTAATGAAGAACCATCCAATGAATAGGATATAGGGCTCTCTAGCGCGGGTGTTTCTCGCCGAGTTCTTTGATACGAAGTTCGAATTCATCTTCGGGTTCTGACTCATCCCTTTCCGGTTTCCGTCTATCATCTTGATACTCAAAAAGCACTGATTCCGCCATGATTGCTGATACAATGACCCGCAATTCATCAGTACTGAACTTGATTCTCTCTCTATCCTCCTCTCGAAGCATGACGATACTCTCTTTTGTACCGTCTGGCGAATAGAGACTATTGACCCCAACTTCTATCGCCGGACTGATGAATTCTCTTACTACCTTCCTCAGCTTTACAGGTCCCTCGATGACCATCACTTCACCGAATTGCTCAGTTATCTCTTCAATGAGTGCTGATTCTGCAAGTAAGAACTCCTTACCAGACTTCTTAACAACGAGGATTATTCGACCCTTTGCTTTTGCCGCCCTCTGAAGAGTTAGATTTTCTAAATTTGGATATTCTTTCTCTTTCTCTAAAATCCACTTGCTAAATTCAATGTCGAATTTCGTTATCTCTCCCCGATCAAGTTTAGCTTGACAATTAGGACATAACATATCTGATTCCAAGTCAAAGTTACAGACCGGTAGTCGCATTTGCTCTTCCTCGCTTGCTTCGAAGGTTCAGTAAAGACTGGACTTCGAGCGAGAACATAAAGGCATCTATCTAACGTGAAAGTGTAATATCAATAGTGGATACATTGAGTTCACTACCCTTGTCAGTCTGAACTGTGGTAGTGTCTATTTCGATATGTTTGACTACGAGATTCTCAATGAATCTGTGTCGTGTTATTTCGGCGACATCAACAGCTCGACTTATGAGCCGTCCTCTCGCTTTAATGACCACTTCACTTGCGCCTTTATTGAACAATGTGACACAGGCCAGTACATAGGACATGACATTTTTGTTACCCACTAGGATGCAGTCCATGCCATTGCTATCTTGCAGCTCTTTCTTTTCTGATTCCTTGCTGTTGGATTTTTTGCCAGTGTTATCCTCCGTCACCCGAAGTCTCTCCGCCTACTACTGGTACCGTTTGCCCTTGATAGTGTTCTTGTCTGATATAGATTTCGATTATCCGGCATTTGCACATATTATCCCGTAACCTCAAAAAAACCATTAATATTGAGTCTTTCCGACCTTGCAAACCTTTTTCTTGTCCAATCGACGAAGAGTGACTTGGAAGTATCAATTCATGGCGAAGCTTACATTTCTTGGCTCTTGTAGAGAGGTGGGTCGATCCGGTTTCTTTCTTGAAGAGAAGGATGAGAGCATCCTCATTGATTATGGAGTCAAGTTCACAGACCCTCCATTGTTTCCTGATATGATTCCGACCGATAATTTACAAGGAATCGCCCTTACACATGCCCATCTCGATCATTCTGGAGGGATTCCTATCATTCTCAAGGAGACCGAGGCATCTCTTTTCTGCACTCCAGCGACACGAGACCTTAGCATTCTTCTTCTCAAAGACATGTACAAGATATCCCGTACCCGCTTACCCTTCTCTCTCAAAGATATTGCATTAGTTCGAAGACAGTACCAAGCTACCGCTTATGAAGAAACAATGCCTATGGGTATGCACTTTGAGATGACTCTTTTTAATGCTGGTCATATCCCTGGCAGTGCGATGGTCTCAATCCGAGTGAATGGCAAACGTGTCCTTTTCACTGGAGATTTCAATGCGACAGAGTCTCATCTGAATGCAGGCGCCCGAAAGAATCTTCCAAAGCATGATGTCGTTGTCACAGAGAGCACTTATGCCCGTAGAATCAATCCCCCACGTGATACCACCGAGCAAGCTCTAATTGAGACCGTTATTGAAACAGTAGAGCGTGGAGGAACTGCATTAATCCCTGCCTTTGGTGTTGGAAGAAGTCAGGAGATAATGTGCATCCTTGAAAAGAACAATCTACCTGCAAAATATCCTATCTATATTGACGGAATGGCAAGGGCTGTCAATGATATTCTGGTCAAGCATCCGCAATACCTTCAGAGCCCGCATGCCCTTCAGAAGGCAGTCGGGAGAGCTCGAATAATCAACGACAATCGCGACAGAACAAATGCAGTCAAGGGTGGTGGTGTCATTATTTCACCAGCTGGAATGCTCAAGGGTGGCGCATCCCATCTCTATTTCAAAATGCTGTATGACGACCCAAAGAACTCGATCATCTTTGTAAGCTTTCAGATACCCGGTACTCCTGGAGCAGAGCTTCTTGCAACGAAAAAGGTGGACGTGACAGGACGTACATTTGAAGTGAAAGCTGAAGTTCGACAACACCATCTATCTTCGCATTCAGACTCTAGAGGTCTCTTAGACATGTTGCTGAAAATACCTGGTGAACCAGAGTTCTATCTAGTCCATGGAGAATCCGAATCTTGTGATGCTCTGGCTGAAAAGTTGGAGAAGAAGGGACGTAAAGCCCACGTTGCGGAAAGGAATGAAAAAATTGGATTCTAAGCCTCGCCAGTCTCGGCTCTAGCCTCAACAATCTGGCATTTCACATTCTGGAGAACTTCCTCAGCTTTCTGGGGTTCAAGGACAATAGTATAGAGGTACTTGTTTGTGCGGAGCTTCAGCTTGACATGATCACTGCCTCTCTTAACTCGGCACTCCTCTGCATCCTCTGACATCTCGAGGAACTTTTTAACATCGGTAATTTGTTTTGGCATTGAAATACCCCATTTGCTGTTGTTTGGTGGTGGGCCGGACGAGATTTGTTCCAAAGCAGGATTTCCCGCTCTTTTTGATCCGACACAATCAACTCGAGGTTTTTTATTCGAGTTATAACTCTAACGCTGTTCACATAAAAAGGGAATATGGTTAGTAGACATAGCAATATGGTGGGCCGGGGGCGACTTGAACGCCCGATTTCCGCCGGGTTCAACTGAAAGGAAAGACTCCCATTCAATATGTGAAGGCGGCATCATGGCCGACTAGATCACCGGCCCTGTCCTAGAAAAGCCAAACGAGATTGTTTGTATTTAAGAATGGCGGAGATGCAATCTAACTACTTTCTCTGTTTTAGATCTTCAAATTCTTTCCAATCCATCAGTAGAGTGTCCATAGCCCAATGTGTTTCCCTATGGCATCTTTTGCACAATGAAGTCCATTCCTCTGGGTTCAGCTTACTGAGGGATTTTTCAGCAGCAGTCAGGTAGTTACGATGTTTTCTTCCATCTTTTCTGTGAGTTACGAGAGTCTTCTCACTATAATGAACCCCACAAAAGAAACAAGTTTCGCCAAAGAGTAAGCGGCGAAGATCAACATCAACATCTAAATTGCCTTGTTTTATCTGTTGATACCTTTCTGAAACTTGTGCATTAGGATCTTGCTTGTAGAATTGTTTCTCTTTAGCTTCTTTTTTCTTATGATTTGACACATAAATCCCTTTGATATCTTTATAGCTTAGTTTGAATGTATCCATCATCCAATGAACTCCTGGATGACATGAATGACAAAGACTAGCCCATTCGTCAGGTTTGACTGTTCTTAGGAATCTCACTCTCCAGAGTATATCTCTCTCATGTTCTGTTCCATCTTTGCGATGAACTATTAGCGTCTTCTCCTCTTTACTCACTCCACAAATCTTGCAGTTTACTCCAAAGAGCTTCTCTCTAAGTTCAATCGTTCGCCGCGCAATCTCTTTCTTCTTCTCTTCATTAGCAACTTTGCGTTTACTATCTGTTTCGAATTTTCTGATTTTGCTTGGCCATCCCATCTCTCTGAATATTCTTCTGATTGTGCTATCTGAGGCATTGAGTTCTTCAGCAACCTCTTCCTTGGTCAGCCCCTCCTCATAGTATAAACTAAACACTTTTTCGATGTCTGGAGGCTCCCTGTTTATACTGATACGTTTGGTTTCCCAACCTCGCTCTTTGAACGCTTTTCTTATTGTAGAAGCAGTCAACCCCACTATTTTTCCAATTCTACCAAGACTTAGACCATCTTCTGAATGCAATTTGTATATTTCATCATAATCGATTTTCTCATGATGTTTAACCTTCCACCCATTGTCTTTCAAAATTCGACGAATAGGTCTAACCGTCTTAAGACCTAATTTTTCAGCAGTTTCTCCCAAGGTTGATTTGCCAATGATGTATAACTGATACACATCATAAGGATCAATTCTGCCTATCTTCTTTTTCAGTTTCTTTGGAGCAACAATTCTCTTAGGTTGTTTTTTCGTGGATCCCTCTGTTGATTTAGTCTTCTCAGATTTCTTTTTAGTAGTTTTTTTTCCTCTTGGCTTTATCTTCTCGGATTGTTTCGTTCTGGTTTTAACAGTTTTTTCAATTTTGGTATTCCTAGATTTCTCCTTTACTCTCATTTCCCTTATAGCTGCTGTACGTCTGGTTTCCCAGCCTCGCTCCTTCAATATACTACCAATTGTGTGTCTATCCATCTCAACAATCTTGGCAATCTCTTTCAGAGTCTTTCTTTCGTCATAGTATAACCTATAGATTTCATAGAGACTGACATCCTTTCTCTGAGATCCTCCCTGACGCGATATCCACCCCTGTTCTTTGAAGATTCGCTGAATTGCCTTGGTCGATTTAAAACCAAGATGTTTTCCAACTTCAAGCATGGACAATCCTTCATCAAAATACAGTCTATGTACTTCTTCGACATCGATTTTTCCTTGCTTTGCTTTCTCAATAGATTTCTTCTTGGTACGATTTCTTGTTCGCTTAATCAGAACTGGAACATGTTCTCCCCGAAGCCATTTGATGATTTCACTAGCAGAGATTCTGTACTTCTCACTCAATTCCATTATCTGTTTCCGACTGTAGATCTCACGACCGTTCCTGATTCTTTTCTGAATCTCGCCGCGTCTTCTCATCCCCATTATCTCGATCCAAGCAATAGCATCATCCCGTTCAAGAACAAAGAGCCTATCTTCTCTCAGCTGAGGATTCTCTCTCATAATTTTTTCAAGTTCCTCACGAGATTGAGGTAGATTCTGTTCGTGATAGGCTCTGAGGATCTCATCCCAGAGATAGAATGCCTCCAGGTCCAGTAACTTCTTGAGAGAGTACGGTTTGGACTCACCCTTGCTCCACTCCTGAGCAAGCTCAACATCGATTCCGAGTTCTTCTGCCAGCTCCTCAATGTTTCTTTCTGGCTCATCCTCAAGTCTATGTCGGAGATCCAGATAGGTGCGGAGCTCCTCCATGACCTCTTCGTCCTCGAGAAGTTCATCAAGACCGTGCTTTTTTGCAAGTTCCTCGAAGTCTTCGATTGTTTCTACTTCATCTCGAACACATTCTCTGAAATGCTCC
>JAFGAR010000173.1 GCA_016933575.1 Candidatus Thorarchaeota archaeon
AGCTGTCCGCAGACATCTGCGGTCTATGCATTGATGTTCCAAGCCTTTGGAGCACAGAGTGTCGCATGGCTTGAGGGACACCTTCAATCGACCTCTGTTGACCTAGGGTATGATGTGACAGTCCAAGGTGCAGGATTCATCCAAGCAGATGGAGCTACAGCATAATAACCAACTTTGGAAGGCTTATCGCCTTCCAACCCTTTCTTTTTCTTTATATTAGATTCATATGATGATGACAGACAATGAGATTTATGACAATGCAATCATTTACGATGTTGATCATGAATATGAGGAATTCTAACAGGAAAGAACAGAAGGGATAGGAATGGTCTACCCCTTCGGTGTTATCCTCAAAGGCTTGCTTGACAATTATGGCATCTCGGAGTGCCTTGTTCGTTCTTTGCGCCACAGAAGGGACAGACTACAAGAACCTTGACGATCTCGCGTTCTGTCGTTGTCGTTGAGGGTGTTGAATATGCAGTAGCAGTTGGACGACTTCGTATGAAAGTATCTCCTTCCATATGTCCAGAAAGATGATTCTTACCAAGTGCATCGTAGACGATATCTCGAACTACATCGATCGACATACCGGTTCTCCGGCCCAGCTCAACCATTGATATATTGTCATGAGCATTTGCAACTCCAATAACTTTGTCCCGATTCTTCGACTTTCCTGTGCAACAGAAACAAGGCCAAATAATGATAGAGCTTAGCAGAAGGAGCCCTCCACCGATGAGCATCAAGATCCACAAAGCCTCAAAATCAAGGGTACCCACTATAATCAATATGGAAGCAACTATCATGATATAGGATAAGCCTATGCCTTCCTTCCCTTGAGAAACAGAAGGAGTTGTATAACCTGTAACTAGAACTATGAAACCCAGAAGGATCAGCACGATACCCATAATGACGAACATAGGAGAGTCATATTCCAGTGAGAGGGAAAAGAAAGTCATTATCGCACCAGCTATGATAGCTAGGAGAGAGCCAATGAGGAAGAGCTTGTCTTTCATGCAACCACGCCTCGAATAGAGAACGTATATCCAAAGGTCAATTTAAACTATCTTCTTACTTTCGAAATAGTGGAATACTTTGGCAGCAAGTGCAATAAGTCAAATCTAGATTTTGTTGAATATGTGCATAAATGATGGTAGGCTGAAAGAAAAAAAGAGAGAAGGAGGCTCTCCCCTACTCCTTCTCATATTTGAAGCTGAGCTTGAGTCGAACACGGTAGTCAACGATTTTGTTGCCTTCGATTCTCACATCTTGCTGAATCACTTCTGCAACTCGGAGATCTCTAAGATTCTTGGCTGCCTGCTCGATAGCATTATGCATCGCCTTTTCCCAGCTCTGTGAGCTCACGCCAGTAAGCTCGATATACTTGTAGACGTTCTCTTCAGTCATACTATCACCTTCCTCAAATTGTGGCCTATTCTATAGAGGAGGTTGATGAAAAGCATTGCCTTCCTGTAAAGAATCCCATTCGCGATTATCGATTATTCGATGTTTCTTCAATTTTCCTTCAGACTGCATAATAGCTAATCAAAATGACATTACAAAAGAATAAATCACTTTGATTAGCATCTGATTAGCTAGTTGGTTGAAATAATACAATGGTTAGTCATTACAAACCTAATCAAGCTCACAGTCGCACAATGTCTGAGATCTATTCTCAGCTAAGTCGACCTTGGACTGTTTCTCTGATAATGACTCTTGGTGAACGAAGCACAA
>JAFGAR010000174.1 GCA_016933575.1 Candidatus Thorarchaeota archaeon
AGATATACTAGATGAAACTATGATACAACAAGCTATTAAAGCGGAACGAATAAACTACCGAGAGCGTCTTTACACTCCCATTGGACTGCACCCACAAAAACGGACACTCGGTTAAGACAGTGTTGATGGTTGTTTCATCAGCTTTTCCTCAAACTCATCAGGGGGAATATATCCCAATGATGAATGCAATCGTTTTCCATTATATAAATCTATGAATCTCTCTATACCGGCATAGGCTTCCCTGTAATTCTCATATTCCGTCTGATAGACTTCCTCTGTTTTTAGCGTTTTGATAAAGCTCTCAGCATAGGCATTGTCGTATGGATTGCCTACACGACTCATACTTATGTTGACTTCCGATAGCTTAAGGCATTCAGTATATTCCAGTGATGCATATTGCACTCCCCGATCCGAGTGATGAACCATTCCACAAATATCAAACTGATTCCGTGTTTCCAATGCTTTACGCAATGCTGTCAATGCCAATTCTGTGTCAATATGAATGCTCAAATGCCAACCTACACATTTCCTGCTGTAGGCGTCTATCAGGATTGCCAAATACAAAAACCTGCTGCTAACGCTTATATAAGTTATGTCCGATACCCATAACTGATTGATATTGCTCAACTCCATCTCATTTGCCATGTTGGGATATACAGGCAATCCATGTGAACTCATGGTCGTTCTGTATTTCTTCCGGTTTCTACGACAAAGAAGGTTCTCCTCACGCATTAGACGTAAGACCTTCTTGTGATTGACCACATAGCCACGTCTTCTCAAATCATATGTTACTCTACGGTATCCGTAGCCAACAAATTCAAGCACTATCTGACAGATCAACTCCCTGATATGAATATCATCTTTATCCGGTGGTCTGTCCTTTCTGCCCAGCCAATCATAGTAGCCACTTCTGCTTACATCAAGATCATTGCACATCCTGCTGATGGGCAATGATGGATTTGACTTATGTGTGTCATATATCCATTGGTATATCAGTTCTTTTGGGACCGAAGCATTTCCAGATGCTCCACCGTTTTTTTTAAGAACTCCTTCTCAAGATAAAGCTTGCCCAGCATTCGCTCCAGTTGAGCTATCCTTGCTTCCTGAGTAGAAATTTTACCGTTTCCGCTGAAAGCATTCGCTGGATTTTGCTGATACTGTTTACGCCATTTATGTATCAGTGATTCCTGAATTTCGTGTTGCCTTGATAACTGAGCTACCGGAGTTCCATTCTCTATCTCATGGATTATCTGTATCTTGAATTCCTTGCTGAATTTTCTCCTCTGAATGCTCATGTTATGAATCCTCCTTGTTTCGGACATATACTATCTTATTTCACTGTCCGTTTCAAGGGGTTCATTCCACATGATTACCATATGGACATGGCTCTGCCAATCTCTAAGCAAAGACAAATCATGTAAAAATGCCGTCAGTCGTATCAT
>JAFGAR010000175.1 GCA_016933575.1 Candidatus Thorarchaeota archaeon
CATTCTTGTTGTTGAAATTACAGCCACATTATGAAAAATCTGGAGTAGTCGGTTTCGTCGCTAGGACACTCTCAAATATATTTGCAGGGCTGCGTTATGTTGTGAGATTATTTATTCCGCTAGGTATTAGCGAAGCAGCAGAGAAAATTAGAAAAATTGCTGAAGAAAATGGTCTTGCAGTAGATCCGAATGCAAAAATATTGGATATCTCAGTCGGGCTTCAGCAACGTGTTGAAATCATCAAGGCACTCTATCGAGAGGCGGAGGTCCTCATTCTTGATGAACCGACATCTGTTTTAACGCCTCAAGAAGTTGATGAACTCTTTGTCACCTTGAATAGATTTAGAGAAACAGGAAAGACGATCATTCTCATTACACATAAACTACGAGAACCAATGGTCCTCTGTGATAGGATCAGTGTGCTTCGTGATGGCGAACTCGTTGGTACCGTCAATAGAGATGCGACTTCTCCTGAAGAACTTGCTAAAATGATGGTAGGCCGACCAGTGGTCTTTCGTGTTGAGAAAGGACCGGCTACTCCTGGAGAAGTAGTTCTCAATGTGAACGAGCTCTCTGTTGATGATGTCCGAAACATCACCGTTGTCAATAATATCTCTTTTGAACTCAGAGCTGGAGAAATTTTTGGACTGGCTGGTGTGCAGGGGAATGGTCAGACTGAGCTCATTGAGGCTTTAACTGGTCTTACAAAACCAAAGAATGGACAAATCTTAGTTCGTGGTATAGATGTAACAGGCAAATCCCCAAGAAGGATGAGAGAGGCAGGGGTTGCTCATGTTCCAGAAGATCGGCACAAACGTGGACTTGTTCTACCTTTTACTATTGATGAGAATCTTGCACTTGGAAACCATTATCGAGAACCATATGCCTCAAAGAAAGCTGGAATCAAAGGCTTTCTCAATCTGAATGTCTTCAAGGCACATACTCAACAACTTGTTTCTGATTATTCTATAAAGGTAGGCAAAATAAGTGATCACGCAAGCACACTTAGCGGCGGAAATCAACAGAAGCTAGTCGTTGCGCGAGAACTTAGCTCGGAGCCAATTATTCTGATTGCTGCTCAACCAACAAGAGGACTTGACGTCGGTGCCACAGAATATATACACAATGTGCTTGTGAACCTACGGGATTCTGGCGTAGCTGTATTTCTTATGTCAGCTGAACTTGATGAGATAATAAGTCTATCTGATAGAATTGGTGTGATTTTCAATGGACGACTTGTAGCAATTAAAGACCCTGAAACAACCACGCCTGAGGAGCTTGGACTGTTAATGGCTGGACATGTCGATCAAACAGAGGAGGCAATCCTATGAATCAAGAACCACTTGGTGCAGACGAACAACAAAATGGAACGAATCCCTTAGATCAGGTCCTTGATAAGTTGCAATCTCGAGAGTTCCGACTAACTATCTTTCATACGACTATCTCAATATTGATGGCTCTGATTGTAGCAGCTATTATAATGGTCGCTACAGGTTACGATCCATTAAGAGCATTTTCAGCTCTGGGTCTTGGTGCACTTCTTAACTTCGACCAAGTCCTTTGGAAAGCTACACCATTACTTTTGGCTGGATTATCAGTAGCTCTTGCTTTCAAATGTGGGCTATTCAATATCGGTGCTGAAGGTCAATTGTATATGGGTTCAATTGCGGCAACAGCAGTCGGTTACATGATTGCTCTTCCACTAGGGATTCATGTTATAGCATGCATAGCTATTGGGGTTTTTGCTGGCTTTTTATATGGACTACTTCCGGGTATCTTGAGAGCTTATAGAGGTGCTCATGAAGTTGTTACAACAATGATGCTGAGTTATGCTGCTGTGAAATTTACTCAGTGGCTTGTTTCCGAAGGTCCTATGCATAATCCTGGAGATTCAAGAAGCGTTTCACCATTCATTCTCGAAACAGCAGAGATTGGAAAGATCTTAGGGAGTCCTTTCCTCAGCTGGACATTCCTTATTGCATTCCTTTGTGTCCCACTTGTTGCATTCTTCATAAACAAGACTGTGATGGGCTATGAGATGCGAGCTGTGGGTCTAAATGAAGATGCAGCAAGAACAGCTGGTATAGATGCCAAAAAAAATATGGCACTTGCACTTGGACTCAGTGGCGGACTTTCAGGTCTAGCTGGAACATTGGAAATTCAAAGCTACTACCATCGATTCTATGATGGGTGGTCCGCTGGTCTTGGTTTTGATGGAATCACGGTTGCAGTCTTGGGAAGGAATAGTCCTTGGGGCGTTCTTGGAGGGGCTTTATTCTTTGGTGGTCTCAAAGCAGGTGGCTCATTTATGCAGACCAATGCAAATGTTCCAAGTGAAATGGTTCAAGTCATTCAAGGTCTGGTTGTGCTTTTCGTAGCAGCGCCTAGATTAGTTGATTGGTTATCTAAGCATGGAGTAGGTTATGCAAGCTGGATTAAGAACAATCCTAAGAGTGGGATTCCAAATCTCTTTTCCTTTGGTTATGGAATTCTTTGCGCCTTTCTCGGTATCGTCGCAGTTGGTCCTGCAGTCGAATCAAGCTTCGTGCTCTTACTTCTTGGTCTACTTGTGAGTATGGGTAGTCTAGCAATAATCGTATTCAATCTTATCGCGGATCATCGATTGTCACAGATTACGATGGTGATTTCGATTTGTTGGTTAGTAATAGCAATTGCTGGGTTTGTTATGGACTTTGCATCAATAGTAACTACATCACTAATCCTTGGTGTGATTGGTATTATCATAACAATCTGGATAATGAAGACACGACCAAAAACGATTGAAGGTCAGGAGGGAATTGAATGATGCAGTCCGATCCTTTCTCGTTGATTATGATTGCATGGTTGATTAAGACCACCCTTCAATTTTCAACACCTCTTGTTCTGACTGCATTGGGTGGAATGTATTCAGAAAAATCTGGAATTGTGAATATTGGTCTTGAGGGTATGATGTTAATTGGAGCATTTAGTGCAGTTGCTGCGACTTACTTCACTGATAATCCGTGGATGGGCATCTTGGTTTCGGTGATTGCAGGAGGAGCATTGGCTGCAGTGCATGCTATAATTACAGTAAAACTCAAAGGAAACCATATTGTGAGTGGAACTGGCGTAATCCTCTTTGCTACAGGATTCACAACTCTAATGCTTGAGGTGATTTGGGGCCAAAGAGGCGTTTCAGAACAAGTCACTCCAGTACCTCAGCTGACAATCCCAGGTCTCTCAGAGATACCATTTATTGGAGATATCTTTGGATCACTGTCGCCAATCGTGTACATGATGTTCTTTGCAGTTATTATTAGTTGGGTAGTGATGTACAAGACTCCATTTGGTCTTCGGGTACGAGCTGCTGGCGAGGATCCAAGTACCTTGGATGCTGCAGGGGTCAATGTTGAGACTGTAAGAATTATTGGTGTCATCATCAGTGGATGCCTTGCAGGTCTTGGCGGGGCTTATCTCTCAATCGGATATGGTTCTCGATTTGGAAAATTGATGACTTCGGGCCGTGGATTTATAGCATTAGCAGCCTTAATCTTCGGAGGTTGGTCACCAATAGGAAGTTTCCTTGCTGGTACATTCTTTGGATTTCTAGAGGCTTTAGATTCATTCATTCAACTTACAATTCCAGCTCTCGCACCTTACAATAATTTCATTCAAATGATTCCTTACATTCTTGTTGTGATTGCACTTGCAGGAATAGGTCGTTCACGTCCACCGAAGGCTGTTGGAGTACCATATGAAAAAGAGATGCGAGCTTAACAATGATTGAGCTATTGCGTTCTTCGGAACTTCAAAAGAAAACAGCTTGTCATACTGTGAGCTGAGGTTTCTGAGCTTGGTAAAGGTGAATAAGAAATTACTAATCGCAGTTAGTGCTCTTTATATCCTCTGCCTAGTTTCATTTCCCACAACACTGGTTTCTGCCGCTTTGGTATGGGCTGAGTATTTCAATCATTTAGACTATGACATCTGGACATCACAATCTTGCCGGCTTGAAGACAATGAACAACATGGAGTTGACGGTGATCATATCTCAGCAGTCATTGCATATAGAGATAGTTCTGTAGCAGTAGAAACTTGGAAATTCGATCTACGTGAAGTAGGCGCGTGGGGTGAGGAATTTGATGTATGCAAAGTCTATTTCATGAGTCCCTTAGAACTTGAGGTTCTAGACTGGGAATATTATGCATTAAGCATAGTCCATGCAGGGGGATTGTCTGGTATAAGCTACTCCTATAGAATCGAGAAATATCTTGACAATCAACCAAAAGTTCTCATTCCAACATATCTAGGAGAAACTCATGAATCAGTAAAAGGAATTACACATCATTTTGCAATCACTAGACACTCAAGTGGTCTGATGAGCGTATATCTAAATGGTTCATTGATAATGTCAACAACAGATAACGATATCACCACTACAGAGTATTTTGGATTCTACACATGGGACGATTGGGCTTTTGATAATGTTGAGGTATATGACACGATTGAAATCGGTCAGGATATACCTATGGTATTGGTTTGTATTGCAGTCATAGTTCTTATTGCAGCAATAGCTATCTTTGTGATTCATAAGCAAAGGTAATGTAACAAATCACCTTCCATATTGCAATGGAAAAAATGAGAAATGTTTCAAGTACGAAGTTACATATTGTGTACTTCTGATGTGACCCCAAGGTGAGAGCCTGCGTTGTGCTCCAATATTATATACTATTTTTCCTCTTTTTTTCCAGTGAGAGAGTATGGTTATCGACCAAACAGTATCTAATTATGAGGATGTTAGAATAAAACTATACCAATCTGTTGTACAAGGCAAAATCAGCTCTCTTGAGCTAATTAGCCAAATGAACGAAATGGATGAGGATTCTGTTCGTCAGCTGTTGCAAGAACTTATAGATGAGGGTACTATTGAAGGCAATATCACAGAAGATGGTAAGCGATTCTTTTTGGCCGATGCTAAGGTATCAGATGCGCCTATCATTCTAAAACATTATTCAGAACCTGAAATAGGAAAGGTAAATACTAAGACAGCTAAAATACTACTTCTAACAGGGTTTCTTATGATGGTGGCAGGTTCCATCCTTAGAGGCTTGATCATCATTCATGTCGGAATGGAGAACGCAGGTGTTGCTCTATTCATGATAGGTCTTGTCGTACTTACAGCAGGATGGATTCAATTTAGCAGGAGTAATCCACCTTCTAATATTAAGTGAGTCGCTTTATGTGGAAGCGATTGGTGTCTAGGCAAGAGTTTAACTCTCAATTTCATAGATTGAATATTATGATAGAAGATGCTTCACAACATGCACTTCGATTATTTTCTAAAGATTACAACTGTGCTCAATCTGTAATGAAAGCAATTCTGGTAGCTGTTGATATGGACTTTAATGAGATTGTTTTTTTAGCAGCAGGATTAGGGGGCGGTGTATCACACGAGGGAAATGTCTGTGGAGCTGTATCTGGTGCAGTTGCTGCTTTAGGCGTGATCAATAGCAGAATTAGTAACGATGTTCAACAACACAAACAGAATACATACATCGATGGAGAGAAGTTCATCCAGAGATTCAAGAAAGAACATAGTACAATCATCTGTAGAGACCTGACTGGTATTAATATTTCGAACAAAGCATCTCTCGACAAAGCGATTAGAGATGGAACTTTTGAGAGGACTTGCCCTGCATTTGTAGAGAATGCTGTAAGATATGCTCTTGAACTTGTAGAGAATAAATTGTGAAATGAAATGCAACATTGAGACCTGTGCTTACTCTGCTAGTTCTTGATATAATTACCATATCTCATTCATATGATACTAACAATCTCATTGAGGATTTCAAGACCTTTCCCTTCAGCATTTTTCGCGTTTCGAAGAGCATTCAAGGCAGTATCCGTTCGTTTATCAATTCCTATTGGTTTGTGTTCGAGTTTCAGCGAGAAAGGATAATCATTTTCAATTTGCCCAAGAGAATGAGCTACGATTTCATATTGCTTCCGTGCTTCATCGATAAGTTTCCTTACTTCTTGATTTACATATTTACGAGATTCTTTTAGAAAATCCACAGCGTATTTTCTACACTCACTCCATATCGCAGTGTTGTAGGAATTACCCATAGAAGAAGCACTTCCATTTTCAATCGCTGTGATCCACCAATCATAACCAGCTAATCCTGATCTATAATTTGGAAAAATTACATCGGATGGATTTGTGCTATGATACAATATACGTTCAAACGATTGCTTGATAGCTTTTACAGGATCTGCACTATCCTGAGGATGAACTGAGTATACCTCAAGAACACCAATCTGAGAAGTACCTATCTCTTTCCATGGCATTGGACCAGTACCATCGTCATAACCAGGACCCGAAAAGAAATACCCAAAATCATTGTATCCGTTAATCACATAAAATTCAGCGATTTTCAATTCCCAACCATAACATGGAATATTATTATCAATGCATTTCTTTGCGTGAGTCCACGCTTTTTCTTGTTCTTTGGGAAACTCAGCATTGTTTTTTCTAGCAAATATTCCTTCTACCCTATAACCCAGATTAGGTGCCAGTTGATAGAGCATATCGGTCCTCCATGCAGTTGGACCACTTGGGCATAGATCCTTAGCAATATTTAGGATGAAAGCGTGTCCGGTACCTCCATACAACCAACCTGTAGAAATCTTACGCTTCAAATATTTCAAGCAACCCTCTACACACCCTAAATGTGAAACCCATCTCGGTTGCCATTTTAATTTGCTTATTATTTTCATCTCTTGTTCCTCGGCATTCCTGATGTGTGTATATTTTTCAAGTCGCATCTTATGTTCTAGATCCGCTCGGATTTGTGATTGACTGTATGTTTCTACAATAGCCCGATAGAATTCCGAGCCATCCTTAGTTAACTCATAGGTACCACGTTCTACACGAGAGATGAGACCATTCTTTACAAGAATATTGAGATGGTTGGCTAGAGCGGTTCTACCAAGTCGTGTTTCACGAAGTATTTGTGAATACTCTGTCTTTGACAGTGCGAGGAGATTAATGATTTCAATCCGCTTAGGATGACCAGTAGCACGTAAGAGTTTTGCAAGATCTCTTCTGGATGTAGTTGTCAAGACAAAATTGTCTGATTCCTCTTGCATTTTCAAATATACAAACCCTATATCTAAGGTGCTAAACAAATTAATATAATTATTTAAGACTTTAATACCTAAGAATTATGAACAACTATTGGAAGGTTCCCCGTATTCTAATTCAAATGCGATTGCGTCAGTGTAAGCTGAAATCTAACAATTTGAGAAGGAAGAAAAACAGAGACCATCTCAAACCATTTTCAGAAGGGATTGAAAAAAAGGTGAGGAGATTGAACATCTCCTCACACTTAGTTCTATTCATCAACATACTACGGAATATTTCCTGGAGCCATATCATCTTCCAGGTAGATCTTTGTTGCGCCTTTGACAGGTTGTCGTACTTTGACAAGTATAATCAAAGCAACAACGAAGAAGAGTAAAATACTCAGCATAGACATTCTATGAGCTTCTACTATTCCTAATCCACCCGCAGCAACAAGAACCGTTCCATAAACAAATGGGCCTAATATTGCAGCAACTTTACCAGTTAGAGCATAGAAACCATACATCTCACTCTTTTTCTCTTCTGGAATGTATTGACCATACATACTCCGTGCTGTGCTCTGAGACGAACCCATGCCAACTCCAGCAAACATCCCTACAATCCAGAACACTATTGGATCAGAACCAAGATATGCAATAGAGAGTGTAGCAACCCAAATGAGTAGGGTGAACATCAATGTTATTTTTGTGCCAATTCTATCAGCAATATAACCAAAGATGAATGCACCCGGGATTGCTGCGAGTTGTGTGACTGCAAAGAAGATGAGGATCGATCCTGTATCAAAGGAGTAAACATTTACACCATAGATTGAAGCATAGGAGATTACAGTGTTGATTGCATCTGCAAATAGGAAGTAGGACACTAAGAATAGTGGCACGCCTTGGTATTTGCGAATGTCTCGGAAAGTCTGTCGTATTCTCCCAAATCCAATTTTCACATATGACATGCCTTCCTCATGAGGAAGCTTTGTTGCAGGTCTATTCTGTAGACCCATAATACTGGGTATTGCAAAGATAAGGAAGAATAAGGCACTGAATAGGAATGGAAGTGTTGGATATTGAGGTATCATGATGTACGATACAAGTGCAATAATAATCGTTAACATTGCACCAACATATCCCGCAGCATAACCGATCCCTCCAATTTTCCCTATCGTTTCCTCAGTACTAATCTCAGGTAACCAAGCATTATAGAATGGTAAACCACCTTGGAAACCGATATTGGCTATAACAAAGATAATGAAAGCCCACATCCACATGTCAATTCCGAGAAACTGTGGTAGATCATCTCTTAGAAAGAACATGAACGCATTGAATGTGATACATAGAGCTGTGTAGAAAATGAGGAACTTTTTCTTCGAACCTGAATAGTCTGCAATTGCTCCTAAAATAGGTGCTGAAATTGCCACTATTATCATTGTGATACTTGTTGCATACCCCCACAATGCTCCACCCATTACGCCACCATCCATGAAGACCAATGTAGCTAGATCTTCAAAATAGAGTGGAAAGAGTGCTGTGATAATGAGAACTGTGAAGCTAGTATTTGCAAAATCGTATAGATACCAAGCAAACCGCTCCTTTCTTGTTGCAGGAATTGCCTGAGATCCTTCGCTTGATATTACATCAGCCAAATTCATTTCCTCCAGAATGAATAACTATTATGTAAATCCTAATAGATTACTTCCCTCTATTTAACAATAAGGAATTTCAAAAATACCTTTAAGAATCATAAAATCATGGGCAAAGGATAAGAGGCAGAGCTATTGCCATCCAACTTGCCTAATTCAAGAAACTGATGTGATTTGTGATGGACAAAAAGCAACTTGAGGCCTTTTGTAAGGAATGGCTTGCTGCGTGGACTGGAAATAATCCTGATAAATTACTGACTTATTACCATGAGAATGCACTCTATGCTGACCCTGCGCATAGAGACGGATTACAAGGACACAACGAAATCAAAAGATATTTTGTAAAGCTTTTAGACGTCTATCACGATTGGATCTGGAGACCAATTGAGATATTTCCAATCGAGAAAGGAGCCATTGTAAAATGGGAATGCACTATACCAACTGGACCTGAGGTTATTCAAGAGATTGGACTAGACATTGTTGAGATAACCAACGATAAGATAACTCGAAATGAGGTCTATTTCGATCGTACCAGACTCTTGGCTGCTGTAGAAAAGAGACGACGAGATCAACGATTAATCAATCTCTAAGGCAAGCTCTTCATCCACGCATTGATTATGTTATTCACCTGTGAAGATTGTTCTAACATGACAATATGCCCTGCTGAATCTATTCTTTTTATACAGGAATTAGGGATTTTGCTGTGGAGATACTCTGAGTATTTCACTGGAGTCATAATATCATTTGAACCAACAAGAATCAGGGTCTGAAGAGCGATTTTTGAAACTTCATTCATTATATCAAAGTTATTGCATAGTTCAAAATCCCTTCGGATGATTCTGGCAGGACACTTTTTCACCTCGTCTTTTGATGATTCTATCAATTCTGGATTTGTATGTTCGTTAAACATGAAAGAACCTACTACTTCAATATATGCATCGAAGTTGTTTTCAAGCATATCAAAAATAATAGGAGCAACTTTGAGTCGCGCTCCAGTGCCTATGAGGATGATTCCTCTTAATTTATCAGGATTTGAGAGTGCATAGAGCTGCGTAAGAGCTCCCCCCATACTATGACCGGCTAGAATAGGTCTAGCGAACTTGGTAACTATCTCATCAATATCGTCCAAATAGGAAGTCATTATGTTGGGTTGTGATCTATCTGGAGTATTTCCATGCCCATTCAACTCTAGAGCAATGACATGGTGATTCCTTGCAAGGCCTCTAAGCTGCATGATCCAAGTAGCGGCATTGCCACCAGCTCCATGAACGAAGATTATTGTAGAATCGTTATCTCTTCCCGACTCTTCATAATGCACTGACATAGCATTTTGAGATATTATCTCAACCTAAAGATTTTGAGGTGAAAATTGGAAAAAGATATACAGAAGTTACCTTTAAATCAGTACAAATTGGCGATATCAAGCCTTGAAAATTCACAATCAAAATGCCTTCCTTCTTTGTGCAGTTGGTGGAGCATTACTCGTAATCTCCGGTGCAAGTGGTGTTATCGGATTGATTGATGAGCTTGCAGAAAGTCTCTATGCAGTTCTAGAATTTCATCTAGTTCTTACATTGGAGAATATCATGGCTGGTTTAGCGACTTTGACAATAATAGCAGGACTCGTGACGATTCTTGGCGGCTTCATTCTGACAACATCACGAGTACGTACTGGGCGTTATATTGTAAACGCAGCAATCACCTTAGGCATTATCGGTCTGCTAATGATTCTCGTTCAGACTGCAGTGGCTGGAAATATAGTGATGGACATGACCATGCAATTGCAGCAGTCTCTTGGGTGGATAGGCGCAATCTTAGCCTTTGTAGCCCGAATAATTGCAGAGCAAAAACCACTCATGGATACTTGAGTCAATTTAGGTATCTATATATCAAAGATAGATACTGTGGTCTCTAAGTTCTTCGCTGCCTGTATACATTCTTTTAGAATACCTTCTTTATCGACATCCATTGGAGCAAAGACTGAAACAAACCATACACCTTTGCCGGTTCCACAAATCAAGCTTACAGCTCCATCGGGATTAATACCAACAAAGCCTTGATTTGTTCGTAATGCCGTAATGAATGAAACGCCCTTCAGCACAAAATTTTGATATTGCCCATTCCAAGCTTGGATGAAGGTGGGAATATCATCACCAATTTCCATGTTATCACTTGCATAAGCTACCTTGCCTTCATAGGTAAAGACACTGAAACCAACGATCTCAGTATAGTTACTCATTGCAATATCGATTGTACGTTTCACACGCATTACCATGGTTACTCATGAATTGGTGATTTTCAAGCTAGAAATAGATTTCTTGAATGTAATTTCAGATTTGTCAAGGTTAATGTGTATTCAAATCCATACCTTATATTGGAATGTCTAATCGCACAAGGAGGAAGAAGAGTAAGAAATCCCCATTAGGTGATACAATTCCTGTGAAATATACGTATCCTCCTCGATTAGTCGGCTATATGACGGACATTGATAACTACGCTCGAAAAAAGAAACAAAAGAAATCAAAAATATTGAAGAATCCGCATAACTGGCATTAATAATTCGTAATGAGAAAAAAAGAAAATTATCTCTCAAAGTGGGAAATTCGCAATTAACAAAGCCTTAGTAAATAGAAATGTTCGATTGAGTAATTCATCACTACTTACGCTAGTAACAAATCTGTGATTCTTGAATGATAGACCATGCCTAAGAGCTATTTTTCTAAAGTCATCAACATCATTACCTTGTACTATTTTTGAGGATAGGCGATATGTAAACCATTCATCAGTTCCTTTTTCCTTGATCAGGCAAGCTACATCGAATTGCAGACCATTGTCTAAGGTTATCCTAAACCGCTTACCAATAAGTTGTTTCACACTTGTCTTTGGACCAAGTATCCCTTCCAAAATTGACAGAGTATAGGTTGAAGCAGGACCTGGTAGAAATGCCCATGACCAGAATCGAAATGTTAGTACCATAAGAGCTAGAGCAATTAGGAAACCGATTGTATTGAACGAGGTCACAACCTCAAGACCTTGTATCCATCCACCAGGGAGTGTATTTGGTGGATCCGGTCTAAGGCCTAAAACATTGGGACTATAGAAGATGTAGAATGTAACTGCAAAGATGATTAGAAGAGTAGATAGGACTATGCGAATACGGTCCTTATACAATGCCCTTGCCTGTTTGAGCAGTGTGTCTTCCATCTTCACTCTTCCTCCAGTGCTTTTAGGTATATCTTGCGTGCTTGTTCACCATATGACCTGCAGAGATCAACAAGTACAGATAGCAACGGATGCTCATTATTTATTCGGATTGCGTAAAGCTTCGGTGTGAGCTGGTCTATCTGTATCATTTCATTCTCTGTTAGGTGAGCTATCACTCCTCTGTAAAGACTTCTTGATTTTCCACTATAGCCAATCAATCGACTGAGCTGTACACCGCTCACGCTTCGAGGATAGATATGAGCTAATGCAGAGAGGATTGCTCTCCTTGTGTCATTTAATGACGATAGTAACTGAACTAACTCATAGACTGAAGCTAGATTGGTGTTATTTTCCATCTTTTCGCCAACCCTACTATTACTTGCTTGTGTTCCATGAAGCACATAGTTTTCCAATTTTCCAAGATTTATTCCTTAGAAGATAGTTCTGAATAATTCAGTGGGAGTATTTCTCTTTTCCGAAAACAGAACGCAATACAGCTTATAATCCATTGGAACATCGAACAAAGTGTTAATAGCACATGATTCTGAACTAATTTAGAAACTGTAAACTTAAGGAGGTTTATACAATTTCATCATTCTCGAGCAAATATTTCGGTTGGCTCATTGCACTAGTCATTGTTATTCTCGGTGGCTGGTTCCTATTGCCGCAAGGGTATGAGTCCCTCATAGCAATCTTTGCCCCTCAATTTGGGAACTATTTGAGACCCACTGTGGTCATGGTGAATTTGATGTTACTCAATCCTTTGAATAACATCCCCATGGTTCTCGTTTGGGTAGGAGCTGGTTTCATCGGAGGTGTAATGGCTGGAACTAAGAAAGGCGCCTTCGTTGTGGGGCTCATGACTTGGTTAGCATGCCTTGGTATCACAATACTCTGTGTATACTTGATATTCACTACTGGAATCAGTCTGGGATCATTTGTAGTGCCACCAGGCTCATCAATAGTTGACATCCTTGGTATTCCATTAATTCAAGGAATCATTGGTGATATTCTACCAATGATAGCTGGACTTGGAGGCGGTGGTGGTTTAGATATTATGGCTCTATTAACACCATTGATTATCTGGTTTATTACTCCAGTGATTATTGTTATCATAGCCGCCATAATCGGAGCAATAGTCCGACCAAAGGAGGAATTTTAAATGAAACTTGATTACAAGCACGCAATTGTCATTCTAACACTAACATTCCTACTAGCCGCTCCAGGAGTAGCAGCAGCTAATGCTGGAGATGCTGTTATAGCTCAGGATATTGGAGGAGACTTCATTTTCGATCTCCTAGAGAACGGAGCTGAATTGGTATTTACCGCAGTTGGTCCCCAGGGAGAACCCGCGGTTGTCTATGGACAACTGGGTATTCCCTCAGGAGAGCTTGGTCTTACCGAGTCTATGTATGATGGCTGTATGCTTATGGCACTAGTAGCAACGCAAGGTGAACTTTTGGATTATATCCTCGATCTAGTCGGAACAGATCTCTTTGGTTCTGATGAAGGTGGAGAGTTCTTTGCAACTCAATTTGGAGAAGAAGGTTTTGACTTCAATTCAATCTTTGATATGCTTGGAACAGATTTCAACCTACTTGTCAATGTTTTTGTGAATACGGAGGAAGCTGTAGCAGAAGCTAATATGGCACAGATTACAGCTCGTTTCACTACACAATTTGGCTTTGGTTTCTCAGGTCTGCTTGATCTAAGAATTGATGAAAGCTTTTTCCCACCTGAGATGGAAATCGAGCTCCCATTCGACTCTATTCACGTATTTATTTATCAAGTCACAAACACATTCTCTGAGGCAATTGATAGCGTATTGAGTGTTATGGATGATTCTGGCTTCCTTCAGTCAATTGACACAGATGTCTTTTCTACTGCAAGGGCAGCTGGTGGTGGGTTAATTGCAATTCCAGATTTCGGAGAACTCGTTGACCTAATTGATAGTTTTAGCAGTAATGAAACACCATCTGCTTCATCATTCCTACTGTCGCAAATGCCAGACATTGAAGGTCCCGTTGCAGTAGCTTTCGTCGGATACATAGGAGATCAAGTCCTTTCCACAACTTCAGACGAGATTAATATCTTCGAAGATTTACTTGGAAAAAGCCCAACAGGAGTAGTGAATGGTCTGGATAATGGACAATCTCTCGTAGTCTGCCTACTGCCTGAACAAGTCAACGTGATATCTTATAGTCCAGAAAACGAAGCAATGAATCGAACATTCTATGATAATGAATCGAACATTGTCTTCTGGAATGCTACTGCATTTACAGATGTTCCGGATTATATAATCAGCTTTGAAGCTGGAGTGTTTCCCCCACTTATCACCATCAACCGCTACTTCAACCCAACCTCCACAACTACTGGTGGCTCTGTTCAAGTAACTGTTGCAGTACATAATGAGGGAACCGAACCTATCTACAATGTTTCAGTTCTAGATGATGGTATCGCTACCACATATGCACATGTATCTGTAACTGGAACTACAAGTGTAAGCTCAGCAATTGTTCCAGCTGGTGGATGGTTAAATATGACCTATACTGTAACATTTCAGTATGAAGGTGGTTATGCATTTCCAGCAGCACACGTTACCTATGACTATAACGGAACAACATATGGCAAGGCAACACACATTGATGGATACGTCGTTAGTCCTGATCCAATTGGATTACTACAGTCAATGTTCAACGACGGAATGCCATTTACTGGAATAGCAGTTGGAATAATTGGTCTAGGTGCAATCGTCAATATCGCCCTTATGCTTCGTGGCAGAGGCGCCGTTAGTGGCGGATACCAAGTATAGTAATTTGGATAGATAGTCCTAAAGAAACTCGTTCTCTTAATGGACTATCCTCTCTCTTTCTTTTTATATCTGCAATCTTGCATTACGTTTATTTTGTTACTTCTTTATTGAATCAGTCATGCCTCTCAAGAATGAACTAAATGGATACCTTCGTCTTCCTAGAACATTCTTTGGAATTCAACCACCCTCCTCCGGACTTCCAGATGTTGGAATTCTTGGAATTCCCTATGACATTACCTCAAGTTACATGCCAGGAACACGTTTTGGACCAGATGCTATAAGACAAGCAACAGATAGTGAGAGGTCGCATAGTTATCCACTCACAATTGGCAAGGAGATACCACGACTTGAATCTCTTACAAAAACACTGACGTTAGAAGACATTGGAGACCTAGAAATTATGCAACGAATGCCGGATGCTGCAGCTATTGATATCTCTGAAGCATGTGCTAAACTTGCTCCAATGAATAGTAAGCTAGTCTTCCTTGGGGGTGACCATTTCATTACGTACCCAATTCTTAAAGGTCTAAAAAGGGGAAGACCTTGCAGGTATGGATTACTCTATCTCGATGCCCATGCTGATCTATACGATGATATGGGCGGCTATCAATTATCTCATGCTACCACGGTAAGAAGAATTATTGACCATGACTTAGTACAACTCGAGGATATCATTGCTTATGACCTTAGATCTGCGCTTCCTGAACACAGAAGAGAGCTCGATCCTCCAACACGTTCCACAGTTCACTCTAGGATTGTTGAGATGGGAAATCAGGTTGATATCATCTACATTTCAGTGGACATCGATGTTCTAGCTCCCCAAATAGTTCCAGGAATAAGTCATCCTGAATCCGGAGGCATTTTAATGACAGAGCTGATCTCACTGATCCAGACTGCTTTTTCAACCAAAAAAGTACGGTATGCGGATATCGTAGAATTGAATCCTCTCATTGATAAGACTGGAATCACCGCAATTTCTGCGCGAGACATTCTCAAAGAATTGTTGTCTGGTTTTGCTCAGTCATAAAGATTTTAAGTAGTAATTACACATAATTATTAGACGAACTATGACCCTTTCGAGTGAAAAGAGTGCGGAAGAAGTTGGAGCACGAGCTAGCTCAACACTACGTGAGATAGGATTTGGTGCTCATGAGACTTCAGTCATTCTAGCATTAAACCAGATAGAATCAGCAACTGTAGCGGATTTATCCTCAGAAACTGGCATTCATCATGCAAATTTATACAGTGTACTCGAATCACTCATTGGAAGAGGTCTAGTAGTCCTACATTCAGGTCGGCCTAAAGTGTACCAATTTGCTCCTCTATCACATGTGAAAGAAATGTTTTCTTCAAAGATGGAACAACTTCTTGAGGATCTCAAAATCCTGCAGGATTCACGTGACTCTAAAGGAATCATTCCAGCTCTTATCTATACTATCAGAGGCAGTGCAGATGTATTGGCAAAGATGGTAGCAATGATAGGAAGGGCAAAACAGTCGATTTTCCTTGTTGCACCAGACCTAGATGAGCTCAGTATTCCAATTCATGAATCTCTACGAAAAGCTAAGTCTAGAGGAGTAATAATACAGGGTATCTTTGGACAGAGACCTAATACATCGGATATTGAAATCCAATATCGTATTAAGGAGGATACTCTTGCAATCGATTTGGTAATAGATTCAATAGAAGCATTGATTTCGATGCCTGACCTCACAGTCTGTGGCTGGGCAGATAATGCGCTGATTTCAATGCAACTTGAAGGATTTCTTCAACAATCCTGGAAATTGTCAAGGAAGGAATAGTTATGGTTGATTATGACGTTATTATTGCGGGTGCAGGAACTGGAGGTTCGACTGCTGCATATACATTAGCAAAGAGGGGACATTCAGTCCTCTTGATCGATAGAAAGGAACGATACAATATAGGTAACAAGACATGTGGAGATGCCATTGGTTCACATCACATTATAGAACTAAGAGAATTGACCGGGATTCCAGAGTTGCCAAAAGGTATTGTTGAGTATGATGTAAATGGAATTGACCTAATTGCACCAGATAGAGATCATAGATTACGAATGGAAGGTCCAACAACTACAGGCATGTCTTTCAATAGATTGAAAATGGGGCAATGGTTTGTTGGTCAAGCTGAGAGTGCTGGTGTAGAAGTATTAGCTTCAACTCGTGTAAAGAAACTGCTTTTCGATGATGGAAAAGTATCTGGTGTTAAGGTCTCTATCGAAGGTGGACCTGATAAAGACTATACAGCAAGGATAGTTGTCGATGCCACTGGAGCTACTGGCGTTCTTAGAATGCAAATGCCTGAGACATCACCAATTGAACAGCAAATAGCAAGTGAGGATCGTATGGTAGCTTGGCGTGACATCTATGAGACTCCAGATTTTGAATTTGAAACTCCCGATTATTTAGAGATCTTCTGGAACCAAGATGAAACCCTGGGTGGATATACTTGGGTATTTCCACAAGGAAAGCACAGAGTCAATGTGGGAAATGGAGTAATGACTATCGAAGGCCATCGGAATCCAAAAGACATTCAATATGATTTTGTGAAGAAGACATGGATTGATACTTGGGGAGAAATAAAAGTACTGGACAGCAGTGGTGGAGTAGCTCCGATTCGACGACCAATTGATACCATGGTTGACGATAATTTCATGCTCGTCGGTGATGCGGCATGCCAAGTCAATCCCATTCATGGCGGAGGCATCGGTTCCTCAATGCTCGGTGGAGCACACGCAGGAATTATAGCATCGGAGGCTTTGGAGCGTAATGATACCTCTATCGAATCATTGTGGCCATACAATCCTCGATATCATAAGAGCTATGGAATGAAGCAAGCCGCACTTGATATCTTTCGATGGTTCCTATTGAACATAACAAACGATGACATCGACTTTGCTTTCAAGAAACAGATAATCAAAGCCAGCGATCTTCTTGATACATCCATGACAGGGGAGGTCAAATTCGGAGCTGGAGAGAAATTCAAACGCTTAGTGGCTGGATTTGGTAAGATTCCTCTATTGTTGAGAGTATCGAAAGTTGCTGGTTTAATGAATGATATCCGAGCAGTCTACGCTAGGTATCCTGATTCGCCTAAGGGACTTGCGGCATGGAAAGAACAGCTAGTACCCATTTATGAAACCGCAAAAGTAGCCTAGGGGCATCACTATAGAAGTGAGAAGAGGTAAATCTGATGCGTCTGATTGCGCAAGCTTCCAACATAAAGATACACTCGCCAGATGATGCCTACTTCTCATTCTATAACAGTCCGTATACAGGGCATTCCCTTGGTACTGCTGTAGATATCTACCCTAAGCACCAAGAATGGAAGGGACCTGTTCCATCACCAGTCGCTGGAGTCGTAGAAGAAGTAAGGAAAATGAAAATGGGTCAACCAAAGAACTTCCCTACTGAGGACTTTGACTATGCCATTGGTATCAGACCTGAGAATAAATGCAATGATATCGTGCGAATAATGCATACTGAACCCTCCGTAAAAAAAGGAGAACGGATCGAACTTGGAGACGATATTGGCAAAGCCCTTCGTTCTCGTTATTTCAACTATTGGACTGGACCTCATTACCATGTAGAAGTACTACCTCACCAATTCTTCTCACGCGCAAGTAAATCACATCCTTTAGACTTGCCATTCTATTTTGAAGAAAGAGCAATTTCAAAGAACAATATGGAGACCGAGTTCTTGATTACAGCAGTCACAGAAGACAATGTAATTGGCCATCCATTGGATCTTGATTATTCAAATATCAATGACCTAAGTGGTCTCTCAGCAGTTACAGATTATGGGAGAACTGTGGGGATTCTTGATGGCGGGTTATCTCATTACAGACATGGAGGTATCATTGGGGGACAAGATTGCGTTGAAGGAATGAGTGTGGGTCTCTTTCGCAATCTTGTTGGACAAATACAGATAAAAAAACCGGGCTCAGCCTATTTCATCCGTGGCCCTCGAATCATATCAAATATTGACGGGTTTGAACTATTAGGATTGTCATGTTTCATCTATCCAAAACAGTACCTCAGAAAGGGAATTCCACAGATAATTCTAATACCAAAGATATATGGAGAACTAAAGAAGTCATTCGAAGGGGGAGATGTTGCGTTACTTCAGATTAATCAGAGAACGCTACAATTATAGCATTAAGAAAAATAGAATCGGTGATATTCATGGTTAAGAGAGTGCGTCTATCCTATGGTACTGCTGTACAATTAGGATTAAGCAACGGTTCACAAGACCCATGTTTTTCAACTGCATTCTTAATGACCTATAGAGGACAGAAATGTGACGCAAATTGTGCCTTCTGTCCACAAGCTAATCAAAGCACGTCTTCTTCAGATAGACTTTCTAGAATCTCTTGGCCAGTGTTTGACCTCAAGACAGTATTGGATGGTTGGCCACAAGGAAGATCTTTCCAGCGAATCTGTATTCAGTGTTTAAACTACGATCAGGTAGTTGATGATGTCGTCTTCCTGTTAGAAAGAATGAGGGATATTTCAAAATTACCAATCTCCGTTTCAATTCATCCAGTTTCTTCAATCGATATGAAAAGACTGAGGGATTCTGGAGCAACCAATATTGGAATTGCAATCGATGCTTGTACACCAGCTCTCTTTGATGAGATTAAGGGAACCAAGCGAGGGCAGCTCTATAGATGGTCTACCCATCTTAAAGCCATTGAAGATGCATTACAAATATTTGGAACCGGAAATGTTACAACACATCTGATAATTGGACTTGGAGAAACTGAAGCTGAAGCTGTCGAGTTCTTATTTGATATGTATTCTCAAAATGTGAACGTAGGTCTCTTCGCATTCACTGCAATACCTGGTACAAGTCTTGCTAGTAGAGAGCAACCAGATCTTGGTTCTTATAGACGGATTCAGGTAGTCCGATATTTAATTGCTAATGGAAAGCTAAATCGTAATCAAGTTAGTGAGGATTCAACGGGGAAGATTTCCCTAGAGATGGGAATTGAAGAATTGGAAACACTCCTTAAATCAGGTATTGCATTTCAGACAACAGGATGCAAGGGATGCAATAGACCGTTCTATAATGAGAGTCCTAGAGGTCCGATATACAACTATCCTAGACCTTTGACAGAGTCGGAGATTGGAAAATCAATTCAAGATACAAAACTGGTGATATAGATGGAAGAGGTCAGGTTCATCGATTTAACGACACACAACGCTTACGAAAATATGGCGATTGATGAAGCAATTATGCTATCTATGAAAGACGGTAAAGTAATCCCGACTCTTCGTTTCTATAGATGGCAACCTTCAGCGGTGTCTATTGGTACATTTCAAGGTATGAGAGATGAAGTCGATATTGAATTCTGTACTTCAAAGGGAATAGACGTAATTCGACGAATCACAGGTGGAGGCGCGGTCTACCATGACTATGAGGGAGAAATCACCTACAGTATCATTCTCCCTAGAGGTCACAGATTGGTTCCTGATGATATTATTGAATCATACAAAATAATTTGTGAAGGAATTGTACTCTCACTTGATTATCTAGGAATAAAATCGGAGTTCAAACCTATCAATGATGTAGTTGTTGGAAGTAAAAAGGTCTCGGGAAATGCACAGACCCGCCGGCATTCCTGCGTACTCCAGCATGGAACTATCTTACTCGACCTCGATGTACGCCTTATGTTCTCAATCTTGAAGGTGCCAAAAGAGAAAATATCTGATAAGATGATAGCTGATGCAAAGGACCGCGTTATATCCATTCGAGACCTCACTGGATTGAAAATTAGTATGAATGAACTCATGGATGCTCTTGAAACTGGATTTTCCGAAGCCCTTGGAATTGATTTGGTCCGTGGGACATTGACAGACGGAGAAAGAGAAGCTGCTACTAGGCTTGTCCGAGAGAAGTATTCGATAGACAAATGGAATTTCAAGAGGTAGGAAGATAATGAAGGTCGTTAATTACAAAGTCCCAGGCGGAAAAATGATCAAGGTGAAACTATCAATTAACAACCAAGAAATTGAATCAATTAGTATACTTGGAGATTTCTTTCTGCACCCTGAGGAGATGATAGAGAAAATCGAAGAGCATCTTATTGGTTGTATTATTGATTATGAGAGTCTTGTGTCAAGATTAGAAGAAATCATCATAGAGAATAAAGCAATGCTCATTGGTATTTCTACGGCAGATATTGCTAAGGCAATTCAACTTGCTAGTGAGAGTGACTAGTCTTGGTTTTCTTCTTCAACTGAAGAAATCTCAATCTTTAGCCTATTTCTCCCAACATCCAAAATATTCTCTACAAGTATACGGGACTTGTCGAGATTAAGAGAATAACATTTCTCGATTCCAGTATATACATCACTCAGTTTTTGGATGGGTACTTCTTCGGTTGTTTCATTTTCTGAGATTCTAATAACTTGGTCTTTGATACCAGTTAATCCCCAGATTGTTGAAACCACTTTGGAGGCTTTTTCCTTGTCAGCTGGATGAGTCACTGCTTCAACAAAGCTCTTTGCTAAATCCTTTCCGAATGGATTAACAGTCATAGCACTACCTATCCAATCCCTGTCTAAGTACAAGACACCCTCATGAACTCCATCAGACCTATCGACTTTCAAGGTAATATCGATGAATTCTTGAAATCCTCCCGGTTTGAGATGAATTTCTGTTAGACCTCCGAGACCATATCTTCTACCTGTTTCAGTAAAATGAAAGAATGAGAATAGCTCAGTTTCTTTGAGCTTTTTATATTCCATGAGCATGGTCCCTCATATTATCAAGCTCATTGTACCTCATTAGCCTTTCTGAATCATAAAAATGCGAATTATTACTCCTAAATTAAACCAGTTGACGATTCAGAATCTATATTCTCGGGTTTCAATTGTTTCTTCCGACTTTGAATGACTTGCACTGCAGTAATTCCCAATGCTAAAAGAATCAATCCTAGCCAGTCTAATAGGTCTGGAAATTCGCCTAAGAAGATAATTGAGAGAATCACTATTTGAGGCATCATTGTGCTATTGATTAGTGTTGTATCTATTGCGCGAAGAACTTGCATAGATCGATTCCAGAGAGTAAAAGCAAAAGCAGTATTCACTACTGCAAGCCAAACGATAGAAATCCAAGAAGTCAGTGATAGTGTCACTAGTGTTTCAGTTGCGAGTGCTAGCAGGATTAACATGGATGCTCCAAAGAACATGCTAATTCCCGTTACAATAAGGGCTGGTGTGTCTTGAATTCTATTGATAGCTCTACCAATTATTGATGAAAACGAATTTGCAATCAGACTTACGATTCCAATCATCAAACCAAACAGTGATAGACCTACAAGATCGAGTGGATAGAAATAGAGAAAGACGCCCAATAGGCTAATGATAATGAATACAATCTCTAGTAGCGAGGGAGTTTCTCGCAACCAAGGTATTGCTAGAATTAACACAAAAATTGGAGTAAGATTTAGCAGTAACGAGAAAGTGATTGCTGGTAGATATTTCAACGCAAGAAACTGGGTTCCTTGCGTAGCTGTGATGAAGATTCCGCCATAGAGAGCAAGACCAATCCACCAGCGGCTTGATCTTTTTCTCAGTGCTTTGCGAGAGCTTGACCTACTCAATACCAAAGCCACTAGAAGTAGCGATGCAAGGAAATACCTCAAACCAGCAAATAGCAAGGGCGGAATCTCTTCTAGACCAAATTTGATGATGACCCACGATGATGACCAAAGTATCGTTACAAAGCATGCTTGAACTATAGCTCTTACTCTATTATCTGACTCATTGCTTTGGGTTGAACTCACAGAGCCAATCAAGATTCAGCTTCTCCAATTTCAAATAAATTAAAGTGGAAATATACCTATATCCGTCATAAGACGGGTGTAAACCATGATTGAGGCCGTGCTGTCAATCGCATCTGAGAACTATTATTCATGTGAACTAACGCGTTCAATTCCTGTACGAGTTAATCTCGTTTCAATCAATGGGAAAGAGGGTTTTGGTATCATAGAGTCATTAGATGGAACTGAGAAACCACTGAAGAAGTATGTACAATTCATGAAAAAATCTTCAAGTGTTGTGCAAATTGAGGTCACTCACAAAGAGAATAATCAATATTGGACAAGAGTCGTACATGAACTGATTGGCTATTCTATCCATGAGACCATTTTGGAAAATGGATGTATGAATCGACTGCCGATTGTGATCACACAAGGATTCCAGATTCATCAGATACTTGCCCCTTCTCAAGAGAAATTCAAGATGATGATTTCAAGTCTTAAGAATAGGTTCACTTCTGTAAAAATTGAGAGGGTCCAAAGTCATCCAAACAAATTGTCATCTTTCAATCTAACTACTAAACAGAGAGAAGCAATTGTCCTAGCAATTGATAGAGGATATTATGATATTCCACGTGGTTGTGGAATGAGTAATATTGCAAGCGAATTGGGAGTAAAACGGGTAGCCACACAAGAACGAATTAGACGTGCTGAGAAGAGAATCATGAGTGAATTAAGAACGACCCAGAAAATATGAGGAGTAATTCGAGGGAAGAGTGATATACTTTTGAGCTAACAGGGAATTCGATTGCTATGGTTGATTCAGAATATTCGCAGGATAAGAAAGTGCAGAAGATTGAATCAGATATTCGATCTTTTGAAACAGAGCTACAGAAAGTGGAAATGGAACTTGATGGACTAGATTCCCGCCTTAATGCTGAATTGCAGTCATACAAATCGGCAGTAGATACCAAGAGAGAAGCCTACGAATCTCTCCGAAGCAGGCTTCGTTCTGCTGAAGAGGATTGGAAAGTGGCTGACAGAAAGTATCGGGGTCAGGTCAAAAAGAAGGACAAGACACTTTCCAGTAAAAAGAAAACAGCTCAGGTTCTCAAGAAACGCATAAAGGATGCAGAAAAGACTCGAGATAAACGCTTTCAAGAATTGGACAAGGCCAAGGAAAAGATTGTTGATAAAGCAAAACGAGAGAAGGCAAAAGAAATGGAACAGCATAAGACTCGTGAAGTTGACCGAGTAGAAGAAGAAAAAAGGCGGGAGTTAGGACTAAGCTAGAAATAACCCATTATAAATGGAGGGCACGCTATGAATGCATACTTCATCATTGTTCTGCTAGGTGTAGTTCTTTTCTTCGTGGTCTGGACCCTTGGCTGGTTACTTGAGCGATTGTCCCATTTATTATTAACAACAACCCGTGAACCAGGAACAAGGTCATGGTATATGTTAGTTGGACCTGGTGTAGCTTTGCATGAGTCGTCCCATGCTCTTGGTTGTTTGCTTACAAGAACTGAAATTGTTGAATTCAAACCAATTAATATTGAAGTCCAAGATGATCAGATTGTGTTGGGATATGTGAAATATCGGAAACCCGCGAGTAGTCTTAAAAATGCTATAATAAATCTAGCACCAGTCGCAGTTTCGCTACTACTACTCATTGCTTTTGCACTTGGTGCTACATATCTTGTTCCAGAATCTCCTGGGCTTGGTGGTGATGCTCTATCTCTTTGGAACGATCTTATCAACGCAAAATTGAATCCAGATATTTTTTACCCAGTTACACAGATAGCTTCCTTTGTGTATCTTTTCCTCTACACTGTAGCAGAACTTACAGTAGTAAATCCAATCTTCTGGATTGTGGCATTTCTTGCAATGACAATCATGTTCTCAAATGCTCCTTCAGATGTTGATATCAAGAATGCGGCTGGTGGTCTCAAAGCTATAATTCTGTTCAACATTATTTGGCTTACAGTGGCATATTTCCTTCCAGATGCAGGGTGGATACTCATAGGATTTTATGAATTACTAGCTGTGCTATTTGCGTTAGCTCTTGGATTTGCGGCAGTTGGATATGGATTCTTTATTCTCATAGCGGCAATGTCAAAATTGAGGTCTCCTCTTCAGATCATTCCAATAGCTAGTTGCATAATTTCTGGCGTTGCATTTTGGTATTTGGATGCAGCAGCAGTAATCTCCCTTTCACTAGCTTCGCAGACGATTTTGGCAGTTGGTGTTCTGATTATCATTACCCTGATAATGCTGATGCTACGTCCTCTGAGAAGATCGGGGTAATACCCAATATCATAAGTAGTAGATTCGTAGCTATACGCAGGTACCGAGTATGGCAAAGATTGAACTAGTCAGAAGACCCTCTCTCATAAGTCCAAGACATCTCTTAAGGTATATCTTCTTTACAGAGATGCAGGTAGAACAGGCATCAGCTATACTGAACCTCCTAATGAAAAACGATGGGAAAATGCCAGACTCAGACTGGGAAAAATTTGTGTTAACAAGTAGGGGCCTTTATGTCAAAGTTATGAGAAAATTGCGTGATGTAGGTCTTGTAGAAAAGCGCATGGGTGATTTCAGTATCTGTGAAGACTTTAGTACAGCCATGAAAAAGCTAGCTGACTATTGGTCCAATATTATGCAATCCTATGGCGAAGGGGACAGATCAATCGAATTCTAATCTACTTCTACTTCTCCTTCTTTCAAGTCTAGTTTTCGTAATGTTGAGATGGCTTTATCGCCTTTTATTTTAAGCACTCCGAGTTTTTCAAGTTCCCGTGCATGTTTGGTTGCAAGACCAACTGGAGTACCTAGAGCCTTTCCCAGTTCAGTAAATGTTATTGATCCAACTTCATCCACAAGTAAGAGTACCTTTGTATTGTTCTCCATTCCTAAGACTTGGATATATCGTTGAGTACGTTCGTCAGATAGGTCACGCTGCTCCAAGGCAAGGTCTCGTTCTTTCTCCATGAGCCTTGTCGCTTTTTCAAAAGCTTCTTTTTGCATCTCGAGAACAGTTGTATTTTCTTTGGTTTCTTTCAATTCTCTCTCAAGGGTATGTATCTTCTCATCAAGACTTTTTATCTCTGCAATCCGACCCTGAAGAGAATCAAGTTCAGATAGACGAGATTTCGCCTCTTTCTCAGCAGCTTGTTTGTCAGACTCTACATCCTTCATCTTAAGTTCGAGTTCTTTAATCGTTGAGAAAGAGGTGTCGGTTTCTTTTTGTTGCTCTTGGATCTTAGACTCCAATAATCCAATCTTTGCCTTTAGAGACTCCATTTCTGCAGCAGTCTTCTCCGATTTTGGTTTAGCCATAGCGGATTCAGCTTTGTAAACGCCAATCTGAGTCTGATATTCACCAACCTGCATCTTGAGATCTTCAATCTCTTCTCGGGCATTTTCAACGTCTTTGGTCCTTGCATCAATCATTGCATCCTTAATTAGGAGGTCATCTCTGAACGAGCTTACCTGCTGCTCTAAGTCAGCTATACGACGCTCATACTCCTCATTTGCTGCACTTGTCTGACGGCCTGCGACTATTTTACTCTGGAGCGTCCTAACCTCCATATCAAGCTTGGTTAGCTCTGCCTGTTTTTCAGCTAGTTCTAATCTCTGGGCTGCAGTTTCTTCCTCAAGACTCTGCATAAATGATCGGACAATATCTTGTTGTTCTACAATCGTACTGCGAAGATCGACTTCTGATTCACGAACCCTCATGGCAAACTCTTTGAAACGCTCCTGAGTCTGTTCAACAATCTTGTCAACAAGATCCTTCTCTAGAGCCTCAAATTCTGAGTCGACAATATCAACAAATGTTGTTTCAATAAACTGCTTGAAGAATTTCATCCTTAGACGTTCAACCATCTCTTCAGAAATTCTAGATTTGAGTTCAACGACTTTACCTCTAAAGGTCAGGAGCTGTGCTGCAAATACGCCTACGACCCCACGTTGGAGCGATGAAATATCTGCCCGAAGGCGTTCTAACTTCATAAGGAGAGCATCAAATCCAGATACAGCATCAGCGCCTTCTGGACGTTCAACAGGCGCTGTGGTTTCCAGAGATTCTACAAAATCTAATGCCAAGGCTGCAGCGTTGATAAGATCCTCACCATCTTCAACGGGCATTATGACTTCTCCAGATTCATCAACACCCTCAGCTAAACGTTCCAATTCAGCATCTGTGAGAGCAGCTCCTTTTAGAGCATCCTGTAAAGCATCAATCTCTTTATCGGTGAGTTTCTTATCAGAAGGCATAGCTATATCCCCTGCAACCGTGATGTGTGTTTAGAGTGTAGGCACACTATAAAGCTTTGCCGATAAATGTAGCGCGGTGATAAGTATCTTGTTCAGATTAATAAATCCTCTAGAGTTGGCATTCTAATCGGCTCTAAAAAGCATGAAAGTGTAATGGTTTAATCGACTTAATCTGTTAGGTTCAACCGTTGATTCAAAATAAGATACCGTTGACGTTGATAGGTCAATATCAATCCCTTCGATGAATTTGAAGCGATTGTTCTCAAGGATTGCTACGTTGTCCACAACATAAAGGGAGCAGGGATTAGCGACAACTAGAAGACCCTCTTTTTTCATCAAACGGTGGACCGTTTGAAGACCCTTGTTGAAGTCTGATGATTCTTTATAGTATTCATGCAAATAGCCGATGATATCATTATTGAAAATGCCTATATCGAAGCATCCTGGAGGAAATCGTTTTTCACCAATAAGGAAATCATCCAGCCAGATTAGTTCGTCTTGATGATTCTCGAGGTAATCAATCATACTTGGTCTCAGAAAGGCGTGTTTATCCATTGTTTCTAGTTTAGCTTGAACGACTCGAACTTGTGATAGAAGATTGGTCTCCTCAAGTTTTCCAAGAAGACTGTCCAATCGTAGACTGTGAAGATCAATACAATAGATTCGTGATGTTGCATTTTCTATTAGCTTTGATGCTATAAATTTTGGAAGTACCTCTGTGAAGAAAGAGGGAACTCGATCATGCTCACCGGAAGCAAAATCCCCTACCAAGAGATATGCATCGTCTCTAGATAATAGTTCATTTACAAACTCAACGAAGGTAGTGCTCTCAGATAGCCATGAGATAGGATATAATGCCCTTAGTTCTTTTCCAATCATTAGATTCTGCAAACCTATGAGTATTTTATTTCGAAGACTTTGGCTTCTTGATCTTGTGTAATTACATAGTGTTCCTCATTGCTTTCGAGAAGTACGAAATCACCAGGTTTCAAAGATAGAGTTTCTTTTCCATTTGTTATGTCTGCTACGCCTTCAATTAGATAAAGCAATTGTTTCTCCGAGTGTATATGAGGTCGAGTCGGAACATCACTATTCCTTTGAATGACACGGACCCCAGCAGTCATGGTCCCTGTTATGACATCGAAGGCATTAACAGAACCTCTCTTGCCAAGTATTATCGAAGGATGTATCTCGTTTTCATGTATCTTCTTCAATAGTGTCACCAATGAGAAAAAGTGAAGGCAGAAGGCCTTATCAGGCCTGCGGAAGTAACAATCTTCATGACTTCAAATATTTCAGACATCGTTGGTAGAAATATTGGGGTCATCGGTTTCAATGCAAGGCCAATAGCCGCTTCGTTGAAACAGCTTGGCGCCAAGACATTTGTTTCAGATTATTGGGGAGATTTAGATCTTAAGGAGAGCTCACATGATTGCATCGCGATTCTTGCTCCAAAACCTGGAATAAGGCAAAGAAAGCCTCTTGAGATGCCTTTACATCAAGCATTAGTAGAGAATTATTTACATCTCACAAAGGAAATTGATATCGACTTCGTTGTAATTGGAAGTGGTTTTGACGATTATTCAGAATCTCTCAAACCAATTGAAGAGAGTGGAAAACTAATCGGGAATTCTATTGAGACAATTAAGAGAGCTCGCGACCATACAATAATTGACCGAATCTCATCTAAATTGAAACTTAAACGACCAAAAGAATGTGTGATAAATGAAATTTCTCAAATATCAGAATGTGTGGAAGAATTAGCATTCCCTTGTTTGATTCGACCTATGCATTCTGGTGGAGGGCTTGGGATTAGGTTCATCCATTCCAATGCAGATATCAGCAAAGTATCTCGTATTGTTGAAAAAAGAGGGGAAATGAAAATTCAACAGTATATATCTGGGATGGACACCAGTACGAGTGTGCTATCATCAACAAATGATGCATTCTGCATTACAGTTCAAGGTCAGCTTATTGGAATGCCTTCTGCAGGCAGCAATTGCGGTTTCAAGTATTGTGGCAATTATTATCCAACATCTTTGGATGAGTCTGTCAGAAATCGTATTGCAAGAATTTCCGAGTCCCTTATCAAAGAACTCCATCTGATAGGTTCTAATGGTTTGGATTTTATCGTAGATAACTCAAATAACATCTATCTTTTGGAGGTCAATCCTCGAATTCAAGGAACATTGGAAATGATTGAACGAGCCTCAGGTTCCTCACTGACGCAGCTTCATCTGCAAGCCATTTCTGGGGATATTAGACAGTCTCCTCTGAGTATCAGGCCAGCTGTTAAGATGATTGTATACTCAAGAAAAAGAGGATCAGTTCCTAATCTAAAGCAATTTCCGAACACATTCGATAGGTCTCCAGAAGGCGTGCTTGTAGAGAAAGGAGACCCTATCTGCACAATAATAGAGGTTGAAGATACTCTTCAAAAAGCATTCTCGACTGTGTGTATTGCTGCTTTAAATATTCAAAATCTCGTTCAATAGTTGTTTTTGAATATCCAGCAAAGTTTAATCAGTGGTGAATACACAGTAGTTTATACTTGAGGTGAGGTCATTGCGTACTTGTGATAAGTGTGGGAAAGTCAACCAACCTACACGAAAATTCTGTATCAGATGTGGTGCTTCTCTTATCAAAGTAGAAAAAGCAAAACCAGCTCCAGCACAACCAAGTGCTCCAGTTGAAAGTTCAAAGAGTCAGGGGAAACTCACACCTGCACCACCCATAACTACAGACGACAAATGGGTGAAGCCAAGTGAAGTATCAAAAGATAGAGTAAGAGTTGCAGGTCACTCCAAAGGAAAGACAGAACTCGAGAAAGCCCGTGAGGCATTTGCCAAAGCTGAAACGGTTGGAATTGATGAAGCTGATGGTTCAGGTATCATTGAAACACGGATGCTTCGAGCAAGTGAAGTACGTGAACTCCTTGAAGGTCCTGGAATGATGCAGGTTGATGAAGTGCCTACGCCTACTATGATGGAAGGAAGTGAACCATTACCGCCGGAAGCAACAGAGATGATGGCTCCATCAATGCCTTCATCTTCACAGATTGAGGAATCGATTCTGGGATCAAAATCAGGATTTGTAAGCAAACCAAAGAAACCGGAACCTGAAGTAATGGATACGGGACACGTATCATCTCAGATATCCGCTGAATTCTCTTCATCACGATACGAACAGGATGAAGGTGCGTCAGAATTTGAAGGAGACGCAGAAGTAGCACCTTCACCTCGTCCTACTTCCAAACCAAGTGCACCACAGGTTGGCAGTGAACGAAAAATCAGTGAGGATGCTATAGATCTCGTTATCACATGTCCAGATTGCGGAAAGACTATCAACGTAGATATGTTCGAGTATCCATCGGAAGTCTACAGTGCAATGGCTGCTGCTCGTATGAAACAAGCGAGATTTTTCATAGTACAGGGCAAGGGTGAGGATGCTCTACGTATTGTTCGTATGGCAAACGCGTTGTATACAAAGGCAAATGATAAGATTGGTCTGCAAGAGATTCGAAAACTTATTGAGACCTTGGCCAAAGGCTAGGCAGACAACCATAGTTTCAGGAATTTCTTCCGCTCTGATTGGAAGGCTAGTGGATCTCTACTCAGCATCAGAAAGCGGCCATCATACCCACGCTGTTTGAGAGACCTGAATATTGGTTCAAAATCAATTGTGCCTTCACCAATAGGAAGATGTTCATCACACTTTCTTGCCATTTCGCGAAGCTCAATATGGGATATCTCACTAAGAACTCGCTTTGCGATATCATCCTTATATGAATCACATGCAGAGTTATCGTGAACATTAATCATCTCTATTTTATCAAAGAATGAATCAATGTGACTCATAACTCGGTTCTGAGATGAGAGAATCTGTCCATGACCTATATCAAGGACCATTTTGACTTCTGAGAACTGGTCAAAGAAGAGGATAAGTTCCGTGTAATAGTGAATGAGAGTCTCAATGGCCAGTTTCACTCCCATCTCCTTTGACGCATCATAGACAAGTGAGAACGATTCCAAGAATAGATCGATCTCATCGTCTGAATAGAGGAGGGTTGAGAGGGGTGAATGAAAAGTTAAAAACTCGGCCTCAAGATCCTGTCCGAGCTCAAGAAATGGTGCAATATCTTGCGTGATATCAGTTGGTTTCCATTCAGGGTCACTTGGGAGATGAACTGTGATAGGAACCCCAGCATCATCAAGGATGCGTTTTGCCTCTCTGAAATTGATCTGATGCTCATAATCCATTCGCAGGTCAATGTAGTCCAGTTTTCCTTTGAGAGCGTAAGCAATCTGTTCATCTGTACGGGCATAGGTTCCGATTTGCATCTTCACATCCTCATCATTTTGGCTTCAGTCGCGTCTTTTTTGACTTTTGGTTCTGCTATTTCAATTTAAGCAATCATCAATTCTGGGCGATAGTGTTAAATGATTGATTAGCCTTTCCTACTCATATTCACGCTTTTAGGCGGAGGTTTTGACTCTGGCGGATACTGCTTCATATCTCTTTAAAATCGTCTTTCTAGGAGAAGGTGCTGTTGGGAAGACAAGTCTTGTAGGGCGTTTTGTCTACAACTCTTTCGAGGGTGACTATCTTGCCACCATCGGTACAGATATTCATCTCAAGATGGTTAAATTAGAGGATGTTTTGGTCAAATTAGTAATATGGGATATTGCAGGACAAGACAACTTCGCTCAGCTGAGACGTGCCTATTATATGAATGCGAGCGGCGCATTCTTTGTCTTTGATACGACTCGTCCTGAGACTATTGCACGAGTGGATGAATGGATAAATGCTCTGACAACTGTGACAGGGACGATTCCATTAGTCATGCTCGAGAATAAGGTTGACCTTGAGAGTGCTATAACAAAGGAGCAGAAAGAAGCAATATCAAAGAAATATGGTGTCAAGATAATCCCGACTAGTGCAAAAGAGGATACAAATGTAGAAGATGCCTTCACAGAGATGACACAGCGTATTCTTGATAAGGCAAGAAACAAAAGTATGAAAGCAATGTAGAGAATGATACCCTAGGAGATAACACCTTGGTAGTGAGAGAACCAGACTTTGTGCATAAGATTGTCTTTCTCGGAGACTCAGGGGTGGGTAAAACTTCTATCATTCAAAGATACGTATACGATAGTATGGATCCTGACATTGGTCGAACCATAGGGGCAGTGCTCCATGTCAAGACTATGGTCGTAAACAACGAGTTCCATAAGCAAGTTATCTGGGACCTCGGAGGACAGGAGTCATTTGCTCAGTTGAGGGAGCAATACTGCGCAAATGCTTCAGGTGCATTTTTCATCTTCGACCGTACACGTCTTGAGACCCTGCAACACATTGATGATTGGCTCATTGCACTCCACGCTTCAGTAGGAAAGGTGCCAGTAATCGCAGTTGAGAATAAAATCGATCTTGAATCTGTGATAACTAATGAACAGATACGTGGAATGCTAGAGGTTCGTCAGCTTGAACATATTCAGACTAGTGCTTTGCAAAACAAAAACGTGGAACAAGCGTTTTTTGAGTTAGTAACGAAAATTCGAGAGAACATGGGAAAGCGAGCTAGATAACATTAGATGTCAAGCGTCATATCGCGGATATCATCAATCCCTTTGTATGCCAGACCTAGCTTTTTCCTCTTCCCACTAACGAGATAAACCGCAGACTCCGCTATCGTAATAGCTTGGTCCGAGGCTCGTTCATAGTATCTACCCACAATGACATATAACATGGCAATATTGCTGATATCACGGCGGTGATTCAAGTAATCGGCAATCTCCTGAAACATCTCAGATGCTTCATTATCACTCTGTGCTTCTAATTTCTCAAGTTCATCGATCTCATCTAGATTCTCATCAATAACAGACCTGATGGAAACAGAGAGAGCGGACGTTGAAAGTTCGGCAAGATATGGTAATGTAACGAGTTCCTTGAAGTGGTCTAATCCTTCGGCAAGATTCACTATCTCGCATATCTTCATGGCATAGCGGCCAATACTTCTGAGTCCTCCAGCCGTGTGAATATATGAGATAAGTCTTCTTAGGTCCTTGTCCTGAGGTTGATATCTGGAGATACCTTCGAAGGCTTTGTCTTCGATACTATGATGAATTACCTCAACTGTTTCCGATTCATTTGTAACTTCATCTGCCAATTCACAGTCAAGATCTTCAAAGGCCTTAGTGGATTGGACAAGAGCTGAGGCAACTATCGAGTGAAGGTTCTCTAGGAGACCCCTGATTTCTGTCTTTAGTGACTCAAGTTCCGGGTTCACGTTGACACCACCAGTTCTAAGCAAAGGTACAGACTGCAATTAAGGTATTTCTACACGTCCTCAGAATCAATGTGGCGCTTGGCTGGATTTTCCTTTGTACGCAAGCCCGAGTTTTACTCGTTTTCCTTTTACCATGTACACAGCTTTCTCTGCTATTTGAAAAGCTTGGTCAGCTGCTCGTTCACAATATCTACCAATTATGATATAGAACAAAGCCATCTCTTCAATACCATTCTGTTCACGAAGATACTTCACTATTTCGTTGAACATATCTGAGGTTTCCCTATCACTTTCTGACTCGAGCTTTTCCAATTCATCCATTTTTGATAGGTCGCCATTCAATATCCCTTTCATGGCAATATCAAGTGTCTTCTTAGCCAATTCAGCCAAATAGGGGATAGATTGAAGTTCCTTAAAGTGCTGAAGGTCTTTGCAGAGATAGGTGATGTGAGCTATTTTGTATGCGTATCTACCCACTCGATGGAGGTTATGTGCAGTTTGAAGATAAACTGATAATCGACGTAAATCACTTGCAACAGGTTGTCGGCGACCAATTGTTTCCAAGACATTTGCTTCTATCTTTTCCTCAAGCTCATCAATATCACCAGCTAGATCCTTAACATCTTTTGCTACATCCTGATCTAGATTCTTGAAGGACTCCATAGAATCCATAAATGCCTTCTCAGACAGTTCATGAAGTCGCATCAGTCTACCTTGAATTTCATCCAAATAGAATTCTAATTGTGTCTTCATTATATTCACCTATCCAATTCTTCCTGTTATGAAGGCTTCAGTTCTAGGATCAGCAGGCGCTTCCAGTATTCGTTTTGTCTGGTCGAACTCTACTAATTCACCTAGGTAAAGAAATGCTGCTTGGTCTGAAACCCTAAAAGCTTGTTGTACATTATGCGTGACAAGGATAATAGTATAATCCTTTTTTAATTCAGTTATCAGATCCTCAATCTTTGAGGCACTAATAGGATCTAGTGATGATACTGGTTCATCCATTAATAGAACTGGAGGATTTACAGAGAGAGCTCGTGCAATGCATAATCTCTGTTGCTGACCACCCGAGAGATTTGGTCCAGGTTTATCCAGTTCGTCCTTTACTTCATCCCATAACGCTGCCTTCTTGAGCGAGTCTTCAACTAGCTTGTCAAGTTTATCCTTATCATTCAGTCCATGTAATTTAGGACCATAAGCAATATTGTCATAGATGGACATGGGGAATGGGTTTGGTTTCTGAAACACCATTCCAATCCGCTTTCTGAGGTCATATACACTTGCACCTTGTCCAAAGATGTTGTTACCCATGAATCGGACCTCACCTTTTTGACGAAAGCTTGGAACAAGATCGTTTAATCGGTTCAATGTCCTGAGAAGTGTGGACTTGCCACATCCAGATGGTCCCATAATGGCCGTTACAGAATTATCTTCAAAGTAACATGATATTTCTTTGAGGATCTTATGTGAACCAAACCATGTAGACAGAGTATCTACTTCTAAAGTATGAGTATATTGCTTGTTTGCCAGTTATACCAGCCTCCTAGTTACTTTTCTAGAAATAATATTAGCGACAATGTCAATTGCAAGGACCATAGTCATGAGTGCAACAGCTGTGGCATGTGCTTTGATGTTAAGATAGGCTCGTGGATCGCTTATGTATGACCAGATTGTATAGGGCATAGATGCAACCCATGAACCAGGTCCAATGATTTCAGTTGGTGTTGTGAGACTATTGCCAGAAGTGAATATCAGCGGAGCAGTTTCGCCCATTACCCTTCCAATCGCCAATAATACTCCAGTGATCACTCCGGGAAATGCCGCTCTTAGTGTGATATTCCATGTTGTTGACCATTTAGTAGCGCCGAGGGCAAGAGATGCTTCTCTCAAAGACATTGGGACTGCGCGAAGAGCTTCCTGAGTTGTTCTCAAGACAGTGGGTATCATCATGAAAGCAAGTGTCAGACTCCCTGATAAGAGACCCATCCCCAAGTCCAAGAACCCTACTAGAAATACAAAACCAAATGCGCCAAAGACAATACTTGGTATTCCTGCAAGTACATCTGATGTGAATTCGACAACATCACGAAGTCGACCAGGTCTTGTGTACTCGTTGATATATACAGCTCCAAAGACACTCAATGGAATTCCTACTGCTGACGCAAGTGTAACAAGAAATAGAGTGCCAAAGAATGCATTACGGATTCCACCCATTAACCCTCTACCTGGTTCTGTCAGGAAGAAATTGCTAAATGATTCAAAACCATTAGAGAATAACTCGACAAAACCCACTGATGCAACCTGATATAAAACAAGAAAGAAAGGCAGAATGATAATAATAATCCCAATGCCTAAGATGACGTGAAAAAGAAAATCCTTGAAATTCCTACGTGTTTTTACTATGTTTGACGATACGAGTTTTAATTCTTTAATAAAGTCCCTCTTATCTTTCTCAAACACATCTGGTGCACGTTCATCAAGAGGAATTTCGTTTTTCGTCATTCTATACATACCCCCTCGTCTTCATTCCCCATCGGATGAATATCTTAGCTGTAAAAGTGAAAAAGATAGACATGAGTAATAGAATGAATCCCACAGCAAAGAGTGCTGATCTCCATAATGGGAAGATAAATGCATATCCAAGTTGATTGGTTATTATGCTAGTCATTACATAAGTAGGATCGAATAGACTATAGGGAATTTGAAGAGAATTTCCTGTTACCATTAGAACAGCCATTGTTTCACCTACAGCTCTTCCTAATGACAGGACAACAGCGGCTCCGACTCCGGGAAGAGCTGCAGAAACAACTATTCTCCTTGCTGTTTCGCTCTTTGTTGCACCAAGTGCGTACGAAGCCTCCCGTAGACTCATTGGAACTGATTGAAGGGCATCGTTTGATATTGCAACAACTGTGGGTAAAAGCATAATCGCTAGAATGAGCCCTCCTGCAAGAAGGCTGAATCCATTCGTATCTCCTTGAAACCATGGTATCCAACTAATTAGGATATTATTTTGAACTGCAGGAGCAAAACTATTCTTAATGAATGGTACGATAACAAGTAATGCCCAAAGTCCGTAGACTATTGAAGGAATTGCAGCCATCATTTCAACAATCATTCGTATGGGTGAACGAAGATGATTTGGACAATACTCACTAAGGAATATTGCACCTCCCACACCAAGGGGAACAGCAAGACCGATAGCAATGGCTGCACACATTAAGGAGCCCGTGATGAATACTCCAATCCCATATAGATCTCTATTTGGATCCCACGTAGGTCCAACAATTATTCCAGGTCCACCCTCAGGACTTGTGAATATCGGTGCAGATTCAAACCACAGGAAAGTGAGAATAAGTATGATTATTATTGTACTGGCAAGAGCAGGTATTGCTAGTCCAATTCGACCGAAGAAATCGATACGACCTGGAGTATCAGCTTCACGAACTTCGATAAAAGGGGCTTTCAGTTTTTGTAGAATCCTTTTTGTAAGACCAGATTGATCTTCACTCATTTCAGTTGCTGAAGCTGAGTCAATATCTTGAGTCATATTTGATTCTCCTGACAATCAGTTCTAGTTCTTTGTTAATTTCTGATTTTTTCCGTGACAAATTCGTTGAAAAAGTGTGTGGAAGCCAGGTTTCTATATTTGCATTGACCTGGCTTCCTTTTTGGAAGGAGGATGCTATTAATCTGTTTAACTTGGTATTAAATCACCAACAACACTGAGTGCATAGGTGACAGCTGATGTACCTGAGATTGGCACGTAGCCAACATCAGAGATGTACTGCTGTCCCTGAGCTAGAACCCAGTTTAAGTATACGATCACATACCAAGCAAGATTGTCTTCATTGACAAGGTAGTACAATAACCTAGCAATTGGATAAGCACCTGTATTTGCGGAGTTCATCAAGTTTGCTCCAGGATCTGTGAGTTCAGCAGGGAGTGCCTTTAATGCATTCTCCAGATTGGGAGTGATATATTCCTGAATTGTTGGGTTATAGAGGTCAACGACTGCAAGGTCTTCCATGAATGCAAGTCCTACATATCCAATTCCGCTTGTATCCCCAAGGACACCAGCTGCAACACCTGGATTTCCTTCAACAGCACTGATTCCAGCAGGCCATGAAATTGACTCGCTATCACCAAGCCCCCATGTATAGTTTTGGTAGGGATTTGGATTAGCACCTGCTGTCTTTAGCCATTTTCCAAAAGTCGCAGTTGTTCCAGAAGCATCAGATCTTACGTAGACATTAATATCTCCAGTAGCAGCAATTACAACATTGAAGGCAGTTTCAAAAACTTCCCATGTTGTAATGTTTCCTTGAAAGATTGCAACTGCCATATCACAGTCCATCTTGAAATTGGATCCATTGACAGCGGGATTGGCTACTATGCCAAGTGCATCAGCTGAAACTGGGATAATCTTTACATTAGGATTAGCTGTTCTGTAGTCTGAATTTGGATAAGAGCTTGATGCACCAATATCGATTAATTCATCAGCTACTTGAGACTGGCCAAGACCAGAGCCTCCGGTGCTGGGATTAACTGTCATTGCTGGAAAATCAGCGTGGAACTGGGTCGCCCATTCCTGTGACAAGGGATATACTGTGGTAGAACCAGCAGTAGTGATTATGTATGTGGTGGTTCCAGTACCCCCGGGAGGTGCAATCATGTACATTGCACCTGCGCCAATAACAAGTCCTACAACAAGGACTGCTATCAGTTTGATACTATCATTCATTTTTTTTATTACTCCTATAGAGCGTACTCCAATTGAGTATGAAGACCCTCCAAAATCCCTAGTAATTAAGAAATAGGCAAGAGCTTCAGTAGCTGCATTTATCAGTATATGCTTCATATGCATATAATTAATTCCCCCTATCTTGCTTTATCACAAAGCATAGATAGGTTTTCAAAAATCAAAGATATCAACTCAGCTTCAAAAGCCGCTCTATCTTAAAAAATAGCAAATGTACATTTACATCATATGAAACATTCATAGGATGTGCTGAACAATGATTACTACCAGAAAGCTCAATCAAGTAAGAAACTCATACTATGTGTATCTTCCTAGAGAATGGTGCGATGAACATCGACTGGACAAAAACTCAGAAGTCACACTGGAAAGAACTCAAGACGGAGCACTTCATATCTCACCTTCTGTTATTCAAGCAAAACAGACAACTCCGCTGAAAATAACCATTGAAAATGAACACAGGCAAGACCTCTCAAATCTACTTATCGGAGCTTATATAGTCGGAGCTGGAGAATTGGAGCTTACATTCACTGATGCATTGGATATGGCTACACGTGAAGAGATTAGCAAGTGGGTAGACAAGCTTGAAGGATGGGGTATTCTTGATGAACACAGTAATAGTATGCTGATAAGTGATATTCTTACTAGTGATCGAGAGGTTATTCGGAAGGTGCTCAAGCGACAATTTGCAACTACGAAATACATGCTTCAGCAGATGATATCATCAATCTCTGGTGGTGACATAACTGACTATATGCACATTGTTTCAAGGGATGAGCAGGTCGACCGTAATAGATACCTTGTCGAAAGATTGTGTCACCTTGTTCTCAGAGACCCCGCGTATGCAAGAAAAATCGCACTCTCACCACCGGATGCTCTCAGTTTTAGTTTAGCTGCGAAGTTTGTCGAGAGATTAGCAGATCATATTTGCGGTGCGGTTAATGAGATTATGGACATTAAAAAAATTGATACAAAACTGGTTAAGCTGACTACAAGAATCTCTGAACTCTACGAGAAGACAACATCTGTTTTCTTCAGCATCGACAAGAAAGGAAGAGAGCAAAAGGAAGAATTAACCGTCGAAGCTACTGAGGCATTTGAATCACTACGAGAAGCAAATGATCTCGCAGACTCACTGAGTCGTCTTGAGTCTTCAAGAAGCGAAAAAAACCCACACGAGATCATACTTGCACTGCATCTTGAAAGAATTGCTTCGTACTGCTCGGACATTATCGAGATTGGAATCAATAGAATCGTTGAAGTGAGAATATAGAGGTTAGACTTATGACGTACTTTAACCTTAATTGACATGGTGAAGGGTGTGCGTCAGAGACCTAAGAATACTATGAATGACCTCGATAGCAAAGAATGGGTTAAATCAACTAAATCGTGGTTCATAATCAATCCTCGACCTAGATCTGATGTCCAGCTTGAACATCCAGCAAAATTCCCTGAGGAACTAGTAAAGCATTTTCTTAGATTCTTCACAAAGGAAGGTTCTTGGGTCCTTGATCCATTTGCTGGCATTGGCAGTACCCTTATCGCTTGCAAGGAGTCTTCAAGAAACTCTGTAGGTATTGAACTCAATCCGGAATTTGTTGATATTGGGAGGCGGTTTTTGTCAACATATCCGGGCAAAGGAGAACATCACTTTCTCGATGGAAATTCAATGAGAATTAGAGAGTTGCTTGAGAATGAGTTTAAGCATGAGGTACCAACATTTGATTTCCTAATTACTTCACCACCATACTGGGACATGCTTCGAAAGTCTCGAGGGGGAAATGATTCAATCCAAAAAGACAGAAAGGAGCGAGGTCTACGCCAGTTCTATAGCAATCTTGAATATGACCTTGGGAATATTGATAATTACTACCGGTATATCGAGACCTTGAGCTCCATTATTTGTAGCCTGAAGCCCTTCTTACGGGATGGAGCTTACCTATCCATTATTGTGCAGAATATGAGAGATACAAACGGTGAGATGCGACCGATAGCTTGGGATGTAGCAAAGCAACTCTCGAATCAATATCAACTTCAACAGGAGATGATCTGGTGTCAAGATAATAAGAAACTAGGTTGTTGGGGGTATCCAACCACCTACGTATCGAATGTGCATCACCACTATTGTCTCATATTCAGGAATTCAGTTTAACAGTCGTTATAGCCATAAACATTCACATACTATGTTATACTGAGAGTATGTTGCTTGGTCGAACGAGTTGAAATCTTTGGAATTGAAGAGAAAGAGCTCGAAGGATTTCTGCATGCACTATCTAATTTGTATAACAGTAAAACAAAATTCTACGAGTCAGGAATAAATCTGCTTCTTAGTAATGAATTAGATAGCAAGCAAGTTCTTTTCATAACACATCTCTATACTATATCGACCGGTATTATTCTTCTATTCGTTGAGTATCTCAAAGATCTCAATACAGCATCCTTCAAAATTCATGCGTTTCGACCTTTTCTTGCATCACAAACCACATATGAATTTGCAGAGAAAAAGCTCAAGGAAACTCTAGAGTACTTCAAAGACAAAGACATGAAACCTTTTGCACTTGAAGCCATCATTGATGTTTTTATATGTCCAAACTGCAATGCTCGGTATTCATCCAGAATTCTTAGGATGAGAGATGACGGTTATATTGAATGTCAGAATTGTGGCAAGTATGTGTTTGTAAGAAAAAGTGAAGATACGCCTGAGTCACAATCGGTACAAGTTTGAATGTGAGAACCATGTCATATCATTCTTAAGTAGATTCTTTTGAACGAGCATTTATGCCAAATAGTCCTCGTCACCTCACTATTGAGGATCATCGACAAGTTAAGTTGCTTTGTGAAACAATATGGGAAGGTAATGACTATGTGCCAGAAACTTTTCCAAAATGGGTATCGGATTCTAAGGCAACGCCAATGGGAGTATTCGAAGGAGAAGATCTCATAGCGCTTGCAAACTTAGAGAGAGTTGATGGTACCTCAATTGCATGGGTTCAAGGTCTTAGAGTAAAAGATGGCTATAGACAGAAGGGCTATGGTACAAGTGTGACAAATGCAATAGTCGATATCTCACGAACTATGGGAATCCGAACTTTATGGTATGCTACTAGCTCTAAAAATACATCATCACAACATGTGGCTGAACGAACTGGATTCAAAGTTGTGGACAACACCGGTTACTTTCGTCTATACAAGCCATACCCGCCACATGCAAAACCCAGTCCAAGCATCGTTCCTCTACAAGTAAATCCCTCGAGACTATTTGAAATCCTACAAGAAAATCCCGACCTTGTTCAAAGTACCACATTTCCATTAGCATGGGAATTCGACTTCAGGAGTATTGAAGGATTGACAAGACTACTCCAAAATGCTACCATCAGAGTCATTATCGATGAATCTGGTAGGGCTCAAGGCGTCTATTGTATGATAACTAGGCAGAGAAAGGACGAACTTACTGCTGCGTATACAGTATTCACCACTGATAGATCAATATTTGTTGACATCATTTCCAGGACTATTGATGAAGCAGAAACATTGGGAGCAAATCGTGCGGTCTACTTTCTTGGACCACGGGCAACAGAGTGGGCACTTACGCTTGGTTTTGTAGATGAGGAATTCAATGGTAGACAATTCCTCCTCTATGAGCTGAATCCAGCGGCCAATGCCTAAGCGATAGATGCTATCTATTTCTCAGTTTTTTATAGATAGATAGAAATCCAACAAAGATTGCGACTGCAAGAGTTGTATACAAAGCAACTCTAAGTATTAGTTCCACATCACTAAAGGGATTTGGAGCTGGAAGTAGAGTAATTGTTAGGACAAGAGTATTGTAGTTATTATATAAGTCAAAGACTGCAACTTCAATTGTGTAAACTCCTGAATCTAGATCAATGGAATTTATCAACCAACCTGTAGTATTCACTGAAAACCGAGTGTCATTCACACTCCAATGATCTATACCTGAGAAATCAGTTGCCTCGAGATATACTTCTAGATTTGATCCATATTGAAGGTCGATGGATGCATCTGAGTATATCCAAGTCGGTGAGATTGTATCAATAACTTGGATCGTGACCTCATCTATCAATGTATTGTCGAATGGATCTATAGCTGTTAGCTCTAGACCATAACTTCCAACATGCAGAGGTACAACGTTAGATAGTTGTCCACTCAATGTCAATACAAAATGAACGGTATCGTTTATAGTAAAAGAGTCAAGGCCGCTATCATCGAAGATATCGAATTGAAACACAAACGATTGACCAGCTTCGGCGACTATGTATTCCAGAGGTGTTAACCATTCTGGTGGATTATTATCAACCGCGGGGAGGTAACTGCTGTTTGTCACCCAACCAGTTAGATTTTCACCATCAAGTTCCACGGTTGCAAGGATTCCATTACTTCTGAAAATAGATGCAGTTTGCCCAGTAGTAGTAGAAGCTGAACGCCATATAGCATAGCTTTCCCAAATTGAAGAACTGGTCACTCGTTGATTATCAAACCAAGCATGCAATGCATGAACATCGCCAATCTCTGCATAGCTGTTGGTATATGTTGGAGACCTTAATCCAGTGATAAAGAAGAGACGAGATCCCTCTAGTACTCCTGAGGAAATATAACCGTTCAATGTGTTAGCTGTTATCTCAACCTCTGCTTGCATAATTGTTACATTATTCTCATCCAATACAGCCATGCTTACATCTACTCCAACTTCGTATATACCTATCATACCACTGAATGTATAATTCAACTGGATTGAATAGGGTTCTGCTCGCTGATACCAATTATAGAAATCCCCTAGTTCAGGATCTAGAAGCGGAACAACTTCAGTTGATGTTATGGTCACAGACTCAGTATCTGTACGAGTGTCATTCCATTGGACAGTAAGTTCAATTAAATTGGTACCATTTTGAAACACCGGGACCATGACCTCTAATTGAGTAATATTCACAATATGAATGATATCTTCATCATTGACCGACACATCTAGAGATTCAACTTCTTCAATTTGGTCTATAGTATATTCTACAAGAACAAGACCGCCTCTGACTGTCTGACTACTTGTTGGAGATGTTATTTCGAAGTTACGGGGAATCTCGACTGATACATTTTGCATTATAGCATTGTTTGAGGTCATCAACTCCCCAACAACTGGTGTTACATATACACACACATTATGCAATCCTAAATCAGTTGGGATCCAGATGTATTCAAATTCATAATATGCACTTGGTGCGAGAGAAGAAATTTCATCTTCGTCAACAACTACATCATCAATAAAGATTGTGAGTTCGACATCATATTCTGTGCTATTTCCGATATTATGAGCAATTGCAGTAATCTCAACAGGTTCGTTGAGTGAAGCATAGGAGGGTGCTAAGAGACCTGCTTCTAGTTCACTCCCTTGATATTTGTATAAAAAGTTGAGACTAAATTCAGTCGTATATGATAGGAGCGAACTATCATATGAGTTATAGTGAATCCCATCACCATGGTTAAGACCTACAGTACCGTCATAGATATTGCCCATTGTCTGATAATTAAACTGAATTAGTCCATTCTCGTAGAAGACTACTTCAAATGTGCCAGCTATTCCTCCTGAGAGATAGTAATACTCGCGAAACTCTATGACCACTCTATCCTCTGTTGCCCAACACCAGATATTGTTGTATGCAATGAGATCAGCCCACATTGGTGCAAGTGAGTAAACATATCGAGAATCAGTGGTTGGATATTCTACATTGTTATATTGCCAAGGATTGTCATTCTCAAAACTAAGCCACCCATTACTACTAACATAGACTGTATCGAAGATATTATCATAGAATTGAAACTCAAAGGGAAGTACCACACCGACTGACTCGTCATCACCATCAACGTCTAGATTGACACCGTTTACAAAAGCATCATACCAAGTATATGTTACCTCGGACATCATGTAGTCATGCAGGTCACGCACACTTACCATTTGAGTTGCATAATTATTAGCTTCTGAGTATTCATCATCCACAGGCTCTGCATAGGCTGTGATATTGTATGAGTTCACTTCAAAGGGTGCCCAAGGATATTCAATTGATTCAGCGTGTCCACTAAGAAGCACTGGAACTGAGATTGAATCGACTTCACTACCATTGATTAGAAGTGTCAAGACTACATTAGTTTCATCCATAGTTCCTTTATTCTGAACTGAAGCTGTTATTGTAGTCGATTCTCCGGGCCCTAAAGTTGCAGGGACATCTATAGTGACTGAGAGATCATGTTCTGGAACTTCGTAATTTGACCAGATTAGGGCATTATAGACAATTTGGCAATCATCAGCGCCACTTGAGTATTCAGGCAATCCAGTGAATAGAACCATCCCGCGGTATGCGATAATTGCTCCGTAAGGAGTTGCGGAATCATGAAGTGCAAGATACATACCACCATCTAACTTGCTACTGTCCCATTGTGAGTCGAGTGGATAGAATGTCATTGGATAAGCCTGAGTATAGGAGCCCTCGAGTCCATTGAATAGTGGATGAGTTTCTTCAATTAGATCATACACTACTGAACCACTGTAATATACTGAAGTTGTTCCATAGTCAGCTAATCCGAGGAATTCAGCCCAATCTTCAAGATTGTAATGGAGTGCTCCTCCGCCTATAATGAATCCATGACCCGATTCAATATACTCCTTGATAGCATTGATTTCAGAAGTTGACATTTGTTCAGGCGGTAGACCTAGATGAAGAACATCAGGTCTCAGGGTTTCAAGTGTGTTAAGTGTTAATGGAAGAGACTCATTTTGAAATGAAGTGTAGTCAATATAGAGTGGAGAATCTCCGTAGCTATCCCAATGTAGCATAATCTCATCCCAGCAGCATTGATCAGCATATTCTGTGCCGGCACTTGGCAAAATGAGAATGCTTATTCTCACAGGCAGAGTAATCGATGCGTCGATATAACCACCGAACTTTCCAGTTGCTGTAATTATCCCTGCAGAATCAGACATAAGTGCAAATGAAATCATTCCACTTTCATTTGTGTAGCCATTCTCGCTGTTACCAAGACCTGTAACGTTGATGAAGCAGTTCTCAAGTGGAGTTCCCTCATAATAATCGCTTGCTGTGAATGTCACTATCGTTGATTGTGAACGTTCCAAATAGCTAGGGCTTGCATCGAGTGCAATGATAGATGAATCATAGACAATGATTGTTGTAGAGAAATTCAAATACCCTGCTTTTGTCACATGTACATCAATCAAACCACTAGATGTTGGAGAGATAAACACACTACATGTTCCGTCAGCTTTCGATGTATTTGCTACCGAAATACCACATCCTGAGAGTGAAACTGATGCGCCTTCAATTGGAGTTTCTGTGGCAGAATCAAAAGCCTCTAGATAGATTGTTTCAGAAGAACCTGACTTTAGAGCATTATCCGACAATAAAACAACAAGTGATGGGAATAAGAGGAATTCAATCGCATTAGCAATTAGTCTGTTGCGATTATTAACATCTGCAATTGCGTCAATTGAAAACCCGATGAATACGACTCCACCCAAACTTGGAGAGGGGGAAAGCCCCGTTATAGCACTTCCACCAGAATAACTTCCACCATATGCAGCAGCATTTAGTGAACCATTAGCCGCAGCAAAAACATCCGCATATGCAGTTCCAAGTTGATTGGCAAGTAGGATGTTTGAAGGAAGATTAGATACAATTGGATGTGAACCTGGTACAAGTTCGAGAGAACCGGTGTTTGTAGTCCTCTCTGTCCATTCTACATGAAACAATGATGAGAACCTACTATCCTCTACGCCATCTAATGAATAAAGGATTGAAGCTCCTTCAAAGAGGAGATTTCCTCCAGTATTATGGTATTCATAGAGAACATCAAGAAGATAGCTCATTGGTGCATTCAAGGGATAACCATAGTTGTCACCTGTAGAAACAATTACTGCATCAAATCCTTGAAGGAAACTTAGAGCGGGTGTAGACTCATGCATTGTAAAATAGACTGTTACATCATACTCGTCTTTTAGGGCTAGAACATAGTCACCAGGATTCGAAGCATCACCAAAGTTATCATCAGCCCACCCTCCAGGATAGTCTGGACCAGAGCTTGTTCCTGCATTATCACCAATAACTAGGACATCTCCCCGACTAACTTTGAAACGTATCTCGGATCCCCCACTCATTGATCCATTATCAAATTGAATGTAGAGTTTTAACCATCCAAATGTCGTAATATTGATTGAATCTGAATATTCTCCTGATACAGCTGTAAGATCCATTGTATGAATCACATTGCCAGAAGAATCCAACAATGTTGCATTTCCATTACAGTCATCATTAACATTTCCTGAAAAATTCAGGAAGGTATTGTAAATGGGAAGTCCATCAAGTTGAGTCGATACATCAAGTTTCCCTACATGTATTGAGGAAACTGAAGTACTCGCGAAGGGTTGAGTGATTCTTGTCACTACAGTGTAGTCACCAGGAAGTGAGTCTGGAGTGAATTCAATGGAGAACTGGCCCAGACTATTTGTAGATACTAGTTCCGAATACACAGTCACACCTAGTGGGTTCTTGATTGTGACATTAACTGTATCAGTGATTGGTTTATTGTTATATTGCAGGCAGGTCCCATCTACAGTTACTGTTTCGTGTAAATCGACTTGGTCAGTAGCAATAGTGACATTGTGTTTCCAATACATTCTGAGAGCAGGGTCTCCAAAATAAATAGCGTGATAAATAGTCTCTAAGGTTGGTCCATTTGATGTGTCATAGTTCGTAGCCATGAAATTCAGGGCATCATGAAATGCATCCTTTGGACTTGCCTCATGATTTGCTAATGCCTCAGTGAAAAAGTACTCCCAAAAGAGGTTATGAAATCCATCAAAGCAATCATATCCCGCCCAAGCAATACGGGTTGCACCAATATAGGTTGATGCGCCGCCGTTTGTAGCTCTGAAGAAAGCTTCACCAATTGTGGGTTCAACACCTTCAACATCAAATGCTGCAGTTTCGCATGCCATCGCAAAAGCAAAGGGAGTCTTATTCCCATTATTGAGTGCAAGTACATCACTCACATCAAGAGCATTGACCCAAACATCGTATGCTCCATGGTCGAAGAAATTGACGATATTGATGCCTGAGTTGATTTTTGTAACAATATCTACTGTCGAGAGAGAACCATCGGTTGGATAATATCGAAAGACATCGAAGAATGAATCAAAAAGATATTTCTGATTCAGCTGACCTTCTGACATCACGACACCGTCTCCATCTCCAAAGCAGTCAACAGCTATGAGCATGAAATCATTCATCCAATCTCCGGGTTCTGGGTCACTCTCATAGCTAATTATACGAGTGAGGACTCGCTGGGCATCCGTAGAAGTCTGAATAGGCAATCGACCAACCTTGACCTCTGGGAAGAGATCTACATCATCATCGAATTCGCCAAAGATATCATTATCATTAGCATCCCAATCGCCATCTAAGCACTCGTAATATAGGTCACTAGGTTCAGTCCCGTTATCTAAGCTCATTCCTGCATTTGCAGGATCCCATACCTCCCTTGCTGGTACAAGGTCACAATCACCTATTAATAGAAAATACTCGGTAGCATTTGTCGCATAAGCATCTGTGATAAATGAACGAACCTTTTCAGGATTATCTCGACCACTATATCCAGATAGAATATCACTGACTGTTTCAACAAAAACATCGAAACCAATACTGGTTTTCCAGTCGATGAAGTCATCTAGAATAGGAGCTATATCATCTGTTGTAATGATTGTATAGCTCGCCCCTTGGTAGTCACTCCAACCATTGAATGTGATGGATTCTTCTGTCACAGAATCCGTAAAGAGAACTTCAATACTAATCTCAGTGTGGAGTAGGCCCTGTTTCTCTATTGGATTATATTGCAGAGGATGCAGAGTCAACATCAAAGCTCGTTCTTCGCCACTCTTAATAACTTGAGAATCTACAAGCTCTGAGGGGTATGTCGTACTTGATTCATAGACTTCAGGATCAAAGAATAGAGTTAGATCAGGAACCATATCGCCGAAGATTGCTAATGGTTTCGGTCCGGGAACTAAATCGAGACCGTATAGGACTTCGTGCGTCTGACTAGAAACTCGGATTTCAAGTACATCTAAGTCTGTGGGTACGTTGAACATAATCTTACTATAGGGTAAAACTGGCACTCCATAATTTGTCGAGAGTTCCATCTCGGGTATGAAAACTGCATCGAAATAGCCCTCCTCAAAATTGTACGTGGCAATACTATAATCATGAATCAATGCATCGACAATCATTACATTTCCGAGTACATCATAAGACACTTCCAGACCAGTGCATGCATCTCCATCAATAGAAGTTCGGTATTTCGAAAATGAATCAGCTTTTGACCGATAAGTTTCAAGAAGTTCTCTAGCATCAAGATATTCTCCTTGATTGTCAAGCGTGAGCCAATCTGCTGGAGTGTCTATGCCATATGGGTTGTGGCTCTCAGTCTCCTGAATATCAAACCTATTATCTTCCTGCACATCACTATTACTAGATGGAGTAAGAGATAAAATTCCTATTAATGAAGAGCAACATATCATTCCAATGATGATTATGGACAATATACGATTGATGTAGCGGGGCATTGGTTCAGATTCTCCTAACTTATCTCAACGTGCACTTACGAGTAGAAGAAATGACTAACTGATCCGGTGGTTTTATTCAGGACTAAGTTAAAGACTCCCATCCTTATGCACGATATGAGAACTCGAATTTGAACACTTATAAATTTCTCATACGCATATCATAATGGTCATCTACAAGATATGCGCAACTATCACAAATAAAAGGAGCTGGAGACCCAGCCCCTGCATTATTTTTCGAAATGCACCTTTACATTTGGTGAAATTAAGTAAATGAGACACATGAGACTCAAGATGACTCCGGGCCAATTATCGCCCACAGCATAGAGGAATATCGCAATAACATTGAATATCACAGTCATCATCCAAGCTGAATAGTCCTGCTTCAGAATCATTGTGTAAAGCCAAAATGCAACAATTGCAAGGATTACGCCTAACAGCGAGAGTTCGTTCTCCCATATAAGATATTCAACCCCGCCAACAATTAGGCCGGTAATAGCTTCAAGAAGCACTAACCAACCAGCGTAAGTGACTTCCTTTGGACGTGCACCTACACCAGCATCGGTCATTGGTATTTCGGTCATATAGAATCACCAAGTATCTTAGCGATGTATGCAGTGGTTCATATTACTCTTTCGAGTCAATTTGATAATTAGCTTCTTCAGAAGTTTCATCCGCATATTCATAGAGAACTGACCAATCAGGTGCGTAGTCAATTGGTTCTAGGTCACTTGCCTCAAGTTCGAGCCCCTCAATACCTGCCACAATCTTTCTTAGTGTATAGGATTTGGCTCCTTCCCACCGGAGATAATCATTGAGATCTTTCGAGAACTCGCCCTGGTATCTCCGACATCGACCACTACAGAAGATCTTGTCATCACGAATCTCGAGAACGTCACCACACCACTTGCAGACTGCCTCTTCACCATGTGCGTAAATGCGGCCATTAACGAGGCGGATGAGAAGGACAGTACCATCAAAATTACAGACACCCCATTCTTGATTGAGGTTGACTACCTTGAACCACAACTGGTTCTTGGGTCGTGCTGAGGAGCGGGAAGCAACTGGAAGAGAAGAGGCGACTGGATTCGTTTCGCTGTATTCGTTACTCGATAAGGCGGTCTCATCCTTGAGTTCTGAGAATTCAGATAACTTCGTCTGTTCTGTCCGCCTCATGTACATGAGTGTTCCAAGAGCACAGATAAACTCCTATCTGAAATCGAATGAGATAGTTACGAAGCAATTAGAAGAATTTATGTTATGATATATAGAAAACACTTGGAGGTTTTATCGATGGTACTTCTAGGAAGCACAGCTCCATTACTTATTGACATAAATTTGATTCTTCAATACATGACTCTGATCCTGTTAGTGATTGGGTATATCAAAAGGAAGCCATTCAAGACTCATGGGTATCTTATGCTCTTTGTTCTCATAATAACTATAGGAACAACTATTCTTATTATGGCTCCTAGACTATTGATTACACTCAGTAGCTATGGATATCCAATCATTGCGCATGCGTTGTTAGGCATAATTTCCATTATTCTTGGATCTTTGTTTGCTATTAGATTCATCTTAGCAGTAAGAAACAACAGACCATTAACTTGCGGGACAAAGATTATGATGCGACTTGCCTTGGTGGTATGGATAATTCCAATACTTGCAGGGACTATGATGTACATTACACTCTATCTCTAAAACACGGTTAATAATTGAGGTTAACAAGTTAACCCTACTAATTACTTCTGCAAAACTACATAAGATTAGATTTAATCAAAATAGTAGAACGCTATGACATAGCGAGGGAAAGTAATGATTAGAAAAGCTCTCTTTATTGTCATCTTATGCCTGATGATGTCATCACAACTTCTACCTCAGGCATCGATTTCAAGAACGCAAACTCTTACACAGGAATCAGTCACAGTACCATCTGAAACTAACCTGGGACGAGTCACTTGGACAACGAATACATTTCCGAATGTTGGTCTAGAAGAATGGTATAATCCACATTCTCCAGAGGATATCTATACTGTCAGAACAACTGAGGAAGCAAGCTGGTACGAAACAAGTAATGTGTATGAAGGTGCAAAATCCTTTGGAATGCATGCTCGTGCTCTTGATCCATCACATTACTCAGAAGTTCGACTTACTCAGCAATCATGGATATATTGGGATAATCCAACAAATACAACCCTTGATTTCGATTGGTATTTGGATTCGATTGGCACACCAATCAATCAAGACTATTATCAAGTTAGATTACGAATAAGTAATCGTGACATGTACTACTATATTGGCTGTCAGAATTCTGTGGTAATGAATGGGTCGATGGCATATTTCTTCATAAATGGACCTCTTCAAACTTGGAATCACCTGCATAGAAATCTTACAAGTGATTATTTCGAGGTCTTTGGTCAACTTCCAACAGAATTTGAATGGGCTGAATGGTGGATACGGAGTTATAGTACGACATATACTCGTATTTACATGGATGATGTAAATATTGTAAATGGTACTTTTGTAAAAGTAGGTGGATCTACATTAAATGGCAATTTTGAAGGAACTGGCGGTTGGACTTTTCAAACATCAACTGATCCAGCAGATATTTCTCAATCACCAGTGAGAAAAGAAGGCGATTGGAGTATGAACATGACTGTTCTATCCAATGACTACACATCTTATGCCTATGCTAGCTATAATCCTAACAAGTTACTATCTGAATCGAATAAAGGACAGCTCTCATTCTGGTGGATGATAGAAGATTGGGTAAATCCTGATGTATTTTCATACTGCCGTTTGATAGTCAATGTCAAAAATTCAACCACAGACTTTCAAATATACTATTTCTTTGCTATTGGCGGAGCTGGAACTATGCCTATGGTAATAATGGACAATACAATCAAAATTAAGGTTGATAGTTTCAATGCAACAGGAACATGGAATCGTTTTGATAGAAACATTTGGGAAGATTTCACTGGAGTCTATGATACTGAAAACCTCTGGATTGATGAGATTGAATTCCAAGTCCGAACCACTGTAGACAACAGCCTTCTCTCTCTCTTGTTCGATGATATTCAATTCGAAACAGCAATCCTAAATGATATGAATTATGAACACCAAGATGCTGTTGGGTCGCCAATTCTAGGATGGGATTACACATCAGGATTAGATGACGTTACTGTAACAGATTTTGCTAAGAGTGGTAACAAAGCAGCCAATCTTACATTGAATAACGATGAATCATGTGGCTATGATCAAACAATCGGAAAACTTGTTTTAAATAGTAGTACGGAACTTATACTAGATTTCAATGTCTACATTGATGATTTTAATCTGACATCAGAGGACTACCTGCTTTTTGCATTATCAGTTCAAGATACGTCTATGTACTATATTATTGCTAACTCAACTAGTGCGTTTGAATCATCCTTAGGAGAAGAAGGTGGAGATTTTATTCTACTTCAGGACACTATTACTACCAACCAATGGCTGAATTTCCAAATAGATATCGTTCATGATTATGAGGATTTGTTTGGAAACGCGCCAGATACTACTCTGACATATCTTTACCTATCAGCACGGTCAGGACCTGCAAGTAGACTCTCTGTCATCTTTGATGATCTCTATATCTATTGTGACCCAGCCCCAGATGTAATAGATGTTGACCATTTGATAATCCTTGCTCCTGGTGGTGGTCCGGGATATGCAATCATTAATGCTACAGCTATTGACGCAACACTTGAATCTGTGGTTCTAAACTATCGAGTAGATAATGGAACATGGCAGCAAGTTGACATGAATCAACTAGATACAACACTGTTTGAAGCAAATATAACAAACTTGGTAGGAGATTTGACTGTAGAATACAGCATAACCGCCACAGATGCCTTTGATAAGACATTTACAGCACTCAATGGGACAGAATACTTCTCATTCACGCTGAGTACTGGTACTCTTCCGACAGGAGATCTACTTGGACCTATTCTAATTCTCGGTGTTATCATAGCGATAGGTGTAGTTTTGTTGGTCTATGTCTTTGTCTATAAGAGAAAATAGATTCACTATGACCCAGCAAAAACAGCTGGGTTTCTCTTCTTTTTTCTAATTCAATCATTCTAGGTAGTCGAGAAGCTCCACCAAATCTTTGATTATTAGTACATCTTCATTTTCTGACTGCAATTCTTCTTTTAGTTTCGAAAGAAGGATTGGTTGCATTCCAGCTCTTCGCGCGGCTTCCACATCAAGATTTATTTTATTACCAACAAAAGCACATCTAATCGGATTGACCCCTAACTCATGTGCATTCATTATCAACATGTATGGAGAGGGTTTTGCATAACCTCGGATCAAGGTCCATTGTAGACTCTGGAATAGATGCCGAATTCCTGATGAAGAGAGAAGATCATCAGGACTCTGAGTCCAGTTTGTTGCAACACCTAACTTCAATCCACGATGATACAAATCTTCTAGGACCTCCTTTGCTCCGAGTCTCAAAGTATTTGGATGACTTGTAAGAAGATCATTCCAGAGACGTTGATACTCTAAAGATTTCTTGTCTATATCAGCATCGACACCCAAGCTCTGTAAAAGAACTCTATCAAAGTATAGCCATTCTTCATGATTTATCTCGTGATTTGGTCCAGTTGCCACTTCATCTAGCAACTCATAGAGTGCAATTTCAGCCTTATCTTCTGCTTGTACAAGCTCCTCATATGTAACAACAAAATCCTCTCCACAGACTTCTCGAAGGAATTTCATATGATAGTCTGAAACAGAATAGGGCATTGTATACAGCGTATCGCCCATATCGAAAATCACAGCTTTTATTTCTTTCAGGTTTCTAAGAGGCAACTATCTCACCTAAATTCCTCTTGAACCCTTAAAATTGAGATTAGACTTACAAACACCATCGTGAATATTGTGATCAAGAGCATTGACCAATAGATCATAGGAAATGTTGTAGCAAAAAAAGGAGCTAGTAAGAACTGGAAACTGATTCCCAGATACATCAAGGGTATTGAATGCCAGAAAAATTTGGAATCAACCTTAGTTGAAAGGCTTTCGTCAGCATTCTTCGACAGGAAGAATGCAAAGATGAAATAGATCAAGAAGATAGTAAAGAACCATCCGAAGTAATTAGTCAGCGGCACTCCAAAATAAAAACCACCATCCTCCCATACCCACTCTCCTTGTATTGTAGAAAGAATCGGGTCCATGACAAGGTCCCACATAACCATCACAAATGCGGCAACAAAAGGAATCAGACCAATTTGCTTACCCTGGATTTCTGGAGTGAATTTCCCAACTAGAATATGAGCGATTGACCAAGAGAGATAGCCTGTTCCAAGATAGGCTGGCATAATAATCCATGGAACTTCACCAATCTTTCCTAGACCGGTGTAGTAATAATTGCCAAAGGGAAATCCAATAGCAATGCTTAGTGATTCAAGGGTCCATGAGATTGTAAACGTGATAATAATGAATACTATCAGATTCTTTGGTCCGTAGAATTTCGAGCCATGAAGTAATACAAAGAGAACGGTCACTAAGACACCTAGAAATCCTACTGGTGCTGATATTACCTTCGCAATTACTGTCGTGATATAGAGAATTGCGATGATTAGGATTATGAGTGAAGCTTCTATTTTGTTCAGTTTTGACATAATGGCGGCTCTCTCCTATCTTGAGTTACACGAAACAGTAGTCCAGAATAATGGATTTCTCTCTTTTCATTCTTTTCAAAGTGGATACCTCAAATAATCTGATTCATCATATCCGTCTTTCAGAGTTTTATTACAAGGCCCTCAAGTATAATTCCTGCGTATTAGTAGAGACTTTTATTTCACTATATTTCGTAGTCCTGAGACCAGTAATGACTCTTAAAATGCGATCATTTCATTGGAGTCAAGATTTTGACAAGATCCAAGAATTTCTCTTTAACACATACAAACTGACAAAGACCTTCCACAACTGGATTCCCTCAATGTTTGAAAATTTGCAGTTTGGACCATGTGGAACACCATATCTAGATGAAGAAGATGAGTATGTCAAAATATGGGAAGATTCTGGTGTTGGGATAGTTGCTGTTACTATTTGCAAACCATCAGGAGAGTGTCGTTTCCTGATACATCCAGACTACTACGAATATGGAGATACCTTTGTTGAAACTTTAGAGAGCCAAGCAAAAGAGATGAAAATAGACGATTCAGAGCAAAAGATCTACTTCATGATTGAAGAGGGTGATATAGTTCGTGAAAAAGTTCTGAAACAACGCGAATATAATAATAGAGGGGTGTATGAACACAATAGATACCTTCCAAAGAACTTTGAAGTCCCTGAGATTACACTTCCTGTGGGTTATTCAATAAGGCACGTAGACATCGTAAATGATTTTGAAAATTACAAAGCAGTTCAAGGAGCGGTCTTCTCTCATTGCATAAGCATGACAGTAGAACTCGCGAAGAAATATGCTAGTGCCAAATTCTATCATCCAGAACGTGATGTTGTAGTTGTCGCACCTGATGGAACATTTGCAGCATTCGCTACAGGCAGAATGGATCCAATTAGCAAGCTAGCTGAAACAGAACCTGTTGGGGTTCATCCAGATCATAGACAGAAAGGACTAGGTAAAGCCATTGTCTATGAGGGTATTAGAAGACTCCAGCAGCATGGTGCTAAGGCAATCGTTATACTAGGTGCAGCTAGTTCTGACGCCGCAACGAAACTCTATGACGCGGTCGGTTTTGAGAGAAGAGACGTAAACGCATGGATGAAGATTATCTAGTGAAAGGATAAATTCAAGGAAGTGATTGTTCAGAAAAAAGGAGCAAAGTCCAGCCTTCTTGACTGGACTTAATTTGAATTATCGCTTCTTTAAGACAAAGACATAGATGATAAAAACAGCTCCGAGCGCGATAATAGCGACCGCGATAGCAGCCATAAGCAATAGCGCACCATCATCAGTTGGTAGAATGGGAGTTGTAGTTGTAGTGGTTGTTGAAGTTGCGGATGCGACTGTGATTGTGAAATATCCACTATCATCCATCACTGAGGTTGTCTTTCCGAAGGCATCAACTGCAGTGACATTGTATTCAATCAATGAATCTGCGATAAGACCCATGATGTTCAATTCATAAAGGTCATTAGAAACAAGACTCATTGCAGTACTTGTCCATGAACCACCATTGACTCTATAGTTCACCACAACTGAAGTAAGTGTCGCATCAATCACTGTTGCAGTGATGAGTACTGAACCACCTGCTGATGGATTAGTTGGTGTATTTTGAACATTCAGGACATCTGGAGACGGATCTTCGTAGATATAGAGATCATCCATGAAGACTACAAGTTTACTTCCCAAATCTGCAGAACCCCAAATCTCAATATCGTAGATATAGTTGTCATTAATGGCACCAAATGCTGACTCAAAAGCATGCACAATATCAATCTGCCAGTTTATCCAAGAACCAACAGAATTAGTTTCAGGTTGAAGAACTATTGCTTCATACTCACTCAATGAATAGATATTCTCAAAGGAGGTAGAATTGGCTATCAAGAAGAATAGTGTGTTATCAATGAAATTCACTGCTAAAAGGAGATAGTCCTCTGAGGTTTGATTTAGTGTTTCAATGTACCAATTTAGATCGAGGATATACTCTGTCGAATCATCGAGCGTAAGATAACTTACTTCTTGGTATCTATTTATTTCATCACTATTTACAAGGGTGATGTTAGCTGCCTTTTCACCATTGCATGAGAAATCTGTAACAGTATGAGTAGAAGTAGTATCGAATCCACTATCCCAACCATAGATGGGTTCACCAACATCTTTCTGATCTTCATATCCTCCATCATGCAAAATGGATGTCGTCAAAGATGCATCATCAAAAAGCACAGAAACACGCGAGCCAGAATCTTCAGCTGATGCATAGAAATAGATTGATTCTATCAGCACTTCAGCATTAGGATAACGTGAGTGTATATCGTCAATAACACTTCGATTAAAGAGATTCCAAACCCCTGTCGTATTGAATCCATCAACTGCATATTCGATATCGTCTGGACCTCCGAATATTTGTGGTCCACCGCCATAACCAAAAATGTAGAATACATACAATCCGCTGGCAGTACGATTACTATATTCGACCCACATGTATGCTCTTGAATTATAGGTGGATACCTGCCAATCTGCAATGTTCCAGTAGAAACTGAATTGGTCCTTGTTAAGAACTGTGGGTATCATATCGACGGATGTACTGAATCTGGCAAATCCTGTATTTCCTACCGTGTTGATAGTCATATTGAGACTCCAGTCAGCCTCAACTCGGGTAGTACACTGAGAGATATCTCCAGAGCCAGCATCAGAGTCGAAGCCCCACCACCAAGAACCTGTACCACCTAATTCAATATTTCCAGAGTTTACACTTCCTCCAACTTTGACATAAGAACCATTCACGAAATAGACATTGTCAATGTATGCACGAGACCATTCGTATTCGTAACTTATCACGCGAAATTGAAATCGACTCAGATACATTATACTACCTGTTCCAAATGTATCAACGTAATCCTGAGTGACATTTCGACTGAAAGTATTCCATTGTTGCAGTGGTCCGGTATCAATTAAGAAATATACCTGTGTGCTAGTATTTGAAGCAGTAATTGTTGACCCAATTCTATAGTAGATAACTCGATTCGAACCTGCAAATGGGAGATATAATTCTAGACAGTCACCCAGATCAGCATTAGCTAATGTATGAATATAATAATCAAAGGCTACGGTTAAATTAGCAGGATTCGTCAGAGCAGACCATGATTGAAGCATTAAATTAGCCATTGCAGGATGATTGATATCCGTGCCTTTTGCCATCAACCGAGCGGACTGACTACCCTCACTCACTATTGAATACTCCAAATCAATATCTATCATCTGAGTACGTGATGTCATCATGTCTTCAGGTTCGTGGGGATTTGCCCAGTCTTCGAATCCTCCATTCGGAAACAGATCCATTCTAGTATTTACCCTGTTCAAATCGGTATCTGAAATTGAGTACTCATCTACCTCTAGAGGTGTTGTTGAACTATCGCCACTGACTAAATTTGATGGCATTGCTACCGTTGTTACTAACAATACTTGAGAGATAAGTAGAGTAAAGAAAAACAAACACAGTCTCTTATTTTTCATCAATGCACTCCTCATATGTGAGTATCACTGACCAATCGCCAAAATCAACAGTTAATATACATTGAGGCGATGCACATCTTTGGAAAATAAGAAAAGTAAGCCACTGATAAATCTCAACTTTAAAGATGTAGAATTTGATATAGTTAATCGCAGTTTCTGATTGATTTGATGCCCAATTCTCGAGCAATGGTGAGATGTTCTGGATGATCCTGAACGTCATTTCTTCCATTCAATCCGGATGCCACGATAACATCAATGCATGTCATACCTAAATAATGACAGATATCCTTGAACATACCAACGGTATGACGAGCATAATAGTCATTATTACCGCCCATTGATACTACTAGAATCACCTGTTTTCCTTGAAAGAGTCTTTGATTCACTCCGTACCAGCGGTCGATGAAAGCTTTGAATTGAGCACTTGGCCCCCACCAATAGATTGGTGTACCGAGCACCCAGACATCGCTTTTTTCCATTAGTTCAAAGAGGGATTCCATATCATCATCTTGGATGCACCCACCAGTCTTTTGGCAGGAGTCGCAGGCTTTGCATGGAGAGATTTCAAGATCTTGAAGAATTACCTTATCATAGGTTGCTCCACATTCAGCTGCTCCTGCCAAGACAGTATCGATAAGAGTATCACTATTTCCTCCTCTGCGAGGACTTCCACTGATTCCAAGAATCGATTTTCTTTCTGAGGACGGTGTATCAAGTCCACATTTTTGTTTGATTGATTGCATCTATCATGCCTCGGTTTACAATCAATGTTTCGAAATCAACGAACTACAGTCATTTACTCTCCTTCTGATGAACATAGAAGATCTCATACAACTCAATGTTAGATTGCATCTTTGCAACACCCATGGCTGTCGGATCTTGAGATTCGTATCCAAATGAGACTCTAAGTGGAATATCACTCATTCCTGATGCGTTACACTCTTTTGCCAATTCAACAACAAGACGGTCCCATGCAAATTCATACCCTGGATGAAATGCTGTAAATCTCATGATTATTCTATCTTCCTCACCCCTTAGGATGCTTCCATCAGGTCTGAATCTTAGAGCAGCTGTAGCTGCAACTGGTTTATCACTATCAAAAAGGAGGATACAATGACCATCCTTCAAAACTCTATCTCGAAAATAAGCAGTAAATCCTTCCTCATTTGGAAAGGCATAACGAAGTCTATTATCAATAAGTGCAATTTCAACAAGAGCATGTAGGTCCTCCTCCGTTGCGGCTCTAGCAGTTAGCGTTTCTGTATCATCATCTAACTTCATCTTTGCTGTTTCCTTAACGTCCATATCAAGATTATACCGATAATTTCTCTCAGTCTCAATAAACCCTCGTTCTTTGAAAAATTGAATCTGTTCGTTCTTTGTCTTTGAACCTACAACTACTGCTGTTATAATGCGGTTAATCCCATCAAGACTATACAGGTGGTCCAATAGATCATTAAAGAGCTTGTTTTTGACCTCTGTCGGACAAACATTCATTGACCAAGGATAACCAATTAGAGCACTACCTGGTACATTATCTATGATATCTGAAGTAATGTATGCTAATGGTTTTCCATCCTCTGTCAACGCATACCTTGTAGCTTCCTTTCCGCGATTGTCATTTCTAGGTCCTATTTGTTCAGCACGTGCAGGAAGTCCAGATACCTCAGTATAGATCTTAGCCTGCACCTCTTCAAGACCCTGTCCAGGTTCCCATTTCTTATACACGACGTTCATCCAATTTGCCTCAGTTATTTCAAACTGAAATGAATGAACAATGGTTTGTCTAATAAACCTTATTCCTTGCGATGCTTTAATAGACACACTTATATCTGTGAATGGCTTACAATAGAAACTATAGACAGGATGGAGCAGGTAGTGAGTATTAGGTCTGAAAGCATAGAATTACTTTGCATTATTGCTGTTTAGGCTTTGTATGAAATATTAGACATTTTCACCAAAGAACATCAAATGATCTGTCCTTGGAACATCATACCCAAGATAGCGAAAAGAACCCGGTCCTTTAGGCAATGGCGACCGAAGAATAGGCTTTTGTCAAATATATCACTCTTTTCTAAGTATGCATAATACTAACATATTCGAGTAAAATCTAACAGGTTAATAGTAATCACAAAACGAAGAAAGTACTCATAATCATAAAATTGAAGAAAAGACCAAACTTGGACAAGATTCGTTTAATGATTAGAGCAAAATATCTTGAGATTACCATATCTTCTTGATTTATATGGTTCTTTAGAAATCTAATCATCGATATTTATTGATGACAAAACAATTGCAATTATAACAAGAATGATGGATAATAGGTGTCATTTTAAGATGAGAATGAGGAGTAAGAAGCTACTACTTTTCTTAGTTGCCATATTTGGCTTATTCATGGGAACGACTCTTGCAATAGTTCCAGGAATTACAGGATTGAGCAAAGGGTTTCCGAATGCTATTGTGCTCCTTTTTTTTGGAGGTATTACGTATGCGTGTTCGATAAAAATAGCTTTTATAATAAGAACTCAATTTGAGGAAATACGAGTAGTCCCAAAACCAGATGCTGCTGTTAGCGTGATAGCAATTGATGATGAAGCAGACATCTTGCAACTTATCCGTATGAAATTATCCAAAGAAGGATTCGATGTTTATACAGCCTCAAATGGTGATGAGGGTATCGAGAAAGTACTTCGTGATAAACCTGATGTTATGATTGTAGATATATTGATGCCGGGAAAAGACGGCTATCAGGTAGTAGCTGAAGTGAAAGCAAGACTTCGAGAAGATTCTCCGGTTATAATAATGCTAACTTCAAAGACTGAAGATGCAGATATGGTTAAGGGGCTATCCATGGATATAGATGATTATATCACGAAACCATTTAGTCCAAGAGAATTAATCGAGAGAATAAATGTAGCTCTCATTAAAAGCGCCAAGGAGAATAAGTGAGATTGTGGAGGATAAAGTTTGGAAGATGAAATCAACGAATCCGACACGGATCTACCAATTGAGGGCGAAACAATACCATTAATGGAACCAGTGACAAGAATCCACTTTGGCCGTGACAGTCTCCCAATAAGATCCGTACAATATTGGCGAGCTCAGTCTTTTGCTTCGAGACTTCATAGAGATTTCACTGAGAGTTTAAAAACTGGAAATATTACTTTGATGAAACGCAGCTTTTATGCCCTGGCGGAATTTTATGGACTAACATTAAAATTAATGAGACATTCGCTTCTTAATGGAAATTCTGCATTAATGGTGTCTTCTCTAAGAAGTCTAATTGCACTCAATGCACCACTTCATGACATGCATAATAGAGCACCAAATACAATACCATTCCCATTGACTTTAGATGAAACTCTATTGAAGTCATTAATATCCGACCTCATTATCAGAGCTTTTAAGGAATCAGACATATCCCTCGAGGAATCGAAAATAGTAGAAGATGTAAATCAACATATCTTCGTGCAGCAAATTGCGTCTTTAGTTATTAAAAATCAGCTTCTCGAGTTAGTAGAGAAAGGACACTTGATGAAGACAGATACAAGCTATACAAGAACAAAACGACCATATGTACACTCAAACTTAGATGATACAAGTCTTCAGTCTTTTCTGGGTAAAAATATCTATGAAAAATTTCAGATGGGGGGTTTTCCAGGTGTTTCTAATATTATAAACCGTAGAAAATCGTTTCATAAGTTCTTCGAGAAACTCACTTCATTTGGAGATTTAATCGCAGACATGTTCATTTCTGCATTGATTAGCCTTCTTCTTTCAGAAACTATGAAATCAAAACTTAATGCATGGTCTCACTTTGATTTAATCAGTTCAGCAATTCCACGACCATATCAACGTGACGCATTCACGATTTTTCGAGGGTATGGATATCAAGGGCAGCTAATTGAAGCACCGACAGGTTCAGGAAAAACACTCATTGGTATGATGGCAATTCAAGATTGGATGACATCAATGTCATCAGGTGAGTCTATACTAATTCTAGTACCAACAGTTAATTACGAACAACAATGGATTAGAGAATTATGCTATAAATTCACAGGACTCAATCTTCCACCTGATGATGTATATGCAGGCACACCGATTGATTATGAATCTACTAAGAAGGAATTAGACGCCTCCCCACCTATTCTAATCATGACATATCAATCTCTTGCTCAGTTGGGCTCTTCAAAAGGGAAAGGGGGGTTTGATACCAATTCCATCGAAAAATTCCTTCAAGGTAGCAACATCCGGTATGTGATTTTAGATGAAGTTCACAAGGTAGTCGTTAATTATGATAGTGTTTCAACAGATATTACGAGATTACTCCTAGAATGGTTGCATGACGGAAGTATAGAGGGGCTCATTGGTTTCACTGGAACAGCAATAGCATTCAGACAACGATTTCAAGATTTAGGATTGCAACTGGTCTATACTCTGTCTTCTGCTGAATTGATAGCATATGGCTTTGTTGCTCCATTTGCTGAGTTTGGGCTTCCATTTACTCATTCTAATAGAGAAAGAATTATACTCTCTCTTCTTGATGCCTATAAATCGTCAATACGTGAATTCATTGATATTCTAGGGTCAGTGAATTTGAGAACAGTATTTAGTCAGATACCCTTGGAAAAAAAGATTACAATTGGTCGGGATATTTTAGAAGTTTTTTCAGGAAGAAGGGATCAAGAGATTGCATTAACAGAGCGCTATCACGGTTGGGAAAGTGGCGAAGTTTTGAATTTCTATGAATGGCACCTGATCAGCATAATTCAAATTGCTGAGAATTTATCGGATTCTGATCTTCTTGAGAAAATGATAGTTGGTCTCCCAATTAATGAACAACATGAGAGAAAGAATAGATTCACAGTAATGTTAGGTTTTTTGATGAAATTGCGGCAAGAATTAGTCAGTCTGTTAAGATCTCAAGATATCACATATCGCCTTGAAATGCAAGATTTTGGAATAAAGTTAGATACAGAATCACTATATAAAATTGCTAATTCAAAGCGACCAAAGACCAAAATACGAAATAGAATCAGAGATCTTTTATCAACCACAATCCTAGGTCTTTATACATCTCTCAGTAGTTATCACTATCGAATGGGCGAAGGACTTGTAGAATCAGTGAATTCCATAATTAAAGCAGAAAGAGCTGTAAGAAAGCTAAATGCGGTAATTGTTTTTGGTGAAAGTAAACGTATTAAATGGGAGGAAGGACTTGCTTTTCCAGGATACGCAGGTGTAGCTGGTATTTTTGCTCAATTACTGAACCAACGTGGACTATATCCAATGGCTGTACTTTCAAGTGAAGTATATCTTCGTTGGACAAAGAAAAATCAAACTCCACAACGAATTGCAGATTATATCAAAAAGGACATTATGAAGAATGAATTGGGGAATATTCTATTTAGACTCCTGACAGTGGGATTGGATCTTTCTCCAGAGAATAGCAATTTGTTCAAAGAATCGTTTGATTCTATTTTAATGAAGTATGCCAATAGACTCACTTCGATAGGAGCAACAAGACCTGCGGAATTTGTGAGAGAAGTTCTTAAACCACTTCAAAAGACGTTGCCCAGTATAGTAGAAAGAGATGATATTCCTAAACTTAAATCAAGATTGAGTTTAAAAAATCGTCACGTGCAGAAATGGATAACTGATTTCTATAACTATGGAATCATCGCAGCTCGTTTCTTGAAAGCACCAACAGCAGAATTGTACCAAGCATCTGGTAAAAAAATGAAATTCTTTGTAGTGAAAATGCCTCAAGGAGAAATGAAGCAACTCATGTATGATTTAGCCAGTAGAATAGTTGATGAAGAAAAACTGGGAATCAATGTCATAATTGTATCAAATTGGGCGAGAACTGGATGGAATGTCATAAGACCAGATCTCCTCATAGATACAACAGCAACACGAAATGTAACAGCATGGCAACAACTTCGAGGAAGAGCCATGAGAGCCACGTCTACTTGGGATAAAAAGTGCTATGAGGCATTGATGCTTCTCGTAGGTTCAAGAATAGGAGATCTTGTTGAGCAAACTGGTGACTTCAGTAAAACCGGTGAAGATCAGAGTGTTCAAGAATACAAGCAATTGGACAAGGCTACTATCAACCTATTCTTGCAGATTCATAACGAGGCTAGGCAAATAAGTGACTATAATCCAAAGTACAATCTGACAAGAAAAATCATACAAGGGGATCTAGAACAATTTATGGATGTTGAACGAGAACAACTTGCTCTTGAAATGATGATTGTCCGGAACAAGGTGACGCATATTTATGAACTTGTCAAAGCATATGGAAGCTCAATCCAAATAAGACAAAATAGGCAAACAAAGGTATGGAGCAGAATTGATTCGATTGCTACCAAACATTCCTCTCAGTATTCTGTCAATCCATTTACAGGTAAATATTGTTCAGGTGAAAGTCATGCACCTCTAGTTTATTGGAAAGACCCGAGGAAATATTCTCCAGAAGAATTGAGAGTATATTTAACATCAAAACTGAAAGGCTGCGATCCTAGAATTATACAAGGGTGGTTTGATGCGGTCATCTCAGGAAGAGGAAACTAGTATTTTGACATATTGTATCAGGTATAAGGAAGGGAATATCTTTGACCGAGCTGCCAAGTGCTTTTAGAAAAGCAGAATGGGAAAAACTCATAGCATTAGTTTTAGAGATAAATGGTATTTTAATGACTGATTCAAATGGGATTATTCTTTGGGTTAATGATGCCTTTACTCATATAACTGGTTACTCTCCCGAAGAAGCAATTGGAAAAAAAACCAATCTTCTGAAATCCGGATATCATGATTCAAATTTTTACAGGATTCTTTGGGACACGATAACCTCAGGCGAAGTATGGTCTGGGGTAATAACAAATAGAAGAAAAGATGGAAGCTACTACAGGGAATTGATGTCAATAGCTCCATTGAAAATAGAAGATGGAAGTATTGCTCGTTACATTGCTATGAAAAAAGATGTAAGAGACTTTCATAATTTGAGTGATGCTGAAAGACAACCCAGCGCAGTGATCGATAGGGTTGTGCCATTGATGACCGAGCTTAATGATGTCACTACTGCACTAGAACAAGCCAAAAGTGAAACGAATGCCATGCTCAACGCAACAAGTGAGGCAATAATGCTTCTCTCAATTGATGATAGGATGTTGTGGCTTAACAAGGCCTTTGGGAGATTCTTCTCATTAATTACACAAGATGTAATTGATGATTTCTTTCACAACTTGAAATCCCATTGGGATAGAGTCTTCGAGGATTCATCGAAAATAATGCACATTGTTAATAGTGCAAAGGAAAATCAGGTTTCTGAGTATCGAGAAGCAGTTTCCCAAATTTGGCCACAGAAACGAGAGCTAGAAGTATACTCAGCACCTGTAAAAGATGCTAGCGGAAAATATTTGGGACAGCTCTTCGTGTTCCGTGATGTAACACGTGAGCGAGCGATAGAACGAATGAAATCGGAATTTGTATCTTTGGTATCTCACGAGTTCCGAACACCCTTAACGTCTATTTGTGGTTATACGGAAATGTTGTTAGAAGGAGATGCTGGAGAGCTCACTGATGAACAAACAGATTTTCTGAAAACTATTCAAAGAAACGCAAACAATCTTGCTGATATTATAAACAGTCTTCTGGTTGTTTCTCGACTTGAGGCAGGCGCAATAAAACTAAACTTGGGTGAAATTGAGATACATGATATTGTGGATAACACAATTGAATTATTACGACCTCATATTGTTGCCAAAAATTTGAAACTAAAGGTAAATGTTAATCCAGATTTACCAGTAGTGGAAGGTGATAGTCAATGGATTAATCAAGTCATCCTTAATCTTCTGTCAAACGCTTACAAATACACTCCCTCTGGTGGGACAATAACAATTTCAGCAAAAGCAAAAGATGATTTTCTCTATATCAAAATCACGGATTCAGGAATAGGAATGTCAACAGATGAACAAAAGAAATTATTTACGAAGTTCTTTCGAGCTGAAAATCCTGAAACCATTAAAGCAGGTGGGACAGGTTTGGGACTTTGGATCTCTCGTTCATTGGTTGAAATGCATGGGGGAGAGATTTTCGTAATCAGTAAACCCAAAAAGGGTTCCATTCTCACGATTAAATTGCCAATCAAAAACAAATAATCTTGATATCGTTATTCAGATGTGAGCGATATTCGAACCTATAATATGTTCATCTACAATTTTGAATTCACATGTCACATCAATCTGTGTTGGCTTAATGAGGTTCATCAATATCGTCACAAAGTGGTATCAATTGAATGTTATTGATCGTGAACAAGTTATCTGAGAAACTAGACCTATGTTCAGTAAAATTCGAAAATTCAAGATTCGAATGACTTCACATGCACGAACATGAATTTGACAAGTGAATCTTGTGAACAATAAAGATCGCATTGAAGAGTATCTATGAGTTCTCACCAAAGAACATCAAATAATCTGTTCCAGGAACATCATAACCAAGATTGCTAAGGACCATTGCTAATTGTCCCCGGTGATGGGTTGTATGAAGCAAGTAATGGAGATAGAAATCAAAGACATCTATCTCAAAGGGTTCTTCGTTGATGTGCGTCACAGAGAGTTTTCCCTGAGGGATCTCTTCGATAACTTGACTTAGCAGATTATCGAGCACTTCCCATCGTTTCAATAATTCTTGTCTTGGAAATCTCTTCACTCTATCAAAGACAGATGCATCTTTCTCACCATCAATATAAAAGAAACAGGTCTCCAATGCCAGTACAATATGCTGGACCAACTCCTTAGGACTCTTTCCTGCAACCTGTTTTACAAAGGTATCTACATCGAGCTCCTTGAGAAGCTCTCTCATCTTCCAACCAGCCCAAATATGATAGTCAGCTAAGTACTTGAAGACCAATTGAATCTCCCTCAAGAATTCTTAGGATTCCTACCGTATTAGTTTACCGAGAGAGTTCAAACGTCTTTTCAGCTGACACAATTGACCCGCTTAGCCATCTCAGAAGCTCGGACAACTCAGGTACTCTACTCATCATAATTATAGTTGGAGGAGCTGGAGTCGCTGTGATAGGGATTCTCATTGTAATTAGAAAGATGAGAGGATACAAATAGAACATGATAGGAATTGCTTCTTACGGTGAAATCTCGTAAGAAGCAGAATTCTTTTTTCTAGAATATGATTGATTCAGCTTGAAAGTTCACTTAACAAACCGAGTAACCATTGGTCAAGAGGCTTTTTCTTTGTCCAGGTCTCCTCGAAGGGAGTCATCACAAGTTCTCCATTGACTTCACCCACGAGGCCACCACTCTGACCGCTGAGTAGGCACTCAATTGAAAAGGCTCCAAGCTTCGTGGCAAGTAGACGATCGAAGTGAGTAGGATTCCCTCCTCTCTGTATGTAACCAAGAACTGATACCCTGCATTTTTCACCAATTCTCACGGATAGTGCCTTACCTATAGTATCAGCATTTCCTAATTCATCACCTTCAGCAACCACAACCAAAACACTGGATTTCGCGCGTTCTTTGGCTTTCATGACTGTCTGAGCAAGCTCCTCAATCGTCGTTCTTGTTTCAGGCATTAGGATTGCAGATGCGCCTGTTGCAACACCAACATGAAATGCGATAAATCCCGCATGTCGACCCATTACTTCGACGAGAAAAGTACGTGAGAATGCTTCAGCAGTATCTCGTATCTTATCAAGTGCCTCCAGTGCATTATTTACTGCAGTATCAAAACCAATGGTGTAATCGGTACCATAGAGGTCATTATCAATTGTACCGGGAAGTCCTATCAATTTACCATTCCAGTGTTGACTGAGTGCGGCCAATCCTCTCATGGTACCGTCTCCACCTATTGCGATCAAAGCATCAAAACCACGATCTGTTAGAATCTTTGCAGCCTTCTTCTGTCCTGTCTCGGTCTTGAATTCCTCGGATCTACCTGTAGTCAGGAATGTGCCACCTCTATGTAGAATTCTCGATACTGATCGAGAGTTCAATTCATGTATTTGTTGGTCGAGGATTCCTTGGAATCCACCAAATACTCCATAGACCTCGCAATTTCGGTGAATTCCAACACGAGTTATCGCACGAATAGCGGCATTCATTGCTGGTGCATCGCCACCACTCGTAAGAACTGCAATTTTCATGAGAACTACAAAACACCTTCAGATAAATAAGTACAACCTATGCAAGATATATGAGCGGAGATACCGAGGATGGGACCAAAGAGAACTCATGGAAAAAGTCCTGATGAACACAGTAGAATTGTCAGAGATGGTTACGATAAGATTGCACATCAATATATGCAGGAGAGAGAGCAATACTGCAATGACAAAGAGATTCAGGAGTTTATCAACCGATTACATGAAAAAGCAAGAGTATTGGACATTGGTTGTGGAGGCGGAGTTCCTGTTCTTAAGATGATGCTTGAAAATGGATTCATTGCAACAGGTATTGACTTCTCAAAAACGATGTTAGAAATTGCTAAGAAGAATGTTCCTGATGCACATTTGATTCATGGAGATGTTACGAAGGCAGATTTCGAATCGAATTTTTTTGATGGCATTATCTCTACCTATGCCATCATTCACATTCACAAGAGTCTGCATCCTGTAATATACGCACAAATCTACAAATGGTTAAAACCAGGTGGAGTGATGCTTATGGGAACATCGTGGTCAGATTGGGAAGAGATTGCGGAATATATGGGAGTTGACATGGCTTGGAGTCATCCAGCTCCTGATACTAGTCTTCAAATGGTTAAGAACGCAGGATTTGAAGTCATCTTTGACCGTCTTGTTCCAACAGGAAATAATGAAACCGTTTATTGGATTTTAGCGAGAAAGAATTAGACCAGGTTCTTCTTTCTGAGAATAAATAGAAGTGGGAGTGTTATCGAGAAACTTGTTAACATCACAATGGGAAAGGCAAACGGATCTGATTGGAATGGAAGACCTACATTCATACCATAAATACTGGCAATCAAAGTAGGCACACTTACAAGTAATGAAATAGATGTGAGTGTCTTAATGACCTTATTCAAGTTGTGACTCACTATACTATCGTAGGAATTCATGGCATTCGCAATTAGCTCTCGATAGATTGCACTTAGTTCCACTTGCTGCTGAAGGTCTACCTCTAGTTCTTCCAAGCGATCAACATCAAGAATCATACGACCAAGAACGTGATGCCGTTCAAGCCTGCGCAAGACTTTCATGTTGGCTTTTAGTGCAGTTTCAATAAAAATAGCATCTCGGGAGAGTTGGAAAAACCATTCAAGTTGAGAGGGATATATATCACTCATGATTACATCTTCAGTTTCGTTAATGGTCGCTTCAATAAAATCAAGGGTCGTTTCGAAAGAGTGAATGACAATCTCCAACCATCTGTATATGATGTCAGAAGCTGTTGTGCTATAATGTACCCTCTGACGAAGTCTGTTCTTTCTCAGAGGCACTGTATCATTCTGGATGACAATAATGTCTTTACCATTAGTGAAGATACCAATGGGATTGGTGGAATATTCACGTTTCTCTTCTCGAAGATTGACAGGAACTCTTAGCACAATCATTGTATAGGTGTCTTCCATCTGGAGACGGGGGCGTTCATCAAGATCCTGAACATCTTGGAGGTCATCCAAATCTATCTCAAAACGTTGCGAAATCTTTGCTAAATCATCCGGGCGTATACCGATAATTTCTATGAGTAATGGGACATCTGGTGCTTCATCTAAACTGACGTACTTCAACCCACTCTCCAATGCCATTATGGAGATACTTCCATTCTCTGGATTGTCCATGCTCATATGATCCACCTCGTGATAGCGGATGACTTTTGTACATCGGTTTTTGCCTGCCTGGAAGTTGGTTCTCGAATGAGAGCCTGATATACAGTCGGGCTGTAAGAGCCAAAAGGCTATTATTAGAAATGACTGTCGGTCTTATAGGGTTTTGTAATAGCGACAAGTTTTGAGGACAACTAAGCTATGATTTGAGATATCGCTTGAAAAAGTCAACAATACGATTGTAGACTTCGACTTTATTCTCATACTTGAGAACATCATGACCTTCATCTTCAAACATAAGATATTCCACATGTTTGCCAGATGCATTGAGTCTATCAACGATATCTTTGGATTCACTTTCAACCACTCTTGGATCATTCTTTCCTTGGACCACTAAAAGAGGCGCGCTGAGTTGGTTCATGTATGTACTTGGTGAGCGCTCTTTTAGAAAATCAGCATCTTTCTCTGGATGTCCAATTGAGAGATAAAAGTATGCAGCCCAAGACTCTGGAAGTCGTTCTACAAATGTGATTAGATTGTAAGGACCGAACATATCACATGCTGCCTGCCATAACTCAGGGTGTCGTGTAGCGAGGATAAGGGTCATGTATCCACCATACGACCTTCCCACAACAGCACGACGAGAAGAATCGATTCGGGTGTCTTTCTCTAGGAATTTAAGTCCCTCAACATGGTCTAATCGGTCATTGCCGCCCCAGTCATGGTCTACATGTTTCATATACTCGAAACCATACCCAGTGCTTCCTCGTACATTCGGTACAAACACAGCAAATCCATTCATTGTTAATAGTTGAATAAGCGGCATACTAAACCACGTAAAATCTGGGCGTTCCTGACCTTGAGGACCTCCATGCACATACAATACAAGAGGTCGAGGACCTTGATAGTTCAACTTCGAAGAAGGCAGGTACAACCGTGCAGAAATACGTAATCCATCGAAGGTCTTGTAACTTGCATCTTCTCCAGGAGAGAAGATGTCTTCAGAAATCCCTAATACTCGCTCGTAGGATAATTGGGTATATTCTGGTTTTTTCTTTGAACTATTCATAAGATAAAGTTGAGATGGTTTAGTGGCACTTGTGAATGAAATAACATACTCTGAAGGGAATCTGGAATTATAGTCTTGAATCTGGTCCCATCCAATGCCTAACTCTATACCTCCATCTAAAGGATGTTGACCAACAACTGCTTGAATTACATTCATTTGCACTTTCTTGATATCGAATTCGACTTCATAGTTCCATGAGCAACCATCGATATTATACCCAATCATGAATCTGTTACCATCAATGTGTTCGAATGTATCGAGTTCACCAGCGCCTTTATGCATAAGATTGGCAACTTGTACTTCATGGAAATCCAACGGAGAGTCTAGGTCAATCAAAGCAAATCCTCCAAGATCATCGAAGATAGTTGTGTAGAGTAGAATCTTATTTCCAAACCAATGCACAGGAAAAACATTATAGACAACAGTTTCTTCGTTAGAATCACGTTCATCCAAAGGAGTACCGATGATTTTCTTCAGACCCTGTTTTCCTTCTTCCCATAAGCGAATCACGAAGTCTCCAGATATGTAGCTCTCAGAAAGGAATATCCTTGAGTGATTACCCTCAGGGGTTGGAATAAAACCATGTTCACTTACACCTAATTCAGTCTCTTCCATTGTTTCTAAATTGACGCGGATTGAATACTGCAGAGACCTATCTTTCACAGTTCGATCATCCCTTCGAAAATAGGTAATGTTCTTCTTGATGTCAACATGGGCACAGATCACCTGTTGTCCAGCATATCTATCGCCAAATATCGATTCGGGAATGCCACCTTCTAAGGGAATAAAGCTTGGTTGGTAGAGCTCGTTTCCGTTCTCGTCAATCATCACGAGAACTTTCCCTAATTTCGGAAATACAACAAAGAGATGTCCCGCCATGAGATGGGGATTCTGTAAGGCTAGACCAGCAGGTAGTAAACGTTCTGGAAAGCTACCTATCTTTTTCATCCTATACAGACTCATCATCCCACTCATGTCACTGACGAAATAGATGTAGTCTTCTGCAAGTTGGGGGGAAACAAGTTGTCGTGCTGAAAGTATTGATTCAACTGGATACGACTTCATGAAAATCGATTTTTGTGATGGAATAATTGCATATGTGTCTGTTGAAACGTACTCATGGAGGGATTTCTAAATTACAACACTCTCAATCTCAACATTTCTGTCCTTGATGCTTAGCATTTTGGATGAAACCTTCTTGCCTCCAAAGAGCTCAGCCTCAGGTTCTCCCCGATAGAGTGCATCAGCAATACGTGCAAGAGCATCTGCTTTCATGATTCCAGAGCCACTAGCTCCGTTGACAACGAGAACTCCGCATTCCATATAGACGAAGGGTATGCTATCTGGAGAATAACAGTAGCCTCCAGCCCAACTGTTGACCGGACGCGCTCCTTCAAAGGCGGGAAAGTATTTTGATAGAACAGGGTACATGCTATTCTCATAATATGCAGATTCAGGAACCATCATCTCATCTGTTTGGATATACTCGTACGCTCGTCCGAATTTATCCCCACAGCCTATCCAATATCCACGTTCTTGAAGCTGTGGCCTGAAGTATACACCAGCTGATGGTAGAATCGTGAAGGGGATACAATTAATCTCATTGAATCCTTTTGTATCTAAGAGCTCTACCATTTTTGGATTATCTTCAGCATGAAGGACAAATAACTGTCGCTTTTTTGCTTTTGTCATACTATTGATGCCAACAGGATCCAATAATTCATTCGCCCAAGCACCAGTTGCAAGTACTGTCACATCAGCACGAAATGTGCCCTTATTCGTCACAACACCTTTGATTTTCTTCTGTTGCCAGACATATGGTTCCCCAGGTAGGTCTAATTTTGGTTCAGCCTCTAGCAACAACTTTTGAACATTTACACCAAATCGAGGTTTGACATGAGTTATTTTCTTGAACTCTTCAAAGTAGTACTCCACCAAGCGAGTTGGATCCAGAACTCCACAATCTCCTCCATAGAGACCATAGCATACTTCTTGCAGGTTCATTAACTCTGCTTCTTCATCTCCAGCAAAGTTAACATTAAGGCTGGGTATCAGTTTCTTCAGTTCATCCTTATTATAGACCTTATAGTGAATACCTGATTTCTCCATTCGCTTCATCCATAGTTGGACGCTCTCGTGTTCGAATTGCTCTTTACTCAAAAGCCATAGATATCCTGTTTTTTCGAAAAGTAGATCATGTCCAAGTTCGTTCTGAATGTACTCAAAACATTTGATTGATGTGTCAGTAAGAATCTGATTCGTTGAGGATGAAAACATATTTCGAACAGCAGCTGCACTCATCGCAGTGTTGGCTTGTCCAGCTGCCAAGGTTCTCTCAACTAAGAGAATTTTCTTGTCAGGATTGTTCTGTTGCATATAGTAAGCTGTTGCTACTCCTAAAGCACCAGCACCTACAATAATGACATCAAAGGTTTCTTCGCTCATTGTAAGGGCCTCTAATGAACGAATCCGCGATGTTCAGACCTGACCTTTAACGTTTACCCTCTGAACCTATTTCCTAGGTAGTTTTTCATTTGTTTGGAGGAGGAACAGTTAGCTGAAGACGTGCATTGAACATCTCTTTCAAGAATAATCTCGAGGCGACCAAGCCTGCAATGATTGATGACAGGAAGATCATTATGAAGACAATTACCTGAAAGAGAGAAGCGACAACAGGATTTTCGCCGCCAATAATCATGCCACTCATGAGTCCTGGAATCGTCACGATTCCCAACGCAGCGTACCTATTCAGGTTAGGCAAGAATCCACTCTCTATTGATTCACGTACGGTTAATTCAGTAGCTTGGATAGGATTCGCTCCCAACGCCAGAGCAGTCTCTAGAAGACTCCGTTGTTTCTGGGCATTGGACCACATGCGGTCGATAACAAGACTGGACATGTTCATGGAATTACCAATGACCATACCTCCCATTGGAATTACATATTCACCAATCGGTTCGACAACTCCAAGAAGAACACTTGCAGCCATAACTGAGAGGGATCCAAGAAAAATACCAGGTAATGATGTCTTGAAGACTCCTGGTATCTTCTCCAGATTGCCAGCCGTTGTATAAGCTGCGAATACAGCCATGAACGCAAGAACACTAAACATAATCAGTAGTTCACTGAGATTGAAGATATACACCAAGATGAGCCCCATTAGGATAATTTGAATGGTTCCACGAGCTGTTCCGATAATCAGGCTCTTTTGAATTCTAATTCTCTGCCATTTGCTAACAATCAGGAGTACTACTAAGAGTATGATTGCTGCAACGTACCTTCCAAATGCGACCTGAATTTCAGGAGGAATTGAGTCCCATAGTGTTTGTAAGAAACTAAAATCAATCTGCATTGTCTATCCACTTCCTGCATGAATATCTACGACACGAGATGTAAATCGTCTTGCCTGTTCTACATTATGAGTAACGATAAGGATGCCAATTTGATGAGTTTTGATTAGTTCATCTAGCACTTCTTCCACTGCGATAGCTGATTCAGTATCTAATGCAGCTGTTGGCTCATCCAATAGCAGAGCCTTTGGATTCATCATCATAGCTCGAGCAATAGCAATGCGTTGCTTTTCGCCGCCTGATAGATTAAACGCATCATCGTCGAGGTCTAAGGAGGATAATTGTACTTCCTCTAGAATTTTTAATAGCGCTTCATCATCTATTGATTCTCCATGAATTTTCAGACCCCATGTGAGATTATCTCGTACAGTATTTGGGAACATCTGACTCTCTTGAAGAACAAGAATTACATTTCGTCTTAATTCCCGAGGGTCCCAATCCTTTACAGGCCGATCAAGGGCATATACTTCTCCAGATTGCGGCGTAACTAGATCTACAGCGATTCGAAGAAGAGTGCTCTTTCCCGAACCAGATTGACCAGTAAGACCAACTACTTCATTGCTATCAACTGTAAGATTGAAGTTTTGGAAGAGCTGTCTATCATCAAATGCCATTGATACATTTACGAATTCGAGTAAATGCTCTGTTTTCATTTTCTTTCGCCATAGAAAAAAAGGTGGAACGATTACAAAAATGGTTGTATAGAACATATAATCCACCAAAGAAATATCAAGCGATGATACATTCCAAAGTGAGGTTGTGACTATGCCCGGTTTTATAGTAAGAATGGATAATGGCGATTTGAAATGGTTCCCACTCTTTTACTATGATGGAAAATACAAGTTCTACCCACCAAAGGGTGAGAAGACAGGAAGAGAAGTAGGACGTGATTGGAATTTCAAAAAATACATCTCTGGTTATTGGACACCTACAGCAGCTCCGACATATCGAAGAAGAATTGGTGGTGGCTCAGACCTTGTGGTTCTCGATGATGATGGAGACCTTAGATTCTATCCCTTCAAGGAAGAGTCTTTCATGTGTATGGGGACAGGTGACAAGGTAGGTAAAGGCTTCAGAGATACCCTTGACTACTATGTTGCTGAATGGACAGGTAATGGAACCTCTGATCTTCTTGTGCGAGATGAAGATGGAGATCTTAGATTGTATCCATGGAATGGAAAGGAGTTCAAAGACCTAGGTCGCCAAGAAAAAGTTGGTAATGGATTTGACAAGAAGAAAGTACCAGATATTTATCCAGGCTATTGGACTGGAGGAAGTAGACCAGACATCATGATTAGGAAAGATAATGGAGACCTCATTGTCTTTCCATTCGATGGTAAGTCATTCTATGGGAAGGAAGACATTAAGATAGGAGATGATTTCAAACCTAAGCACTTCCAACACCTCTTGATAGATGAATGGCTTGGAAATGGTACACCTGATATGTTAGCGTATAGGGATAAGCGACTACATCTCTATCAGTTCGGAGTTCTAGATCCTAAGAATGAAAAACCGATTCGCCCAGATGACTATCAATGGAGATCAGAGAAAGATTTTCATGAGGACTGGACATATCTTGTTGGGCACTGGAGAACCCCTGGAAGACCTGATCTAATCACAGTGAATAGGAGTAATGACCTCTGGTTCTATCCCTTTGAAGATGGAGTTCTTGTTGATCTTAAGAACGATAAACAGGTAGGTAATGATTGGAAGGTAAGTCATTTCTTTGATTTCTATCCAATCTAAAAAATTTCACCGCAAGCGTCATAAGTAATGTCTAATCGCAGACGCTTGCCTGTGAGGGGTAAGAATTGATAGAAGGACAAGAAAATCAAGACATGGAGCTATTTAGAGCATCTAATGAAACAAAGAAAATAGCAGTTGGAGTAATATTAATCGCCCTTTATGGAATACTAGCTTTACTACCAATGAGTGGATTCATTGGAGCTGCAGGTTTGAGTAGTATACTGAGCTTTGCTATATGTGTTGCTCCATTGATGGGAATTGTCCTAGGTCCAGGGAGAGGTTTTGGATTTGGACTAATCGCTGGACTCGTGGCAACCATGATCAGTTTACCCATAGGTGGCGGGGTGTATTTAATTATCCCAACAACAATTCTCGGTCCAGCTGTTTCAGCATTATTCACAGGCTTATCATTAAAGAAGACAACTAAGATTCATGGATTCAAATTACCAGGTCCAATAATAACGATATTATATCTCATCATCGTAATCATCCTGTATGAAATCATTAACTATGGAGCATGGTGGTTTATGCTGCCTTACATGCTTGCAGCAGTAGTCGCAATAATGTTCCAAATAAGAAACTTTGAATTTGACTTAGAAAAATCATATCTTCAGCTTATTCCTTTTACATTCTTAGGGGCTATATTGGACCATTCGATGATGGCAATCGGATCAGTTTATCTACTTCAAATTCCTTCGGACGTTTTTGGTTATCTAATCTTTCCAGCAATGCTTTTAGAACGGATTATAGCAACTCTTCTCGGTGCAATATTAGGATTCATAATTTTCAGAATCTTTGGAAATGAGATTGGCTCTAAACTAAATATAGAGAATCAATGATTATCATCAAAGCCTCTACCTCAACTTCAAGGGGTAATGTTGCAAGAGACATCATGTCTTTTTGAATGGCTTGAGAGGGAATTGGTGGAAGGTGGATAAAAGTTGCTTTGATGTTCATATTGTTAGTCACAATTCTCTGCATCACATTATACAAAAGCCAATTACAACCATATGCACCAGCAAAATAGCTGACCTCTGCAGGAATCTCATTTTCTTTTAATATCTCAACAAGTGTATGGGGATCGATATTAGCAAAATAGGCTGCCAAGCCTTCGTGATTAATGACATCAGTTTGGGGTATGTTATCGTAATTATCAGGACGCTTATTACTTAGAACATTAATAGCAATCCTCTCAATTGTGATAGCAGCTCTATTTGCTTGTCCGCAACATAAAATAAATGCAGGATTATGCCTTTCCAATGCCACGTCGAGAATATCAAGTGCTCTAGTATAATCAAGGGGAAGCACGAGACCTACAATGGCATAGTTGTCAATTCTTTGACCATCAAGAATCTTTGCCACTTCAGCTGACGGATTGATATCAAATCCATCAAATGGTTCGAATCCTGTTATGAGAACAATTGGCATATTATCACACCTCGTTAATTACGCATCATCCTAATGAGTACTATGAATCAGCTAAACACAGCAATAAGTCCGGGTGCAGCAAGAATAACAAACCAGAAACCTAGTCCAATTTGAACAAGACCAATGATGACACTTATCCAGTTGATGCCACCAACCTTTGCTTTCTTTGTTGCCACATCGGTGCCAAGTGTAAGTGCTGCTCCATAGATGAAATCTGTAGAAACATGGGTGATGTAGATTAGAACTCCAGCTAGGAAGACTGTGCCAACGCCTACTTGGAGTGTACCAACCAACATTGTGACATTAGCTAATCCTACGCCAAACCACCAGAGCAGGAAATAAGGGCTTAGTATACTCACAGCAGCGCCTTGAGTCGTAGCCTCAAGAATGGAGGATGCAGTAGCTTTTGGTGTTTCTTGGACCTTTGTTTCCTCTCGAAATCGATAATCCCGTAGCGCGAGAACTCCAAAGAGAATGATCACTGCGCCTCCAAATCCCACTAATAAATCAATCATGAGAGATGTTAGGGTGAGTGTTTGTACACTAATTATAATCGCGGCGATGATGCCTACCTCCACGATAGCATGACCAACCATTGGCAATATTCCATGGAGTCTTCCATGTTTACTACTCTGCATCACTACTGCTGCAGTTAGAGGACCTGGTGCGAGTGCCCCAGTAAGCGAGAGTGCGAACCAAGCTGCAAGAATCTCAAAAACACCCATGGATTGACCTCTTACTAAGGGAGTTGAGAATGCTTAGAAAAGCATAATGCTATGAACGTTTCTTGAATGAATGTATTAATGGTATTACAAAATCCAAGAAAATGCCTTTCCAGAAATGCTTAAGTGGACTGCAATAAAGTCACGCTACCAAAATGGAGCTGTAAGTCTGTGAAACAGGTACAGATAACGGTACCCTACGAAAAGACAGAGGCCGTAATTGATTTTCTTCTTGATGGATTGAGTATTAAGAATATAATGAAATTCAATGCGGATAATGCCATTGTTCTTCAGTTTAGAATCAAAGATGATTCTATTAACGAAACAATCGAGGGTCTCAAAAGCAGAGGTGTCGGTGTAGAATACGGATTTGTAGATATCCTAGATCTCAAAGCATCCCTTCCAAGAGAAGCGGAAGAAAAAGCAAATGATGCAAAGATTCAGCGAGAGGCAGCTTTAGCTGTAGAAGAGATCTATGACAATGTCAAGAAGCAAGCATCACTTGGTTTTGACTATATATCATTCGTAGTTCTTGCTGCTGTGATGGCAGGAATAGGCCTCATTCAAAATAATGTCACTGTTATTGTTGCATCTATGCTCCTATCACCACTCATGGGGCCGATGTTAGGTGTAGCCCTTGGATATGTCGTACGCGATAATGCTCTCTTTGTGAAAGGCACTCGTAATGAATTAATTGGAATTGCATTATCGTTATCAGTTGGAGCCATATTGGGACTTGTCCTATTATTCTTTTTACCAAGCATTGATGGAGTTATCCAGGCTGAAGTCGAAGGTGGAATTATTACTGAGATAACCCGACGTAATGGATTTGCTGCACTTGATATTGGAGTAGCAATATTCTCAGGTGCTGCTGTAGCTGTATCTGTAACCCGAGGTGATATGTCATCTCTGGTCGGTGTTGCAATATCAGCTGCATTAATGCCTCCAGCGGTAAATGCGGCTATGATGGCAGTTCTTGGTCTTATTACCGCTAATGCAGTAGTCCTTAACGTTGGGATAGGTTCCTTCGCACTCCTAGGAATGAATATCATCCTCATTGATATTTCTGCAATTGTGATGTTTAAAGTCAAGAAACTCACTCATATGGCAGATAAATCTGCAACTTGGACTGCAGTCACACAATTCAGAAAGACCTCTTTAGAGAGCCTCTATCATCACCCCACACCTGAGAAGAAGGAAGAGGCGGCTGCGACATTTACACCTGTTGAGAAAAAGGAAAAATCCAAGGAATTACCAGAAACAAACTCCGCAGAAGCAGAGAAGTCTGAATAGTTTCGGTGGGGCAGATGACCTCAGAAATAGTATTCAGGGTACTGTTTACAACGGTATTTGTAGCCTTCTGGATAGTCAGGATGTACTATGTTAGAAAGACTCGAAATCCTGCAAAGCCTCGATCTAGAGCTGAGCGACGAGAGGCCATGAAGAAAGAGGGATGGACAGGAATCGCGTTAGTTATCCTCACTCCTATTGAACTAATTATCATCATTCTGTATATCTTAAATCCAATATGGATGATGTGGGCAACCCTTGTCGTTGATGAAGGTGCTCGCTGGTTGGGATTCGCCTTTATGATTGTTTCACTCCCGTTTATGGCATGGGTCCACAGAACACTTGGAAAACATTATTCTTATGCACTTGAAACAAAGATTGAACAAGCGATAGTTAGAGAAGGTCCATATGCACGTCTAAGGCATCCCTTGTATTCAGCACACAACCTCTTCAACCTGGGAATGATTTTATTCACGGTTTACGTGCCATTAATTATCTTTGCAGTTATTGGGATTCCAATCACCTACTCGAGAATGAAATCTGAAGAATCGATGTTGGTACGTGAATTTGGTGATGACTATACGGGTTACATGCATCGAACAGGTAGGATCTTTCCAAAGGTTAGAAGGAGTTCTTCTTCTAAAAATGAAACCTAGTATTTCCTCAGTATCACAAGACAATATAGGATTAATCGAAGAGGGTTAACTTGCTAACCTTTTGGAAGGAAAACCGAATGACCGAGCAAGGACCTCTTAAAAATAAGCTCTTCAAAGGACTCACCGAGCATGATATCCTTACCTGGGAAGAGGAAAAGATGCGATACCAACGTAAAATGCGACGAAAGGTTACAGATCTCGAATTTCTGAGGTATTTGATGATGAAAGCGACGAGACCGGTCATCACAACCAAGGATGGAGTTGCCTCTGGTTTCCTTACTGGCCAAGGTCCAATTTATGAAAAAGGAGAGACCCTTCTGACAAAATATCGAACTCAAACACATGAAGAGATGATTGCTTCAACACAGAATCCTCAAAAACGTTCCAAATTGCCACATTCTGATATGTCCATGTGATAAGCCTTAAATTGGTTTTTTCTAGTATACCACTTGGTATACTAGATACGATGTGTTTGTATAGAACAAAGATCAATGACCAAAAATTCATCGTTCTAAACATACCTTGGAGAAAAAAATATGCTTACGCATCAAAACGAAGAGATTCCAGAAACATTCCCACCTTACGTTTCGAATGCGGGTTTAGATTTCTGGGAACCAGACCAGCTGTACATTGAATGGATTGCATTCCTGTACGCAATTTGGGAAAAAGTTGACTATCTATAATAATAGGTATGTTATTTGAAAAACGGAATGAAGGTACATCTAATTGACCCAAGAAAGGCCGAGTGATCTTGACAAAGTATTCAAAGCTCTCGGAAATGAAACCAGAAGAAAAATCCTACAACTTTTAGCTCAAGGAGCACGTTACCCATATGATTTGGCAAACACCCTTGATCTAACACCCCGAGGCGCATTCAAGCATCTTGAAGTACTTAGAGAAGCAGGATTGGTTGAGCGAGAGCATGGAGAGAGTAATCTAGGTCCAGATAGGGTGTATTATAGATTAAATGTGAGATTTGGTCTATCAACTACAATACTACCTGATACTTTCGTTGTTCGACTCACAAGACGTGACGGGATGGCTGGCAGAATTAGAATACCTCACGGTTTCATCATTCCCGAAGCAAGATCTGATGTTCTAGCAGTACGAAAACTCCTCAGCGAATTGGGAAGAGTAAACAAACGGTTAATGGAAATTGATGACGAAAGAATGAGATTTGCATCTCTAAGAGGACAAATAATCAAACGTATTGAGACTATCATGAGTCAATGCAATTGGGATGATGAGAGCTGTAGGCAAGTTCGTTCTCTCCTAGATCGTTCACTTGTAGATTCTATAGAACAAACAACTCCATCAGCTGATGATGCTGTTACAGAGACTTGGACTGATATAATGAAACAGACACTCGACCTCTTTGAGAGGCTCTTCTCTTCTCGCAGTATTCAATTGAGAGAAAAAGACGAATTAGACGAAGAGGATGATGAAGAGATTGAGTTGGATATTGAGTGATATCACCAATTCCATGTTATTTCCCAGCTGGATCTATTTGGCTTAGACATGTTTGGCACATATTCAATCGGATTGTAGGGAAGTTCGACACCTTTAGCTTTCTTAACAGTCAAGTAGTGCTTTCCTCGAGTTGTAGTTAATGTGATAATACCTTGGGCAAGCGAGAATAACTGATTCACTGTTACTGAATCGGCAGTCTCTGCGTGAACTAGATAGAACTCATTAGAACCAATCTTGATACTCTCTTCAACGCATTCCTTGAAAAATTGTACAACATCACGAGCTGAGAAATCAATTAAAAGTGGAGTGAGTCCCTCAAACGTGATAAGTTTGGGAGCCAAGTCTTTTCTAAGGCTTCTGAGTTGGATATTTATTTCGTGAAGATGAGGAGAACAAGTATGGACACCCAAGGGCTTTTGACCGTATCCCACTTCAAGAATCGTGAAATCGTTATTCTGCTTTTCAGCAAGTTCAATCATTAGTGAGCGGTTTCGAGCCTCTGTAACTACCTCTAGTGTTTTGAGTTTCAACTCGATGGCTCTTCGTATCAATGTGAGCATGAAGAGATCATAATGACTGTCTTGTGATGCCATAACGAGGAAAACATAGCCTGGAGGTGGTTTAGTCAGCAAACTGTCTACGATGCTATACTGTGAACCTGATTTAGTAGGTTCTTCGGCCATGTTACAATCACTCTTCTTCTATATTCCCAGATGTTTTCTAATTGTTGCAACTAAAGCCTTACCTGAAAATGGTTTAACGATGTACTCATCAGCGCCGACTTCCTCTCCTCGTTCCATATCGCTACTAAGTCCTTTAGCAGTAAACATCAAAATTGGTGTGTTTCTGAATTGGTCAGTCGCTTTGAGCGTTTTACATACTGTAAAACCATCAATTGTTGGTAGCATCACATCAAGGAGAATAAGGTCAGGATCTTCCGACCGTGCAATTTCAATTGCCTCTTCTCCATCTCCTGCAATGATTACCACGAAATCATGCTTCTCAAGAAAGGTCTTTGCTAATTCAGTTGTGAGTTCCTCGTCATCAACGACCAAAATTTTCTTTGTTTTAGAGCTGTTCACTAGCTCACCTCATACGATTGGTATTAATTCATAGTCAAGGAATCCTTTAGAGAGCACAGGACTCACTGCCAAGTAGTTCGTTCTTGGAATGATTCCACATACACTTAGCACTCCGCTTAATTCCTTGACTCGTAAATGTACGCCATGAGCAACAGAGCCACTCTTGAGGCTTTGTTGTTGGCTTAATATTGAAACTGTAGCTCTCTGACTTAGGGGAAGAGCTGCTGTTATTTCTGCAAGCATTCCTTTTACATCAGTAACTCCGTATTTATTCTCCAATAGGTCCAATGAGAAAAGTTCTGTCACTGGAGACCCAAATTCACGTTCTAATAATGTTGATTCATATCTGATTTCCTGGAGAGTCTTCCAAGGATCATCATCAATACTTCGTACGTTGCTTCTGGTCCCAAGAGCATGTCTACCAAAGAAGACAACCTGTTTTTCAACAACTTCTGGTTCAACAAAATGGCAGAGGCCATGTATGAAACGATTTGGAGACCAACCTTCAGGAAGTAGGATTAGTGCAGATCTTCCGAGTTGTAAATGATTAGAAAGAAAAGGAATGTAGATGGTCTCAAGATAAGGTGCTGCAAGATTCTCTACCTCTATAAGACTGAGTAGCCCCTTATCGAATCCGCCACCTAGAATGACATCAAGACTCCTATTTCCTGTGGATATTTTATTCTTGGAAGGATCTTCTATCGGTTCTCGTTCTACTGTGATTGGAGGAAACTGATGGGTATGCCAAGGAATATAGCTAAATCTCCCACCAGTCAAAGTAAACAAGAACGTATCTTGACTGACAGGTCTTGCCCTCATCTTCTCAATGCTCATCTGTCTGAACATGCGATGGTTATCGTGGAGTTTCTCGAATCGCAATATTGCATCAGCAGAATAGAAAAGAGATCGTAATTCTAAGTTCTCTGTTCCACCTTCTGTGACAAAAATCAGTTTCTTTCCTTCGTTACGGGCTGCATAGATCATTGACTGCTGAATCTCTTGTCTTTTAGAATCTTGAATTGGCATAATAAAATCAGTCCAAGAGTCAATGATGACAATATTACTATCAGGAGATATATCTGAAGATCCCAGTAGAGTACCCAACTGGTCAGACATAGGCATTTCATGGAGGAGTTTGTCACCAATTGTTCTCCAATAGTGAGCAACAATGTTACGCTCTTTCCAATTCGGGTATCTTGAGAGTTCTTGTTTGGCTACACTTGTTGCTTCAGCATTTGAAAGAATGAGAAGGGAGTCCGCATACTCTCTAAAAATCTCATGCACAAACAAAGTCTTTCCAGTTCCTGGTTTTCCAGTCACCATCATGACATATCCCTGTGCTGAGTCTAATGCATCTCTAATACTGGGTGGAATTGCACCCTGTGCGCTCATGTGAAAGGCCCCTTACTTGCGCAATGAAGTCAATATTATAACTCCAGCTATGGCAGTTTGACTTAATGGTCATATAAGGATATGTGGCTCATTTATTCCTAGTTTTTTTGGATAATTCATTAATATCTACTAGAGAGTAAGTCCACTAAAATATCGAAACATGGCACTAATTATGCTCTGGAGATCGCGGGAGTGTCCGTGGTCTTCGAGGAATCTCAACTTGCGACCCTGATTTTCCAGGGATTGTTCCCATACAGAAATGTCGGAATGTCTTTGCTGTGGTGTATACAATGCCTAATGATTGAGATGGCAATCCCTTCGGGAAGATGAAAACTGAGTCATCAAAAGCAAGAATGTCTTCATACTTCTTATCAAATCCATAACTGTAGCATATACACTCTGTATAGGAAAGATGGAATTTAAGATACGACATAGGAATGCCAGCTAATTTCCGAGGGATATGAAGGGTTTCAAGTTCAGCCTCATAATAAACAGAATCAGCTTGAGCTGTGAACGGACCTTGAGAAAAGTCCATTACAAACTACCAAAAAAAAAGAAAGAGCTTGGCACATTTTATTTGTTCCTAATTGTATTTGCAGAATGAGTTATTTTTCGAGTTTCGCCATGAAATCCCGGAAGAAGGGACAGAGCGAACCCATCCAATAGAGATTACCAAAGCACTCTTTTCGAAGCTCCTTACGCTCTACCCGACATTCAAAGTTCTTCTCGCCATCATAAAACACACACAGATCAATCTCAGAGCCGGGGTCTTCTAAAACAATCCTACGAACCTTTCTCATAAGGGAAGAATCGGAAGCATCTAACCAATCAGAAAAGGGGCTCATAATAGTGCGAGTCTGTTCTATCAATTCGGGATTTGGTTGTTGACCTCTGGCCCATTGTGTGACGATAATACTTGTTTCTGCATTAAATGAGTATAATTTGTGAGCAACTTCCGCAGAAACCTTTCTTGCAAGTTCATAATTTTCAAGTGCTACATCGAGATTTTGGAGCAAATAATATGCATCACCGATTACAAAATAAATGAGGGCAAGTGTCTGCTTCATACCAGCATTTTTGGCATATTCAATAGCTTCCTCATAGAGTCTGAGGGCTTCATGAACATCGCCTCTTCTTATAGAAACGTCGCCAAGATTCAAAGTAGCAACCGTAATTCCACGCATATACTCTGCTTCTTGACTGATTTCAAGAGCACGTCTGTTGTAGGTTTCCATTTGGTCTATTTGATCAAGAGCTCTATCAATCTCACCTACATTGATTAGAGTTCTTGCAAGACCGACTTGGTTATTGAGCTGCTGTTGAACAATCAACAATTCCTCGAATTGGTCCCGAGCCTCCTGAAGCTGACCCATATTGAGGTGTATTACACCTCGTAGGTTTCGTGCATCAGCAACTCCAGCAATATACCCCATTCGTTCATATTTACGTAATGCAGAAGTCACAAGAGTCATTGCACGATCATGTTCATACATATCTTCCAATGCTCTGGCTCGATAGTATTGAATGTCATTGAGGGCAAGCTGATGATCAAGGAGTTTTGCAGTATCATGAGCTGAATCAAGTCTAATTAGAGCCTCTTCTCGCGATTCTGCATATCCTGCAATGAATGCAAGGATAATCCGAGGTCGTAACAATGCAGACTGCACCATTGTCCTAATTCCAGGATCCTGTGTAGTTGCGATTGTCACTTTATCTATGCTCTCAGATGCAACATCTCGCGCATGGTCCGCATAGCCTAAATCCATCAGGGCAGAGGCAAGTAGACCAGATAGTTCAGCAAATGTGATGTAGTCTTTAGCTTGCCAAGACTGATTGGTAATATTCCTGAGATTGTTCAACCACCTAGGATCAAGACTCTGTTTACAATACGCAGCTGCTGCATAGCCTTTGCAATTCAAACTCCGACTGTCGCGTGCTAGTATTTGATTATAGCCATACATTCCTCTCAAGAAACAAGCTTTGCTTAGCATTGAAAGAAAAGCAGGACTTCTATTGTGCCATTCACCTGCTCCAACGAATTCAATTAGAATGTCAGTGAAAAGCATGAAACGGTCTTTAGTACTTCGAGAGTGAGTTGCTAAGCGATTCCCAATCTCCTCTACTTCTGATTTTTCTAACCCTGGTCGGTACATCATGAATTCGGGGATTATTGGGTCGTTCTCCAAGTGCATCAGTCCCTATCTCTCTCAGAACAATTCTAGATGATGAACAGTTATACCTTAGTTCCACTTTTTCCATTTCAAAAGGATTCTAGTGGTTCTATCCGCGAATTTACCTATTAGCAAAAGATATAGCTTTCTTGCATATCCTAACTAAGATAGAACCAATTGTGAAATGTTAATTTTATCAAAATATGGGATGAAGCTGTGGTTGACATGGCCAAAAACGAGTTAGTAGTGGATTATCAAGTCTAGATGGATACTTGACAGGGGGCTATGTTGAGGGGATGTCAACACTCATAGCAGGCGGTCCTGGAACTGGCAAGAGTATTTTGACTTGACACTTTCTCTTTGATGGCATAGAAAAAGGAGAGAGGGGGCTCCTTTTTTCCCTGGATCAGACCTCCGACATGCTAATTGAGGACATGCAAGATTTTGGATGGGACCCAAAAGAAGCAATTGAAGCAGGGAATCTATCAATCCTGAGTGGAAGCCTTAGAATTTACCGACTGAGACCAGTTATGAATATGTCATAGGTTTTGGTCATGCTCTACTTAGAGAACAGCCCTTCACCGTCCCCCGATTAGCAGAGTTAGTCCGGAAGCGAGCGAAAGAATTCAATGCAAAAAGAATAGTGATTGATGGATTAGGACCTCTTTTGGAACTTGCAGGAAATCGCTCAGAGATCCGACAGTGAGTCTATGGTTTTATTCGCGAGATAGCGGATGTCAAGACAACAGTGTTTCTTACCCATGAGTTGAGATCGACGGATCCAGGTCAGAGCGATCAGATGCCATTCTTCATCTGTGATGGAGTAGTTAAACTAGATACATTGTATTCAGCTGGAGCCTATGTCAGAACGATGCGAATTGTAAAGATGCGTTGAGCCAATTATACAATGAAACGAGCCATGTTCAAGATTGGCCCTGAGGGTATAGCAGTCTTCCCAGATACAAAGGTACCAGAGTGACACATTCATAAAACGGGCTGGACTTTCTTTACTATGTCGGTCATATCGTACATACTAAAGGGCTTTTGAAGAAAGGCTCTAGCGCCAGCAGCCAATACGGTCTCATTCTGACCATCAATTAAATCTGAAATGACCACAATTGCGACAAGGGGGTCAATATCCAATAGACTCTCAATCAGTCGTACTATCTCGAGTTGTTCCATATCAAAATCTATCAACACAACAGCAGGACTCTCCCCTTGACACATGATGAGAAGTGAATCAGAGTCTTCTGCCTCACCTATTACATCAAAACCAGAGTCTTCCAGAGCCATTTTTAAGAGCACCCTAAGTAGAGGGACTTCACCAGCAACTATGACTCCTGAATGGTTCCGTTTATTCAGACTACAACGACCCCCAAGAAGTCGTTTTTTGGACTACTACTGCTAAACTCTTACCCAGATACAGCACTCTCGACGAGATCAAGCATGTGTCTGATCGTCACAGGTTTCAATCCAAAACTCACAGCGCCATTGCTCATAGCCTGTTCTCGAACATTTGCATCAGCACTGATGAAGACAATCTTAGCGTTTGCTTCTATTTCTAGAATCTCTTTCATTGTCTGCATGCCATCTTTGTTCGGCATTCTGTGATCTAGGATTATTACATCTGGTCTTGGATTGAGAGAAATATACTTTTCAACAGCTTCAGCACCATCAAAAGCGTCTGCTACAACCTCATGTCCTTTAATACTGAAAACGTCCTTATACAAGCGATGTAAAATCGCCTCGTCATCGACAATGAAGATTGTAACCATTTGGTGACCTCTTGTCGTTTTTATGGAAGTGCACTGTTGTTACGCAGCCAAAAGATACTCTCTCTAGGCTTTGTACCTATCGGTAATAACAACGATGTTTGTATCTGTTGTAAGCGTTCTTTCTTTCGAGATATAAATGATATGTGATTGTTCCCAAAGAACATTTAGTTTTTGAAATATTGTTGATTGAATCAGGATTAGAGCATTCTATAGGATAATCTTTCATTCTCAATCCCAAATTCAACTAGATAGGTTATCTGCATAATTTTTTCGCTCTATTCTTGTTTCTCCTGAAACCTTCATACCTTTCGATTTTTCGACGATGTCATCTTACTGAGTGGTGTTTATTTATAACATTTATTTGTTAAAATATTATTTACAAAAAATAATTTGTTGCCCCTAATATTATATATTATATACTAATCAAAATAAGTTCATCAATCAAGGGTAACCAACACCACCGATCATTCTAGTATCAATTAAAAAGAGATGAGCGCAGTTAGAAGAATCGAAAACAAACACTGAGTCCAGATTGCATATATTCTGTAACCAAATATAGAATACATCTATTCATCCTACAACGAAATATAGCCTGAAGTCATACTCATTTAGTGTGTATTGCTACCTTTTTGCGTGGATAACCTGGATTATTTAGTATCAAAATAGTGCGATAGACCATATGACTCGATTTCTGTGTATGGGAATTAACATATAATCAGAATATTGAGTGGAAAAAAGAGGAGCATGTCAGTCACGAAAATTTTGAGAAGACACAATTAGTTTAATTTCAACCATTATCTAATATAATATTCTTGCCTAGTAATGCCTTTCAATGGTACATTATGTACCGATAAAGGGAATTTGAATACATTAAAAGTATAAACGATTATTATATTAATTGTTGACGAAAAATCGTCAGATATTGAGTGATAATATTGAGGGATAAAGAAAAATATTAACTATAGAAAATTAAGCCATTAAAACAAAATACGCCAGAGAATACATTCAATCTCGTAGAGATGCCACTCTCAGAGGATGCACATCAGCAACTTACACTCATTCTTCACACATTCAATCTGCGTAAATGACAGAATCTTCCTGGAAAGAATCATCGTGACAGGCGTTCATTCAACATATTCAAGTTCGATTTCTGCATCTTCTTCAGTGAGTACAACAAGCTTTGATGGTTTACCATCTTTAGTGAATTCAAACCTCATTGCCCTTGCACTTAGCTCTGCTTTGAACTCAACCTCATTGAAAGGATCAAGGATCTCTTCAAACTCACCTATTCTAATTACGAGATTACTATCCTTGAAGATGAATTCAACTAGATTATTCCGTTTGTATTTCCCTTCAAGCCTCTTCAAACTCTCCGGAGTGACTTTCTTCTTGGGGTTCTTGAAAAATTCAGTCAGTTTCTTCTCTTCCGGATAACGTCCGACAGGAGCCAACAAAACAACAAACTCTTCATCTGTATTCAAGTCAAGGAGTTCATCTAACTTATGCTGCTCATAATAACCAATAGCTACAGTCCCCAGATTTATTGCTTCACAAGCCATGTATAGGTTCTGACACGCAATTCCCAGATCAATTGCAATGAATTTATGAGAAAGAATAGTATAACGCCATTCAGTTCTGTATGGGACAGCTGTCCAACAGAAGACCGCAGGAGCAGCTCCGACGAATTTTTGGTCAAATGCGAGTTTGCCCATTTTCTCCTCCACTTCATCAATCTCCTTGAGGAACAGCAATTGATGACTAAAGGAGATGTACCGATAGAGACCAGATTTGAGTCCATCTACTCTGTTAATGACAAGATAGGTCTCTAAAGGACTCTTAGCGCCAGCAGAGGGAACGGTACGTCTAACGCCACGACCTGATTTCAAGACCTCTTTCACACCCTGAGTACTCCAAAGCAGAAATGATAGCTCTTCTAAAGTAAGAGGATCGGAAGTATACTTCCTTCTGCTTTTCCTCTGATTGACAAGATCAATAAAGGGTGTCTTACCAATAGTAAATTTCTTTGGAGGAATTAGATCGATGAGAGGACTACCTTCAGGAAAAGGCTGCTGGAAGAGAGGCGCAGGAACCTTCTTGTGTTCATCTGATTCTGGAACTACTTGCTCGTATTCTTCGGAATCAAAAAAGTGTAGAAACCTTCTTCCCTCTTTCATAGTTATAGGAGAACAAAGTAATCAATTAAATCTACGTAGGAAAGCAAGATTTCATACTCCTACCAGAGTCATAGTAAGTTTTCTTTCATATTACAATGTCAAATATACTATGGTGTACTCACATAGATGGAAGTAAACGTTTTACAAATTTGACAATCCCTAGGCCATTCAGATGCATTAAATGCATTGATACAATTCTCTCCTCACCATTCGGGCAAATTGGTTTATTCCTTAAAACCTCCATCCAAAACGTGTACTCCACGGGACTAACGTGTACTCTACGTGAATAGGAAAACAAGCATGTACCAGTGACAATTCGTACACCCGGAGTTGGTGTTTCCGAAGATTCGAATTGACTGGTACATGCTACTAATTTGTCGAAGAACATAATAGGCACATCAATTCATGATTTCGTCTGATACATCATGCCATATGATACTGATGTCATCGTCATTGGTGCTGGTCCTGCAGGACTTATCGCGTCTCAAACTCTTGCATCATCCAATATTGCGTATACACTAATTGAGCGATCAAATGAACCAGGTTGCGATAAACCGTGTGGAGGCTTTATTCCAGCATCAACCATCAAGAGATTCGAAATTCCAGCGGTTGAGGGCCAACATGAAATTGATACAGCTAGAATGAAATTCCCTAGAAGAGACCTTGTCAGTATCCAGTTTGAAGAGATGCTTGGAGTCAATGTTAGCAGACCCGCCTTGGGGAAGGCACTCTTAAGCAAAATACCAGATCAACACAAGACCACACTATTAGGAACGACCGTAACAAAAATGGAAACAAGCAATGAGATGTGCCGAGTTTGGATTCAGCAAGGTGAAGATGAAAGAGTCCTAACTGCCCAACTCATTATAGATGCAAGTGGAGCAAATCCAGTAAGTCAACGTTTTGTCACATTGAGAAAGAGGATACCCAATACAGGTATGGGATATGGTCTCCAATATCATATTGAAATGGAGCGAGAGCTAGGAGGCTCCAATGCATTCCTCTATGGTAACAAATATTCTCCGAGCGGGTATTGTTGGATCTTCCCTCGAGGACGCATAGCTATTGTTGGGACAGGCGGTCTAGTTAGTAGAGTAAGAGAGAATGATCGTCGCACACATGAATATCTTGACTATGTTCTTGCAGAAGTTGAACCATTTAATAACGAGCTAGACGGAGGTACAATAATCAAGAAGGATTCCGCATTAATGCCGCTCTGCGGGATTATACGGCCTTCATTCGGGAAGAGGATTATGCTGGCAGGAGATGCTGCAGGACATTGTTCGCCAATAAGTGGAGAAGGTATTCATTACTCAATGGCCGGGGGATATGCTGCTGCAATGACTGCCATTCAGTGTATTAAGGGGTCTAATTTCTCGGATGATATGCTTTCATCATACGAAAAGAGATGGACCAAAGACATAGGTTCTGACTTGAAATGGGGTTTATGGCTCCAAAGAAAACTCATGAGACCAGGCGCTGGTGAGAATGGAGGATGGTCTAGCTCTGGATTCATTGACTCAGAAAAGTCCCAGACAACAATAGCAGAGATGCTAATGGGAGTACGATCTGTTCGAAGTGCAATTCTCTCAATTGCTCCAGGATATCTTCGTTCGAAGATTGGACGAAGTTGGAAGAAATAGTTCTCTCTTTTTATTGAACTTGCAATTTGCCGCCCCAAATATC
>JAFGAR010000176.1 GCA_016933575.1 Candidatus Thorarchaeota archaeon
GTGATTGAAGACTCTGTAATCCAAGAAGGGAATTTCGGTATTCTGTTGGAGAAGGTCTCGTCTGTGAACATATCAGAAATGGTATTCCAGAATCTCAGATACGGGATCTTTGCCTCAAAATGCTCTCAGCTGAAATCCATCCATAACGAATATGAAGAGTGCGATTTTTCCATCTTTGTCCAGAGTATCGACGACGCTATCATTAGTCACTGCACCATAACGAAGGCAGAGTATGGATTGTATCTCTCTTCAATAGATGATTTCGCTGTGACAATGAATCATATCGAAGGATCAAAGTTCGATGGGCTGAATCTCGCCAGCTGTACTAATGGTAATGTCACACACAACTCGATCGAGGAGAATCAGCGTCATGGTATTCAGTTGATTTCCTCAGACAATATCAGAATCTATGATAATGAGATAGGATGGAACAAAGAGGAAAATGCTGTCGATTCCATCGGCACACTACCATTCGTCCCGACGAATCTGTGGGATGATGGCAATAGCAGAGGAAATGCGTATAGCGATTATTCAGGCTCAGGAAGATACAAGATCCCTGGCACGAGTGGGAGTGAGGATAGGTATCCATCATACATCTTGTTTGTCGCCTCTCCAGCAGATATGACCATCGAATATGGCGAAGAAGGATATGTGCTGTGGAATGCGTCAGCACTCCATCCAGATAGGTATCATATTACTACGAATTCAGAGGTTTTGGAAGGGGGACAGTGGGATGGTGGACCGATACAGATCACTATACCAGCAAACCGTTACCCAGGAGAATACTTGTATTCTCTACATATCAATACAACTACTAACCGGAGTATATCGGATGATGTACATGTAATAATCGAAGACACCAATTCCCCAGTATGGGTGATATATCCAGAAGATCAAAGCATTGAGGGGGGAGAGAGATTTTCCTATGCGTTGCAGGCTTCAGACCTTAGTGGCATCACAGAATACTGGGTGAATGATACTAGTAATTTCGAGATCACTAATGGAATTCTCAGAGACATGCACGTTCTATCACTGGGTGACTATCACTTGGAGCTGCGTGCATATGATGCGTTCGACAACTATTGTTTTGCTGAAATCATTATTGCTATTGAGGACACGACCCCACCTGATATCTCGCATCCACCAGACTATGAATACACTCTGGGAGCCACCGGGAATCAAATCGAATGGACCTTCTCAGACGACTATCCTATTTCGTATGAGGTCCTCCAAGGGAATGATAGAATTCTGGAGGGAATCTGGAATGATACTGCTTCATCTCTGGGGCTCAATATCGATGGTCTATCGATTGGAACGCATATTTTCACTTTAATCATCTACGATGCAGGAGGCAACTCTGCATCGGATGAAGTCACTGTATCTGTAGTCGAAGATACAACCACCACCATAGAAACACCAACATCGATCGAGTCCTCTACAACACAGACATCTACCACGACTGATCAACCCGATCTCGCTTTTCCTGTCCTGATTCTAGGAACCATGATAAGTACAGCTCTTCTTGCTGTTTTCATTCTCGCAAAGAGAGAGCATTAGATGAAGAAAGGATAGATGGCACCATGAACATGCAATAGTCTTTTTACATTGGGCTCAATCATACATCTGGTTTCATAAATTTGGAGAAGTGAGATCACACATGTCAAAGCGAATCTATACCAGAATGGGAGACAAGGGACAGACGGGACTCCTTTCTGGGGAGAGAGTTGACAAGGACCA
>JAFGAR010000177.1 GCA_016933575.1 Candidatus Thorarchaeota archaeon
AGACGATTTGGCATTTGTATCCATAGCATTGGCTTGGTGAATTTGAGAAAACCCCAAAGCTGTGGTGGCTATTATCACTATTAACAACAGGAGAAATCTTGGTGCTACAATTTTCTTCATTCTAGAATCTCCAATCCTAATGAAATCCTTAAAATCTTTCTTGCGTCTATTGAAGACACAGTTCCATCATGGTTTAGATCGGCAACCAGATTCTCATCTATCTTACCCACTGCCATTTTCAGCGCTATCAAGGCATCATTGACATTGAGAACGCCATCGCTATTACAATCTCCAGCTAAATCGGCGAATCCAGATGTAGGTTGTACTGGGGGTTCGTTTTCACTCGGGATAGATTCCGAAGATGGTTCCTGTGAAGATTCTGTTTCTGGGGCTATATTACTTGTAACCTCTCTCATGCCAAAGAAGATTACAATAACCTCCGTTCCCCCACCGATTCCGCTAGTGCCCATATTCTCCACTCGAATGGTATGGGTACCAGCGGATAGTTCACACGCTTCCAAATACTTAGCAAAGACACCCCAAGGTGAATCATTACCGCTGCTATAGGTACTACCAGTCCAAACCTCAGCTTCGTCAATTAGGACTCGAGCCCACCCACCATCAGTTGCCCCCCATAGTTGTACGCCTATACACTGACAGTTCACTGTTGTTTCCGCCTCTATCCAACAAGTACCGTCTTCTAGCATTACGGCTTCGTCATACAATGACAGCCGATTCCCACCTTTTTCAATTTTGAATTCTGGAGGTATTGGAGCCCATTCGGTATTTGCGGGGGCAATAATATCCGGTGGATCTTCGAAATATTCTGCATAGCCGTCATGGAGTTCAACATTTAATGATCGAAGGGCATAAATTGTATCAAGTTCTACCAGTGTTTCTGCAAATACATAGTTGGCAATATAGTTGGAGCTTATACCGAGCAACGTCAAAACAAACAGAAATGCAATCAATATCTTGCTAAGACCGTGCTCTTGCATTAATGCCTCCGTACAAAATGGGAAGCTTTGACACTGATCGATTATATGAAAAGTGAAGAATCTAGCTAATAATACTGTCAAGGAAGTCTACCGTCAATAGCTTACGTATACGCTATTCTTCTGACTGGTACAAGGGCTTAATCATCACAATTTGAGGCCAACGTTCATTTCCTTTGGATTCAAGTTGCCCCTACTCCTTAACATTCCGCTA
>JAFGAR010000178.1 GCA_016933575.1 Candidatus Thorarchaeota archaeon
GAGTTGTAGGAAAAAAAAGTGCTCGGGATCGGTGGTGCCTAAGGAAGAAACAGAGACGTTTGAATAGGAGAGAGAACGGTTTCTTACGGAAAGATAGCTCTCCTGATATATAGTGGAGTGGTCCGGTTGCTTCTGAGGACGATTCTTCGCCAAGGCCGTCTGCCGCGCTTCATAGGAAGGATTCGTTCTTTTCATCCTAATTCCATTCCGTGATGGCCCCTAAGATACGCCAGAGATGGAGTTCAATCCAGAATTCGTGAGTCTCTTATTTGAATCCTTTTATGGAACCGAGGTTTGAGGTGGGTGATGATTCCAAAAGAAAAAAACAGGCGTGTCTATCCAGAAGATCCCGTGGTTTCTGCCAGGTAAATCACTCATCCTAATATTCGGTGTATGGTTCCGGTTGCTTCTGAAAACGCTTCTTCGGCAAGGCCGCTGCCACGCTTCGCAGGAAGGATTCGTTCTTCGTCCCAACTCATGCATGATTTCCTCTGGAGATACTCTGCAACTCTAGTTCAATCCAGAATGAGTTAGTCTTTTGTATAAATCCTGGGGTGGAATCGGAGGTTTGGGGGGTGGTGGTGCCGAACGAAGAGACGAAGGAGGTTCTGTGGAGGGAGTGGTTTCTTAAGGACGGATAGCTCCAATCTTTCACAGTGGAAGTAGGTTGTATTACCATCGATAGGAAAAAGCCTAGAAGAAATGAATACACATTTTTTCTTAGACATTTCTGTAGAGCAAAAAATATAAATTTCATCACTCAATTCTAAGTTATAACGGATGGGATACTATGGATGATACTCAATGTCCGAACTGTGGCAGTAGAGATATTGGAAAGACTGTTCAACATGGATTTTATTATAGAACGTATCCTTCGTATCGTGGTGGTACTCGCTCGTCAGCTGTTGATGATGAAGTGCATATGTACTCATGTAGAACGTGTGGACATGTGTGGCAACGTCGACCGTATACTGTTCCTGCTCACCAGAGAAGCACCCTTAGGAACTACCGCACTATCAAAAATTGGGAGATTGTCGTAGGTATTTTTGCTGTGTTCATCCTCGTCTTTATCGTGTACTCTCTCTACCTACAGCCAGCCAGAGAAGCAGAACTTATTCACTTAGAGTATAGGAATTATGAGTATGGATTTGGGTTGAACCCTTCTGTTCATTTTTCACCTCTGGAAGATCACATGACAGAATATGACAGCGGTCTTTTTATTCTTAGCTTCTCCAGGAGAATACAAGAGAAAGGATCGAATATCACCCTGTATGTGACTCGACCTGTGGTCATTCGAGAGGATGTGACATTGACCATGTTTGCGCATGTATGGTTAGAAGAGTATACCGTCTCATATGATAATTTTTCAGTACTTTCTGAGGAGGATACTGTGATTAATGGTATGGATGTCCACGTGGTGGTTGCTCAGTTTTCAAGAGATAATTGTATTAATTCTATTACACAAGAACACTATGACGAGCCTGTCATGTTTCAACAGAAGTATGTCTTCTTTGAACACGATAGGCGGATTATTTGTTTCATCTGCGAAGTAGTTCAAAGTGGCTATGAGGACTGGATTGATGGTTTTGATGGTTGTATTGATTCGTTGAAGATGATTTAAGGTGAGACGTCGATATTCTTGATGGAAGGGCGGTGGTGCTAAA
>JAFGAR010000179.1 GCA_016933575.1 Candidatus Thorarchaeota archaeon
CAGTGAGAAGTTTTGCGCATACAGAAAAAGAACCGGGTAGCTCGCAATGAGCCAGGGAAAGATAATCCAATGCGATATGTTTTTGAATGCCATATGTTGCAACCTCTATGTTTGCTTTTAGATTCACATCATAGGTGTCAACTTACGATCAATACCATGCTTCTGTCTAAGGTTCATGTCATTCCGGCAAAAGCGGGAATGACATCTGGTTCCCAGAGCTAAAAACTGATCATGAGCAATCCCAAACGCTTAAGTTGACACTTGTGCCGGTCATTTTTTCCAGCTTCTTCGCCAGGCATCAATATCAACCTCGATAAGATTGAAGAGTTCGTCGTATTCATCAGGCATATTGTAGAAATGATCCTCCAGCAACTCATAATCTGTGCCGAAGTAGTAGTTGAACATAACCCGAAACGTGTTCACAGGAGTAATAGACGAACTAAGCACCTTCTCTCCCCCATTCGGAAAATGATAGGCATTGAGAATCTCAAAGAAAGTCATATCCCTTGAGCCCCTCCTTGCATCCCCCAACCTTGAACCATGATCCCCCTGTATGATTACAATCGGAGGAACGGACGACTGCGCAAGAATACTGTCAATCATTTGCAAAGTACGCCGGTTTATGAACTCAAGTTGAGCGAAGAAGTTGTCTCTCTGGGTAGGAAGTCTCTTAATTATGTTTCCATGTTTGTCAAATGAGACTGGCTCATGTGGCTTAATGATATGGATGAAAGAGAATGTTGCCTCCTCCCTTAACGGGATCTTCTCGGCTTCGTCGAAAATAGCAAGTATCCGTTGTGGCTCATCATACCAACCATATCGGCGATCATCACCATTTGTCACCAGCCTATCTTCTAGTGGATAGGCCATGGTCGTCTTCACCAACAGCGGCCAGAACGGCTGCTTATAATACCAGGAATTGTCTTGTACACCATCAGTCTCAATGTAGTGGGGTCCTCTGGGATAGAAATCAATATTGATATCAGCAATATCGCTGGGTGACACAAAACCCGACAGCATAAAAATATACTCATATCCCCGCTCTTGAAGATCATAGGCCGTCTTGTTGTTAGCGAGAAGCCACCTCGCGTAGGCAACCGAGTCGGCACTGAACAATCTGTCATCCTCGGTCAGGTAGCGCATGTTCAGTGATGAAGGTAATGAGCCCAACGTCGCGCCGTAATTGGACAGGCTATCATAAGCGACGAAAAAACCACGCTCCTCTAAGGCATCAGTAAAATCTGAATTATCGTAACCGAACTCTCTAAGAAAATAGTCATTACTTGGGTATCCATCAAGAATAATATAGTAGATATCAGGATTCTCAGGA
>JAFGAR010000180.1 GCA_016933575.1 Candidatus Thorarchaeota archaeon
ACATCTGTCACATAGGCTGCACTGGGTCCGGAGAGACCCACAACTGCTCCATATATCATCATAATGACTGAAAGAGTCACGATATCAGTAGCAGAATGGATGAATAAGATACTCACAGCAGAGAGGACAAGACAGGCTGCTAGTGGTCTCTTTCTTCCAATCCTATCTGAGATACTCCCTATTGGCGTCATCGTCAGTGCTGTTGCAATTGCACCAAATGTGAGAACAAGTCCAATATCCCCAGAACTCAATCCTAGGTTATTCGCTGCATAGAGCGGAACCAAGGTGGATCTTATTCCTGTCCTCAGGAAGAATAATGTGAAGATAGCAAACGTGACTGAAAGAAATGACGGGCTCGCTATGACCTGTCGCACATCTTGTAGGATTTGTCCTAGATCAAGAGAAGGGAGTTCGGTTTGAGAGTTCGTTAGATTAGGTAAGACAAGTGTCGGGACGATTCCCAATCCTGTAATAAGAGCATAAGCGAAAAAGGGCATACGCATATCGAACATATCTGCAAGTAGGCCGCCGAATGTTGGTCCGAAGATGGAACCAAGGAGAAGCATTCCAAGATACATACTCATCCATTGTCCTCTTTTCTCCTTTCCACAGATCTGAGCAAGAAATACTGTGGCTGTGGTGACATAAAGCGCTGATCCGACGCCCTCGATCACTCTTGCAATCACAAGTATCAAGTATGTTGGAGCGTACCCGGCTAGCACTGAGGATGTGGACAGGAGGACTAGACCCGTAATCATGATCTTCTTCTTATTGTGGCGTCGTGAGAGAAGACCTGCAGGAAGATCGATGATCATTCGAGCCGCTGCGAAGGAAGAAATGACAAATCCAACTAACGTGTATGAGACCTCAAAACTCTCCGCATATGTTGGCAGTATCGGTGCAACCATACTTAGCCCGAGCATTACAAGGAATGTGACTAGTGACAGATTGAGCACTGTTCGAACGCTACCCTCGTATTGACAATTCGGTATGAGGTCTTCTCTGACTTCC
>JAFGAR010000181.1 GCA_016933575.1 Candidatus Thorarchaeota archaeon
GATGGAGCGCTCACTTTGGCGAGCTGTAACGGAGGAAACGGATCCGTTACTAGCCGTGGAGCATCTCGTTGAAAATGGGGCTGATATTGGAATTGCAATGGTTTCATCAATGGGTGCAGTTATCTATAATGGCGATGAGTTCTATATAGTCCCCCTTGAAAAGACTAATCGGAGAAACATACTTGGAGCATCTGATGCATTTCTTGGTGCATTCATTGCAGGTATGGTACGACAAGAATCTATGATTGATGTTTCTGCTCTTGCTTCTAGCGCCGCTAGTATTGTAATGGGGACGAGCTGTGCAGAATTCACGCTCGATCCCGAAGATATGCAGCGTCGACAAAAGGCGCTCCTTGAAAGGATAGTAGTGAAATAGCTATTTGGTTATATCAAAGACCATATCCATCATCGTCGAGAGAAACTCCTTGGCTTCCCTCATAGCTAATCTTCCCTTTTCCGTAATCTCATAGTACTTCCTGGGAGAATCGCTCTTTCTCTGCTCATCGATGAGACCGTCCTTTATCAGTCTATAGATGATCGCGTAGCCACTCACTGTGGCTGGTGAGAAGCCGAATCTTTCTGTGACCAGTTGCTTGATTTCATATCCGTAGTGAGGTCGTTCTTGTAGAAGTCTAAGGATGTAGATCCATAGCATCTCTTTAGTTAGCTTATTGACCAATCGATTCATTGCTCTTGGTCGAATTTCCGCTTTTTTGTCTTCACTCACCTTTGACGCCTCTCAAATCTGGAAATGATCATAGCAATGCATTGACTTCCGAGGAAGCTAGTATTCCCCAGGGAAACTGAAGGTAACTTGAACTTTCGAATGACCTCTCTAGTATTCCCGTCGAAGCCTTCATGATTTCCAAGCATAAAACTGTATTGTGAAGAGCGCTCTCGTCCAAACGACCCCACCGACTCTCCGGCTTCATCGAGTACGAATATCTGGTCCCCTTCAGCCGAAATCATGGATAGATAGTCCTCTAAGCTGCTTAGGGACATATTCACAAAATCCGGAGGATTCTGATCTTTCAGGGTTGATTGAATGATCTTTGCCCACCAAGTTTCTCCTTTGCCAATACAGTCAGTGCATGTTGTGAATGTGAGTAAGACCATGTCAGACAGCACTGCAACAAGCTCCATCTTTATTGGCAGTCCCATCGTAGGACACCAATCAAAACAGGCTGCTAGTGATCTGCATAGCACATCGATTCGCTTTCCGCTTCCTGGCAAGTCCTGAAAACTGAACTCACCATCGATTGGTATCTTTGGAAAAACCATTATGAATCTGATATCTGCCGAGTCTATCATTTGGATTACCAGCTAATAGGGTAGTTCAGAGATCTGGGATGAGCATACATCTCTGACATATATGCTCTGAGTATTTTCTATTAGCGATTGCCATGATGCGATTTTCGTTCAGTTGCTTGTCTAATCTGAACCTTGCCCGTATGAACAGCACAGC
>JAFGAR010000182.1 GCA_016933575.1 Candidatus Thorarchaeota archaeon
AATTCTTCTCCACCAGCCCATTTTACTTTGAATTCAACAATGCCATTAGGATGAACTTTTTTGTTGAGAATTTGAATCTTTCCAGCCTGCTCTAAAGCCTCTGTTGTTTTCCAGGTATGGCCTCCTGTATAAAATTCTTTTGTGATTCTTCCTGATTTATTCATTCTCACACCAATATCTGGATCCAATACATGCTCATAGTCGAAGTGATATTCTTGCCCATTGAGTATCATAGAACTATCTCGAGACTGTTCAACCGTTTTTTTGAGGGTAAGGAGAGCTTGCTCGCTTCTCCCTATGGAACGCATAAACATACGAATATCATCGCCTATGGTTCGCAGCTGTTTATATCTTGATGTCCAGACAAGAAAGCCACCTTGTTCAGTTTGAAGGTAGTAAATGAGAGTCTCTACATTCTGGAATCTTTGCATTGCTGCTGCACTTCTAACAATCTGTGGTAAAGCCGGTTGTATAACTTTGCTGAAGCCGTCTACAGCCATCTCAGTTGTTGCTCCCACAGCATTCATTACCTTTCCTGTCATGTAGCCTTCCCAGAACAATGAACTTAGCACACGTGCTTGCTCTTCTGTGGAAAGGTTCGGGAAGACCTCGGTTGCGAATGTGTTGAGTGATTGCAATGTGGCATGTAATGGCTGCAACTCGGCTTCATATGCTTGAAGACTTGTTTCATAGTCTCTACCAAGTCTAAGATCCATTTCTAGCTGAGATTGTGCTGCGCTTATTCTGAGCGCCGATTTTAAAAGACCGCCGAGATGTTCGAGTGCTTCTTTTGGGTGTGTCATAGTGTGAGCGACTCGTTCGGCTGCATCTATAAGTCCAAGCTGTGATCCCTGAGCTATTGCTTCCTGGTCTTCCATTATGTGTTGTGCATAAGGAGATAATTGAAGACCCCATTTTTCAAGTGTGTGATTGAATAATTCCTGTGATTTATTATTAAGCCATAAGATTGCTTGACGGGCATTTTTGCAGAGATTGGTAATATATGTAGCTTTTTCAACTTTGCCTGCGGCGTTATATTGTCGTGCGTATTCTGTATTTATCAACAGCAGGCCAGTAGTTTCTTGTATGAATGCATTGTCACGATGTTGATAGCGAAGATCAGATACATTGGCAACCAATTGCATCAATTGAAGATGGTTCAGTTGCTGAAGCTGATTACCCATAGATACTCGATATGCTTCCGGATCGAATCCCATTTCATTGAGCGCGTATAAGACATTTCGTGGGAGTTGATGATAGACCACCGTTCCTTCACAAAAATTACCGTTCATTGAT
>JAFGAR010000183.1 GCA_016933575.1 Candidatus Thorarchaeota archaeon
ATTGATTTATTGTCGCTTAAAAGATCTGCACCCAACAGGTTTTTCAAGAAAATGTATCGCCTCTCAATCCCTGCTACATTCTTCTTCATTTCTGCCTATCTATTTTCTGACTGCAACCTGCCTTCAGGATGCGGTCCTGGAGACATCCCCTCAAACCCCGCTGCTAGCAACTTGATTGACTACACTGTTCCAACTGGAGGGTCCATTGTTCGATCCTCAGAATTTCAAAAACTCACTATTCACTTTCTTACACCGATTCAGATCGACACATTTGGAGTTGATGATGATATTCGACTCTTCCAGATATTCGATTTCTGGGGTCCGCTGCATACGGAGTATCTAGATGGCCATGAAGATTTCATTACCACATCGAGATGGATTGATGATTCCTGTGATGTTGAAGGCTACTGCAAAGAACTTGAGCTGACAATTCGAACAGGCTTTCTCACGCCTGGATTTTACTATAGAATCAGAATTCTCGGAGAAGATCATGCCGAATTGGACTTCCCCGTCATAGGAGGGCCAATAGAAGGTCCGGAGTCATTATTGCTTTCCGATGCCGGTGTTGCCCTGGAACATGACGTTGACATTCTAATTGGCATCGTCGGTGATGACGCTCCTACCCATCCCAAGCCGAACATTGTATCCGCGGAGCCATATTATATCACGCAATGGAGCGAATGCTGGCAGCATGACTTGCCTGAGTGCCTCATTCCTCCTCATGATAGGATCAGAATCACTTTCTCTGACCTCATGGGATTCATCTACTTTCTTCCGCATCCATTATGGGGATTCAATTTTGCCTATTCCGATGATGAGTGGAATGGAAGACCTGTGACAGCACTTGATTCCGATTCCATCCAGGGCCTTGAGCCTGGTGCAATATACTACTTGTTGATTCCCAACTTTTCTCCCTCTCCATCATCGGGCATTCCTCCGACAATGGATAGAAATGGCAACTTGCTTCAGGAGCCAGGATATTACGCCTTCAAGACCTCTCATGTTAGAATATTGTTTCCATTTCACACGCCTTTTTCGGATGAACCTGATGACTGGTACGGTCAACTAAAAGATCTAGGCGCAAGTAGTGACTACTTAACAGTTGAAACAACAAGTTCTGTGACTCGGTTTGTGGTATCGGCTAACGGAGAGGATCTGGAAGTTGTATATCCGGATACAACTGACACGCAGAATTCATATCACTATATAGAGATCAACAAACGGATCAACTCTTCATCTGATGGAATTTCGTATCTGGAGGTATGTGCATATCGGTCTGATGATGACGATTCATCGCAGGAAGTGTCTCTCGGCTGCGATGGAATGTACGTGATTGCGCCTCCTCCAAGAAAGATCAATATCGTTTCATACAATGCGTACTATACGCGATCTTGGAGAGGACGAGATTGGCGCGAGAGACTTTCGTTGTTCGTTCAGGATGTAGTTGTTCCATACAGGCCTGCAATAATTGCCATTCAGGAAGTTGATACGTCGGATGAAGAGTACATGCAGCATCTGATGGATGAGATCTACGCGTTACTTCCTGGTTCACAACGGCTCTACTTCATAGCAAATGTCTTTGCAACTGGCACAGGTGGAGATGAGGGAGAGGCGGTTATCTATGACGCTTCTCAGATACGATTCGTGCCTTCGCCTCCCTATGGCGAATCGATGTGTCCCAATGTATATCAGGGATACGACTACTATCAATACTACCAAGAGACCATTGACTGCCACCTCAATCAATCAGGCAGTTGGGGAGAGGTATCGAGGGCGATCTTCGAGTTCCCAAAAAACTCAGGACAGTTCTTTAGCTTCTACAATACACACATAGGCCCCTGCGACCTTGATTTGGAGTTTGAGTATATTTTTTATAGGCATGAGACGTTTCGTGACGAGCTGGGTGAGTTACTTTCGAATGATAACCAGGGATTAGAGCCACTTGTTTTACCTCCCGTGTTTGCTGGCGACATGAACACACATGAGCTCCAGAGTTGTTCAGAGAGTGACAGGGAAAGAATAAGAGATCTAATTAAATATTTTACCAACGCACCTGATCCGGGAGATGGCTGGATCGACAAGGTATGGGTTGGTATAGCAGAAAAATTCAATAGTGATGCAGCATTCATAGTCACCAAGCCTCCTGAGGGCTCAGTTCTTTTTCCGTTTAGTGGTTATGAATTCGGATATATTGTCATTGATCAAAGACAAATTTACACTGACCACAGCCCTGTACTTGTCGAAGTTGAAGCAGCATACTAGTC
>JAFGAR010000184.1 GCA_016933575.1 Candidatus Thorarchaeota archaeon
ACAATGACATTGTCACCAGGTTGTATCAATGTCAGAGCAGTTCCGGAAAATGCTTGATTACCACCTGCAGTGATGATTATCTCATTCTGAGGATCAACGTCAATACCTGAGTGCTGACGCAGATAGAGAGAGAGCTCCTCGCGGAGTTCCAAAAGACCTTGATCAGAGGTGTAGCGATGAGTAAGAGGGTGCGATATCCTCTCAGCTAGCGCGTTGATTACACTCTTTGGGGGTATATGACCAGGCAAACCCTGACCCATATCTATGAAATTGGATGAACCCATGAATCTCTTCGCTGCTTCTGAAAGCTTCACAATCGGAGGAGGACGGATATCACTCGTTCTGTACTTCATGGTTTTCTCACATCTTCACATCGTCTTTTGTCATGAACATTCAAAAAGGCATTGGCAAGACAGCTAGGTCTTGTTAAGCACAAAAATAGATGCTTGCTCAAACTTAATAATGACCCAATATTGATACATTGTGGAAGAGGTTATTGAAATGAAAGATATAGAGTGTGCAGTGAAGGTTCTAGGCGCTCCAGAAGCGCAGGTGGTACAAACCAAAGAGGTTTCTATGGAGAAGCCTCTTCTTATCTGCGGATTTCCATCAGCAGGAGTTGTGGGTACTATAGCTGCAAATGCCATAATTGAGCAATTCAATATGGACGAGATTGCTCATGTAAGGTCAAAGTATATGCCATCAGCAGCTGTGTTCATTGATGGAAGGCTAAGGCACCCATTCCGAATCTATGCAAGTGAGCGGAACAATCTATTGGTCGTAACGACTGAGCTAATGGTAGCAGAAGAGGGTATGTATCATGTGAGCTCAGTTCTTTTGGATTGGGCTGCGAGCTTGGGCGTAAGAGAAACGGTGGTATTGGATGGCATCCCGGTTCAGGGTATTCCAAACGACCGGAAGGTACTCTATGCTGCTGAGGAAGAGAAGATAGCAGAACTCGAAGATGATGCAGAGATGGAAATCTTTCATAAAGGTATTATCTCTGGAATCTCAGGTTCAATCCTCTCAGAAACCCTTTGTCGTGACATGGTTGGCTTTGCACTGCTGACTCCTGCAATTACGATGATTCCGGATCCAGAAGGAGCCGTGCAATTGCTTCAAGCCTTGAATAGACTCTATAATGTGGGAGCAGAGATAGAGGAACTTCAAAAGAGTGGAGAAATGATCAAGCAAAAGATGCATGAAGTTGCTGAGCACAATGAGGGCCAGCGACGTGGGGAAGCAGTCAGACGTGGATATGAACGGATGTTCGCATAGATACTGGTTAGAGTTGAAAGGTAGCAATTTCGTCGAGCTACCTTCTCACCTCAATAGCTTCTTATTTGTCTGTACAGGTTTCATAAGCTTCTTTTGCGCCTTCAGCGTTCCTTTCACCGACTTTTCCGGACCATCGCTCTTTGATAACCATTTGAACTGTTTCAAGCTTGACAAGACCAGTTGCCTTCGCGAAGGCACCCAGCATGGTTGTATTGACAACAGGAAGACCTGCAACAAGCAGATTGTACTTCAGTGCAATCCCAGTACCATCATATGTGAATACCCTGGCAGAACCGTAGTCAAAGTCGGTTGGGGCCTTTGGTGTGTTGATGATGATGATACCATTCTCCTTGAGACCCTCTGAGGGATCAATCAAGTCAACGATTCCAGGGTCTAGAATCGCGACAATGTCTGGAGTATAGATCTGGCTTCTGACGTTTATCGGTTCATCAGAGATTCGAGTGAATGCCTTCACGGGAGCTCCACGACGCTCAGCTCCAAAGTACGGAAATGCTTGGACACCCTTGTATCCATCAATGAATGCAGCTTTTGCTAAGAGTTCAGCGCTGGTGACGCCGCCCTGTCCACCTCGACCGTGCCATCTGATTTCAATCATGGGCATTTTTGAATGACTCCTCAACAAAGATACTCTTTGTACATACTGAGCGCGACAGAAGCCAAACAAAACTGTTTCGTTAGCACCATTGGAGTCGTGAACCGACCGATACTTCTTTGAAAGAAACATCCAAAACAGATAATGGAGTCTGGAGCATGATGAATGAGTTCTTCGAGGCAAACAAAGAGCTATGGGACGCCAAAGTCGATATCCATAAGGATTCAGAGTTCTACAATGTCAAAGGGTTCATTGAGGGAAAGGAAACGCTAGATCCCATCGAGATTGAAGAAGTGGGAGATGTCACAGGCAAGTCTTTGCTCCACCTTCAATGTCATTTTGGATTAGACACTATGTCCTGGGCAAGAAGAGGAGCGAAAGCAGTAGGAGTTGATTTTTCTGGTGAAGCAATCAAGCTGGCCTGTGCATTGGCAGAGCGTACAGGGCTGAGAACCAAGTTCATCGAATCCAATATCTATGACCTACCCGAGTACTTAGACGAGCAGTTCGATATCGTTTTTACCTCAGAAGGCGCAATCATGTGGCTGAATGATCTTGAAAAATGGGCAGAAATCATCAGCCAATTTCTCAAGCCAGGAGGATTCTTCTACATTAGAGAGTTTCATCCTTTTGGTTACATGTTCGATAACGAGTGTGAAGAACCAGTGTTAAAGGTGCGATATCCATACTTCCATGGAAAAGAGCCTATGGGCTATATCTCAGAGAATACCTATTCGGACCCTGCGAAGAAGATGGAACCGAAGACCGCATATGAGTGGAACCATAGCATTTCAAGAATTATCAATGCGCTCACGAGAGTGGGCTTGAGAATTGAGTTTTTCAACGAGTTTCCATTCACCACCTTCCAAGACCTTCCATTCATGATAAAGAATCCAGATGGAAGATATGTTCTGCCGGACAGCATGGTCGAAATCCCATGGCTCTTCTCACTCAAGGCATCAAAACCTTATCCACACACTCATTGAGGGAGTAGAACTATCATCGAAACCAACAGCAGAATCGTGATAGGAACAAGCTGACATTGAAGAGAGTATACTCAAATTCGAAAAATATCGAGAGTGAACTCTGGTTGATTCACATGGAGTAATGCTGTAGCGGAGGAAACATAGGTTTACTCTTTGTGAGCACCTTGTTCCGGATTACTCAAATGCATATCACTCCATTTTGCGCATTCCTTGGATTGTATTCTTTAGAGTAAAAAGATTCACAAATGCACTTTATGCACGTTAAATAACACCATCATACTTCATTGCAGCTAGTGCGCCTTCGGCTGAGTTGGCAGCTTGCTGCAGTCCAACACCAGAACCTGCAGTATCTGTTCCAACGATATAGAACCCTTCGATAGGGGTTTTCGGTCCAGGACGATCAAGATCGGTCTGACCGGGAATCAGTGCAGCACGAGTTGCATAGGACATTTGGACATGCTCCATCTCAATATGCTCAAGTACTTCTGGAAAGTACTTCTCAAATCCATGAGATTTCATAATTGCGACCTGCTCCTCAATGTTCTTACCAGGGATTGCCATCATAGCCAAGGCGACTAGCTCTTTCCCTGCTGGTGCGCTTGATGGGTCGAAACTTGAAATCGATACGATCCACCTGTTCGGATTTGGATGGACAAGAACTCTGTTCTTTCTATCTCCTATCACAACTCGATCAAGTCCAAGCCAAAGCGTGATACCACGCGTTGGCCGGAGGGAGCTCCATCTTTCGAAGAACGTCGTAGTTTCCGAAGAAGCTGAATCGATAGTCTTAGACAGGTCCCACAACGGGATGTTGCTGATAATGAGAGGGTGTTCTATTCTCCTTCCTGCGACAGTCAGACCCGTCACATGATCATCGGATTCATGAATCCTCTCGACTGGTGCGTTCAGGAGATAATCTCCATCGATTGCCTCGATCACGCTCTCAACTAATCCCTTCATTCCACCTATCACGTAGCCCTCATCATACGAACCGTCGCCAGTCCCTAATAGGAGCTTCTTAATCTGTTCCAGCTTTCCTGATTCCTTGTCTGTGTCCTTGAGAGTCCTAAGTGCCTCATAGGCAGATGCTTGATCGATTCCAACCCCTGCTGCCATGTAGATTGCAGACTGCATGACATCAAGCACCACTTGATTCGTTGCTTTCCTAGATTCCATGAAATCTAAGAACGAGATATCCTTGTATGTCTTCATCTCCTCAAGCTTCATGGTCTTGATCTTTGCACCAATCTTTGCAAGACCGAGTCTTCCTCGCATATTGGTAAGGGGCCAGCGAAGCGTTTCTCCAACACTGGTTGGTATGGTACCCACCTTATCGTGAACGCGAAAGTACCAGCCCTCATGAAGGACGAATTCTGGGGGCGGTGAAAGGTAATTACGCATGAACCGAGCAAAGGCACCGCGTTTGACCCGGGTTATCACGTGGAGCCCGTTGTCAATACGATATCCATCTATATGATAACCGAACCATACTCCGCCGAGTCTGTCAGCCTTCTCGATGATTAGTGATTTCTTCCCCTCTGCCGTCAAAGCCAACGCTATCAGGAGTCCTCCAGCTCCTCCACCAGCAATCACTACATCATATGTGGAGGGGTCAATCGCATCAAATGGAACGGGCTTCATAGTATCACCTCCTCGTTTTGCTGCACACTTAAGGATGATGCCCACACTATAG
>JAFGAR010000029.1 GCA_016933575.1 Candidatus Thorarchaeota archaeon
CTGACCGAGGATCTATTCCATGAGGTCGAGAAGGAAGGCAGACCTATCCTAGTGAGTGATATCATGAGCAGCACATTCCTGCATTTGAACCCAAACTGCACAATGGATAGTGTTGTGCATGAGATGCTCATACGCCTTGAAGGTCATGCTGTCATCGTTGACCCTGAGCAACCAACGATCATGATAGGTTTTATCACAAAGGCTGATGTCCTACGAGCATATGAGTTCGCAATCAACCAGCTACAAGAGAATGGAGAGCTCATCGAAGGAATCTCACCTGCAGAACTCGTTGATGTGAGATAATAGGGTCATTCCATCATACAGAACACTATGCCTATATGGTCACTATTGGAAATATAGAGGACGGAGATAGAGGAATCGGGATGACCGACATCGAGAAAACTTTGGTAACATCGCAAGAATGGCTGAAAGAGAACACAAAGAGGTATGCGTTCAAGAAGCTTGAACGGGAAGTAATAGGCACAGGAGCCTGTGTCGAATGTGGAACCTGTGTATCGAATTGCCCTGTTGATGCCATTACAGTGACACGTGTGGATGGCAAATATATACCAGAACTCACAGGAAAATGCATTTCCTGCGGCATCTGCTATGCTATGTGTCCTAGATCACTTTCCCTCCCGAAGGATTTGATTGGAGAGTATATTTCCATTCACAAAGCAAGGTCACTGATTCAACATGTCAGACGACAGGATGGAGGAGTAGTCACTGCGATACTGACTGCTTTGATAAGGGCTAAGGAAATAGATGCTGCAATTGTCGCGATGCATAGCAACGAAGCATGGCTTCCTGACTCTGTGATTGCGACAACAGAAGATCAGATCCTTGAGTCAGGTGGCACATTCTATACACATGCTCCAATAGTTGAGGGTATGATGAGGGCTTTCGATGAAGGATACTCCAAGCTCGCAGTGGTTGGGACCTCATGCAACATTAATGCCATTTCACGTCTCCAAACCCATCCAGCAGGATTCCTCTATCTATCCCAAGATGCCAATGTTCTCAAGATAGGATTATTCTGCATGGAATCATTCAACCATGAAGGTCTCAAGAGATTCCTATTGGAAAATGGCATTGACATAAGTGCCGTTACAAGAATGGCCATTGCTGGAGGGAAGTTCATGGTCACTACATCAAACATCGAGCGCCATTGGCCAGTTGCCGATCTAAACTCGATTGCATCTCGTTCATGCTCATATTGTCATGATCTTACTTCTACCTCAGCGGACATCTCTTGTGGAAATATAGGTTCAGAGC
>JAFGAR010000185.1 GCA_016933575.1 Candidatus Thorarchaeota archaeon
ATTCTACTAGAGTAGGCGAGTAGTTCATCGAACTTTGCCTCTGATATCTGTCTCTTTTCTGTATGAGACTGGGTTATAAGGTCTTTAACCAGTTTATGCATCTGTTCGTGATCGCTAATCATTAAGATAAATGAAGGAGAATTACGATACGAATCTGCAGCAGAAGAAGCTATCCATTTACCGAGATGACATGTGGTGTGGTCGATGACTTTATCAGGATCAATCGTCATTGTTTTATCAATAACCCCACGAGCGCGAATGACCCATAATAGATGTTGAATCATTATTGGGACTGTATTCAATGATTCTGACCGAGCCTGTGTTGTGGATGAATCTTGGAAGTTGCTTATTGACGAGATAACATTTTCATATCTAAGGAATAATTCAGATATTTCCAGGAAAACAATGTTGAGCTGTTGGGCAACCTCAGCAATTAGGGATGTTTCAGTATTACTTTCAGTGCTTGTCTCAATGATGTGCTGAATTGAACTGCGGATATTACCTGCGCTGTTCAGGATTTCTGATGATCCCTTCTCGATAGACTTGGTAATGTCCTTAAGAGTCAAGGATGAATTGACAATCTCTGTGCTACCGATTTCCAATTCTTCCGTTGCAGCATGAATTTCTGCGAATGCTCTTGATAGACTTTGTGATTCCTGTACGATAGTACCGTATATTGAGATATTTGTATTGCTTTGGCCCTGTATTTCTTTGATATGTTCGACCATTGTTTCCAGGGAAGAGGCAATTACTTGGGCGTTTTCTGTCGTAGACTCTGAAAGGGATCTGATTTCTTCGGCTACTACTGCAAATCCTTTTCCCGCATCTCCTGCATGAGCTGCTTCAATTGCCGCGTTCATGGATAATAAGCTTGTTTGTGTTGCAATATTGTTAATGACTTCCATAACTTGGCTGACTGTATCGATACTTGAATGAATATCGACGACGACTTCAGCCATCTTCTCCATTTGTTCCTGTCCATCGAGTGTTCTTTTCCTTAGTGTTTCGAC
>JAFGAR010000186.1 GCA_016933575.1 Candidatus Thorarchaeota archaeon
AGGGCGTGAAGGATTCCCAGTCGCGTGCCGTCGGAGAGCGCGCCGTGCAATCTCACCGTCGAATCCAGCTCCTTCCTCGATGGAAGTCTCTCTCGGATACTCTCCACACCCCCCGTTCTCTGAACGCTCTCCGATACCTCTCTCGGTACCAGCAGTTCGCCACCGCGACAGCTCACCAGTTTGCTTTGTTCCTCTTCCGAGGGCATCGTTCTGAAAACGGCGATCGAGCTATTTAACCTGCTGGAGCGACAGCCGGGAACGATCGCGGTCATCGAAAGGTTTGAGCATGCTTTGTTGCATAGTTGTTGGTAGATCTGGACCCATGAATATGGGGGAGATCTGACACATGGTCTGTAGACTTCAGTAATGAATTGCGGGGAAATTCATGATCTTATGGGCTTCTATTCCCGGTATGGCGTGATGCCCTTGATCTTCTCCATCAACTCCTCAGGGCTATTCTCATAGGCTATCTCAAGAACTTCTCTTCTTATTTCGTCCAATGGATCTCTTAGCCTATATCGAGTAGCTCTGGTCTGGCCGATTCTCTCAAGAACACTCATCTCCACCAATTCATTTAGCCTGCTTCTGACAGTTTGATCCCCGACCTCGCCCACCCATTCGGTGGCCTCTTTCAGAGTGAACCACTTCTGGCGTTCTTTGGATTTTCTCAGAATCCTTAAAGAGATCTCGTCGAGTCCTGAGTTTATGAGATCCATTTGAGATAGGCGTTTTTGGGCATCCTCATAACTCTTTAGAATCGAATAGGAAAAGAAATCGATCAATTCTGCATATGATCCAGTATAATCGGCATAGGCCAATAATTGATAGTAGAGCTCAGAATCCTTCAGAATATAGCAATCAATCTTACACAAATTTGAATTTCTTAATCCCAATTCTTGAAGCAGTAAGTGGAACAATGACCTCCCAGTACGACCATTACCATCCTCGAAAGGATGAACACTCTCGAATTCATGAAAGAAGACTGTAGCCCCGGCGATTGGATCATATGCTGGTGCTTGATGATTTACCCAATCTAGAAGGAATCCCATCTCCTCTCGGACATGTTCTGGTGGGGCAGGGATGAAGATCTCCATTCCAGTTGAAGTCTTGACCGAACAATGGTTTTTCCTATATTCTCCCATTTTAGTGTTGGCTCCCGTATTCCATAGAAGAATGAAATTCAGAAATTCGATCTTCTCGTGAGTCCACGGGAACGAAGATATCTCTGGGAAAATGCCATGAATGAGATGGTTGACTATCTCCTGAAAAGGTCCAAATGGCCTCTCCCTTATGAGCGTTCCACTGAAAGTATCGGATGTGATCTTGGCTGTTTCCTGTTCAGTTAAAGGATTGCCTTCCAATTTGGTCGACCAATGCACATTTGAGGCATATGCATCCTCAATCAACTTTCCATAATCGTCAGCGCTTAAGATGAATCTATCAAATTCAAAGTCAAATCTCCGTATCTCATTGATTCTATCCCTATAAGCAGTGCCAACATTGATCATTGGAATAAAGGGCTCCTTTCTTCTATGCTTGACGGGGTAGCCTCCGGGCTTGAATTCGTAATAATTGTAATAATCAATTGTCATAATAGAATATAACAATATACCATTTCATATTAATAGGTTATGATACTATAATACTTAATTCTAATAATTCATTATCATAATTGACATAATACTGTGTCATGAAGTGAACAGCACTTCTTCGAGTTTGGTGACTGTCCATATTCTTTGTCTAACAGTAAATTGAGCGAGTATCCTTGTACCAACAACTTTGCAGCAAAGCAGTCTGAGCATAAGGCTCTTATATTTGGATTCTATCCCTGTTTCAATACAATTTGAAATAGGTACTTCCATGGTCGATCTGCTCGAAGCCTTGATCTCCGGTATGGAAAGCGTATTGGATTACCT
>JAFGAR010000187.1 GCA_016933575.1 Candidatus Thorarchaeota archaeon
ATCCTGATGTTTCGATATTCCTGTTCTGCAAAGGATTCAACAGGATTGCTTTCCTTAGGTTTTTCTTCAGTCATGAGTATCCATCTATGGTGTTGCCTTCTTCACATGAGTGATAGTAACATTTTCAGGCTTCACATTAAAGCTGAATGTTTCTTCAAAGATACCTTCTGCTTCGTTACTAAACTCATGATCAGTAGCGATACAATCTACACAGCTGATCTTGACTTGATTTCCGTCAGCATCAGTGTATGTAAACTCTGCATCAAACTTGATTCTTTGAGTTCCCAAAGTTACTGTTGTAGTAACATCTCCTGTGTCAGGCGTGTCTGCTTGTGTTGCAACATTTCCAAATAGTTTAGAAATGAATGCAGTATCATCTGTTATGATACTTAGACTTCCTTCAAGAATATCCAATGGTTTTTCATCAAAGATTGTGAAATTACCAATTGTCTTTATCTGTTCTACATCTGCACTTGTGGATAGACTCCATTCAGTGATGTTCTTTGATTGTACACCATCTAAGGTGATTGATCCTTGTGTTCCAAAAAAGATTGCCATATTTAATCATCCTCCATTTGTTTGTTTAGTTGATTACTGCCCTTGAAAACCGTACAGTAATCTGCTTTCGTAGCACTCCATCAGTTACTTCGGAATTAATCGTCTTCATTCCGATCCGTTCATAGTTATGCAAACCAGCCTCTCCAAGAGAAGACTGATTCATACGAAATACATCTGCTGTCTCACGAGCTATTGCATCTCGAAGTTTTGCTCCTTCAAACTGTTCATTATCACGTTCATAGATTATGCCACTTTTAACCCATACATTCACATCTATGTCTATGGTTTGCATTTCATTGCTTGTTCCAACACTCATCCTTTTTGCAGGTTCATCAGCATCAGTTACTGAAACCCTTGGGTAAGAATCATTACTTAGAGTCACATTAGGAAAGTCAGGATAAATCCAATTGCCAGAGCGAGAAGTATTGTAATCGTGAAGTTTTTCACGTAAAAGGTCCTGAACTATTATTATTGGTTCTTTTTCCATTTATGCACTCCTCTCTCTTGA
>JAFGAR010000188.1 GCA_016933575.1 Candidatus Thorarchaeota archaeon
TGATGCCATGGAATACATATTCCAAATTCAACTAGATGCACCATACGTAGGTGTTGGAAACTGGACACTGGAGCTCTACAACACAACGCATTCAGAGGTGGTACTTCGGTCTACAACCGGTTACTACTACACTGACGAGTGGCCACGATACCTTGTTCTGCCATCAATCGGTGATATAGACTACAGTGAGACCCATGAGTATATCCTTCGACTACGATACCTCGGTGGTGGTGTTGGCAACATCTCACTGCTTCAGCAACCCCTTGTAGGTCAGACTATTGATAATCCGTTATGGCATACTATCCTGTCACAGGAGTATTTCGGAATTGAGCTTCCATACACGTATTCGGGGCCAGTGGAATGCTATGTGAATTCTACAGTCATATTGGGTGCCTGGTACGTCATATCGTTCAATGCGACCTCTCAGAATGTCTATGGTGAGCTGTGGGATGGAACAAGTTGGAACGAGATTTCCTACGATTACTATGATGGCATTGTATACTGGTTCTCGATTCTGATAAGTCCATCAACAGATAAGATCAGTATCAGATTCTATCCAGAGATAGGAGAGCCAATGATTCTCTACATCATAAGCTATCTAGACTAAGGAGGGGATGTTCTTCCCTCTCTGAAGATCTATGATTCTAGAGATTCCCAAACCACTCTCGTATCCTATCAGCATAGCTAGTGGTATCGAAGGTGACTAGTGCCAATAGAAGAGATACAACTCCAGCGAAAATTGGTGGGGAATAGCTAAAGTACCCACTCAGAAAAGAGTATATCATTATGGTGCTCCCGATAAGTAATACAAGTTTCTTGGCGATCCTAAGTCGTGAGGATTCAATCCCAGTATGAAAAATCAGTATACCCCCGAACACGAGGTCAATTCCAATAACCTGACATAAGTAGTATGTGGGCCAGAGGACTATTTCAGAATCATCCCATGTTACAGTGTAAACACCATACTCGTATTCGCCATGAATCCATACGCTGCTATATTGAAACGCACTTGATAGAGCTATAAGGATTCCAAGAATCATAATCAATCGAGATAGCATAATTGCTCTGTCGTCTATTCCCATCCTATTCACGGGATGTATTTGGACTCAAATTGTAATAAAGTCAATTATCCTAGAAATCTACTCATGATTAGTACATCTCTCTTATCCTCATCGTTCTGAAGATAGCCGAAAATAGAATGAGATAGCTCCTTTGTTATCTGCGAATACTTCAAGCTGTGCCTTATGACAATCACCTACCAGGAATCGGTCGAGTGCCCTTTCCATGAGAGCCTCACCAATGCCTTGATTTCTATAGGCGGGATTTACGTAGATACCAGCGATGTAATCTACACCCCACTTACCCACAATTGAATCGATATACCCAAGAGCTTCGAGACCTTCTCCCCAGAGAAAGAGGTCATACCCCTTTTGCCTATTCGTGAAAGCCCAGTCGAGAAAACCTTCATCGCTTACCTCTCGATTATGAAAGGCTTTTTCCTTGATCCCCATTCACACCATCGCAACGATTGAAGGCACATCGTCAGGTGTAGCTTCGCGAATTGTCCAATTCATCTAATCACATCCCAATCTAGAGTTTTTGAATTACAAGTTCTGAGAATTTTCTAGATGCCTCGATGTAATCAGATCCCAAACCTGGAAAGGCGACTTGGAAGAAATCGAACCCAAATCCGATGAGATACTCGAATCGTTCGATAACCTCCTCTGGGTAGCCTACCCAAGAACCGGGAGCTTTCGCAGTAGCTCTCTCTTTAGCCTCATTAATCGAAATGCCTAAGAATTTGGCACGAGATTCCCACTGCTCTTCTATCTGCTCTTCTTCTTCAGAAACAAAGACTCTAGGCCATCCAGAAGCCATGAAGCTCTTACCAATCTCGTTGAAGTCACGACCCTCATTCCTGCAATGCTCTTTTAGTACTCCTGGCTTTCTATCAAGCTCTTCATGAAGAGAGAAGTTGCAGTGATCAGCATATCTTGCAACAGCACGCAGGGTTCTCTTCTCTCCCATACCTCCAATCAGAATAGGTGGATGTGGTTTCTGTACTGGCTTTGGTGCTGAGAAAGCCTTCTCAATTGAGTAATATGTACCTTGATAGCTCGGAGCAGATTCAGTCCAAAGAAGCTTTGATCTCCAGAGCCTCTTCCATCATATCCATACGAACCTGAATATTTGGGAAATCATATCCATAGGCAGTATATTCGATCTCTTTCCAGCCTGACCCATACCCAAACCAAAGCCGTCCATTAGAGATCATGTCTATCGATGCTGCGATTTTTGCTACGAGGGCAGGATGTCGATACGAGTTACAGGTTACAAGCGTCCCCAATCGGATTGACTTGGTTTCCACAGCCAGGGCACTGAGCAGAGTCCAAGCTTCTAGGCAGTTTCGTTCCGCTGAGTACTCGTCCAAGAAGATATGGTCACTGCACGAAAAGGAGTCGTAGCAGAGATTCTCAGCCTCTTTCGCTATAATTCGATCTTGCTCATATGTGTATCCAACTTGTGGTTCAATATGTACTCCAAACTTCAGTCCCATATACTATCACTAGGTTCCAATCAGAATACATCAATAAGAGTTCTCTGGGATGGAGGATATACCAGAATTCGCTGATCCCAAAAGATTGTCAGAGTTTCATAGAAAAATGACGAGATATTCATCTAAGGGAAAGGAATCTTGAGTGTTCGCTTTCACCTCAGTGCTGTTGATGCGCTATGGTTTAAGCCCGAGGCGGCTCAGCGCAATCCACTCAAGATAACGTGGAGCATCAATATCGCGACTCTACCTTTCACCTTTTCACTTTCAGAATGACAACAACGATGATCAATACAGCACCAATTGATATGACTGCTAGGAGTTCCATAGGAGTCGAGCTGGGGAGAGGTGTTGTCTCATTGTCAGTTGTTGTACTGGATGTTGTAGGAGTTGTATCCGGTGGAGTATAGTGTTCCAAGGTGCAAGCTTCATTTTCACAGACAATATCAATCGTATCACTGATAACGATATTATCCAACGCATCACCGATTGAAGCGGGTTCGAATGCAAAAGCCTCACAAGCTGCTAAAGTAACTCCTTCATAATGCATTCGATGAGTTCCGTTGATGAACACATCAATCACAAAAGACTCTTGGATTGTAATATCCACATGACCCCATGTTCCCAAGTAACCAGTTACTATCCATGTTGCATACACATTTGGTAGGTCAACGGTAGGTCTCTTGTATTCAAGTCTAACTTGGTCAGAAGTAAACACCAATCGCAGTGGCGGGTCATAGAACTGCACTCGCATATAGGTTGCAGCAAGTCTGAAATCAAAGCTCCATGTTCCATATTGTTGATCAAAATTCGTATCACTTGTTATTCTTGCTAGGTCCGTTGTTGATGTGGCATTGTAGAGACATTCAAGATATCCATTTGTCGCAGTAAAGCGTTCAGGCTTTGCTGTTGTCCACTCGTCCAGATTCCCATCAGAGAAGTCATCCGACCATATTTCTGTAGCACTCACAGTAAGTGGAGTTAGAGTAGCGAGCAGTAGTAAAAGCAGAATGACTCCTCTTGTCAATTCATTCCGATTCAATTAGGGCTCCTCCGTAATTCCTAATGAATTTAATATTTATAATAAAAGTAGATAAATCTTACTATTATTAATTTTTAATACTATGACAAGAAGCTTAATAATATGTGAGAGATATCATTTCTATGAGAGCACAGCTATAGGGGTATCACATTGACAAAGGAAAAGAAACAGAATGAATCTTCTAAGAGAATACGCGAGGAAATTCTAGGGATGCTCGAACTAGAGCTAGGTAAGAAAGATGAATCACCACAAATGTTCTCTGTCATGACACGACTCAGCAGTGAGCATATAGACACCATTGATACACTTGTTAGACTTGGGATATTTAAGAGCCGCTCAGAAGCAATCGCTGCGATCGTAATAAAAACTCTGAATGCTTCTTCTGAACTGTTTCAGCAATTGAAGGACCATGCCAATGAGCAAGAGAAATTGGAGCAGAGAGTAAAGGAACTCGCCATCAAGGCGCTTCTCGAATAACCATAATCCCCTGAAATCCTTATTTCTAATATCCAACTCAAAGGTTTTTTCTACAAGTTCTGTCAAATCTTATCCTAGGATGAAACAGATAGGCACGATAACGAGATTATACCCTTTCTTAGATTCCAACTCAATCCGAGTACTAGATTCCATCATGGATCAATCATCCAACTATTTCGAATTTGTGACAAAATTATGTGGATATGCATGTGAAAATGAGATAGATGATTCCTTTGCATTTCTTTGTACAATACATGCAATTGAAATTCCAGATCTATCCTATTTTGAGAAGCTTAGGCTAAAATATCCAGACTCGATTCTTGCCAAACCGATTTTCTTGAGATATCAGCATTATTTTCAAGAAATACATGATTGGGATCTCTATCTCCAAGCAACAGAATACGCAATTGCTCAGCAGCCCCATGATTGGATCCTTCTCATTTTGGAGCGATTCAAGTTTGAGTTCTTCCACTCACGATCATCCATGAGTGCAGAGCAGGAAGATGCATTCAATAAAATTGGTATGCTTATTCAAAAGAATGAAACCATGTCTGTGTTTACTCCTATTCTTCATCAAACAAAGGCAAATCTATACTATGCCGAAGGGTCCCTGGATGCTGCTGTAAGTGAGTTGATGAAATCAGTAGATTTGTACCAATGTCAGAACGACGTAATTCATGCAATGCATATCATGCGATTCATTGTGTTAGCAATCAGGAACTTCGATATCAAAGAATCAATAAAGTGGTGGAAACAGGCATTCAATCTGTGTCAGAAATTGGGTTTCGTTGATGGAGACATAACTACATGGACAATAAGGGGAACAATCTGCAGCACACGAGGAGATTTCAATGGAGCAGAGGAATCGTATGTAAAAGCAATCGAATTGACACATAAGACTCACCCGAGATATCCTTTGCGAGCGCTTCCGACAAATCTAATGTTTGCGTATAATGAAATGAGAAGATACAGGGATGCTTTGGAATGGGCTGAAGATGACAATGCCCCCTTTGTAGCTAGCGAACCAATGACAGTACTAGGAATCACCCTATTAAATAAAGCTAGAGCCCAAATTGCCATGGGTTGGCTTCAGGAAGCTGAGAATAACATCTCAGTGGGGCACAAGAATATCCTAAGGATTGGGAGAGAAAAAAACCTTGCAGATTACTATTTGGTATCAGGTCTGTTAGAGAAAGCAAAGGGAAGATACTTTGATGCCGAGGAATCTTTCAGGAAAGGATATGAAGCTGCGAACTCATCTAATCAACAAAATCGTATCAATTCGTGTTGTCTTCGACTTGCTGAACTACAGGTGCAAACGGTTGATTCAGAAACAGAGGATATTCTACATAGAAAGGACAATGATTGGGTTTCTTTTATTGAGATGAGAGCACGAAATAGGGGCTATCCGGGCATATTGGGACAGGCTTTGATTCTGAAAGCCATGTACCTGAATAAGCTATCACGCTTTGGTGAAGCCAAGAAAGCACTGGAAGAGGCAATCCCTATTGCAAATAGACCAGGATCAAGATATCTCCATTTCTTCCTCAAAGATGTGATGAATCTACTAAAACACACAGAATAGCAGATACCTTGGAAAAAGCATCATCGGCTAATACTATCTTTCAATAATGGTATCTTCGAGCGTGACGTACTATGTCGTCCTCAGGTGTGTTTCGTTCTAAATCGTATTCTGCTTTTTCTTGGAATGTTTGATACCCACGTCCTTTCATGCTTGGAGCGAACAGGATTAGAAGGCTAGCAACTACTAGAAGGAGAATCCCACCGAATAAGTACAATTCTTGCACTTGTCATCCACCTCAAGAGATACTTGACTTGAATAGATATAAGTCTACGTTCTCTAAACATCATAGAAGACTATACTCAAACGCCAGGTATCTTTGGTTTTTTCATGGACGATGTCCAACCCTCTCGAGATCATAGTGACCAGAATCAAGAAGATAGGCGCGATGAACAGATACGCAGGTAATGCTTGGAATGTATTCCCGGGGCTATATGGCACAAGAAACACTAGAATATGAATCTCACAGGAAAATGAAAATGGAGCCGGCTCTGGGAATTGCACCCAGGTAGAACAGCTCTGCAGGCTGTCGCGTCAGCTACTCCGCCAA
>JAFGAR010000189.1 GCA_016933575.1 Candidatus Thorarchaeota archaeon
AGTATCATCAAATCGCTTTTCGTCCCTTGGATTTGAAGGCTCGCCCACCCCAACGAAGATCTCACAATCATCCCTAACTGGATGATCAATCTCAAAGATAGCAATAGCTTTCGGAAAATAATTATCTTTCGGCGAGGTCAAGAAGCAGTAAACACGGTTCTTCTTCATTGCTTCATAAGTAATGTAAAGAAATCCATCAGGGATATTCTCCCAGCTTCCTATTCCCCAGGAGTTGGCGACCTTGAATGCTCCAAACTCCGAAGGCTCTTCATAAGTGAACTCCCATACGATGACGCTTGAATAAGCTCCCGAATTGTCCCTTGCCCTCACCTCAAGAACGTGATCTCCTTCAGAATAATCTCTCCACTCGTAAGCCACTTTCAGTTTGTTGCTAATCCATGAAATACCGTCTTCTCTTACTAGATACTCTACGATCTCTCCATCCGGATCACTCCCGCTCCATGCGAAAATCGCTGATCTGTCATGAATCGTCCCGGAAGGCCCGTCTACCTTTGCAATAATCGGCTCTTCATTTGCCGAAGAGACTTCAATGGAAAACGTGCATGCATCCGTCGCACCCTTGCTATCTTCAACCTCAATCGAAACCTCATTAATCCCTATGTCACGAGTACTTGTCGAGAACCTGTAGTAAATCCCGGTGATGTAACCTTTCCCATAAACAACTCTATAAAAATACTCGTCGTTGATATCAGGGTCTTCCGTGTGATCAAGAAGACTTATAATTAATGTCTCGCCTGCACCAACACTCTGATCCGGTATGGAGACAAGGGGAGGTCTGTTCACATCAAGAACCATTATCGAAAATGTACATTCAGACTCGCCTCCGTTTTCGTCAATAGCTTTTACAGTAACATCATTAACCACACTTTCTGAAGCAAGATCAGTCGGAAAAACTGCTTTCATAACATCGTAATCCGGAGCGTATTGATATTTCTCACCGACAACTGATCCCACTCCTTCAACAAGCTCGAAAACCAAACGATCTCCATCCGGATCACTGGCATAGTCCAAGAGATCAATTGTAAGAATCTCACCTTCCGCAACAACCTGGTCCGGTATCTCTATCAGTGGGATTTTATTCGATGGTTCGTATGTGAACTTCCATGAAATGACATCTGAATATGCATCTTTGTCATCCACAGCCTTAACTTCCAGCATGTGTTGAGATCCTCCATAACTGTCCCATAAAAGAGAAGTGTCTAATCCAACGTCTATCCAGGCTTCTCCATCTTTTCTATACATGTAGACAAATGCATCATCATCTGGGTCCTCACCAATCCAGGAGAAAACACTAACTGTTGCATGGACTAATGTTTCTGGCCCATCGACTTTCGAGAGAATCGGAGGTCTATTTACGTCCATTACGACAATCCTAAACGTAGCTTCCTCGGAGTAACCTGCCTTGCCGATAGCCTTGATAGCACACTGTTTCTCACCAGCATCAGAAAAAGTTGGACTGTAAAGGAAAGAATTGTCTACAATGGAACCGACACCAGAGATCTTCTCAAAAGTCAGCAATTCAACATCGTAATTCGATATGAAATCAACTAGATCAAACTTAAGTGTCCGACCTTCATCAACGGAAAGATCAGGTATCTCGAAGATCATGCTCCGGTTAATGCCGGGACATCCGGAGATAAATAACACAAACAGGGAGACGACTGAAAGAAAAATTATCCTTTTCATTTTTTATGGCGCGACCTCCGTTCATCCTATGAGAAGATCCATCAGGGTACCTACCAAAAAAATGATAACAAATCTCGCCCAAAACAATCAATAACTAGCAGTACGTACAACACTCTTAACTCTTAATCTTTAGTTCTTTCGAGTCTAGTATATTCTTTTTGTCGGTCCATTGATTAGGGCTTTTTACCTCGCGATTGTTAAAGTGAGCCGCAGCGATTGTCAGGGGATTCTGGGAAAAAGAGACGCCAAATGATACTTAGCTTATGTTCAGATTTCGTTGATATTCGCTCTAATATAACTTACCTCAATAGCAAGTCCTGAAAGACGACATCACTTTTCTCTTCATAATTTACTTTGGACGACCAGCGTCAGATTTATTTCATCAAGGAGACCTAGCAAAATCAATGCTTGAAATGTCGAAACTGATTAACTGAGAATAGAAACGAGTGCATGAAAGTATATAAATGATTCCATCATTCGTTTATAATAGGACTACTTCACTCTTCTGCTACCTTTTGGAAGGCTCAACCAGAAACGATTCCCGATTCCAACAGGCTATAACTGGCTTAATTCGCTAATCAAGAACGAAAGTAGTATCTCAATGGACTACGGTAGTTCACTCACAGTTTACTTTAAATGTCTATCAATTGTTACTTAATTTCTCAGTCAAACGGCTGGTATTTGAGATCCTTTGGAATATAATGGTTCTAAGCAAGATTTGACATTCTTATCTGTTATTGAGTTTTTGGGGTGGAAGAGTATAGGAGGTATGGGTTATGAAGAAATTTTCTTTTGCGCTGTTGGTGATTTCTACAATCTTGATAATCTCAAGCTGTATGGTTCCAAAATCTGAAGTGAGAGAGCTAATTCCGCCCGACAATATTCCCGAGGAAGTTTCATTTGCTACACAGGGGGTCAATGGAGTCTATACTTCTGACCTGATAGTAGGATATGACACTGTTATAGGTACTATTGAATATTGGGTGGATAGCGAGAATAGTCTGTTGTATATTGATTTCTTCGCTACAGAAAACGGATGGAAATTGACCGAGACAAGAGTTGCGACAGCTCTTGATCTCTCGGATCTTCCTAGAAATCCACAGACT
>JAFGAR010000190.1 GCA_016933575.1 Candidatus Thorarchaeota archaeon
AAGTTCAAGACAAATACGTGCAGGGCAAGTTTCTTGACACCCTCAAGAACATGGTTCTCTCAGATTTTGATATCGCATCGGAATTTGTGTCACGGCTTGAAAGAATGAATCCCGAAATGCAATCGAAGAAAGAGATTGCTGGGTTTCTCGAGTTGTTCAAGGTGATTCCACTGACTCTGAAACAACTACAGACAGTGCATCCTTGGGTGACCTCTATTGCTAAGAAGAAACTCGGAAAAGATCAGAAGGATGTCGTTTCTGAGATACTCTCATTGGAACAAGTTATTCCTGCTATCACCAGCGAAGTGATGGATACAAGAAAGAAAGCTATGAATGAGCTAAGCAAAATCAGAATACCTTCAGCAGTTTTTCCTTTACTCAAAGCATTGGAAGATGATCACTACTACATTAGAGAGCAAGTTCCTAAGCTAATCGGTAACTTGGGAGAAGGTGCTGTATCCAACACAATTTCAGCACTTCAACATGAAGATCATAGAGTTCGGATCGGTGCTGCTGAAGCTCTAGGACGTCTTCGATTCAACTATTCTGTAGAACCACTCATTGCAGCGCTTCATGATGAACATCGAATCGTTCGACAGAATGCGGCTTGGGCACTTGGAAGAATGCATCGATATTTCTCAGGGAAGACCCTACGGAAAGAAAATGTTCTAGAAGCGCTGGAAAATTGTATGAGAAACGATGATTATCTTCCTGCACGTCTTAACGCAGTCTATTCGTTAGGTGAATTGGATGACCCAAAGGTAATCAAGCTCCTACTAGAGGCGATGGATTACCCAGAGATGGAGTTCAGATTGAATGCTACGCACGGATTCCTGAAGCTCTCACAACTCGTTCCTAGAGATACCAAAGAAGGAAGCCAGATCATTGACAGATTGATTGTCGCACTATCAGATGATGCAATTCGAGTAGTATACAATGCAGTAGATGGATTACGGCTCTTTGGAGGAGAGAAAGCTCTTGAGGCCGTGCAGAAAATCAAAGCAGACAACGATCCAGAACTGGTAGAACTTGTAGAAGATGCCATAAAAGAAATCAAGAGTATGCTGAAACGACAACGCTCAAGTTGGAGCTATTATGAACGGGTTCATGTGCAACTCCGGGACCCAGACGTAATTGAAGAGCTTATTCCACTATTGATGGACGAGAGCGAGAGCAACCAAAGGAGTACTCAGATTGCCCTGGGCAAATTTGGGTCCTTGGCCTATGATAGGATGATTGAGCTACTCGCAGATAAGGAACAAAACTATCTGATACGGAGGGGAGCAGCTGCTACCCTTGGAGAGATAGGTGACAAAAGAGCGACAGACATACTGATTGAGACTCTTAACGATGAGCATGATGATGTCAGATGTAACGCCGCATGGGCTCTTGCGGAGATAAAGGACAAACGTTCCCTAAATGCGCTTCTAAAGGCGACCAATGACACAAATTGGCAGGTGAGGTTGAATGCAGGGGCAGCACTGGGGAAGATAAAGGGTAAAGGCACTTTGGATGCACTTCTAAAGTTGTCACGGGATAAACACCCGCAGGTACGTCTTGTGTGTATGAGCTTCCTAGGTCATTACAAAAGCCCAAGAGTACTTCCTGCTCTTGATGAAAGATTGAAGGACCAAGATAGCGATGTTCAGAAGATGGCACGCGACTGGATCAAGCACCTAGAGAAAAAGGAGTAATTCCCCTCAAGGGGGTCAAATTACCGTCCCGAATAGAATGCGAAGAGATGCGTGAAAGCCCGTTCCAGCTGCCATTCAGCTGCAGGAGGATAGAACTCTGGCAAATCCAAGTTGTCCTTTCCCTTTCCTTCGCTGATAGCATCTTTGACAAGACTCCGCAATGTCACAATGAAATCAAGATGCTCCTTGAGATGGGACTTGTCAACCACGACTCCATGGCCAGGAACAATGAAGTCCACGTCAAGCGCCATAATATGCTCGAAGGTACTAATCCAGTTGTCCGGATTTCCAGTGAAATCACTGATATATGGCCAATCGTAGGATGCGAGATCATCCCCTGTAAAGACAACCTTGTCCTTAGGAAAGTAAGCCCAAGATGAGCATGACGTGTGACCTCCCGAGTGATAGAGTTCCAGCTTACTCGATCCATCCGAAATGAAGCATTCCTTTTCAAATTCAATGGTTGGTGTATGGATGATAATCTCATCAATGACATCTGCATGTTCAGGCTCGCTCTCCTTCCAAGCATCGAACTCCTTCTTACTCCATTTGCCAAGAAGAAACTCCTTTACCTTAGGTCCGAAATATTGTGAGGCGATGATATCTGCACCATTGAAAGAATCGACACCAAATACATGGTCACCATCACTGTGAGTTAGAAAGACATACTTGATGGGCAGATTGAACTTGGTCTCCACATACTCGCGTAATTGTCGAGAATGTATCGGAAACAGAAATGAATCAACAACAACTATGAACTTCTCAAGAGCAACACCAGCAGCATTGACATTGAAGAATTCTCTATCTCTAGCAACAACAACTCGAGGAGTAAGGTCATTCAGCTCCACAAGATACATGGATTCCACCATCTCTATCCCAGTGAAATTGAAAATCATGCTAATTATAAGATTGTGATTTACGCGATGACTACCGACAATGTAACTCGGAAATGTAGCCTTAGCTATTCCAACTAAATAGCAAATGATTAATGGAAGAAGGAACCGAGAAAGGATGAATTAAAATGACCCGTGAAGTAATTGCTACAGACAAGGCTCCAAAAGCCATTGGACCCTACTCTCAGGGAATCAAAGCGAATGGGTTCGTCTTCTGCTCAGGGCAACTGCCTGCCAATCCCGACACAGGAGAATTGGTCACAGGCTCAATCACTGAGCAAACAAGACAATCTCTGGCAAATGTGAAAGGGGTGATCGAGGCCGCAGGCTCATCCATGGATAAGGTGGTCAAGGTGACAGTCTTTCTTAAGGACATGAATACTTTCGCAGAGATGAACGCAGAGTATGCCAAATGGTTCACTGATAACCCACCAGCAAGAGCGGCGGTTGAGGTCGCAAGGCTACCAAAGGACGTTGGTGTAGAAATCGAGGCGATTGCGGTTCTATAATCGAGCCGTAAGAGCCATGCTTCTGTTCCGAGAAGCTCGTTGATCACGCGCTCTTGCAATGAGGTGATGAATCACTAAATCAGGTGGAAAGTTGGGAAGGATGAACTCGCGACCTATGAGAAGAGAGAACATACCCCACTGAATCGCAGAAAGTTGCAGTAGTTCATAGACTAATAGGATCAAGCACATTGATATCGGGAATTGATTTGAATGCTTGATCATGCATCATGATATGTGAGATTTTTTCCTCTTCCATTGTAGCCAGCATCGTTGCATCCCTCCCTCCTATCCCCAAGTGGGTGAATTCACTTTGTTTCTTGTGAGTCAGCTCTAGTATGCTAGCATTTAGGGGGAAACAAAGGAAATCTCTATTGAAGAAAGACTTCACCCTTCTTCTTGCCTGCAATGGGACCCAAACGCTTCGCAAGATAATGCAATGTTTCTACGATAATTATGGCATTGACCACAGTTTTTTTCTTGCGCAATGACTTCTCAAGGGCATTAACAATATTAATGATGACATTTACTCAAATCTGCCATGCCTATGCAAAAATGAGATGGCTTCATTGTTTCATATCCTCTGACCACAAACCATAATATCCCTGCCATGGTCAAGGAGAATAGGGATTTACGTGGGAATCAACGAGTTCCATGAAGCACGAAAGCTACTGACAGAAGGAAAGAGACTGTCAGCGATACGAGAATACGAAGCTGCTATCAAGGTACTCGAAGAAGTCATAGAAGGCAATCCAAATAGTGCTGAGGCTTGGTATGAACTGGCGAAAATCCATCACCATCAAGGTGAAACCGA
>JAFGAR010000191.1 GCA_016933575.1 Candidatus Thorarchaeota archaeon
ATATAGTCAACGACGGTCTCCCGGATATCAACTTAGGGAGCCCGTTCTAAATCATCTACCCCTTGATTTCTGTTTATTTGAGGCGATCTAAAGATCTTAAATGATGTTAGGGAGCCGCTTTCGCTCAAATCGAAAGAATAATCCATCGATAAATCGACCTCTAATGAATCATTCAAGATCTAATCCTTCATTATGAAGCAATGAAAATCAAGACTTGTGAATTATTCAGAATAAATATAGTTTGTAACGTAATCACATTTACTAATAAGGGACAAATGATAACTCATTGGAGATCAACTCATCCCAGCTCAAAATACATTCTTCGATTGCTCTTTCCTTTATTTTTAGTCTTGGTTAATTTGATCTTTCCCACCTCCCCTGTTGCCAGAACATGGCAACCTCCATCTGGCTGCTTATCAAATCCTCGGATCTCAACGATTCGTACATGCTCAATGTTTCTAGGGAAACCAGTAAGCAGCTTCACCAAAGAAGGATCGGTCTCTAATTCCTTTCTTGAAATATAATAGACATCTACGGGCAGGTTCCTTTCCACAATCTGATTGGCCTGACTAACGAAATCTTCAATTCTCTGCTTATCAAAATCCTCTAAAGTGAAATCCATACGCCCCCCTCCTAAATCCAGCTCGTTCCCCGAAATCTTTAGACCTCCCTGATTCCAGAATATTCCGCTAATGATATGGGCCGCCGTGTGATATCTCATAAGCTCATATCTTCTATCCCAGTTCAATTTCGCATGCACGACTTCCCCCTCTCGAATGCCCTTCTCATCTACCTCATGAAGAATACCACGCTCGGATTTATTCACAGAAATCACATTGAAACTCTTTCCATCTGGTTTTCTTGTAAGGATTCCAGTATCGAACGATACACCTCCTGATTTGGGATAGAAGGCCGTTCTATTCAATATCAAGAATCTCTCTTCGATGACCTGTTCCACTCTCGCCTCAAAATCCTTCAAGTACATATCCTCAAGAAATAGCATTTCTGTCATGCACAAGCACCTCATTCAGGATTATTTCAATAGATACATCAATGATTAATCTATCTGTCAAGCGCCTCATTCATATGAGATGTGAAGGCTCAGATCATTTCC
>JAFGAR010000192.1 GCA_016933575.1 Candidatus Thorarchaeota archaeon
CAGACACTTGAGATAATGGAAGATGGAAGAATCAAGACTGGGTGAGATGCATCTAGTCAATTCAGCGATGACCACGGATAGAACTTTGAGTTAGGGGTAGCTATTTACTCCTGATACAATAGAACTGCAAATTGCAGTGTAGAGTCTGTCTGAGAGTGTCGAGTATAGGTCTTGATCATCTCCATCGAAACTCATGTCATTCCATGATCCCATTCCACCAAAGACCCAGCTTGAAAGGGCACCTTCAATGAGTTGTCTGGCCTCCTTTGAGTATATGCCAGCAGGCAGTAGTTCGTCATCAGTCTTAGGTTCAAATTCCAATAATATTGCATGAGAAGTCTTGAAATTCTCAGACCAATGCTTTGAGTAATCAAATCTCCCTGCAAACTCAGATAATTCCTGAAGGATGCTACTGAGTTCCTCTCGTGACTCGTTTACTGAAGAAACCAAATTATCTAGGTGGTGTGTTTCGGAATTAAGATGAAGATAGTGAGTCTTTCTCAGGTCATAACCCCCACTCTCGGTTGGTATCCACCCACAGAGGTATAGTGCACTTGAGTGATCAGACTGAGCTTCTATAAACCAATTACTTCCGCCTCCAATGAAAGCCGCACTAATGTGATCAGGCAAGTCGCTTTCTAGGTTGGTCTCAAAATGCAATTTGAGTACCTTTACACCATTATCTTTAAGGTACTTGAACCACTTGTAGGCATCTGATGCCAAGGTTCTCACAGATCCAGCTACACCAGCGATTGTAGGTTCTACAAAGTCGAGTCTATAACAATTATGAGTAACTAATGTTTCAATATCGAACTGACTGTCCCGACCCTGAAGGAATAGATTTCCATAGGTCACTAGTGCAACATTTCGTGCAATATCCATTGACATCATATCAAACCTCAGTCAGAAGTTCTGAATGAGAATTTCAGACCTTCTTATATTTTAGATGGAAAAAAAAAGAACAATTAAGGTCTCGATAGTCATCTTACTATGGAAAAGATTTACATTATGGGCATGTCTAGTTTCAATATGTATGAGGAAACTAATCCTCCTGATATTGAGGAAGCAGTCGTAAGATCTGTGGTGGAATCTTGTTTTCCTGAACTTAATGATCCAAGGCTCAAATTTCACTACCACGGTACATACAATGTCTACTTAGTGGAAGACAAATATCTATTCAGATTTCCAAGTACTATCATACCTATAGAAGAACAAAGACGACTCATCCGACGTGAGACCTTACTTCTCAAAAACATTCGAAACCATCTAACATTTGAAATACCATCTCCGGAGTTCATAGATGCTAATAGCAACACGCCATTCATGGGTTATCAGATGATTCAGGGTGAATCACTATCAAGACACTTTGATTCAACAAGTCCGGTACAGAAAACAATCCTAGGCAACCAAGTGGGCGAATTCCTTTCTCAACTTCATGCTATAGATGGAAGCACTCTTGGAATCGGTGATGATGGATTCTATGATCCAAAGGAGAGTTATAGAGAGATTCAGGTAGTATTCAGTAAGATACAGGAATTAATTATCCCTGAGGTTTCAAAAAACGAGAGAGAATGGATAGAGAAGTTGTTTCATGAGTTCCTTGATATTGATGAAAATTTTGATTTTAAGCCAGTCCTCATACATGGGGATTTTGACACATCTAATATCCTAGTTAACTTTGAAACAATGCAAGTCACTGGAATTATAGACTTTGAAGAGACCCGTGTATATGATCCTGCTATTGATTTCATCTTTCTGAGTGAAGGAGTTGAATTTCTTACCAGTATCCTTGATTCATACTCGGGTATGATAGACCCACAGCTTGGAGAGCGAGTCATATTCCGAAATGGAAGACAACCATTCTTCTACATACTGTGGGGGTTAGAGCATGAGCTCACACCAATGGTGGATTTTGGATATTCCTTCCTAAAAGAAACGATAGCACAATGGGAATATTATGTCAGGGTAGCAAAACAATGCTTCAAATGAAACGATAGGCAGTGTAGTAACCTTGATTTTTGAAGTCTTAGTAAAATTCGGTTCTATTTTATAGAGGATTTTTCATACATTGACAATCATACTGAGGTGAAAGGTTTGCATATTCTACGTCGGTTAGATAGAAACAAACAATTCCTGATTTTGTGTTTGCTTCTGATATGTTCATCAACCGTATTGGCAAATGCAATCCAGAGCAATTTTGGCTCTATTGATGTTGAGTATATCAGAATAGTTGATGAGAATGGAATGGCTATCACTGGAAAGCTGTATCGCCCTATTGCAGCGACAGATGACAATCCAGCACCAGGAGTATTATTACTGCATGGGATGAATAATGATAAAGATACTGAAGGTCCTGCAGCACTAGAACTTGCAAGAAGAGGAATTGTTGCTCTGGCAATAGATGAGCTCAGCCATGGAGATTCAGACCGAATTGTTGACATAATGGGATACTTTACAGGGACGTTTGACTCGACGCTGGGTGGAAACGCCGCATATCAGTGGTTAAAGTCACTCTCGTTCGTCGACGAGACTCAGACAGGGCTTGTTGGTCATTCCATGGGAGCAGGAACAGCTTCAGCAATAGCTGAGATGAATCCAGACCATAGGGCAATTGTAATCCAAGCTGATGGACCCTATAATCTAACTACTCATAGCTATATGAACAACTATCTCGCTGTGTGGTCATTCTACGAGGAATTATTCACAACTCAACCTCGAGTACAGTTCTTACAGGACAGTCTAGAGATGATTGCATATAATGAGAATCTCTCTTCAGCAGAGGATGCTCAAGCTGACTTCACTTACGGAACCTTTTCAGATGGTTCAGCTCATAGATATGCAAAATGCCCGTGCACCCATCCAGGAGCAACATGGAACGCAAAAGGAATCAGTGAAACAACCGCATGGATACTCCAAGCTCTTTCAGGAATGTCAGAAACTGAGGCAAGGAGCCTCTCTGCAATATCAACTCAGACTTATATGATTAGAGAAGGAGCTACACTATTTACCCTGATAGTCGCCTTCATCTCGATAATTCCTTTGGCTAGTATATTATTAGAGATACCTTATTTTAGCAAAATTGTACAACCTATTCCAAAGAAGGTCCCGACACAAGGGAAGAAGTGGTGGATGTACGCTACAATCAACTCACTGATTGGTGGAATTACATTTCTCATCTTGCCCATGGTGGGGATGATTCTGGGTGCCCTATTAGGAGCCTATGTGCCAATATTTCTCCTTGTGACAGGGAATGGACTATTACTCTGGTTTCTTGTCAATGCATTGATAGCATTGATATTCTTCAGAGTGTGGTTCAAAAAAGTATCAGCGAGCGAGGAAGGAATTACAGACGAAGATGTTGGTCGATTCAAAACAATAAGAGACCCCGAGAGTCGAGATATTCTCTTTAGGACTATTTTGCTCTCAATAGTACTTGTTCTCTTCCTCTATGTTTTGGTAGCAGTATCACAGCAGTTCTTGGGAATCGAGGTCAGATATATGTGGCCAATATTCAAGGAATTCACACCAACAAAATTTGGACAGTTCATTGTCAATATCTTTCCAGTTTTGCCATTCTTCCTGATCAATGGTGGCGTGTTCACGTATGGAATGATTAAACAACCTGAATCAGATTCACAGATCAAGACCCAGATGATCTGGTGGATCAAGATTGTCTTTGCTATGGAGTCCACACTACTCGTCTTGATTCTCGTCAATTATCTTCCCATGTTTCTCATTGGAACAGGTCCTGTACTTTCAATGGGGCTCTACGGAATATTTCTAATGGCATACTTACCACTCTTTGCAGGTATCTTCTTTGTCATGACTGCCTTGTACATCAAAACTGGTAGAATATACCTTGGAGGGATTGTAGCAACACTTCTTGTGGTCTGGATAATGACAGCAGGGATGATAATCTAGAAGACAAATATACCAGAATGGAAAGGAATCTTAATCCTCCCATTCTGGTCAACATTCTATAGTCTGTGATTGAAGATCGAGTGAAAAGGGTTCAACTTCTCTATCCTAACAGTTCGAAGTTATATAGACATACCAACCCATAGCATCTGGAGTTGGATCTGAACAAACATAACCAAATCCTTTTGCATGATCATTGATAGGATCATCTAATTGAGGTTGGAAAGGATTTGTTGAGTTCGTCCCATAGAACACAGCAACTATCTTATCAGAGTTCTGATGTATATAGCCTGCTTTAAACCAGGATTCCACGATTGTAAGAGCAGGAAGCGGATATAGTCCTGTCATTTGCAGAGCGAATTCCATCCCCATACTTGGAGTATTCTTAGCACTCGTTGCGAATCCACAGATTTGGTGTACTCCCTGAAGAACAGGACCCCAAAGTGACCACAAAGACCCACATGGACCATAGAGGGGCATAACATCGCACGATTCCATAGCCAGAGTTTCGAGGTCCCCATCACCCAGTTTCAAATCAGAGAAATAGAGGTATTCATCATCATGTTCAGATGTGAAAGTAATCGAACAAGGATTGCCATGTCCTTTGTAGAAGACGATATCTACTGCATCAATCCACTCAGAGTCATTACCATTGAATTCAGTTGCTCGAAAGTCTGTTTCCCATGCATTCCATTCACCCCAGTTGAATTCCTGACTATATCCCCCAGTAGTTGCCATATGGTGGTAGAACTTACCTGCATCAATTGGGGAATTCCAGAGGGGTGAGTCATCATAGGAATTACCCACCCATTCTACACCTACTTCCTTTGTGTCATCATCGAAAGCTCCTGTTGGGGCTCTTGGTCTAAATTCATTCGTGACATCATCTTGACTGTATGCAGAAGTGATCGGAAGGAACATGAAAGCCGAAAATATGAGAAATAGAAAGGGCACAACAAGGAAACCTTTCTTCTTCACGAGTATAAGAAACACTACCAGAAGAGCTATTGAACCAAGTGCGATAATCACAATGTTTGGGTCAATACTCGCAACTGCGGTTGAATCAATTGTAACAGCAACGAGGTCATAGCATTCCATTTTGTTAGCATCCTGAACAGTCAGTATTATTGGATGAGGAATGATTGTGTTCTCCTTGATTACTTCGGAGAGACTAGTAGTTGTGAAGTTCTCAGAGTAACTTAGGACTCCATCATGCGGAGAGTACCATTGATATTTATACGGAGGAGTTCCAAACTGTGCTATACAGTCAAATGTAATTGGCTCTCCAGGTTGTTTTATGATAGGACCTGAGGGTTGAATAATTCCAGTATAAGGTTGAAACTCAGTTGCAGCAAACTCTAGATTGTATTCGATAACATACCCATCATTTGTTTCTGTGAGTGTTACATCGTAGACAGGATAGAGAAGGTCATTGTTGGAATCTTCTTCACCAGTTTTATACATCAGACTGTAAGTAACCACAGAATCAGAGGGAATACCATATGTTTCTAATATCGAATCAAATTCGATGAGTACAGCAGTTGAATAGGGAGTTGGATTTATGTCTCTCCATTTCCAATTAAATCCAACGACATTCTGAGCTGGACCAGAAACTTCTCCTGCTTCACCAATGACTACCTTTATTCCTGCACTCGATTCTGCAATTGGAATATCATTATCTGGAATCACAAAATTGTAATTAAAATGATAATTGAGTAGCTTTGAGTGTGTTACGTGCGTGTCAACGTTATATATCGTCATATTGGTTGTTCCAAGTACACCAACAAAATCTGCATTGGCAGGAACTAGACCCTTCTCATCTAACCAAGATTCTGCCATTTCTTGACATTCAGTAGCATTGGGAAGTGCATCACCCGAAGAGACATTCCAAAGTCGATCATAATCAGCGAACCATATCGACCCATCCGATGAGTCAACCTCAAGATAGCTATTACTCCAGTTGACGAAGTAGATACCCTCGGTCACTTGAGCGACTAGATCATGTAGACCAAAGAGTGAGGATGCTAGACTCTGCACATATGATTCATTAACTTCAGGAGTCACTAATTCATAGATGGGCATCTCCGTATGAGATAGTACAAACTTCATTGGTTCAAAGTCAATAGTATTTTCTTGCATTCTGTTTTGGTCGCTAGCTGAGATAACCAATAAGAATAGGAAGAAAACAAAGATTAGATCCTTTTGCAAATTTATGCCTCCCAAGGTACTCTCACACGCAGCCCTATTCATTAAAGAATAGTAGATTTTTCTATTGATACCTTTGCATAAAAATCTCCCCAAAATTCCCTTCGCCGTTTAGGAAGAATAATACAAGAAGGGGAATCTCCCCTTCCTGTATTTCTAGCAACTACTCACAATGTAGACATAATAGAGGAACTCTCCTGGTTTGGGATCTGAACAGACATATCCAAATCCGTAGGCATGGTCATTTATCGGATCGTCCAATTGCGGAGTATAGGGATTCGAAGACTTTGTAGCATAGAACACAGCAGAGGTGTGGTCACTAGGCTCAGTTTCCTCACATGCTCTGAACCATGCACTTACAATGGTCATCCCTAAATCGGTCATATATGTAGCAAAGTTAGTTCCTCTAGTTGCAGAGTTCTTACTACTAGTTCCAAAGGAGCAGACCTGATGGATACCTCGCATTGCAGGAGCCCATCTTTGAAAGACATCATGACCAGTAGAGTTTTGCCAAGCAAGAGGACTACAGGCATCAAAGACAATGGAGTCAAGGTCACCATCACCCAATCGCATGTGCCAGTAGTTGAGACCATGGTCATCATGGTTCGAGGTGAAGGACACTGAATCGGGTCCTCCATGATCTTGATAGTAAACGAAATCAACTGCATCGATCCATTGTGTATCAGTCCCGCTGAATTGGGCATCTTTAAAGTCCTCTTCCCAAGCAGAATACTCGCCCCAGTTGAATTCGCGGCTAAATCCTCCTGTTGTACCCATTTTATTATACCAACCTTCGATATTTGTTTCCGTCCACCAGAGAGGATGATTATGTGACAGACCAACCCACTCAATACCTATCTCTTTTACACCGTCATCATAAGCACCTGTAGGAGCACTAGGTATGAACACAGGTGCATTGCTTACCTCTGTACTAGCTGTAGTAATTGGTAAGAATAAGAATGCGGAGAACATCATAACTAGGAAGAAAAGAATTGGTACAATCTTTCTTCTTCGGAATACAATCAATGAAAGTAAAAGCACACCGACCGCACCTGCAGCAATGAAGGTTAGTGTTATGTCAGGATTGAAGTCGCCAGGTTCGATGGTGACTTTAACGACGTCACTACATGCGCGGTTCTCAGCATCCCGAACTCTAATCGCAATCGCATGAGGTACATGTGTGTCCATCTTTATTACTTCTGAGAGGAATGATGTTGAGAATGATTTTGCAGTGCTAAGTATACCGTCATGGTCGGATGACCATTCATAGGTGTAGGGTGGTGTTCCAAATTGAACTTGGCAATCGAATGTTATAGTTTCTCCAGGAATAGCCACATATGCACCGGACGGGGTGATAATCTCAACTTTTGGATCAAATAGGGTTGCATCTATCTGAACAAAATGGTGAATAGGTAACTCTGTATCGTCTGCAGGTTCTATGAATTCAATCTCCCAGACGGGGAAGAGAAATTTGGCTTCCTCAGGATTATCATCAATAGTATATGCTAACCGATGACTAATTACATTGCTAGGTGAAATTCCATGAGTTTCGAGAATTGATTCATATTCGATCATTTCCAATTTTGTATATGGTTCTGGTCTAGGCGCTCTCCATTTCCAGTCGAATCCTACTCTATCACCGCCCTCTCCTATCATGACGCAGATCTGAGCAGCATCACCAGAAACAGGGATATCACCAATGGTAAACTCATAATTGACATTGTACTGAAGAATCTTCGAAAGAGTTCTATCTAAATCAATATTATACGTTGTAACATTTGTTGAACCGATATTCGCTAGGCTAGCTCCCTCTGGGAGGATCCCATTATCAGTAAGCCAATCATAGGCATAGCGTTCAGCGGCTACTGGAGTGAGTGTCCCTATTCCTAGAGAAATATTCCAGATTTTACTGTAATCAGCAAACCACATTGAGCCATCTCTCTTATCAATCTCAAAAGACTCTGAACCTCTGTTGATGAAGAACGCATCATCACCTTCCTCAGCAGGGGTATCACGAATAGCAAAAAGAGAGTAGGCAAGGGATTCGGCATATGTGTCATTCACGACAGGAGTTATCAACTCGTAAATTGGAAGCTCCGTTTCGGACAAAACATATTCAGGTTTTACAATGCTGATGGTCGTGGTAGTATTTGGTGTTTCAGTTTGAAATCCTGCAAGTATAAAAATTAGCAATAATACGAACACTAGATTTCGATCCAATTCTATCAAGCACCCCTCTAGGTTGTTGAGTTCACTATTACGGAAAAGTGATTTCGGATAATTAGCATTTGTGCTAAAAAACTAGTCGAATTCCAGCCTATCGAGAACTATAATGAAGAAACTTATTTTTTATCAAGCAGAGACTAGAATTTAGGTCACAGTCCATTGTTCGCAATAGCATCAGGATCGCTCTGCATCATCCCAAATGTATTGCCCTCAGTATCTTTGAAGTAGGCAAGATAACCAACTCCGTTGATTACAATCTTTGGAAAGACGATCTCGCCGCCGAGCCCTTTGATTTTCTCGATGACTGTATCAATATCATTCACATTGATCACATTGGAGATTGTTGACCATCCCTCTTCTCTCTTGAAAAAAGAACCATTAATACCAGGTTTGTCTGATTCGCCAGTCTTCACAGAATAGTAGGGACCACTGGGTCGTTCCTCCTTTGTAATTTTCCATCCAAAGATATTCTCATAGAATTTGATTGCTCGATCAAAATCATCCACAGGCATCTCGAAATAGTAAACACGATTCACTATCTAAACACTCCTAATATCGTTGTAATTAGTACAATAAATATCTAATAGTTGTCCTAGCTCAGTACTTCCTTTACACGTTTTCGATGAGGTTCAAATACAACTAGATTTGCAATCTCTTTCTTCAACTCATCTCTGTATGAGGACTCGAACTCTAGAGAGAGGCTACGTAGAGTCTGTCTAAATCGTATGTTCTCTTTGCTGACAACAAGAAGACTTGTAGTGATATCTCCGGGTTCAACTAAAATTTTGACATCACCATGGTCAATCCGTTTAACAATCTGCCCACTTGCAAGCATCTCTTTCATCAGGGATAGCACGCCAGACATAGCAGAGCCCATCAGCTCCGAATCCACACTACCCTTGTACTCCTGAAACCTGTGAGCAAATACTAAGACGCCATTATCATCCAGCACCAAGTAATCTAAGACTCTTGCTTCACTAACAAAGAGAAGCCGAGGATTCCTATTTACAGTAAATGCAACCAACAACAATCCAATTGTGTAGGGAAGAGGCCAGCTATTTCCTATGAAGCTCGGAACACCAGGAATATTTCCGAGGATGACACCGAGAGGGAGTGCCATAATCCAGAGAAGAAATCCGACAAAGTAGAGCAAGACTCCTGACTTCTCAGATTTTTCTGTAGCTGGAATAACAACTCGTGCATAGAGGATGATTTCCATGATGAGGATAGCAGCTGCTATTGCTTCCACAATTAACGGGACAAGTTGTGACCAATCACCTTTGACTATTTCACCAACCAATGCCCCGCCAGCAATGAAAGCAAGAAATAATGAACTTCTTGGAGGAACATCATGACGACTATAGATGATAGCAAAGTACCAGAAGAGAAATCCACCCACAATGAAGAACGCAAGGAGGAGATTTGACATCCAGATGATATGGCTATTGATCACAAGGGCCCAATCGCGAAATGGTTCAAAGGTCTGATCAAGTAGAAGATCTAGTGCCATCGCTGAGAAACAAGTAATAGCTAGTGTATAAAGCAAGGTGGGGAATGTTCGTGATTTCCAGTATGCCCTCACAATGACGATAAGGGTTAAGCAAGTTATGGCTGTCGAAATTAATAGTTGAGGCACTAGTTCTGGACTCTGCATCATCAGGACCTGGTATTATCCACTGTAACTCTGTCTAATAAGTAAAAATGGGATTGAGTCAAATCATCTATTTTACAAGAGAAACACTGCAAGGATTCCTGTGAGGAAGACTCCATCCCAGGTTCCTGCGCTACCAATGGAAGCGGCACCAGTTCGAAGAGATGAGAGTTTGTTAAGATTCAATAGGTCAGCTCCAATCAAAGTACCAAGGGTTGAAAACAGCTGCATAAGACTTGGACAAAGTTGGACATCTCGTAGATGACTATTCCTGATGAAAAGAAGCTAGTTAGAAATGACTGGGTATGGGTCTGTTGAAGAGACTTGGATACATTCTTCTTCTTTATGTGATTATTGACATTGCTTGGTCGGTCATGGTTCACATGGGACACCTACCTTCACCAAGTGGGTTAGAAGGACCACTTAACATTCTGTATGTAGTCTTTGAGCTGATTAGTTTCATCTATTTCATCATTGTAATTTCACTTGGTCTTTATAGTCCATAGTTCAAGAAGACCTCTGTAAAGACAGAAACAACAGACTAAAGACAGATAGCAGTATAAACCGACCATAATCGTAGTGTGCATTAAGCACCAAAAACCGAAATCCTTCAAGGTGATTCTAGTGATTAGACCGGAAATGGAGATCAGATGTATTCGAGTTATTGGCAAATCACGAGTTCAGATGAATGAAAGAATAGCTAGGGAATCTAGATTGGAACTTGTTGTTAATGGAAAAATAACAAAGACATTCAATTACACTCCTGGCCTTGAGGAAGAACTTGTCCTTGGATATCTAATTTCCTCAGCGACTATTACTGAACCAAATCAGATTAACGCAATGGAATTGACAAATAGTACGTGCACTCTATCTCTGGCTAATACCAAAGCAGAAGTGGATTTGAGAAATGAACATGAGTCTATGATTGTGCATTTCACGGATCTGCAATTTATGCGTAAAATGCTTTTTGAGAATCAGCATCATCACAAGAGTACAAGGGGTTTTCATGGAGCAATCATATACCAACCTAACACTGGTAAGCATTTTCATTGTGAGGATATTGGAAGACATAATACTGTTGACAAAGTCATTGGATTGGTTTTCAGGAACGATTACTCTCTACTGGATTGCATAATAATGACTACTGGTCGACTGACATGCAGTATTGTTTCAAAATGTGTAAATGCTGGAGTTCCAGTCCTTGTATCGATGACTGTTGCTACAGATAAGGGAATTGCGATTGCCAAAAATTCTAATCTAACATTGATTGGATCATTGACTGACACAGAATGTTGGCTCTACCATGAGGGAGATGTTAAAATAAATCTTAATTGATGAAAAATACGAAAATTATAATGAAGGTTTATACGAATTCGATATAATTCAAACAAGTGAGCTAATTGAGTGAGCAGGTAGGAAACAAGAATATTGATGCAGTATTTGGAGCTTCTACGATTTCGTTACTAGTTTTTGGAATAATTTTTATTCTTGGTCTTGGTGAATTCACAACAGTAGTCCTTTTCATATTCTGGCCCCTAGTGGGAACGCTCTGGGTTGTGACATTCATTATCTTTCTTTTTTCACGTGTGAATAAATCAAGAGAAGAGAATCTAGACCTAGATGAGATATTAGAAGAAGTCCAAGAAACTATCTATGAACCAACACCAGATACATCGTTTGTCATTCCATCTTTTTGCCCATATTGTCGTGAACCAGTGATTCTTGAAGAAATAGATTGGATACGTTCGGACGAGTTCTTATGTCGATTCTGTGGGAAGACTATATCAGTGAAAATAAAGTAAGAGAGATAATGTGCAGCACAATCCATATCTTGACTACCTAGAAAGGTTAGAAAAATGAAAGCTTGGAGTATTCTAATTCTATTGATACTAATGTGCTCATCTAGCTCCATTTTGACCAGTGCGATTCCAAGCCAAGGAATCAATGACTCAGATTATTTTGGTACATATGATAGTCATGTCCCAATCATTATCACAACCAATGAGGACTTCATAATTCAAGGTTGGAATGGAACTGGCACCTTGGAAGACCCATTCCGTATCAGAGAATTGAATATCACTTCAGATCTGGATTGTATCAGTGTTGCTAACACAACTGCTCATTTTACCATTGAGAGGTGCTTATTGACATCTGAAACGGACGACAAGTATCAGTTGTATCCGGAAAACACAGCTGTTGGTGTCAGTCTAAATAATGTGACCAATTGTCGAATTGAAGGTTGCTACATTATTTGGAAAAATACAGGCATCTCTGCGAATAATTGCTCTACCTGCGTTTTCGATCTAAATGTCATCATGGAAAATTGGAATAATGGTTTTTTACTGGTAGAAGCAGAATCAACCAACATCACTAACAACCTTGTATTAGATAATGGAGCAAATGGTATCTACATTATCGAGTCACCTTTCTCTAATGTCTATCAAAATACATTTCAGGGAAATTTCCTGTATGGCCTAATAACAGTAACAAGCGGTTACAGCTCGATTAAAGATAATGAATTCTATGATAATGATTGCGGACTCGTTACTCTATATTCTGATTACATTGAAATTGTGAATAATGTTATTAAAGGTGGAACAGGAGGATTGTCACTTACTCAGGAGCAATATCCTCTGATAGTCAATAATTCTATAGAAAACATAGAAGGATACGCAATATCTCTGGAGATTGTCAATTCTGGCAGCTTCTTGAAGAACTTCATTGAGTACAATCAAGACGGTATTATCATTAGGAAAACTACAGAGAACAACTTTTCGGAAAACACTATCCATTTGAATGATAGAGGCATTACCGCTTTTGAAGCAAGTTCCTGCATTTTCACAAATAATACATTCTCAAATATTGAATATTCCATTTGGCTTGACCAAGATTCTACGGACAACGCATTCTATTGGAATGTTCTTAGCGGTGACTGGGATTACTTAGCGAAAGATGATGGTCTCAGAAATATGTGGGATGATAATGTGTCACTTGGGAATAAGTGGGGAAACTATCAGGGATTTGGGGTCTATATCATAAGTGGTTCAGCTGGAAGCGTTGATAGATACCCGCGAGGATTCAGAGATGTTTTTGTTCCAAATATTATAATTCAAGCACTTTTCCTTACAGGAATTTCCACAATTGTCATCTTGGGAGTATACTATCTATTTTCGAAAAAATCAACATTTCGACAAGTAGTTGAACGATTCTAACGAAACACAATAATGTCAGTTTGCATTTGATCAAGCAATGACAAAATCTCCAGTCTACCTGAACGAAGATGCTGAAATCGAAGTCAGAGTTACAGATTTGGCTAATAGATTGACCTTGAAAGAAAAATTCAAACTACTGACTAGTCATGGGTATCATCGAATGTATACGACTCCACCAATAAGGCGATTAAAGATACCATCATTCAAGACCACTGATGGACCATTGGGGGCAGCTATGCATTCCAGTGGGTTCAAGAAGAATACGAGATTTCCTGCCACTATTTCTCTTGCTGCAACCTGGAATAGACAACTAGCTCATGATGTTGGTGTGGCTATGGGAGAGGAGGTTCGTGCACTTGGAAGACATGTCCTTCTTGCGCCAGGGATAAATATTGACAGGACACCATTGAATGGGAGAACATTCGAATACTATAGTGAGGACCCATACCTTACAAAGGAACTTGCAATCCCCTTGGTCAAGGGCGTCCAGAGCCAACGTATCACAGCATGTCTCAAGCATTATGCAGCGAACAACCAAGAAACTGATAGAAGGAGCTCAAGTTCAGAAGTAGACGAACGTACTCTTCATGAGATATATCTTCGAGCCTTCAGGGCAACAGTCAAGGAAGCGAATCCTTGGGCTGTCATGACTGCCTATAATATGATCAATGGAGTCTTTGGTTGCGAGCATAAATACCTCATTAGAGAGACCCTGATGAACAAATGGGATTTTGATGGCATTGTGATGACTGATTGGTTTGCATCACGTGGTAAGAATAAGACAACTGAAAATTGTATTCAGGCAGGTCTCACACTAGAGATGCCTTGGCCTAGCAAGTACAAGTACAGTTCTCTCCAGAGAGGGATTAGTGAGGGTAGATTCACAGAAGAACTGATAGATGATCTTGTGAGAAGAAATTTGCGAGTCATGATGAGGACAGGTCTCTTCGACAGTCCTGATAACCTTCCCAAAGGATCCAGAAATACGGAACAGCATCAATTGCTAGCACGAAGAGTAGCAGAGGAAGGGATGGTGCTCTTGAAAAATGAAAAGAATGCACTCCCTCTCAATATTTCGAATATTAAGCGGCTAAGTGAACATGGACCAAATCTAATGAAGAAATTTGGAGGATTTCTGAGCGGTGGTTCATCTGCGGTTAATCCACCATATGAAATTACTCCAGCTCAGGGAATCGCTTCAAAATGCAAAGGACGAGTTCGTATATTTCCATTCGATTCATTGGCTGATGTTGCGATTGTATTTGCAGGTCTTGATCATAGTAGAGGAAAAGACTCCGAATCAAGGGATCGAGAGACATTGCATCTCGATGAAAAACAGGTTGAGAAGATCAAGTGGGTCGCAAGTAATCATCTACGTACGATAGTATGCCTTATCGCTGGAAGCCCGATAGCAATGGACGAGTGGATTGATGATGTTGAAGCTGTGCTGATGTGTTGGTATGGAGGTATGGAGGCAGGTCATGCGATTGCCAATGTTCTCTTTGGAGATGTCAATCCTTCAGGTAAACTACCTATCACATTCCCGAAACGATTGGAGGACTCACCTGCTCATAGTTCAGGAGATCCTAGGAACTATCCAGGTGATGATGAGAAGCGAGTATATTATGACGAAGGAGTCTTTGTCGGATATCGCTGGTTTGACGAGAAGAATATCGAGCCACTCTTTCCCTTTGGTTTTGGTTTGTCTTACACGACTTTTCAGTTAAGTAACATTCAGATGGATAAATCAACCATCGCTAATATCAATGATTCATTGTCTATTAGCATCGATGTTACTAATAATGGACTGATTTCAGGAGCCGAGGTCGTACAAGTATATGCACATGATATCCAGTCCTCAGTGAAACGGCCACCTCGCGAACTCGTAGGATTTGAGAAAATCTATCTCCAACCAAGCGAATCAAAAACAGTTTCTATCAAGATTAGAGGAGATGATCTCGCATTTTATGACAGTTCAACGCATGATTGGATACTCGAATCAGGCAGTATCAAGCTCCTCATTGGAAATTCCTCAAGAGCAATTTTATTCGAAGCGGAAATCATGGTTAATACATGAGATTGAGAAAATTCAAATGGCTAAGTAATTAAAATCCCATCGAGGAGTAAGAATATTTGACGGCAAAAATAAACGAGGGGCTCCATCATCAGTTTCAATCAAGCTGTACAATGTTAAAGGATGCAATCAAGAATGTGCCTGATGAGAAATGGCACAAGGGCACTGAAAGCTGGTTCTTTTCGCTTACTGCATACCATATTGTAGAAACCATGGATTTCTATACACGAGATAGTCCCAAAGGAATGAAGTGGGGTGCCAAGGCAGGATATGATTGGGATTCTACCAAGGATATTGAAACAGACATCTTACCAAAGATATCAAAAGATATTGTCACCGCATACATCAAAGAAATGGAGGAACGGTTGAAGACATTCTTTGAAACAAAGACACCGGACCAATTGAGTTCGGACGATGACTTCGAGTGGTTCACATCAATCTTTGAAAGAATTCTATACCTTCTAAGGCATAATATGCATCATATTGGAGAGCTGTGCAAAACACTCAGAGACTGGAAATGTGAGAGGGCTAAGTGGACATGATCTCTCTATAGATTCTTCTCGAGATGCACAAGATGACAATTCAACTTGAATCCTGCCTTCTGATACATCTTGATAGCATTGTGATTGTTGGCTGGTGTACCTACTGCTGCATATTTGCATCCGTAATCTCGCATTGATTTGAAGAGCTCAGATGCAAGATAGAGACCTAATCCCAATCGTCTATACTCTGGAAATACTCCAACAGGCCCAAAGATACCCGTGAGAGGATTATGCTTGGACTCACGAATGAATCCGCCAATGAATCCAGCAGGTTCACCTTCCACAAGAGCGACCTTCCAGAACTCACTTGGAGATGGTCCAAATCCGCCCCCTAGTATAGATCTGAAGACTTCAACTGCTGTATCATAGTCAGATACTGATGTGTCAAAGCCATGTATCTCTCGATCCTCGGGGGTTGATGCGTATGCACGAACACAGAACTCACCAATATTTTCAGGGATGGTACCCTGATGGGGATCTATCTTGATGTTTGATTGTGAAGGTGGGATGCTTTTGAATGAGTCCAGTTTGATGACGAGATCAACACTATCTGGTTGATAGCGATTAAATCCAACCTCTTGATACAATGTTGTGAGATGCTTAGCAACATCGGGATTATCTGAAGGATATTTTACAATGACTTTGACACGTTCCACCCCATTTTTTGAGAGGTTATCCAGACCATTTAGTAGAAGTTCTCGTTCAACCTCAAGACCATCAGTTCTACTCACTGATGCTGGTTCCCACCGTCTGAGAGCGCCTTCTTTTCCCGTATATCGCAAGCCTAGGACACCAACTGGGAAACCATCGGAATGTGCTTCGAGGAAAAATCTACCGGGTTTGCTGAATTCAGTCTCCATCTCTTCAAGTTCTTCATGTTTGTTCCAATCGAAGACTGGGTCTTCTTTATACCAGTAGTAATCCTTCATGCAATTTTTCCAGAGGGCCTTGTACTCGACCCAACTCTTGCTCTGGACTATTTTCATGTTGTAAACTCCTTATCACACTGCATAATATATGGGAGTAAATCCACATAAGAATTCTCAAATTACTAGAGTTATCCTTATGTGACAGTCTTGCACTAGTAGAGTGAAGTGAAATGAGGATTAAGGCGGTTCTACGAGACATAGAGATTCTTAAGATGGAACCAGGATCGAAGGAAAGAATTCTGGCATCTGCCAAGAAAAATCTGGATAGAGTCATCAACTGGCCGAGTCTCTTGAAGGTTATGGGACTGACATTTGATGAAAGAATAAAGATGCTTCAAGAATTAAGGCACACTAAGTTACACATTTGGTTGGTCAAAGATGCTGACCAGCACCTTATCTTTCTGACCGAGAGCGAAAACGCTCAACCAGAAATCTCTGGTTATGCATGGCAATAGTCTACAAATTCTCCAAATAGTGGCAATTATTGCAGACGCCTTTTTATAGAAAATATCCAAGGCACAACTGGGTAGTGACAATGCTAAAAGTATACAACACTCTAACCCGGCAGAAGGAAGATTTCGTACCACTTAAGGAAAATGTTGTTCGAATCTATGTTTGTGGTCCGACTGTGTACGATTACCCCCACATAGGTAATGCGAGATCCTTCTCAGTTTTCGATACAATTCGTAGGTATCTAGAATACTTGGGTTATCGTGTTCAGTATATTGTGAACTTCACAGATATTGATGACAAGATGATCAATCGTGCAAATGAGGAGGGTATATCTGTTGGAGACCTTGCAACAAAGTTCATCGCTGAATATAGACTAATAGCCAAACAACTCAATCTCAAACCTGCAACGATCAATCCCCGTGCAACAGAGCATATCGATGATATCATCGAGATGGTGGAATTAATTGTCAAGAATGGTAAAGGCTATGCGGTTGATGGTGATGTCTACTTTGATGTGAGTGAATGGGACAAGTATGGCGTTCTGTCCAAAATAAATCTGGATGACGACTCAACAATTGCACGTGTTGAAGCAGACGATAAAAAACAGGATCCTCGCGACTTTGCCCTGTGGAAGGGCGAGAAACCGGGTGAACCTTCATGGGATAGCCCTTGGGGAAAAGGTCGTCCCGGTTGGCATGCTGAATGTTCAGTTATGGGAAAACACTATCTAGGTCTCCCATTCGATATTCATGGTGGGGGTCAAGATCTCATCTTTCCACATCATGAGAATGAGATTGCTCAATCATCTGCAGCATATGGAATTGACACTCCTGTCAAGTACTGGTTGCATAATGGATTCCTGACAATAAACAGTGAGAAGATGTCTAAATCTGAGCAAAACTTCTCAACTGCGAGAGAGGTCCTAGATAACTATGACCACCAGGCAGTCAGACTCTATCTTGTTTCAGGACAATATGGTCAACCACTCGATTACAATGATGGTGCTCTCAAGCAAGCAATCCAGACTCTTGAAAGAATCAGAAATGCAGTCGATACGATTAAGGGTAGAATTACTATTCTTGAACGAACTGGTAGCAGAGAATCAGATGCTGATAAGAGACTTGCAGAGGCGTCCAAGAAGGTACGCAATGGATTCGAAGCAGCAATGAATGATGATTTTAATACTCCTGGTGCACTAGCTGAGATCTTCACATTCATTCGAGAGATTAATACTCATACTAAGGATGTGGGCGGTGCAGCTGTACTAAGGGAATCTATTTCGGTACTCTCAGAGCTCATTGGAATTCTTGGAATCGATATTGAATCGCAGGATACCAATGAGGAATCAGCTTCTTCAGAGACCCTGAAAGGAATAGTTGAGTATCTCCTTGAATTACGAGAAGATGCCCGAAAGACGAAGAACTTTGCGCTCGCAGATCAGATTCGAGACCGTCTTGGACAATTAGGGATAGTCGTGTCAGATACAAAAGATGGTCCTACTTGGAAGATATAGTAGGGAAATCCTAAGTATACAACCAGCAGTGAATGATTGCACAGGTAGAAAGGTGCGAGCTGTGTAGGACAACTCTGCAAGAGTCTGTTGGTTTATTTGCTGCTGTGTTACTCCGGGGTGACAAATAAAGAAAGTAGTAAGAGAAGAGGAACCGATGTTTTTCGGTTCCCACTCTTCAATTAATGAACTTGGTTCTTCACAGTAATCAGCAGACCAGGATCCTCAATGAGGTAAATCTTTGGATTTGGATTTTCCTTGAGGTGCCGTTTTACAAGGTCTCTGAGAATTCCTTGGACTTTGTTAGGATTCTCAACAGAACAGCCTTCCATTCTGTAGATCGAACGTAGCTCTTCAGGATCTAGAGTACTAATGACTTTAATATTTCCCTCTAGGACATCAAGAAGTATCCTGAAAAGGTCAGGTGGTTTCTGGTTACCAATCTTGAATGTCTTTTCGGAGCAGTAGGTCTCAATCACGAATTTAAGAGCATCTTGGACTTCGAGATCTTTTGCAGCCTCCATTGCTTCTTCATAAGCAGCGCTGCCAATACCATCCTCACAGGGAGCTAGAAGGACAATCCACCCCTTCTTGTCATGTCGGATTGCATTCCATGCTGCATGAATTCCTTTACCAGCCTGATAGAGATTTACACCGAGTTCACCAACTGATACAAAGACGAGGTCACCAGGTTCATCAACATCAACAACTCGCAATTTTCGTAGCAGTGGAGATGCAGCCTTATGGCATTCGATGATGTCACCAGCCTGTAGATAGACGATCTTACCTTCGTTAACAATCGTATCAACACAGAAGATAGGAAGTTTCTCCTTCATCTTCATTGTGACTTCAATCATGTCCTCAATGACGGGATTTCCTTCGCAGTTGCCAAGACGACACTCATCTTGGAATCCTTTCTGGAGATCGAACATACGTGGATGATTAATTCGAATGGTTTCTCGACCAGATACACCGGGACAGAATAACTTGACAGTGCCAGCTTGTCCAGCAAAGTAATGATATTCACTATCGGATAACGGAATCAATAGACAAGAGGAAAGGACTTGGTCATCAATCAAGATGGGAGTACCTCTGGAAGTAACACCCACTTTTGAATTGCCACTATCGCAGTTATGTGTAAGGACATTGTCACCCCAGTCCTTGTAAATCTCAGGTCCAAGGATTCGATCATTGAGTTCTTGTGGGCTAGCAATAGCATGCGAGCCACTTGAAACTATGATATTGATATCCTCCTTACGCACTCCAATCTTCAACAGACGAGCTGTAAGAAGTGGCAGGAGAATCTTGGTGTGGATATTGGGCCGTGTCTTGTCATCAATCATGAAGAGTATTCGTTTACCCTTACTATAGACCTCTTTCACTAATTCATTGAACGGTTTCATACCGAGAGGCTTGTCAAGAACCTGATTGAGCTTGGTCTTGAGATCAGTAAAATCTGGAGTGTATTCATCAACTCGTAAGATGTGGACATCTTTCAAGTCTTTTGGGATGAACTCATCGATGACTTCATCGCCATATTTCAATGGAGTTCTGTGATAGCTCATATTCTTCCCTGCTTTCGAGATGAATAACAGGAATATGTAACGCTTGTGGTCGATACGAAAAGTGGGAAAAGTATTCCACCAGTTAGTGTGTACCTCTAATACTTAAGATGTCGCGATGTGTTCACTGTATCTAATTCGAATTTTGTGACTATAGATTGTAATAGAGTTGACAGATCATCAAGGGAGGATCCCCATACACCGATAATCCAGTTGGGAGAAGATTTCAATAGTAAATGAAGAAAACCGCCTTCAGCCTTGAGATTCATTAGGTTAAGATACACAGTAATTACTACATACTCTGTATCTTCACAGAGAGGAGGAAGTTGTCCTTTCTTCTTTGAGAATTCATAATCTTTAATATCAAAATGGCGCGGTCCTCGTTGTCCCTCAAGAGCTTGAATCATACCATTCTTCATTATTGACTCAACACTATTCAGATAGTGCACCACATGTTCTCTATATCGGAAGGTGAAAAGAATGATGCCAGCTGAATCACCTCCAAATCTACGTCTGGTATTGAACTCAATCGAAACCTGTCTTCCGCTCCCACCTAATTTCCTTTGGCTTGGTTGTTCTCGTATTAACCATTTCTTAGGTTTTACAAGATCAATAAAATTAGCAATCTCTGAATCTATGGCATCGAGAGAAATTGATTCAACTATATGAATCTCTTCCAGCTGTGATTCAATATTTGGCAGAATTTCCTCAAGATGTGATAGCTCCTCACGCTTCATATCTAATAAGGATTGAAGAAGAATGTGAGGCCGATTTGGAAAGAAAAGCGTTCGTCCATCTTTCACTTCTGAGTAAATCAAAGATTTCTCAGCCATCGAATTAAGCAATTTGTAGATGTTTGGCCGCTTTTTCTGAGAATAGCCCTCAATCTGATGAATCTCTGACACAGATGCTGACTTGAGTCGTAATAATTGAATGTAGAGAAGTACTTCTTGATTAGAAAACCCCAACTGGCGAAGCTCTGAAAGAAGATCCATTTTGCTGACCAACCATTCTATTAATCAAGTATTCATCCAGTTAAAATAAATGAGTATACATCGTAGTATACAGACGACTTAACTAATCTCTCTACTTCTTCTACTTGTCAACCAGTTTGGAACGTGAATACTATGGTTAAACCAAGAATCCCCGAAGGGGAAGCAATCGTGGACTCAGAGGAGGTGACGATGGAACAATACTCCGAAAATGCAAGGAAAAGGGAAAGAATGTATCGAGGAGTAGTGAAACATCTTATAGGAAAAGTGGGAATTCCTCCCAATGCTCAAGTCTTGCAAATAGGACCAGGTCCGGATTGGATTGGAATCTGGTTGATTCAGGAGAGATCTGACATCAGTCTCACCGGGTTGGAACCATCACCAGATATGATACGTGTAGCAAAAGGTAACGCAATCGCAGAGGGATTAGATGAGAGTAGAATAAGATATACAGTTGGAGTTGTCGAGAATCTCTCAATGTTTGAAGATGATTCATTCGATTTCATCTTTTCTAATGAGTCCCTTCATCATTGGGTGAATCCTATCGCGGCGTTTTCAGAGATAAGGAGGGTGTTAAAACCATCAGGAAATCTCTGTCTACTTGATGATCATCGGGATCTTTCAATAGCTGAAAAATTTGTCGTAGAGATATTTGGAAGAATAGTTGCGGGAAAATGGCACAGATGGTGGAAATCATCAATACAGGCATCCTATACAGTGAAGGAGATTGAGGAGTATCTTCAAGAACTAGGTATTGATGAATGGAATGTTGATTCTGAGTTCCTGAGTCTTCGGATTCAGAAGATATCAACTAATCCTTAGCAATTTCAGAGCAAGAACTTGATGGAATTTCCAAGTGTGGGCGTAAATGTAACATATGCAATTATGTAAAAAGTGCATTATATGCCCACGCGACATCATGACGCCCAAAAAACAGAATGAGAAATTACCAATGAGTCAGAGATGCATCATTGCACTCTTTATGTTCATCTTTGCAGCCTTTGCTGGTTTGTTGGGACTTAATGCCCTTAGTCAAGTTGAATCAATGGATGTACCAGAGATATTCGCATACATTCCTCTTGGAATTGCATTCCTAGCTTTCTTGGTAGCAATTTGCATACTCGCAGGGATTTACACTCCGAAAAGAAGAGCTATGTATGTCACAACTGTCTATAGATAGATAACAGTGGTGTATTATAAGAGATCATCAATATTTGGTAGCTAACACATAGCTCATTGTTGAGATGTATCGTAAGATATAACCATTCGAAAAAATGCAAACGGGGCATTTCTACCCCGTTATAACAAGATTAGTCGAACTGCGGCGCTTCTGGAAGAGGATGATCGGAGTCATCATCCACACCAACAGGCTTGTACCTTGTCACAATAATGTTACCGATAAGCAGTGCAATCAATAGGAACACCCAAGCAAACTGCCAACCAATCTGATAGGATGCAAATATTTGGACTAAAGCTGCAATCACAATTGCACCTATAGCAATCTGCCCCAGATTTGATAGGCTGTTGTAGAGATTGTACATAGTTCCACTGACAATTCTCGGTGAATGGTCCATGCTGATGCGCATCTGGGTTGCTTCAAATCCTCCGTTGGCAAATCCAACAAAGAAGAAGAATATTGAAGCAATCTCCACGACACTTAGATCGATAAACAAGACTATGAAAATTATCGCCGCATAGATGATAGTAGTGAATGGCAGCGTTGTCTTCACTGATATTCGATCCCCTAAGATCGAATATCGATATATAGTCTGGCAGACTTTTTGACTTCTATTTCTAATAATTAAAGAGTGTTAGAATTCTTTCTATGTTGCCCCCGGAGGTCTTCTGTATATAGAGAAACTAAAGACGCCGGGATTGGAAGACCTCCAATTGGGCTAGCGCCCTTAACGGTTTCTGGGCGTTGTAGGGGTGTGAGCCATCGTGTGAGAAGGACTTACACACCTAATGTTGATAATTCTCTTGTAATAGAGGTAGTGCAGATGAAATACTTGCAACATCTGATGAAAATGCATACATATGCAGCAATAGTGATTCCTGCTAGATAGCTCATAAGTAAGAGTAAACTACAAATAGATGGTATAATGCAACAGTGAAAATTTGCATTAATTCTACAAAGGAGATATGAGATGTCACCGAAGAGAGATTCACTAGATTTCGATGAGCAACATTCAGGTTGGAATGCAATATCTAACAGACTCAAGGAAGTCTGTGGAGATACTGAACCTTCACACTTTGGTGTTTTTTCCATCGTCTACAATGGGAAACTCGTCAGTTACACATATGAGAAAAATTCAAAGCTCGATGAACTTCTTACGCTCTAGAAAATCGCCGTATCGAGAATCCTTATAAGTTCGTCAAATCTAAAACTTAGACGAGACTAACTTGGTTATGGCGTCTGTCACACGCCAGTCCAACTGCCTTGGAGGCGTTCTCATGGACGAAAAAGGGACTCGAACAGAATCTTCACGTACAAAATTATTGACTTCAGTCAATTCTGGTAGTATGTGTAAGTTGGTGGGAGTCTCTGAAGAACATTGGAAGCGTGGAGGATTTGGTAAACACAAACATAGAGGATGGGGAGAACGAAAACATGGACACCATTGGTTCAGACCAGGATTTCAAAAGAAGCATTTCTTTGATGAATCTGGTATCCTGAAACGACTAATGGATCTTGGGCTAACGAAAGGATGTTTCTTCAAGGTAGTTCAAGGAAGTCACATGGGTCCCGTACTTGTTGAGGTTCGTGGTACTAGAATCGCCCTTGGTCATGGTCTCGCTCGGAAATTGCTCGTTGAAGAGGTAGAAGGTGCGTCTCATTGAAGATACGTGTTGCATTGATTGGTAATCCAAATGTGGGTAAGTCTGTAATTTTTAACAGTCTTACAGGATTGAAGCAACATACGGGAAATTGGCCAGGCAAGACAGTTGAGAAGAAAGAGGGATACTATACTTTTGATGACTATGAATTCGAAGTTGTTGACCTTCCTGGTGTATACAGTCTGAGTGCAGTCTCTGAAGACGAGAGAGTCGCAAGACAGTTTATCGTGGACCACAGGCCTGATGTTGTTGTTGATATCTTGAATGCATCACAACTTGAAAGGAATCTGTACCTCACACTTCTTTTGATTGAATTACAGGTAAATCTTGTTGTTGTACTCAACATGTACGATGTGGTAAATGCACGAGGAGATAGGATCAATCTCGAAGCACTTTCTCAAAAACTCGGTGCTCCGGTGATTGCAACAACAGCTACAAAGAAAGAGGGTATAGAGGAACTAAAGGAAGCCATTGTCAGAGCAACACCAATGCATGTCTTAGAGAACTCTAGAGCAGAATCAAAAATGCCTGCAAATGAGCATCTTCCAGGGGATATCAATGGCAATGATCATTTACACTACCACCCACGATTCCATCACCATGGTGAATATGAACGATTGAGACCTCCAGCAATCAAATACGGTCCTGAGATTGAATCAAAATTAAAGGACATTGTATCCATCATAGAGCAGGACAAAGAACTTCTTGAACGTTTTCCACCCAGATGGTTAGCCTTGAGGCTTTTGGAGAGAGATACTGAGATTCTTGAATTAGTCATTGATCTGGATTTGAAGAGAAGAGTCTTGGAGGTCACATTGTGAGAGAACCTCAGGACCTCGAAGAATCAATTGAAGAAGATGAAATTCAAAGTGATCCTCAACTTATTCTAGCTGATAAACGCTATGAAATCATAGGCAACATCCTATGCGAGACCTATGAGCCCGGACAGGCCAAGTGGATTCTAAGTGATATGCTAGATAGAGTTCTGCTTCACAAGTATCTTGGTCTGCCCATTTTCTTAGTCACAATGTGGGCAATGTTTCATTTCACATTTCAAATATCTCTTGTCTTTATGGAGATGATTACGCAGTTCTTTCTCTGGCTAGGAACCTACACATCTCAAATTCCAGTCCCATGGTTAGCATCACTACTCACAGATGGCATACTATCAGGAGTGGGTTTCATTCTCACTTTCGTACCGCCAATCTTCTTCCTGTATCTTGCAATATCAGTCTTAGAAGATACCGGGTATCTTTCTAGAGCCGCCTTTGTAATGGACCGTCTAATGATGCGGATGGGTTTACATGGGAGGTCCTTCATCCCATTATTGCTGGGTTTTGGATGCAGTGTCGCTGCAGTAATGGCATCTAGAACAGTTGATGGAAGGTCCAATAGACTCACAACTCTTCTTGTTAGTCCCCTGATGTCATGTGCAGGAAGGTTACCAATATACATCTTGATAGCTGGAGTCTTCTTTCCATCGTATGCGGGAACTGTTGTATTCCTCATGTATCTTTTGGGAATAGTAATGGCTGTCATTGTGTCATTGATATTCAAGAGAGTTCTATTCAGAGAAGAGTCCTCGTCATTATTGATGGAACTGTCTCAATACCAGATACCCACCGTTCATGGTTCATTCCGACACATGTGGGATCGAGGCTTGATTTTCCTGAAGACGGCCGGGACATATCTACTGATTGGCAGTATCATCATGTGGATTCTCTCTTCGTTCGGACCTGCAGGATATGGTGTTCCAATCGATGCTTCATTTGCAAGCTATCTAGGCAAATTCATTCAACCATTGTTTACTCCATTAGGATTCAGCTGGCAAATTGTGACTGCTCTCATCTTTGGATTTATCGCAAAGGAAGCAGTTGTTCAGACATTATCAATCATCTATGCTGTCGAAGGTATGGGCTCACTCACCACAGCTCTAGCTGCAAGCATTGCACCGATTAATGCAGTAGCTATGCTAGTATTTGTCTTACTCTATGTTCCCTGCTTAGCCACAGTTGGAGCGATTCGAAAGGAAACGGGATCGTGGAAATGGACTGCTTTCTCAATCATGTATCAACTCATTCTAGCATACCTTGTTGCTATGGGTGTAATCGTTATTGGAGGTCTCTTCCTTGCTTAGGAACTATTCAGAGGAACTGGGTGTTCCAGAGAATGGAAAATGGCCATCACTTCTCGCTCTGGTCGTAGGTCTCTCATACTGCTCAATTGGTCTTATTCAACTACTCGTTAGTTTCGGAGTCTTAATACCATTGATTGGATTCTCAGATCCAATTGGTGGGTTCCTCCTTATCATTGTGGGAGCAGTATTTCTCACAGGTGTCAAACCACTCTCAAATAATGAGCAAGAAGGATACGCCTTCATAGCTGTGGGATATATCTTAGCAGCCATTCTCTTCGTTCTACAACTCATGGTTATTATTACAAATACAATTGGTTGGTTCCTCCAATTTGAAGATTGGCTAGATTGGAATCTGTTTAATGATATCACGCCTTCGTTCTGGATGTTTATTATTCTGATGACTACGACGGGTACTCTTTGGGTTGTGGGAAACCTTAGGGAGAAGCTTCTTCCTAAGAGAAAGGAGGACTCTGCATTATGATATCGAAGATTCTAGAATTGATAGTGAAAGGTCGTATGACTGATAAACGCGAGATAGCAAGACAAGTTGGAGTCCAGATAGAAACACTCGATGATATCATTGACCTTCTATGCCAGAGAGGGTACCTGAGAGTTGATGTCCAGAGTTGTTCAGGAAATCCATCATGTTCAGGATGCAACCTAGCAGATTCTTGTGGATCAACTGATAAATTAGGAAGAAAACTCTTTGTTACAGAAAAAGGGCGGCAGTATGTAGGATTAGAAAAGGGGTGAGAAATTGAATAACAAACAGCCGGAAACTGGAGAAATTGAACTCACACAAGCTTTGGAGATGTACATCAAGACTATACACGAACTCGAACAGGAGTTTGGTGCAGCTGCGCCGTCCGACATTGCCCAAAGACTCTCAGTGAAAGCACCAAGTGTTACATCAGCATTGCAAAAGCTTGATGCGCTCGGGATGGCAACATATCATAGATACCAACATGTAAATCTCACTGAGCAAGGAAGAGAAGTAGCTGAGAAGCTTGATCGAAGACATAGAACATTGAGAGATTTTCTCCTCCTCATTGGAGTCGAGGAAAAGATTGCCTTGAGCGATGCATGCGAGATTGAACATGTTGTCCACCGTCAGACAATTGATAGACTCATAGAGTACATGAAAAAACAATCAAAGACATGACCAAACAGCTTTTTTACAAGTTCCTACTAGATTTACCTACATCAACACTCGCACAATTGTGTCGAAGGAGGCGACCTTGTGAGTTCGAGACCTGATACTTACAGAGTCATAGTAGCTGGAGATGAGGAACTTGGTTACAGTTACTGTGCCAAACTACTAGATAAGAGATTGACAGACCCGAGACAGGTAGCAAAAGAATCTCTTGAGAAAACCTGGCCAGACGATGAGTGGACCAAACACATAACGGTCTCAAATCAAGGCGTCATTACAACCATGGAGATCGATCTTGAGTTACATGGCCCATGGGTGTGGGAATTGTACAGCACACTTGAACCACGAGATTATTTCAGACGCTTTGCGGGGTTGATCCTGTGTGCAGATCCCGACAGGGAGAATCTACCATCAGAACTGTCCAACTTCATCGAGTCCATGAATATTCATACTGGTGACCAAATACCGACGATATTGATTGTTGATCGCTCAAGACGTTGGAAGAAGGGACAGATAGATTCACTACGGGAAATTGCTGAGAATCTCTCACTTCCAATATTTTTCATACGACTGGATACCGGCGAGAATATCGATGAATCGTTCAAGAGTCTAGCGTCTGATATTTCTGAAGTGAATCTAAAATAGATCTCATTCCGAATCATTCAGCTGATTTGACAGAGCTGACATGAATTGAAGAGCAACTGAGGCTATGTTGGATACAGATCTATAGACGGTGGAGAAAGACTCAGGAAATTGAACTTCTTCATAGACCGATTCTTCATCATCGTTGAATCGCATTGTCTTGATTCCAAGGATTGGCACATCCATTGCTTCAAGTGTCCACATTACTAGGGGCAGCAGACTCACAGGACGCTCATGAGCGATTAGGTAACCATCATCCTTCTCGACTACAATACAGTCCTCATCGAGAGCTGCAAGGGCTAGAGTGACCCTCTCGTCAACATAGTCTGTCCAAATTCTGATTGAATTATGTCTTGGATTCATCTTGATCAAGTTAGTATGGACTGGTCACTTCTATTACTCCTTGTGAAAACTTCTGACCAAAACTGTGGCCACTTAGACTGAGTATACGGTATATTCTGTTGTATTTTAGTAACTATCAATAGTATTAGTCACAAAATCCTTTTCTGGAAGTTTCACTATCGAGAATGAGATGAGGGCACGGGCGCCATGACGATTGTGCTGACGTATACAATGGAGAACGGCACTAAGGAGTAGGTAGAGTTCTAAGATGATATTTTTGAGATTAGCATTTCTTGAAAAAGGATAACCAGAATTGGCTTCTCACCTCTTAATTCAACTAGCCCATCAACCGGGTTAGGTGTCAAAAGTCATAAATAATACATTATTTCAACTTTCATTTATTAAAATTATTTGAAAAAGGTGAATTCAAAGTGAGTAACGGAAGAAATATGTTAGGCGTTGTGACCATCATCATTGCGCTATCAGGAGTCGCTTTAGGAGCCTATTCTTTCATTTTTATGAATAATTATGTTAATACTCTAAATGCTCAAAACGATGAACTGAATGGAAAAATCAATGACCTGAATGGAGAAATCGATGACCTGAATGCAATCATCAACGAAACAAATTCATATCATCCACCAATAGCAAAAGTGTATTATGATGATGTGTCTGCCTATTCAATACCCAGTGGAATATCCCAAACCTTCAACTATAATCAAATAGATTTTGATAATCGTGATGCGTTTAATCTCACATCTG
>JAFGAR010000193.1 GCA_016933575.1 Candidatus Thorarchaeota archaeon
CTTAGCCTGTTTTCAACACCCCTAAAAATCCTATTCCAGTTTTACAGGTTTCAAATAGATGTCAGGATCAGGCAAACCTAAAGCCCGAATGAACTCATTCTGGAACTGAGTTAAAGGCGCAACCTGTTTCCAGCAACTACTATCTTTGAAAATGGTATAGACCACCGTCATGGTCTGGAACTGCTTCATAATCCTCTCTCCAGTCATAACAATGCCATTCCGTTTAGCCTGCATTTCCAGTATAGAAAACACCAACAGTGCCAGCATACATATGAAAACCAGAGACTCAATACGCTGCTGATTATGCAAAAATATAGGACGCACACGAATGGGGCCTTTGAAGGTTCGGATATGCTTCTCAATCCTGTCCTGGCTTTTGAAATAGGATAGCATCTCTTCTTCAGACAATGGGCGATTGCTTGCCAGAAGATAACGTCCATCACGCTCTTTGACTTGTGACACTTTCTCTGAATTCACACTGAAAGTGAAGGAAAGCTGACCATCCTCACCTATGAGCTGTTTATCTACCAGTTGCTGGACTGATGGGTATTTCCTCTGGGCTTTGCTTATCTGCTCTTTCACATATTCTGCCTTCTTGTATCTACGGACATTTATGCGTTTCTGAATCGACTCCAAGCGTTCCAGGTATCTCTTCAATAGGGTATTGCGTTTATCCTCATCCAGTTTGGCTTTGTTGGTGCTGTAAAGAATTAATGCACTGGCTTCCACCGTGCCTTCTATCTTCTTGCCTGTTATCTTTACCTTGCTGGACACACCATAGTAGATTGCTGGCTCATCCGCCTTCTGATTCCTGGGACGATATTCTAATGGGTGTTCCTTCAGTTGGGCTGTAGTGACTGACATGAGAACATCATCATATTCCTTCAGCGTAGGAAGTGGACCAAGATAGCCTATATTTTGCTGGTGATACTGAATTATCACATCCCTGTCCAGCATCCCCTGGTCCGATATGATGACAATGTCATTACTTTCAGGCATTGCAGCCAGCAACTCACGTAAAGCTGCCATGTTTTCCATTGGAGTTGTGCGGTCTGCTGTCTTACCATTAATCACCTTGTAGGCTACAGGAATACCATATTCATCTGTGATATTCAGGCGCAGATTCACTTGCTTACAGTCAGATTTGCTGTCCCGGCTGTATCCATAGTTTACCATGTCAGCATCTTCATATTCCCCCTCAAAATACAGAGAAGTAATGTCATAGTGGATGAAATCCAGAGATATGCCATATCTCTGGAAAGCATGATGCACAATGTCTTTCCATATGTTGTCAATGTGAGGATGAATAGCATCCAAAAGGTCACCAAGTCTCCGATCATGGAACTTCTCTGGAGAGATACCAAGAGTTTCTTCCAGCACTGTCTCTTTCATCCATTCTGCTACCTTATACAGTGGGCGTGGAGACATAAGCCGATTGAGAGCCAAAACCAATGCTACTGTGCCTTCATCCACATCAGCCTGGCAGGGACAGTAACGGTTAATGATGGAAACCACATTCAGGTTCTGGAATATGGGCATCAACACTGGTATAGCTCCTAACCAGCGGGACAATTGTTTATCTACATTAGATGCAAACTCTATGGCCTGGCTCATGAATATACTCCTCGAATTTCAGTCTTTTTTTGATTTGATTATTGCTGTTATGCCATAAAAGCATAGCTCAGAAGTTATTCATAAGCAAGTCCTTTTCAAATAGGATTTTCATAGGTGTTGAAAACAGGCTTAGA
>JAFGAR010000194.1 GCA_016933575.1 Candidatus Thorarchaeota archaeon
CAAAGCACACAGAAGATACTTCTTGATACTTCGTTTCTTCTACCTACCCTCGGAATAGAGGTAGAGAGGGAGGTGGTACAGGCCCTCTCAAGGATGGATTACGAACAGACTCAGCTGCTCTACTCAGAGTGGAGCCTCCTTGAGAGCAGCTGGGTGGCGATTCGACTGATGCGGCAGAAGATGTTTGAAGAGCCAGTCTATCGAAGGGGACTTCTGAGTATAACAAAGACCCATGTCTACAACACCATCACGATGAACCCAGACGATTACCTGACTGCGCTCACCTTTTTCCAGAGGGGTCACTCAGATATGATTGACAACCTGTTGTATGCGGCCGCTCTCAGGGAGGGATGCAAATTTCTCACCATTGATAAGGAGTTATCACGCTTCATTTCCAAGAACGGTTTCAAGAATGTTATCCTGACTCCTAAGGACATCTAAGCAACTGAAGTACATCCTCACACCTGACAAAGAGGGAGTTCAAATCGGAGTGTACTCCACTCTGACTGGTGAACGAGTTGCATCTGGGGCATCCGTTCCTCCTCAGGGAAAATGGGAGGTTGAACATATGATCAAGGAGTTCGTAGATGAGACTGAAACCTTCATCGAGTCATATTTCGGAAAAGATGATACCATCAAAGACAGAACCGTTGATTTCGACAAGGTACTAGAAGACCTGAGATTCATGCTGAAACGTGTCAAGAGGGGGCCTCCTCCAAGATGAAAATTCATCGAAAAAATAATACTCGCAAAGAGAGATTCATAGTTGAAGATTCTATTGAATACTTCAGGAAAAGGTTAGGAGAAATAGAAGATGAATTATGGAAAGATTCTATCAATTTCAGCTATCGTTATCGTTGTTATAATAGTGATTACGATTTTACTTTCAATGAACACAATAACCGGTGCAAACGCTGCTCTGCTGATTAGTGAATATCAAATGATTGTAATTGCATTGGGTCTATCGGCAATTGTCTTAGCAATTCTTAGACTCAGTTACGGAAATGATTGATAATTATCATATTCATTCTCGACTGACTTGAACAAAATATTGAATTTTCAAAAATGAAAGGGTGGCTCAACAAGACAGGCAGAGGGAAAGTTCCCCGATTACCCGACCCCGTCAGCCTATTCCTCATACTCATCTAGATATGTGATTACGCATCAGCAGCTGGATTCCTCACCAACCCACAGCAGTGTGTTGTTAGCAGTAATAGGAAAGAAACAACAGAAGAGTTCCGCTCTCCACAAGGATGATAACTCCTAGTCCAATCAATACGAAAGGCATAACTCGACGTCCATGACGAGTGAGATTTTCCGCAATAAGAGGCTGATTGGTTAACATGCTACCAACAATCAGCCAAAGAGCAATTAACACCAAGAATGTTGCCACTGTTAGGAACAAGGCACTGAGGTTCATCCCAGCAAAGAGAGGCGTGTAGATTCCAATATTGTCACCGCCATTTGCAAGCGTGACTGCCGCCACATTCCAAGTATTGGGGTTGAGTAATGCGTTCAGTTTAGAACGTCTTGGGGATTGGTCATCATCCAATGTCTTCGATGAAGAATCTAATCCACTTCTCAATAGTTTACGAGTACCAATGAGAATGGGTATTACACCAAGCATGCCGATCCATTGCCTTGGCACAACTAAACCACCCACGAACCCAACAAGACTGATTCCAACCAAGGGAAGAAAACCAAGGTACTGACCAAGAACAATATGCTGCCGTCTGAATGATTGATTGGTTTCAGAGAAGAACAGAACTAGTATAATAATATCATCGATATTAGTTGCAGCAAAGACTACGACTGCTGTAATGATGATACTGTAATCTGATGGTCCTAGAAACTGCAGCATGATTGTATCAAGTTCCACGGGGCACAAAAGCCAGCAAAAAAGGTTGAGTTTGAGAACAATGCAAAATGAAAAGGGTGCTCAACAATGCACGGTTCGGGAAAGGTCCCATAGCCAACCCCGCCCGTTATACCCGTACTTCTCCCACGGTCCCGAAGGGCTGCAAAGCAAGCTGCTTCTACCTCTATGAGATAGAAAACAAAGGAGGTGAGTGATGGAAGATGAGGAAACCTCAACTTCTTCCATCCGCAGCTTCCGCATAGAACTTAAACAATTTGAGTGATTGAGTTCAATCAGTTCAGTAGTCTATCACAATTAGATCAGATACAGAGTCGAAATGAGAGTCCCGAGTAATTAGGGGAAGGTTGTGATGTTTAGCTGTTGCTGCTATGATAACATCCGCAAAGGGAATTTTTGTTCCTTGACGAAATAGACTAGCATCAATTCGTGCTGCTTCCCGGGCTACCTCAGCAGTATAGTCCAGTTGTTCAAAATGTGCAAGGTCAATCAGAGCTTTGCTTAGTTTAGACTTCAGGGTCTTCTTGTCCATATGATAATAAAATACCCCTCGAAGATACTCATGAACGGTCACTACAGAGATGGCCTTAACATCAGAACCACAGTCGATCTGTTTTGCCTTCGTTACAGCACCAGGGTCTCCATTTGTGAGATCGATGAGATATCCAGTGTCAAAGAGTGGCATGGTATCATCCCTCAGTCTGTTGAGAGAGCATAGAAAGAGACCTCTCCTCATCGAGATCTGCTTGTTCTGCCTTTAGTTCCTTCATCCTCATCCATTCTTCAGAACTCATGGTTGCAGTTCCTGCAAGTTCAGAGATTGCACGTCGTGTCTTAAGGAGTCTTCGAAGATATTCACTAAAACTCTCATCTTTTCTCTTTAGACGTTTAAGTTCTTCATACACATCATCAGCTACTGCTATGTTCTTTGCCATCTTCATCATTCATACATATGTATATGAATACATATAAACTCCATCAGCTTCGAAAACTGAATTAATCTGTCTTATAATAAACTACTGAAAAATGAAGAGGGTGGCTCAACAAGACAGGCAGAGGGCACTCCTCTGTGCTGTGGGCAACCTGTACGATTGCACCGCATTCCCCGCCGTCGAAGGCCCGTACTTCTCTCACAACCCCGAAGGGCTGTGAGCCAAGCTGCTTCTACCTCTATGAGATAGAAAACATAGGAGGTGATTGATGGAAGTTGAGGAAATCTCATCTTCTTCCATCCGCAGCTTCCGCTACGGATACCTTGTTTGCCGTCGTTCACGAAACGTGAATCGATTACGACTTCTCCCTACTTGCTATCCCAAGATTCGTCATCGCCCAGTGGACGACACCTCACCCCAGAACAGCTCGCATGGAGCGACGGGCGGTGTGTGCAAGAAGCAGGGACGTATTCTCCGCGCGATAGTGACACGCGGATACTAGGGATTCCAGGTTCACGCGGGTGAGTTCCAACCCGCGATCCCGACTACGACTGGGTTTCGCGATTGACTCCACCTTTCGGCGTCGTGACGCA
>JAFGAR010000030.1 GCA_016933575.1 Candidatus Thorarchaeota archaeon
GGCAATGGCGCTCTCTAAGTATTCAATCAGACTTTCGTTTAAATCTTGCTCAGTCACACCTTCTCTCCTAGTTTCCCCATCCTGTCTCGTCTTCCCGTATCCTCTATCCACACCACCCCTTGTTTAGGTTCTTGTTACTCTAGCTTTATGTACGGATTCCGGATCGTCCTCAACCTTCTGTCTTTCAACTACACGCTGTAGAGCCGATGATGCTCTCGAAGGCGGCAGGCGAAGTATGGGTGCATCATGTTCAGCGACCCGATCCCGCCGCCTTTCTGGGCGACCTGGTTCAGCTCGGTGAGGGGGAGGACGTCTTCGATGAGGCGTTTAGGCATAAAAGTTGGTCTCCGTATATAGGGTAGGCTCACCATAAAAAGACACGAAACTCTGAATCATCTTAATGCTTTCGCTGCAAGCCTTTTTCATTTAACTGCTGTATCAAAGTTCGTCGCGTACTATACTGGTCGTGTATTCGATTGAGTCGTTGTTGAAAATCCCTTAATCTTCCTCGATAATCCGCTACTTTTTTCAAGTCCAATAAGGTTTGTACAGTTCTTTCATAACTGCGACTACCTTGAGCAATATATTGTTCGATACTTGTCCAACCTTGAGTTGTGGAGCCCAAATGTGCTTCAAGTGCAAGAATTTGATTTTCGCGCTCCTCCCGCATTCTTAAATATAATTTGCTAACAGATTTCGGTATATTCTTTACGAGATCGTATACTAATTCGTCATCTTTAAGAAAATCCTCAAAATTGTAGGGCCGACCTCGAACCCGATCATTAAATTGTGGAAATTGTGTAGTAATTGCTCCTTCAGAAGAATGTACGAGGTTATTTCTAATGGACTCAATTACGTTGTCAAAGAGTAATGATAGATCTTGTGGAGTCAAGATTTTTTCGCGATTTCGTGCGATATCAAGAGCGGCACCAAGTCCAGAGATAGTTCTTGTTCCGGGCAAATCAACCACGTTACTTGACCAGTAATCAAGTAGCGCGGGAGCAAGCAACATCAAATCCAATCTTCTTCCATCCGTGTTATACTTTCTACGTATTTGAACTCTCATTGACTGTCCAGCTTGCGCCAAGTCAAAATCATAAATGGTTCTCGGCATAGAATTTGGAAAACGCACTGTATAATAGCCATTGACTATATCGCAATTTATCTCAGCGTCTGTGTATGCAAAAACATCCCTATTAGAAGCGCGCGGTTGATAACTGTATCCTCTCGCTATGAATAAATAATCCCGCAAGGCGGCCTCAAAAGCGATAGAAAGCAACGCCAACGCAGAACCATATAAATGCTGACGATACAGCTCAATGGCACTATTAACATACTCTACAATATATGAAGGGGTCACCTCGCCCCATTCCTTACGATGGACGTTAACTGGCACCCAGGTAGTAGCCTGAAAACCCTGGTAATCAACACTCACTTCCCATTCAATAGTCCAACATAACTTTGAGTCGGAATCTAGAGAAATTCTACAAGTGTTTTCTTGATCAAGTCCGAAGATCATTCTACTGAGCAGATCATCTAATTGCGGTTTAGATATCACTATTTGTTGCTGAACAACTGAGGAGTAAATAGTTGTCAGTAGATCAAGCACGATTTCAAATCGCCTGTATAAACGACTTGAACACTCACCTATGACTTCTTGGTGCTTTCGTTCATACTCGTTAGGATCATTGGTTATTACAAAGGGATGTAATTCGTTTCTTGTCACCTCTGCCATGGCATTGAAAATCAAAGCATCATACCCAGAAAGTATTTGTCTCACATCAGAATAGACCCTACCAAATGCTTCAGAGGAGATTCGGTTGAACATGGAATTCATGATCTCCTCCTACGCTTTCCCTAAATCGGCCAGGTATTGAAGATAAACTAATTCAGCATTACGAGATGCTCTCTGAGCTGCTAGCCAACCAGATCTTAAAGAACCTGCCCTCTCGACAATTTCTCGCTGTGTTTCCAAATCGGGCACTGGTA
>JAFGAR010000031.1 GCA_016933575.1 Candidatus Thorarchaeota archaeon
AACACATTGTGTACTGACGCCAAATTTGGAGGTAAGGCTAGTCGGTACGCCGCTCTTCCTACTCGTTCAAGGATCTCATAAGGTCCAATGTATCGAGGATTTAACTTTCCCCGCTTTCCAAACCGTATGACTCCCTTGAAAGGAGACACCTTTAAAAACACCGAATCTCCAACTTGAAATTCGAGCGGCCTTCTTCTCCTATCAGCATATGACTTCTGACGACTTTGCGCTGATTTCATCCTAGTCTGAATCTTCTTCACGGCTTGAGTTGTATCCTCGACAAACTCTGGCGCTGTAATCTCTGATTCGCCGGTTTCATACCAATGAACTGGCGATCTACATCTTCTGCCATAAAGAGCTTCATATGGCGCCATGCCAATCGTAGCCTGGTAACTATTATTGTACGAGAATTCGATCAAAGGCAAGTATCGATTCCAAGTACCTTTGAAGTCTAGCACGCAGGCACGCAACATGTCTTCAAGAATCTGTATGGTCCTTTCAGACTGACCATCCGTCTGCGGGTGAAATGCGGTACTAAAGTTTAAGTTTGTACCCATTGCGCGTTGCACACTCCTCCAGAACTTTGAAGTAAACCGAGCATCTCTATCGGAAACGATAGATTTCGGTACTCCATGCAGACGAACTATCTCCTGAACATACAAGCTTGCTAGCTGCTCCAACGAAAAAGTCGTCTTGATGGACATAAAATGTGCCGACTTTGTCAATCGGTCGACAACAACCCATATTGCATCATGACCTTTCGCTGTTCTTGGTAGACCAACGACAAAATCCATGGTGATCTGATCCCATTTCCACTCAGGGATATCTAGGGGTTGCAGTTCACCTCCTGGTCGTTGATGTTTAGCTTTAACTTTCTGACAGATTAGGCACTTAGCAACATACTCTGCCACTTCTTTCTTCATTCCTGACCACCAAAATCGTCCCTTCAAGTCCTGGTACATCTTGGTTGCACCTGGATGGACCGAATATGGGGTAGCATGCGCCTCAGAAAGAAGTTGTTCCTTTAACTCAGCGTCATCGGGTATACATAATCTGCCCCTGTAATGCAGAATTCCATCAGTTGTAACACTGAACTCTACATTTTTCCCTTCTAACACTTGTTCCTTCCACTTCAGAAGTTGTGGGTCTAGCTCCTGAGCACCCTTTATCCCATCAAAAACCATCGGTTGAAGAGTTAAAGTGGAAAGTTGTCCAACAATAACCTCCACATCCAACTTCTGAATGTCTTTCTGTAGCATTTCTGGTATCTTCCGAAGGAACATCACTGTCGCTGTGGGCTTTCGACTAAGAGCATCTGCTACACAATTGGCCTTTCCCGGATGGTAGAGGATTTCACAATCATAGTCCTTGACTAACTCTAACCATCGCCGTTGCCTCATATTCAACTCCTTTTGAGTGAAAATGTACTTTAAACTCTTGTGGTCTGTGAAAATCTGACATCTAGCTCCGTAGAGGTAATGTCTCCATATCTTTAGTGCAAACACCACAGCTGCTAACTCTAAATCGTGAGTCGGGTAATTCTTCTCATGAACCTTCAGTTGTCGAGAAGCGTAAGCAATTACCCTTCCATTTTGCATAAGCACTGCTCCCAAACCGATCCTTGATGCATCACAATAAACAGTGAAGTCCGTATCGTCGGTTGGTAGCACTAAGATAGGAGCGCTAGTAAGCCTCCTTTTTAGCTCTTG
>JAFGAR010000195.1 GCA_016933575.1 Candidatus Thorarchaeota archaeon
ACAGACATGTATAAGCAACTCTCGCTGGATCGGTCAAACCTTTTCAAGTCTCTCAGCCAGAGGCTGAGGTTTTATTGGATAATAATTGAGTTACACAGGAAACGGCATGAATTTCACGCATCGCGAGCCTATTGCTGACAGAGTCTAATGAAACAGTCTCAGCGTCGGCAGATATCGAAGGATCTCCATGAGTTCGCAAACATACGATGATTGGTTTCAATCTATCGGACGTGCGATAGACGAACGTCCTGCTTGGGGAGCGTTGTTGAGAAGCGTAGTGGATCATCCCCTCTTGATGATGATTGAGAGAAACATTGAGACAATTGACAAATCATTCAAATCCAGGCTGCGTAGGTTCTGTGCCTATCAGCAGCAAATTGGCGAGGATTGGTTTGAGCCGCAGCTCAACGTATATCGTGACTACTTATTAGAAACCGAACAGAAGCCTATGGACACTGTGATGTCCTACGTATCTACAATCCGCTGTGGTTATCGACAACTCGCAGGTGATGAATGCTTCCGAGAATTTCTCTATTCCTTTCTGCCGGCTTCTTATCAAGATGTTGAGAAATGGCGACATATCGAGGATTTCTGCAAAAGGCTTAAGTACCAGGTTGATGTGTTTGTCACGAGGACGCCCCCTACTCCTCGTGACTATCTACGCGATCTACTTAGAGACTGCCTATTCTTAACTCCCTCGGAGATCAACCAGCTCCTGGCCGCTCCAGCAATGAATACGCTCCAAGGTGTGCGCGATCGTGCTGTGATTGCTACGCTCATTTGTACAGGTGTCCGGGCACACGAACTCGTGAACCTGGATGTTGAAGATGTGCTTAGCGATGCTCTGCAGATCCGCGATGGACACAAGATCGGCCGAATCATTCCATACGAGAATCTGAAATGGGGTCTGGAATTACTACAGACTTGGATCAGGAAAGCAGGTATTGCTTTTGGCCCAATCTTTGTATCTATTAAAGGTGGTGATCAATTGAATATTGATGAGACAAACAATCCCAAGCGTCTCTCTGGTGCCATGGTCGGCCGGGTGCTTCGAAGTTATCCTATCCGGGTTGACGACCAACACATAAGTGTCAAGCCTCGCCATCTTAGGTATATGTACGGCTACATTCTTCTCTCGCAGGGAATCCCTGACGACATTATTCGGAGAAATCTGGGTTTTGGACGTAATGAAGGAATGCAGTATCTTCTGAGAAGTCGTATGTTGCCTGAGCAAGTGTTATTGCGAAGAACTAGATGATGAGACTCTTGCCACGCAGTTGGCCTCATGGGTGTTACATACTCGCATCTGTAAAAGATCGACAACATTTCGTCGACGTTGACCCTGGAAGCGCCTATGCAGCGTTCCTCCAAATAAAAAGAAAGAAACTCCTCCAAACAAAAAGTTAATTCACAGT
>JAFGAR010000196.1 GCA_016933575.1 Candidatus Thorarchaeota archaeon
AACCGTTCCCGATGAGTTTGTGAAGAGATCCTTGAAAAGACTTACAATCGAGTACAAACGCGAATCTAGAGATGGTGATGAGATTTCTGTAGAAAGTGTATTTGAGAACGGGGCCGAGTTTGCTGAAGGCAAGCACAAGATAATCAGTTCTGGAAGAGTACTTTCTCTTGCCAGAACTGAATGGCAGTGAATGGCTGTTGAAGCCCCCTATTATACAAGTGAGTCTGGATCTACATAATCATCCAGCCAATACGCATCCGGATTCCTGTCGAAAGCCATAAAAAGATCGTACCGTCTTGAATCGGCCGCTCTATGATATTTCATGTATATCTTCTTCTCATCCAGGCCAACATATTCGATTTTACCGGTTGCGTGTGACATTACGAATCTAGCCCTCTTTGCCAGACCTGAGACTGAATCTATGGACTTCTTGAAAATTTCATAACCACTCTCGGCTGGTACTGCATAAGTGTGATTTCCCTTTGTCGGTCTGCACTGAAAGACATAGTAAGGTGGAATCCCAATAAATGAGAGTTTCCTGAATAATTCTGTCATGACGTCCACACTGTCATTCACGCCACGGATCATTGGCGTCTGATTGCATATCACTGCACCGGCATCTCTCAGAATGTTCAGACCTCTTATCGCTTCATCGGTTAACTCTCTAGGATGATTGAAATGTGCCATTATGTAAATCCTTTTCTTTGGGGTGCTGTATTTCTTCACCATTTCTGGTAAATCTGGATCGTTAATAATTCTATAGGGGTTAAATGCAACCATCTTGCTCCCAAATCTTATTATGCCAACATGGTCAATCTCCCTCAGTTGTCTAACAATGTCTCCCAGCTTTTCTGTAGAAAGAATTAGAGAGTCTCCACCTGTGAGAAGTACGTTGGTGATTTCCTTGTGCTTTCGTATGTAATCGACACCAAGAGTAACGTCATTTACCACCTCTTTGTTTTCTATGGAGAACAATCTCTTCCTGAAACAGAATCTGCAGAAGCTTCCGCAAACCTTTGAGACAAGAAGCAAGGCGGTGTCTTTGTACTTATGCTCCATACCGGGAGCAACGGTGTATTTATGCTCCTGTGAAGCATCCAAATCCCCCCATTCATCGAGTTCTTCGAAGTCGGGAAGGATTATTCTCTTTATAGGGTCATGTGGATCGTTCCAGTTAATGAGTCCCAGATAGTAATCATTGGCCCTGAAGGGGTAAACATCGGTCACCTTTTTCATTTCACTTATCTGTTCATCATTTAGCTCTTCGATCTTCTCAACACCAGTAAGATATGTTGGTTTCTGCAAATCTATCACTCCTTTAATATACGGATTAGAAACATACGAAGCCTGAATAGGATCAATGCGAAGAAGCCTTTGGCAAAGGCTACCAGCAACGGTAATCGACATTGATCCTTTCTAGTGCATCTTCACTTGTCGTAAATCAATATTTGATATGAATCAAACGAGTAAGCCGGCATCGCGCAAATACAAGCAATCGTACAGGCATAAATGAAAATCAATTATAACATATTCAAAATGCCGACAGTAATGATGTAACCTTACTCTCTGGGTTGCTTATCAAATGTGCTTCTCAAGAGTATACACGCATGGGGTATTCATTGAATAGAAAAGCCCCTCTTTTTTAGAGGGGCAGGTAGATAGAACCTAGTGCTGCTATTATTCAGTCACTAGTATGATATTACCCACGTAATCTCCGGTTGGAGAGTAGATTCTTCTGTTCAACGAATCATCTGAGGAGTCAAA
>JAFGAR010000197.1 GCA_016933575.1 Candidatus Thorarchaeota archaeon
GTACCAAAACTTCCCCAATTCGAGCGCAAAACATACCAGATCTAAACAAAGTTGCCACCAGTGACAGCTTCCCTACTTTTGGGCCAATTTGACTGCTGCCTATGTATCACTAGAAGTGATTCGAGAAGAATCACATATTGACCACAATCCTGATGAGACTCCTTTTTTACAGGCCTGCCATACCTCCTTACAGGATTTCAGCATTGAACCAGCAAGCGTCATTGTGGAAGCCGATGATTTCTGTGTGTTTGACTATTCTCGTCTGGCAGAAGATGCTGTGGTGTGGAAGGCACGTGGTAAGATCCTTTATGATTATGACCGCGGGATTTATCTGCTCTTAGGTGTTGAAGTCACCGAAGGAGGAGATTGCGTTACACTTTTCGGCCAGGGCATCCACGCTGTTCGGATAGGTACTGACAGTTTTGTTGACACTACATTGGACACTGCCTGGTCAGAGCCAAAGCAACCAAGAAACCTGCAACACTACACAGATAGTTATTATGACTTCACTGCTTTTTATCCCACATATTGGTCAAAGTATAAGAGAACGACAGAGTCCTCTGGTGCCGATGAGGCAGTCTATTTTTTTAATAAGGAAAGAACAGAGTCATTAGCTGTCTATCTTATTGACGCTCTCCCACCCGAAAATGATGTGGAACGGACCGCAATTCCAGGTAAGGTACACAAAATCTCAGTTGAGGAGGCATTAGAAGCCACGCAGCGCGCAGCCATCATTGGCGAAGCTGGAAGTGGCAAGACAACTTTGCTACAGTGGTTAGCTGTTACGTCTGCAAATAACAATTTTACCCGCACACTGGAAAGCTATGGGGATACCATTCCTTTCTTTATTGCCTTGAGGAACTATCGTGGCAATCCCCCTCAAATCGAAGAGTTCATTGCAGGGATGGAGGCCGATATTCCATCTGTAAAACCCGATCGCTGGGTTCATAGCATACTCAGTAGCGGACGAGGCTTGCTCCTGATTGATGGCCTGGATGAGGTCCTAGATAGTAGGCGCCAGAGTATTCTTGATTGGATTGAAGAAATCATTCAACAATATCCGAGACTACGCATGGTTTTTACATCTCGTCCTGCCGCATACAAGCGTGGCTGGCTAAGCAATCTCAATTTTGCCGAATATGTACTATCTCCCATGGATTATTCCAGTGTAAAACTATTCGTGCAATATTGGCATAGAGCTGTTTTGGTTAGGCAGGGAGTTGAGATAGAAGATAATGGACGCATTTTGGTCAATAGATTGCTTGATAGACTTCGTAACAATATTCCGCTAATGCGCCTAGCAACAAATCCCTTGTTGTGTGCCATGCTTTGTGCCCTGCACTATGATAGACGCATGCAGTTGCCTTCAGATAGATTGACACTTTATGAAGCTTGTATCTCAGCTCTTGTCGATAGGAGGGACCCTGAGCGAGAGATCCCAGTAGATCATTTTCCACAGATACGATATCAGGAAAAGCGAGCCTTACTTAACGATTTAGCATATTGGTCATTGAAGAACGGTTATTCATCATTCTCTGTTGATGAAGCCAAGAACCATCTACAATCAAAAATCAAGAACATGCAGATAGCCGCACGGGGTGAAGTGGTAGATTCTGTTATTGATTTTCTGGTAGAGCGTAGTGGAATACTGAGACAACCATCACTTGATACGATAGATTTTGTTCACAGAACTTTCCAAGAATATATGGCTGCAAACGCAGCGGCCATTGAGAATGATTGGGGGCTCCTTGTTCGCCATGCCAATGATGATCAATGGCAAGAAACTATTATCTTAGCAGCAGGTTTTGCGAACAAGGATCAAGCAAGTAGATTGATTTCTGGTATTCTAGACAAAGCGAATGGACTAAGCAATGGAGCATCATCCTATTTGCAGTTGCTAGCAATCGCTTGTCTTGAAAGTGCAACAGAAATCTCTTCCGATGTGAGAAATAGAGTCGAGAGTCTGCTGCGTGCTCTTATTCCTCCAAAAGGAAATCTGTCATCTGGTAGCTACTTGGCTGCTGCAGGTAGTCTCGCCGTACCCTACCTTTCGTATAGTTCGTCATACGATGAAACTGAGTGTAGTAATTGTATTTCCATTCTGAAGGAAATAGGTACACGTCCAGCACTTATTAAGATTGGTGAATTTGTTGTGGATGGAAGACCCCAAGTTGTCAAAGCCTTCTATCACGCTCTTAGAAACTTTACAATCGATACCATTGTTTCGGCGGGATTAGCTGACGCTTTGCTTGCCACACTCAATCATCATATTGAACATAATGAGATGAGGATAAGTGGTGATTACTTATATGCAATATCAGGGCTAAAACAAGAGCAACTCTTGGGAATTTTCCCTTCTAGTCTGGCAAAACTATCTATCTATGATTTTGCCCCATCCAATGGCTATATTTTTCCTTTATTTGCGACTATTGAGCAACTTAGTATTGAGGGAGATCTTCCAAATGATAGTTCTGAAATTAACTTCTATGATCTTCGAAATTCAGGACTGATCTCTCTGTCACTAAGCCTTAGGATTAGGCGAGGGATTGTGTGGCCAGAATTTGACAGTATTTCTCATTTGACAAACCTCAAAGAAATCGCGATCAGAATCCACGGCGATTATGCCGCACCAGATTTCAGATTTTTGTCAAGGTTACCGGATCTTACTAAAGTCACAATTTTCGATGTCGCTGGAGATGATCTGATTGAAACACCGACCATTGAGTCGCTAGTAACCCTGCAAGGTTTGAAGCATTTGCACCTGGGAATCTATGATGTGCTTGACTTTGAAGAAATGACTAGATTATGTAATCTGGAGACGCTGGAGTTGTCAATTTATACAGACGATGCACCTACAACATTGTATGGCGTCGAGGAACTCTCAAATCTGAAGAAGATAGTGCTTAATGTGGATAAAATAACACCGTCCTATAATAGATTAGTTAGAGAATTGAGGTCAGGTCTCTGGTGTGATATAGAGATTCACTCTCCAATCCTATTTCCTGGCTAGGCCGACGGAGTCTAAACTGGGCAGGCTATTTTGAATGCGGCCCAAACTAGGCCACATGGGTGCTCTATCAGCTTCCTGGAAGCTTTGTCTGCTGGTTGGGAATGCTGAGACTAAATCGGAGCACGGCTATGACTTCTTGTTCGACCGCCGACTACATCTACTCAGGGGAATAGTAACCAAGGTGCAACGAACTGCAGTATTTATTGTTGAACAACTATCCACGTTTTCTCATCAGTCAACAAACTTCCGATAATAGCCCTTACTGGTAGTTGTAGGACGCTAGATTTCCGATAACACGCAATTTGAAGGGTATTAAGGCCCCGAAATTACTTCTGATAATAGGAAGATGCTCTCCAAGACATACCTCCTGGAGTAGGGGGATAGGTATTGCTAATTGCCCATTATCGCTTGCTACTATTGTAACCTTTCGTTACCTTCAGACGGACCTCTCTATGATAGACTGAAATCATGATTTTTGTGCTCTGTTCATAGCCTCCATCAAAGCAACATTGCAGCCTGTTAGATCATGACCCGTTGGGAGAACCTTATGAGACGACTGGAGAACCTCTGGACTTCTGGCCCTGGCGGTAAAGCAGTAATCATCACCGTTGTTGGGGGGCTGTTCGCATGTGCATCCTGTGCAATGTGCAGCGCTGCTGCTTCTACCCTACCAGATGCAACTCCTACATTGTTTGTATTCCCCACCACTGAAGTCCCAACGTTGATCGTGCTCCCAACTTTCCAATTGCCAACCGAGACGAATACTGCAACGCTTACGCCAACTAATGAAGCGACAGTCACAAATACCCCAACAGATCAGCCTACCAATACAGCAACAAATACCAGTAGTCCCACCAATACAGTTACGTACACTCCCACGTACACTGCGACAGCAACGAGCACTCCCACAAAAACGATACCACCAACGA
>JAFGAR010000198.1 GCA_016933575.1 Candidatus Thorarchaeota archaeon
AATTTATTTTCCTCGCTCAAATTCAAGCCATACGCTTCATTCAGCGATTTGATGATGTTCGACAGCAAATCCTTTTCTTCTTCTCCGGCATGACGAGTGCCATCGATAATGCCTATTGTATGTCCATCATCTTTTTGAAGTGTGACTTGAATCTCATCAAAAGTCTTCTGTATCCTGAATGATTCGAGGTCGATGGCATCTCTGATTTCATTGGGTAATTTTCTTATCCGTTTTGGCAGCTTCCTATTGAGGTATCGTCCGAAGACATACAGCTTCTCTAATTCCACATCTTTCCAAGGCATAATTTGTGAAAGATAGCCATACATACGATTATAACTCTGGAGGACTGAACGAAACTCCTCTCGACTATTTTCATCCGAAACGTAGCGGAATCTCTTAACAACCTCATCTAAGATAGGCTGTAACTTCTCAGGAGGTTCTTGCTGATTGAAAAATATTTCAGCAAAATGTTCGACATCCTCATCAGTGAAAATCTCATATTCCAGTAACTGGTCATGCAAACTGTGCAGCTTGTTCGGGTCGGTTTCTTCGTCGAGAAATGTGGTTTGATAGTAATCCTGAAAAGATGTCTGTATATCCTCCACCGTGTTGACAAAATCCAGAATCATGGTACTATCTTTGCTGTACATCTTCCGGTTAAGTCTACCTAAGGTCTGCACCGCATGAATGCCTCCCAGGCGTTTATCTACATACATCGTGTGAAGCATGGGCTCATCGAATCCTGTCTGAAACTTCTCGGCACAAATCAGTATCCGATACTCCGGTATCTTGAACGCATCCTCAATACTGACTTTTGGAGGGAGCTGATTCAAACTATTCTCTGTATACTCGGCATTGTTATCAGGGTCAATGACAGTTCCTGAAAAGGCGACCAAGGGCTTAAAGTCAAGGTTGGATTCCTTAAGCAACTTCCTGAATATCAGGTAATACTTGACTGCATGAAGTCTCGACCTTGTCGTCACCATCGCCCTGCCTCTGCCCTGAACTGCATTCATGGTCTTGGCTAAGAAGTGTTCCAACATGATTCTCGCTTTCGTCTCAATCTCATGCGGATGGATATCCACATAGTCAAGGGCTACTCTTATTGCTTTACTCTTTTCATATCTCTTGTCATCAGCGATGGTCTTGATGAGTTTGAAATACCGTTTATATGTCGTGTAGTTCTCCAGCACATCCATAACAAAGCCTTCTTCAATTGCCTGCCTCATGGAGTAAATATGATGTGCGACGAACTTACCTTCCTCGGTCTTGTAACCGAACTTTTCCAGCGTCTTGCCCTTTGGCGTGGCAGTGAAGGCGAAGTAGCTTATGTGCGGCTGTTTACCCCTCAGCTCGATTTGCTTCAGTATCTCATTCTCAAAGCTTACATCTTCCACTTCATCCGCTTTCTCAGCATCTTCCAGATTTACTGAAAGGGTCTGCTGCAAGTGTTTAACTGACTCTCCACTTTGAGACGAGTGGGCTTCATCGACGATTACCGCAAAGCGCTTTCCCTTCAGCTGGGTCATGCTCTCGGATATCACCGGAAACTTCTGCAAGGTAGTGATGATAATATCCTTGCCCTTTTCCAGGGCTTCTTTCAGCTGTCTTGAATGCATATCAATCGGCTTGACAACACCTTTGGTCTGCTCGAATTGTTTAATAGTGTTTTGCAGTTGTCTGTCGAGGATTCTGCGGTCGGTAACCACGATGATGGAATCGAACAATCTTTCTGTGGTAACTTCAGTTTGGTATAGATGTGCCAACTGATGTGCCAGCCAGGCGATGGAGTTGGATTTACCAGAACCGGTGCTGTGTTGTACGAGGTAGTTATGTCCGGCTCCTCTTTCTTTCGTGTATCTTAAAGCTTGTCGTACGACATCCAGCTGATGGTATCTCGGGAAAATGAAGCTCTCATGCTCTATTTCCTTGACTGAATGGCTCGCTTTATCGTAGAATTTCTCCGTCACTTTCTGGACATGGAGGTAGCTTTGAATGAGTGTCAGGAGCATTGCAGGCTGAAGGATATCTTCCCAGAGGTATGCTGTTTGGTGACCATATGGATTAACAGGATTCTCTGTGTCTTTGTTGAAGGGCAGGAAATTAGTCTTTTCACCGCTCAGTTTAGTGGTCATAAAGACTTTCTCATTGCCAACCGCAAAGTGGACCAGGCATCGTTTATACTTAAATAAAGGCTCTCGTGGGTCTCTGTCATTCTTGTATTGTTTTATCGCATTCTCGACAAACTGACCTGTCAGTGAATTCTTGAGCTCCATGGTGATGATTGGAAGACCGTTGAGGAAGATAACCATGTCGAGTGAGTTCTCGTTCTGTTTACTGTATTTCAGTTGACGGACAATGGCAAAGCGATTCCCCTGATACAACCTCTGGTGCTCCGGATTCATCCCGCTGGCGGGCTTAAAATACGCCATACTGAATTTAGCGTCTCTGTCCTTGATGCCTTTGCGAAGTATAGGCAAACTGCCATGTCTTGATATTTCCTGTGACAGTCTGTATAAAAATCTCTTCCGGGCATCCTTACCATACTGTCTCTCCAGCTTCCGCCATTCTTTCGGCTGCGTGTTCTGGATAAATGCAATCACTTCATCGGTAATCAGGCAGAGGTCTTTATCATAGGTTTCAGGGTAGCTCTTGATGTAACCTGAATTCAGGAGATGCTCTTCGATGTGTTCTTCGAAGTCTTGTTCGCGATAGGTCTTCATATCAATCCCAATAACCTGTTAAGTAGAATCTCATGTTCACTTTCTTACATTTGGGGCAGTA
>JAFGAR010000199.1 GCA_016933575.1 Candidatus Thorarchaeota archaeon
AACTAAACAATTTGACTACCCACATTGACCGTCTATGTACTCATATGGTCGAGATTTCACTGAAGCAGTATGACGAAATCACAGATACGTGGTGGAGGAATCAGGCGCTGAAGAATGTTGCATTCTTTGCAGTTGCAAAAGCAGCTCTCGATCCAGATTGGAATCCTCCAGATCTTGTTGCAAATATGGTTGAAAGTGTTCTTGAATTGATGGAGGCACATGCAGGATTTAGTTCAGATTGGTTCATGCATCAACGCGAGGACTTCAGTCAATATGTACCAAGAGGGCACTATACAAGATCGGAAGCTCTTGAGAGATATTTTAAGGGTCTGATGTGGCTTGGTCGAATGAATTTCAGAGTATTTCCAGATGAGGATTGGTTAAGTCCTGAACAAGATAATGAGAGAGGACAAAATGAAACTGCTCAAGCAATCCTAATCTGTGAAGCAATGAACCGGCAGAGCTCAGTACTTCTGAAGGAAGATGTATTCAGAGTATGGAGGCTCATATATCTACCAACAGCATTCTTCGTGGGAGAGTCTGATGACCTAACTCCAGTAGAGTACAATGAACTTGCGCTTTCCATCTACGGTGATGACTATGGGCTTGCGGAGATAGTGAACATGGACTTACTTGAAGAGTTTAGATTAGAAGCTCAAGAGCTTAGAGACCCAAGAATCCTGTCTGATTTCATGATTGATTATATGTGCATGGAGAATGTGACGAAGGGAATGGCAGTCCTTGGCCAGAGATTCATCCCAGACTCATACATGCTTTGGCAACTGGTGCATCCCAATGTTCCAGGGAGGACGATGCCTCGTGGATTGGACATTATGAATGTGCTTGGTTCAGACAGAGCAGCAGAGATTATCGGGACAACGCCAGGTGAGATCTACCTGTCACAAATAGAGATGTTGCGGGATGAATTCTCGGGTCTAACATTGGCAAATTGGACTCAAAACCTGTACTGGCTTTGGCTGTACTCACTAATCCCAGTTATCGATGGATTTGATGCAGATTATCCTAGTTTCATGAATACGAGTGCGTGGAATGACAAATGCTTGATAACAGCGTTAGGTTCTTGGACCGAGCTGAAACATGATACTGTGCTCTATGCAAAACAATCCTACTCATCTCTCTGCATACCACCTGTCCCACTGTATGGATATGTAGAACCAGTTCCGCAAGTTTACGCAAGGTTGGCTTCATTATGTAAGATGATGCTAGATGGACTTGAAGGACGATATCTGCTCTCCGTGGATATGAGGGAGAGGCTTGGGTACCTTCATAATCTATTACTCGAACTAAGGGATATTTCAATAAAAGAACTAACTTCTGTGGATTTATCTTACGAAGACTTGTACCTGCTACATCGCTTTGGATATTACTTGAGAGCTATTGAACAAGGAGAAACTACGGATATTGACCGAGCTGCTCTCATCGTCGACGTACATACCGATCCAAATGATAATTCGGTTTTAGAGGAAGCTACAGGAGACCCCATAATCATCTGCGTAGCGGTGCCTACGTACAATGGAACTGTATTCATTGCAAAAGGTGCGACCTATTCCTATTA
>JAFGAR010000200.1 GCA_016933575.1 Candidatus Thorarchaeota archaeon
CACTCGCACTTCGACATTCTCACCGGTATTCACATGATAGTCCTCGATTCCAGTACCATTGAAGACCTCAATCGAGTTGATGATGATGGTATCCCAAGTCACTGATGCCGTTGGGTGTGTGTTGACAGTACTCACTCCTTCACTGGTCGTGATCTCTAAGGTGTCATAGTCCCTAGTCACAGCAGTTGTTTCATAGTGTGTGCCTTCCCAGCGTGAATTATCCGAATTATATGTAAGAGTTACTCCATTGCTGCCCGATACGCTCCATGTCGAAGTTCCAGACCATATAAGAGTACTATCCGATTCATACTCGAGAGTGTAATAAAGCAGAACCTCATTGTTGGATGAGAAACCGGTTCCAACAACATGATCACTCCCGCCATCTCCATCTATGACCCCGGAGGAGGTGACAAGTATGTTGTCTGATTGAATCACACACCAGTTCGAAGAGCTCGCAAGGACACTCGAGTAACCTCCTGTGAATATCCCTCCAACAACAGCTCCGAAGGTGAAATTATTTAGCGCGACTGAATCTTTCGCAACAATGCTTGCTGAGAACGTGCCATCTCCACCTGGCCACACGCTACAAGCATACTTTCCTGGCAAACCAAACAGTAAGTTATAGGAACCATCGTCTCGCACAATATAGTACCGGAGGTTATTTTTGCCATATACATCGGGAACGTCTGCTGGAACGACTCCTGTCGAAGAACCGTAGTATTGAACATCTCCTGAGAATATCATTGTCTGATTATTAGTTCCACAACGGTCATCTTCTGATAGTAGACCCCAGTCTGTGCCTTGTGTTCCTACCAATTCGATCCTATTCTCTACATCCCACCCTGTTGAATAGTAATCCGCAGTTGCTATCTCCCCTCCAATAAAGTCGGACCACGATGCAGTAACAACCGTCATCACAAGGTTATCAGTTCTGGGATGTGCATAGTTGAAACGGATATACCATTCTATCCATAGTTCGCCGTTCGGAAGCCCGGTCCAAGCAGATCCTTGAAGAATGTCAATTTCCTCATAATCATAGCTTCCATATAGTACATGCCATTCGTAGTAGGTATCTGAGAGCGCGTCGTATCTAACATACCAGCCAGATGAACCAATGAGGACATATCTTATCGTGCTATCAAGGTCTCGATGAAATGTCATAAACCAAGCATATCCACCGTGGGGGCTCTTACATGCATATAATCTCTCGCCGTCATATAGTGAGTCTGAATTTGGAGCTCGGAGTGAGTGTGGTTTGTGGTCATTTAAAATCAAATACATGCCATCTATTAACCATGAGCTTAGAGTGCTATCAGATGTGGTAGTACCATCAATCAATTGTATCTGAAGTGTTGCAGGTGCCCCTTCCAAGATCGACATTACTGGAAAGCTCTCTTCTCCAGCTGAATCGATTGTTCCCAATGAGGTCCAGCCACCACTTGTTCCAAGTCGTCCCTGCACAGTAAGTGTTTCAGAGGGGGTTGCGCCCATATTCACAACTAATTGCTCAAACATGAATGCGTCTCCTTCTACATTATCGAACTGAAAGGTCTTCTCGAATCGGTAGTTATCGACGGTGGCCTGCGAACGAATTAGGATGTTATCAAGGCGTATGTACTCTCCCTCTGTGATGGTCCGTGCTTCGAATCTGACCGCGAAGGTTGAATGAAGGTATATCGACTGAGTGCTTGACCAAGTCTTGGTTTCCATTACATTGTTGGTGCCTGTTTCTTGAAAGATCGTGACCCATCCACTGGTAGCTAGTACTTGTACTAGCCACTCCCCTGTATCGATTCCAGCATATTGTGTGTCAAATCTTACCTCTACTTCTTGTGCTGAAGCAGTTGAATAGGTCGCTGATTTCAGCCCACCATCATATGAGTACATTTCTATTCCTGTCACATGAGCGTATTGTACTGTTCCATCCCACGCCTGTTCAGAATCTATAGAGTACTCCGAATAGCCAGATGGTGGAAATGTCCCGAAGCTCGTGAC
>JAFGAR010000201.1 GCA_016933575.1 Candidatus Thorarchaeota archaeon
GAGGCAATTTTAGAACGTATTCAATCCGAATATGGCATAGATGTTAGAGATATTGAGGATGGTAATCTCCTCCTAATATTTGATAGATTATCTAAAAGAATGAATACTCATCCATCAGGAGAGAAGTTCATTAGCTGATGATGCCTAGCAATCTGACAAGCTGCAGCTCCTCATAGAAATCTACATTGATGAGAATTCAGTACAAAAGGAATGAGAGTTGGTAGCGCTCGCGGCCAACTCTCTCTAATACTCATATAGCTTCCTACTCGCGTAAAGAATGTAGAAGTCCCAGTTGATTGTCATACGATTTCCTCGTTCTTCTTCGTTTGATGACTATTGCAGCAACCACAGCCACACAACCTAGTATTATCCATATATATGGTGAATACGGAGATACAAAGTCGACGCCGATCAATTCTCCTGCCATTCCGAAAAGGGAAAGATGCATAACATGTGCCCAGATAAATCCTGCATACTGCTCCCCATAGAGCTCGACATCTGTGGTGTTCAGACCCCAAGCAAGGACCCAGTCTATCTCCTCAGATAGCTTTACCCACGTAGCAGATTGTTGATCATACCAATACAGGCAAAGGGTGGTCTCGTTCAGATCACCGAGTTGACCAAGAGTTCCGTCCCCAGTCAGATCAATATCCGAATTGCGATAATAGATTTGGATCAGAGCTTCATTGACTACAAGACCACCTGTGATCCCGACTTCAAGATACTTCCCAACTGCTTGATCGCCTTCCACAAGTCCATTAGATCCCGACAAGATGGTAGGAGTAGTTGTTTGATTATACCTGTGCACTATTATAGAGAATGATGAACTCACTACACCGGCTAAGTGAACGATCGCATCGGTCTGTTTCACGAAGTCTATCTCAGCAATGGAATAGAAGGCTTGATATGCTATGATTGGAGGTGAAGGAGTACTATAGTCCAGTCGGGCATAGTTCGGCAGAATCGTCACTTCACGACCTCTCAAGGCAGAGAGAACAGTGTATACATCTAATTCATTGGCTTCTGTCATGATAACGACTGTCTGAGTAGGTGTCCAAACCCCGTAGCGTACTGCAAGTGCACGAGCACCAGGAACCAGCATCTCATCTAGAACATCACCAGTATCATTGAGGAGTTCGTAGATGAGCTTCTCAATAGCATTTCCACTAGCATTGGGTCGACCCAGCAGGACAATATAGGGTGAATCTTGGCGTTCATTGAGATCCTCTATTGATACATAGCTTAGGTCGGTAAACTCAGCAAGTCTATTGGCGAAGCTCAGGCTCAGATTGTAGACCCCAATGTCACAGGAATAGATCACCTCAAGCGCCTCCGTGGAGAACGAGTCCATATCAGCACCATCTGGGATGC
>JAFGAR010000032.1 GCA_016933575.1 Candidatus Thorarchaeota archaeon
AAATCAACGTCACCACGTTGAAATGCAGCAGCAGCAGTTGTCTGGGTACTGAATACTTCTACCAAAGTGTCAAAACTAAGAATTATGGTTACATCAGGTTCTTCAGATGGAACCGATTCAACAGTAAGATTCAACGCATCATTCTCAACTGTAAACCATAGGTATCCATTATCAATGACCTCAAGGACAGCAAGAATGTCCCAATCCTTTGTAATCTCTTGAGCTTCAGGATGATGAGCTGCGACATAATTTGAGAATATCGAGAAGTTTTCCATATCATCCCAAGTAAATGTACCTTCTGATAGCTTTTCCTTGAGGTCTGCTTTCAATGCACGAATCTCTGCTGGAGCCTCATCTAGGTTAAGAGCCTCAGGAGGTGGTGGATTCAAAATTCCATTTATAATATACAGTGTCGTTGGAATCGTTATTGCTACGATAATGAGTATCGCCAATAGACCCTTTGTTCTGCGTCGCATATCACAACTATCCACGCATTTTGAATATGAAACTAGAGTGCTGTCACATAGGTAGATTTCTACGCAGTTGAATTCTACCTTCTTATATATTCAAACGTTTTGAGTCGCATGGCGAACGACAATTTCCAATCTTTAAGTAATAAATTCGAAATTGGATTCCTTACTTCATAACGCAGAATCCTGTACAGCAATCCTTATACTAATAGAAAATGCCGATTATTTTACCTTCAATTGATATCGAACTTGGTGACTTACAGAAGGACGGTTAGCATGGATTTCGGTTTGTTAATTCTTGTTGCATTGATAGGGCTTGTATCTGGCCTTGGAAGTGGTTTTCTTGGTATTGGTGGTGGCTCAATCCGGATACCACTTCTCAATCTTGTAGGTTTCACGCTAATCTCTTCATTTGGGATGAATCTCATGGCCCTTCCTGTATCGAGTTTGATAGGTGCTACTTCGCAAAGGAAGAATATTGACCGCAGACTTGGAGAATATATGATTCTTGGAGGATCAATTGGGACAGTATTGGGGACACTAATTGCATTCTCTCTATCAACAGCTGCAATGTTGCTAGCAATTGTCTTTATCATAGTGTCAATCTTGTCTGTGATTGGTATGAACCTAAGTTACATACATCCAAATATCTCGGAGGGATTGAAACCATCATTTGCCTCACTCTTTTCCACCTCTTTAGCATGTAACACTTTAACAGGAATGAGGGGTGGAAGTGAGGGGTCGCTATTTGTACCACTACTTAGGACCTTCAATGTTGAGATGCATAAAGCAATTGCAACAGCTCTCTTCGCAGCAATATTTACTTCACTTGTAGGAATACTCCTCTATTGGAGCCAACAAGAACTCTTGATAATAGAAGGTCTTGTCCTTCTAATTGGGTCGGGTATTGGCTCAAGACTAGGTAGTATGGTTTCGATGAATACAAAACCAAGATGGTTGCAGATTGGGCTTACTCTTCTTATTCTAGTGCTTGCAGGCTTACCATTATTGAAAATATTCATTGTGTAACTGAAACATCTGCTACAGATATCACAATCTACTGATTAAAATTGACATAAGAGAACATCAATGTGCAATACTTCTTGCTATCACAGTAAGTACAAGCCCTAGAGCCAAAGCAGTGTGCAATATTAACCAGGTGAGTATCAAAAGGCCTGCCCATCCAATTGATGCAACCACCCACCAAATCATTAGGATTAGACTAATCAACCCAAAACCTGCAGAGATAGCAATGATGAATTTTCCAGTTCGGATATGAGATGTCGTAAGCAAATATCCCCCAATGATGACAGCAAAACCACCCAACCAAGCAATTAGCCATAGAATGACCAGTATAATATCAATCAGTAGGTAGAGAGGCGCAAGTGGAGCTATTGAGTGGACCAGAATATAAATCAAAACAATAGTCGCAGTACCATGTGTATAGTTTGCACCAATGAGCAAAAGCCCACCAATGATACAGAGTGCAAAGGGTGTTTGATTACGCATTTTGCTTCCTCAGGCTTAATGTGATGTTGAGGTGTTGTACTTTATACACTTTTCGCGAGCAGGAGAAATACATAGCTGCCCAATGATAAGGTAAGGTTTATTTAGCATTAGAATCGGAAACGAGTTGGAGTTGAATGACGTGAGGAATTGCGTTCATCAAAGGTGGTTGTGTTCACTAAGAGACCTACCACTAATATAGAAAATACAGATGAATCTCACTCAGAACACTCTCTCAATACTACTTGTTTCAGAATCTCTTGTCTAGTCAGTAGTAGGCTAGCAGTTGGTTCTGATTTTGTAAATCAATTCACTGTCATCAAAAACGAGTTGGTGTTAGGTATGTCTAAAATAAAACTAGCTATTCCAAATGGACACTTGAGTAAAACAACGCTTGAAACCTTCGCACGTGCAGGATACAAGATATCTGGTCAGGAGCGAACTTATACACCTATCATCAATGACCACCATATTGAAGTCCGTGTGTTAAGGCCGCAAGAGATTCCCACCTTTGTCGCAGATGGGCTTCAGGACTTAGGTGTCACAGGGAAGGATTGGCTCAGGGAAACCAATAGTGATGTTGAAATTCTACTCGATTTGGAATATTCCAAAGTTCGAATCGTCATTGCAATACCTGAAACTATGAAAGGGATTGAATCTTTGTCAGATTTGATCTGCTCGTTTTCTGGTGAAGATAGACCACTTAGAATATTCACGGAATATCTAAGGCTTGCATCAAAAGCAATTCGTCATAATCCCATGTATACGGAACTTTATGGGTCTAAAGAACCAATGATAGTAACGCCATGGTGGAAGAAGGGTACTAATTCTAAGGTTGGAGTATACCTTTCTTTTGGTGCTACTGAGGCTAAGCCACCGATATTAGCAGATGCTATTATCGAAGTCGCTGATACAGGTGCCTCGCTAAGACAGAATGGGTTGAGAAAAATTGAAACATTGATGGAATCGACAGCAGTGCTCATTGCCAATAAACAATCAATAATCGATCCAGCTAAACATGAGAAAATTTGTGATGTTATGACTCTCTTACGAGGTGTAGTTGAAGCACGTCGCAAACTTCACATCTTTGCCAATGTAAAACGTGATAATCTTGATGTATTATTAATGCAACTACCAGCCCTAAGAAAACCGACTGTGAGTCCATTATCTGATAGTGATTGGGTAGCTATCAATACAGTCATCGATCGAACTGTATTCTTAGAGATTATTCCTAAACTTAGGAGATTGGCACAAGGACTTGTTGTATATGAACCACGGCAGGTTTTGTCACTAGATTATATGCAATTAGGAGAGAATAACAATGAGTGATATACCAATTATAGAGATCAAAGATTCTGACGAATTGGATAAGTTCATTACAACTACTAGGAGGCGGACAGAGAGTCAATTAAGTACAGTATCGGAACAGAAGGTCAAGGGAATAATCAAAAGAGTGCAACGTTATGGCGATAGAGCTATTATTGAATTTACAAGATGGTTTGATAAACTGGATATCTATGCTTCGAAACTCAGAATAAGTAGAGACACAATCAAAGAGGCTTACAATAGTGTCGAAGACGATGAAGTTGTTGCTCTCAAAGAGATGGCCTCACGATTGACTCAGTTGGCAAAAAGAACTCTATCGGGAATGTCTTTTTCAATCGATATTGATGGCACTAGTGTTTCCTCGATTGTGAAGCCACTTGAATCAATAGGATGTTATGTTCCTGGAGGTAGTGCATCATACTCAAGTTCGTTGATGATGTGCGCAATCCCAGCAAGAGTTGCTGGTGTTGAAAGGATTGTTGTATGCACACCACCTAAGAATGAAGGAGTGCATCCTCTCATATTAGTCGCTGCTGATCTCTGTGGTGTTGATGAGATATATCAAGTTGGAGGAGCACAGGCAATTGCGGCATTGGCATATGGAACAGAAACAATTGATCCCGTGCAGAAGATTGTTGGACCGGGTAATATCCATGTCACACTAGCAAAAATTATGGTTGCTCGAGACATATTGATTGATTCACCCGCAGGACCAAGTGAACTCTTGGTCATTGCCGATGATTCAGCTTCGCCCAAGATCATTGCATTGGATATGATTTCACAGGCAGAACATAGTGTAGATGCCATATCGATTCTTGTATCTCCATCAAGAAGACTCTGTGAGGCTGTGAGTCAGGAGATCACCAAATTTGTCCCAATATCACAAAGAAGAGATACTATTACTGAATCGCTCAAACAAAAGGGAGGAATATTTGTCAGTGATACACTTGACAGCGCTATCGAACTAGTCAACAAATTTGCAGCCGAACATGTGGAGATATTGACAGAAAATCCAAGAGTAATTGCTGATAGAATAACATCCGCAGGGTTAATTCTCCTAGGCAATTTTACGCCAGTAGCTGCTAGCGATTATTGTCTAGGAGTCAATCATGTGTTGCCAACTCAAGGGTATGCCACCTCTTACTCAGGACTCACTGCTTTAGATTTCGTTAGAATTGTCAATGTCGTCGAATCGACTAAAGATAGCCTAGCAAGAATAGTTGACTTTGTTTCTACACTTGCACAATCAGAGGGTTTACCGAACCACGCAAAGGCAATCCAGGGGAGGTTTAAAGAATGAACTACTACTTGGAGAGGAAAATATTTCATTTGAGGTCTCTTGGATCATATTCTGATCAGAATTCTGAGATACCAAGTAAGGATGAAAAGGGATTACTAAAACTAGATAGTAATGAGAATCTTCAACTACCAAAGTCCTTTATCAAAAAAATTCTCGGAGATGCAGCTGAATCTACTGACCCAAGAGTCTATGCAGATGGGCAGAGAGAAGAACTTATTCAATTACTCGGACACCATTTCAACGTTGATCCTGATACTCTCGTAATTGCTTCGGGGGGAGATGAACTCATTCAAGGCATAACTAGTTCGTTAATGACTTCGAATGATACCGGAGTGACTATTGAGCCAACATATTCTATGTACAGATATCTCCTCAAGTCGTTTGGACGAAAAAGAAGGATGATTCGTCTTAGCGAGGATTTCTCACTAGACATGGAAAGTGTTCGAGAAAATCTAGCTGGAACAGATGAAGTTGTCTTCATATGCTCTCCTAACAATCCCACAGGAAATCAATTTCCAAGAGATAGTATCAGAGAACTACTAGAGTCAACCAAGGGTTTCGTCGTTCTAGATGAAGCATATGCAGATTATGCACCAGAATCGCTAGTAGCAATGGTCAATGATTATGACAATCTACTTGTCCTAAGGACCTTCTCTAAAGCATTTGGGATTGCAGGAATGAGAATTGGCTTTGCTATAACAAATAGCGCGCTAGCAGAATCAATTCAGAAATTCGCCATTTTACCCTATCCTGTTTCAAGTTACTCGATGGCAGTGGGTTCATTGATACTGAAGAATCTTGATGTAGTGCGGAGAACAATTTCTCAAGTGAGCGAAACCCGAGAGAAATTCGTTCAAGAACTCATGCAAGTAAGAGATGTTGTAGTATATCCTTCTGTTACCAACTTTGTGCTGATTGAAATTCCAGAACTCTCCTCAACCTTTGCTTACAAGATGAAACAACAAGGGATCAAAATCAGGATAGTTGATTGGATTGCCAATGAAAGGAATTTCGTACGAATCACCATTCCGCCCATTGACCAGCTAAAGCGTGTCGTGCGAGTCTTCAAGGAGGTGCTTGCTCAATGAGATACTCAGAGATATCACGGAAGACTCTAGAAACTGATATCTATGTATCCGTCAACCTCGATGGGCAAGGCGTTGCGAAACTGGATTTTGAACCGATTTTCATGAAACACATGGTTACCGCGATGACTGTTCACAGTTCATTTGACGTGAAAGTTGTAGCGAAGGGTGATCTCAATCATCATATTATCGAGGATATCGCGTTGTGTCTAGGTCAAGCAATCAGAGAGGCGATTGGGGATACAGGAAAAATCGCCAGATACGGACAAGCAATCATTCCTATGGACTGCTCTCTCGCGTTGGCCGCCGTTGATATCTGTAATAGATCCTATTCAGTAGTAGATCTATGTTCTCAAGTCAGTTTCGTTGAGGATACGCAATGTGAAGATGTAGAACACTTTCTTAGGTCTTTTTCAACCAATTTAGGGAGTACTATCCATTTGAAAGTCTTCTATGGAATGAATGAACACCACAAGATAGAAGCAACCTTCAAGGCTCTTGGAAAGGCTTTGAAACAAGCTGTTGTTATCCGAGAAGAGAAATCTCCACAGACAAGTTCCAAGGGGATACTATGATGAAAGTCGGCGTAATCAATTATGGAGCTGGCAATCTATTAAGTATCCTCAATGGACTTAAGCGTACTGGGATAGAAACGTTAGTCATCACAAACCCAGTGGAATTGAAGGAACTTGATGCAGTTGTTATTCCTGGTGTTGGCAATTTTGCCCATGCATCTGGTGCTCTTGAGCCCTTCAGAGAAATCTTTCGCGACATAATCAAAGAGGGACGTTATGTTCTGGGAATTTGTTTGGGAATGCAAATCTTGTTTGAAAACAGTGAGGAAGGAGTAGGCGAAGGCCTCGGCGCTTTGAAAGGAAGAGTAGTCCGGTTTTCTCCAGAAGTAAAAGTTCCACACATGGGTTGGAACACTCTAGATATCATAAAACAGACGCAAATGACGGATGGTATAAGCGACTCAGATTATTTCTACTTTGTTCACTCCTATTATGCGACAGGTTTGGCGGGTTCTCACATCGTTGCGAGAACGGATTACAGTGTAAAATTTCCCTCAATGATAGTTAAGGACTCGTTAGTTGGTGTTCAATTCCATCCTGAAAAATCAAGTAAGAATGGTGTTCGAGTCCTACAGAATTTCAGAGATATGATTTCGAGGTGAGATGATGAAAATATATCCGGCAATCGATATCATGAATGGAAATGTTGTAAGACTGAAATCGGGAGATCCTAGTACTATCATTGACTACTCACAATTGGGTAATCCATTAGACGTTGCATTACTATGGGAGAGTCAAGGTGCACAAATACTCCATATCATAGACCTAGACAGTGCTTTTGGAAATGGCAATAACATCTCTTGGATTTCAAAAATCATCAATGAAATATCAGTACCTATTCAGGTCGGCGGGGGACTTCGAACAAGGGCAATGATAACAGATTACCTCGATCTTGGCGTAGATCGAGTAATACTAGGGTCTCTTGTGATTCATTATCCAGAAATTGTTCTTGATATTGGTCAGAACTATGGCTTAGGTCGTATTGTGATATCATTAGATTACAGGAATAGCTGTTTAGTTACTGATGGTTGGAGAAGAGAAGAAAATTATGATGTCGGGGATCTCTTGTCAGCTTTTCGTTCCAGAGGATTCTGTAATTTTTTGATGACATCGGTCGATAATGATGGACATCTCCAAGGACCAGATCTTCGCTTAGTCAATATCAGTAAGACAATATCTGATGTCATAGTTGCAGGAGGTGTATCATCGAAAGATGATATCAGAATTCTTGCTTCACAAGGCTTTGCAGGAGCAGTGGTTGGTAGGGTGCTCTATGAAAACAGGTTAACACTAGTTGAGGCGATAAGTGCAGGCAGGGAATTGAAATGACTTTAGCAAAGAGATTAATTGCATGCTTGGATGTGACAAAAGGGCGAGTTGTCAAGGGTGTGAATTTTGAGAATCTAACAGACATCGGGAATCCAGTGAAATTGGCAAAACAATATTGTGATGACGGAACTGATGAGTTGGTCTTTCTTGACATCTGCGCTTCAGGAGAAAGAAGGCAACCTTTGTATGAATTGATAAGAGATGTTGCCTCAGAACTCACTATTCCATTCACAGTAGGAGGTGGAATACGCACAGTTGAAGAGGTTAGAGATATTTTGTCTAAAGGAGCTGACAAGGTTTCAATCAATACTGCCGCTGTTGAGTCACCACACTTGATTGAAAAACTCTCTCAAAGATTCGGAAACCAGTGTATTGTAATCGCAATCGATGCTAAGAGAAATGAACACAATAGATCGATGGCGTCAAATCCAATTTATGAGGTCTATACATACGGAGGGAAGAAGAATACAGGAATTGATGTTATTGATTGGGCTCATATAGTCGAGTCTTTAGGAGCTGGAGAAATTCTTCTAACATCAATGGATAGAGATGGTACTAGGGAAGGATATGATGTTGAACTCACCAGAGCTGTATCTGAAGTCGTGGGAATTCCTGTTATTGCATCAGGAGGCGCAGCAGGGCCTCGAAGCTTTCTTGATGTTCTGACCATTGGGAAAGCTGATGCAGCACTTGCAGCCTCATCCTTTCACTACAACCAATACCCGATATCGTATGTTAAAAGATACCTTTCAGAGAATGGAGTAGACGTGAGAGTATGAAAGATATTGGAATTGGCGATCTTGATTTCGATAAAAACTCAGGGCTTATCCCTGTAGTTGTTCAAGATTTCGAATCACGAGAAGTGCTAACGTTGGCATATGTGAATAGAGAAGCTCTGGACTTGACAATACAAACTGGTTTGGCATACTTCTATCGAAGGTCACACGGTAAGGTGATGATGAAAGGAGTCACATCAGGGAATATTCAGAGGGTAGTGAGCATTCTAGCTGATTGTGACGTTGATGCTATTATCTATCTAGTTCATCCATCTGGTCCAGCATGTCATAAGGGAGAGGTGAGCTGTTTTCATTTTTCGATAAGCAATAGTTAGTGATTCCATATGGTGGGAGAATAATTCCTCCTACCAACTTTCATTCTTAGAAGATGGTTAGAAAAGCATAATTGCGTCCGTACTGTTTCGTGGATATGTGGTGATTTTGTGGTCAGGCATCTTGCACTCAACTTTCTGTACAACAGGATAGGAACTAGATCAGAGATTGAACCAGAGGGTGTGTGTTTGGCTGTAGCACTGGCATCAGCAGACTCCAAAAAAACTGGAGGCTCAAAAATGGCTAGTCTGAGCAAAGTAACATTTCCATTCTGGATTGTACAGACCTCCCCAACTAAATCAATCGCTATTGCTGCATTCAGCTCCATTAAACAAGAATTCAAGCTCAGCGAAATGAAAGGTTCAGGCGAAATCAGAAGGATAGTGAGTTCAGATGTGTCTCAATCTGAAGATATCCCCAAAGCAGCATCAAAGATAAGACCACTTCTAGATAGAGTTGAAACGGTCACTGCAGATATTCCTAATCTCATCAATCCTACTACATTTACGAATGTTGCGAATTACATTGAAACATTAGAACCATCTGTACAACCTAATAGATTGGAAATACAAATCGATTCAAATGTTGCTCTAAAGAGAACAGAGGAATTTAGAGAAATTTCAAATGCAGCGCAACTCCGTATCGAAGCCACAGAATCACTACGAAAGCTAATTCAAGATAAATTCGGTGATCAAAAGAAGATACTTGAAAACCTTGCAAAATTGGAACTAGATCGATGGAACGATCGTGTCAAGACGATGGAGGAGAGGTCTAAACAGGAGATAATCGACCTTACTAAGAAGAAGGATGATCAACTCTATGCTTTGCGCGAGAAGCATAAGATGAATCTCCGTGCGATGACAGCTGAATTCTCACGAACCACGAATGACCTAGAGAAATTCTTCACTGAGATAGTTGATGAAATACGAGATGCTAGGACTCAGATTGGAGAGAAAGAGGACAATGTCGAGGGAGCTATAACAATCTATTCAGAACTTGTAAGCAAGGTCAAGAAAAGAGTAGAGAGAAGTACTCAGCCTCTAGAAACCTTAGAGAGCAAGAAACAAACTTTACGTAATCAAGTAGAAAGCGAGCAAAAAGAGTACAACACAAAAATTACTGAAATTGAGAAAGCTCTGAAAGCACAAATAACTGATCATGAAAATAGAATTGAAAGCACCAAGAAAGAAATGATTCAGAAGATGAAAGAGTTTGATGAAATCAAGTCAAAAGTAAATTCCGCAATCGAAGAGACCGATGAAGCACTCGAATCCAGAATAATTGGTTTTCAGAAGGAATTTCTTGACCTGATGTCATGGACTCTTGATAATAATTCGATTAGTGAGATTGCTCCATTGACCCATTTGGATATCAACACATATGTAGCAAAATTTGATGACAATTCATATTCAATTCTGACACCAAGCATGCTTCCCGAATCAGGAAGCTCCAAGGGGGTGAAGATACAGTCGCTCGATGTTGATTTCGATAGAATGATCACATCATTGATTGACGAGCGAAGAAAAACAGATCGTGCATTCAAGGATGCTTTCGACCGTGCTTGTGTCAGAGGAAACGTGTTCATTAATGCTGAATCCAAGGAATTGTTGAGTGAAGGACTAAGAGTACTAATCAGTAAGAATCTATTGAATACAGATGACAAAACAAGATATGAAAATCTCTGGAGTAAGTATTCAGGAAAATGTCCAAAGTGTGGAGCTATTACTGAGATAGGAGCAAAATTCTGCCAAAAGTGTGGACTAGATCTAAGTTAAGAAAAAGAGTAAACCAAGGATATCTCTTATTCATGAATAGATAGCGCTTTATGATAAACTTCAGAAGATTAGAGAATGACTTGAACAAAGCGATTGCTCTAAATACGACTAGTTGCCTAATCCGATAACTGAGGCATATGGGTTTAGTTACTGCAATCATTGTACTCACTGTATTTGTGATTGCGTTACTTGGAATAATGAGCGAACGGGTAAACGATACAGCTGCCTCCCTAATGGCCTTTGGACTCGCTGCATCAGCAGTCTATTTTTTCGATGGAGTACAATTCACTACCTATGTCATAGGGATGGGTTGGGACGTCATTCTCTTTGTTGCAGCCATGATGATCATCGTTTCAGTAGTTGCTTCATCGGGTCTATTTCAATATCTAGGAATACTTCTTGCATTGCGAACCTTTGGTAATCCAAAACGAATATTCAATTACTTCATGATCTTGGTATTCATCATTTCACTTCTCTTCGACCCATTACCTACAATGCTAATCGTCAGTGTATTTACAGTTGAAGTCTGCAACGCAATTGATGTTGACTTTCGACCGTATTTGATAACTGAGGCAGTAATTGCTGGCGTTGGTTCTTTGCCGACGCCTATTGGTTCTGTAACAAACTTGGTAATATTCTACCTTGCAGATGTTAATGCAGGATTGATGTTCATCATTCTCTTCCCACTCTCAATCATTCTATTTATTGTAACAATGAAGTACATGGTTAGAAAGTACAGTAGTATCGTTGATGATAGTGTTGCCAGAGACATGACAGATCTCTTTGTTATAGATCCAAATGTAACAATAAGATCGAAACCAGATCTACTTGTGTCTGTTAGTGGACTGTTTGTGCTTATCCTAGGCCTCATTCTCTTGCCTCAACAGACTGCGATGGTAGCTCTCGTGGTTGCAGGTGCTCTTCTTATTCCGTCACGTGATAGAGCAAAAGACCTATTGAAACGACTATCTTGGGATACAGTCTTCTTTCTAGTTGGGATGATGGGAGTTGTTCAAGGACTGGTATTGACAGACATTATAGCGGCTCTAGGAAATAGTCTCCAGTGGATATCCGAAACCAATGTATTTCTTGCGATTGCGTTAATGGTTCTAGTTCCTGGCGGCGTTATGGCGCCAATCGATGCAAAAGCTGTTGGTATTCTATTAGCCCCAGCAGCAAAGGAACTCACAGCAATAAATCCAGTGATACCTCTAGCTCTCATAACAGGGACTAACGCAGGAGGGTATGTCGTTCCGCTTGGTGATGCCCCAAATATGGTAGTAGTATCTATTGCTGAAAAGAATCTGAAACCATTAAGCTGGGCGGAATTCAATAAAGTTGTAATTCCTCTTGGCGTCTTACATCTCATTATCTCGGTTATTTACTTGGGAATAATTGGACTGCTCTTTATGTAAAAAGCAGATGATGATTTAGAGAAACAGAATAACAATCCTAACTAAATTGATGTGATTTTTCTACAAGTACTATTAGACGTTCATAAAAATTTGAAGTCATGATTTTCCAATATAGTATTGTGACTGCTCCTTTCTTCTGATAGAATGCTAGATATATTTGTTTCAATTACTTGCAGAAGAGAAAAATGAAAGAATTCAAACGGAGTGTTAGGCTCTTTGAGGAACGTGGTGAAACCTCTATCTTCATAGATGTTGGCATTGATGAGAGTGGCAATGTGATGATGTCAGGTCAAGATTTAGGTAAGGTGCCTCAGGAGTATTGGGGAGACTCTGACTATGAATATGCCATTTTAGTAAATCATGGAGAGCGAGACGAATTGCTTCTTGCATTGTTACAGCAAATGTTTAGTGGATCAAGAGAAGCTTTTTCCAAGTTTAGAGATTTCCTTACAAAATATAACATAAAGTACGAATTCGACTCGTGGATTTAAAACGCTTTATTCTTGACGATTTTCAAGTTCCTCTCGTAGCTCATCTGACCATTCTTCGGTGGGCATTGGGTTATTAATCTCAATCAGATTACCATCAGGGTCTCGAACATAAGAGACTCGAATCCCCCATCGTGAATTGTCAATTGGTTCTAGGATGACATTAGCTCCTTTCTTCTTTAATTTTGAGATTGTATTATCAACGCTTTCCACTCCGAATATTAAGACGTAAGAATCTTGAGTAACAGCATCGCTTGGGAGATTTGTGGTTCCTATTACCTCAGCTAGCAATCCACGCTTGAATATTGATAGATTGGTGGTGTCTCCGACTTTGAAGCTAGCATAGTTTTCACCCTCATTCCCCCAAATCACAGGGAAATTCATCACGTCTCGATAGAAGCAAAAACACTCGTCAAAATTCTGAACTAGTAGACGGATATAGTCAAGTTTCATGCAATTAACCCGGATTTGAGGAAATGAGAACCAATATTGTTCTTTTCGGTCAGAGTATTTATTTTCGAAAAAAGCAGAAAGCGTAATTTGCTGATTGCAGTAATCTTATTCAGTCTGCTATAACTTGTCTTTAGTGAAATGAAGTTCATCAATTTCAAACCTGCTGAATTGACAGAAAACGAGTGGCACGAATATTTTCGATCAAGAGAACGTTTGCATCATGAGAATAATCCAAGAAGTCCTTTACCATCAACCAAACGCCGACGGGACTATATGCTCGACCCACATCCTGATTACATCCTGTCTTGGTGGAGAGCTGAGTCAGAACCAGGTGCAGTCGTTGGAATGGGAGGAGTATGGTGGGCAAAGAAAAATACGTCAATCTATAAAGAAGCGAAGGATACAGCCTATGCTGATATGATTTTGGAACAAGAGTATGCAAATGATAGGAACGAGATCGAATTCCTTAGGCATCTTACAGAAACAGCTCAAAGAATTGGTAAATCAAAATTGATTGTAGAAACCCGTGCAGAGCATCAACAGCAACTCCTCCAGAATCTTGGATTCGATATTGTAAGTCAGCGTGCAACTTACCGATTACACGTTTCAGATGTGAATCTTGAGATGATTGAACATTGGCGTAGTGAGTGTGCCAAGAAAGCACCAGGTGTTGCAATTGAAAGACACCGTTCAATTCCTGATGAAGACCTTGTCGAATACGCAAAGATTTACACTGAAACTTGGAATCAAGCGCCTCTTGAGAATGCGGCTCCAGATATGATTGTCACTCCTGAGAGTCGAAGAAAAATGGAGAGTTACTTCGAGTCACAAGGAGAGATATGGACTACCATACTTAGCCGAGAACCAGATAGTACAATTAGTGGTCTAACTGAGATATGGTATAATCCAGAATTGGATTATTATATTGAACAGGGTCTTACCGGGGTCAAAGAGCAGTATCGAGGAAGAAGCATAGGCAAATGGCTCAAGGCTGAGATGCTAGCTTACATATTGAGAGAATATCCAAAAGCAACTGTCATTGAAACAGGAAATGCGGATACAAATGCGCCAATGCGTTCAATCAATCAACAACTTGGATTTCGACATTACAGAAACCTTTGGATTCTTTCAACGAAAGTCAATGATCTTTTATCAAAGCTGTAATTATTCTTCAAACAATTGGTGGAGTAATTCTTAATCTGATGCAAAAATAGATTCAGATACAAAGAGATAAAATCATGGAGAAATCCACTTTTATTCTAGATAAGCGGTTGTGGAAAATTGACTGGAAAACACGAATGGTTCAGACAATCTTCTGAAGAGGTCTTGGAGAATCTTAATAGTTCAGCAGATGGATTGAGCGACCAAGATGCTGAGCAAAGACTTGTCGAATATGGACCTAATGAATTGGAGGAATTTGGTCGTGTAGGGCCACTTAGAATGTTTCTTCAACAATTTACAAATCCAATGGTAATCATTCTTCTCTTTGCAATCGTAGTTTCAATCGCTACTGTTTCATTTCATAGTAGTCATGAATCGGAGGGGTACATTGATGCAATTGTCATCTCAGCCATTGTGATAATCAACGCTGTCTTCGGGTTTGTTCAGGAATATCGCTCAGAACAGGCTCTTGAGGCACTAAAGGATCTCTCTGCACCAAAGGCCATTGTCAAACGGAATGGAGAGTGGAGAGAGATGGAAGCAGGTCAGATTGTGCCGGGAGATATCATTTCCCTCGAGACCGGCGATATCGTTCCTGCTGATGCTAGGTTGATATCTAATGTTAACCTTTCAACAGATGAGTCTGCCCTTACAGGTGAATCCTTATCCGTCCAAAAGAGTGTTAAATCAATAACATCAGAAAAACCAGCTCTCGGGGATCTAACAAATCTTGTTTTTCAAGGGTCAGTTGTGACGTCAGGAAAAGGTACAGCAATCATTACTTCAACTGGGATGAAGACAGAATTCGGAAAAATCGCACAATTAGTGCAGGAAAGTAAGCAAGAACTGACACCTTTACAATTAGACTTGGATGACTTAGGAAAGCGACTTGGGGCTATCGTCCTCGTTCTCTCCGTTCTTGTCTTTGTTGCTCTCGTCTTTGTAAATGCCACCTATGATTGGAATGAAGCACTATTCGTTGGTATTGCCGTTGCAGTAGCAGCAATTCCTGAAGGACTTCCTGCAATAGTTACAGTGACTCTGGCTATTGGCGTTAGTCGAATGGTAAAAAAGAATGCAATTGTTAGACGTTTGCCTTCTGTGGAAACATTGGGTTCTACGACAGTAATCTGCTCTGACAAGACAGGTACCATCACTAAGAATGAGATGACAGTTCGATACATACATCTCCCTACTAAGAAAGCAGCATTAACAGGAGCCGGATACTCCAAAGAAGGGGTGTTTCATAATGTGTCAGCACCAGGAGATTGCGACGAACTCTCTAAGATAGAAGACCCATTTGATGTAGAAGGAAGCCAAGAGTTAAAATTGTTGCTGACAGCTGGTCAGTTATGTTCAACAGCAATCATATCAACAAATCCTGATGATGAATCAAGTTGGAGAATAGTTGGTGATCCTACAGAAGGGGCTCTTCTTGTTGCTGCTGAAAAAGCGGGAATAGGTTTAGAGAGTACACGAGCACAATATGAGGAACTTACAGAGTTCTCATTCGATTCAAAACGTAAGAGAATGACAACAATCCTTCGTGACAAGTCCGGTCAGACTTGGGCTTTTTCAAAAGGAGCACCTGAAATCATACAAAAACTATGCTCACAGATACTCGTTGCTGGCAAAGAACGGCAGTTAGATAATCAGACGCGTAACGAGATACTCGATGCAAATACCATAATGGCAGGTTGCGCAATGAGAGTTCTTGCTCTTGCATATAGAAAGCTGGACTCGAAATCAACTGATTGGAATGAGGAAGAGGTTGAATCAAATCTTGTTTTTCTTGGTCTTATGGGCATGATAGATCCACCCCGCGAAGGAGTTGTCGAAGCTATCGTAAAGTGCCGTAGTGCTGGAATCAGACCGATTATGATTACTGGTGACCATGTACTAACTGCAAGTGCCATTGCAAAAAGTGTAGGTCTCACTCAGTCAGACAGTGGAGGAATAACGGGCTCAGAAATTAGTGATATGAGCGACGATGAACTCAATAGAATTGTCAACGAGAGAAATGTCTTTGCTCGTGTGGCACCAGAACATAAGTTGAGAATCATTCAGGCTCTGAAAAGCCAAAATCATATCGTGGCTATGACTGGTGATGGTGTAAATGATGCCCCTGCCATAAAGACTGCGGATGTTGGTATCTCAATGGGTATCCGTGGCGCAGGAGTAACAAAAGAAGCCTCTGATCTTATCCTCACAGATGATAATTTTTCAACCATAGTATCAGCGATTGAAGTTGGGCGAGAAATATACGCTAACATCCGTAAATTTGTGAGATTCTTATTATCTGCAAACACTGGAGAAGTGCTCATAGTATTTCTTATGGTCATGATTGGACTACCTATCCCTCTGACACCTGTCATGATTCTCTGGATCAACTTGGTCACTGATGGGCCTCCAGCACTCGCTCTTGGTTTTGATCCACCTCCAGAGGGCATAATGAGTAGATGTCCTAGAAAACCTGGAGCTCGTATGTTAGACAAAGGAATGATTAGGATAATCATGATTGGTGGAATCCTTGCCACATTTGCGGCAAGTACTGTGTACCTGTATGTTCTCTGGTCTGGTATTGGATATATCCCAGGAATCACGGGACCTCGCGTGAACTGGGTATTACCACTATATGCAGAAACATTGATAGTCGCACAGACAGCAACATTTTCGACAATGGTACTGTTCCAGTTGCTATGGGTCTGGAATTGCAGGGATGAATGGAATCCCGTCTGGCGCACGAATATTCGCGAGTCTAGAGCTCTATTTATTGCAGTAGCATTCTCACTCATACTTACATTGATGGTTCTCTACACACCACTATCGATTGCCTTTGGAACAGCACCCTTTGGTATGGATGTCTGGGTCTTGATCATCGGACTATCCTTGATTGGCTTTCTGGCTCCAGTGTATCGATTGATGGGACATGGACTTGACGAAATCTGTGAAGTTGAATAGTGTCAGATTCATGGAGAGCAAAGAGCTCGTAAAAAATGAGAGAATGGGTGATATCGAGTTACCCATTATACGAGAGGGGTGGTTACATTGGAGACAGTGAATGCAATATCTCTATTGAGAGCAGATCATCAGGATGCTGAAATCCTCACTAAGACATGCAAGAGAGCGTTTGATTCAGACTCAGAATATGGAGCTCCGGGACCTGGAGGACCACCTGACTATGATTCTGTCGAGTGGAATGCAAGTGCGATAATGAATAGATATCTGCAGTATTACAAGATTGTTATAGGAAATGATATCGTTGGAGGATTCATTGCAAGTGATAGAGGTCCAGGATATCAGGTATGTGAAAGGATTTGGATAGACCCAGATTATATGAGGCAAGGTATAGGCCAGAGGGTCTTTGGGTTGGTGGAAGAGCTGTATCCTTCAGCTGACCTCTGGGCTCTAGGAACTCCAGAATGGAATACGAGAACAAATCCATTCTATCAGAAAGTGGGTTTCGCCCAGATTGGTAGGACACATGATTATCCAACATGGAGTGGAAATTATTACGAAAAGAGAATTTCAAAGGGATTCCCACAAGCCATATACACAATAGATAGACTTCGAAGAGGTCTGAATCAGGTTGTAGTAGAAGGACTTGTTTCTAAGATGTCTAGCCCTAGAACTGTTTCATCAAGAAAGACAGGTGAAACATTGAGGGTTGCAAATGTTTCTCTGAATGATGATACAGGATCAATCAATCTTACGCTCTGGAATGATCAGATACGGCAAGTTGAGAAAGGAACAAGGATTCGAATTGAAAATGGCTATGTGAAGGAGTATAGAGATGATCTTCAATTGGGTGTTGGAGAATGGGGAATAATAATCACCTTGCTATGATTTCGTCAACAAGATCTCATCAGATGTTACATTTGGATGATTCCTTCAGCTTGAATTACTGTGTACCGATACTTCTGAGGGTCCACCTCAAGGACCTTCATCTTATCGACGTTGACGATGAAGATTCCTTGGATCTCTGAAGTTGCGAGTTCATCATACAATACGGGGGGAGTGAAGTATTGAGCATCGCACAACTCCTTCAGCTTGGCGAGTTCTTCATCATCTCTATGACCTACTCGCTCGAACATAGTATTGGGAATTTGTAAAACATGGTAGTGAGGAGTTGCTAGATAGAAGTAATGGCTGAATCCAGCATATCTAGCAATCTTCGCAGCAATTCTGGTCTTTCTATATGTACCAGGATGAAGCGCGGCTTTTGGAGGAACAAAACCAGTCTCTACTTCAAGAACAAGAGTCTCTTCATCTTCATCTGTCCCATGCATTTCACTAAGGATTGCATCTTTTGCTTCATCGTTCCTATCAATTAATCTCTTTCTAACACCGAAGATATCGGCCATCAGTGTCCCACCATTTAAGGCGTACTCGATTTTGACTCTGTATCCATTCTCAATCAAGTGTTTTGCACAGAGGAACTGCATAATGCTATGATTGATCTTCACAAGACGTCTATGACTGAGCTCAACAAATCGCTCGCGAACATTTACTAATTCATTCATGACCTCAGGTAAAGTTGTTGGTTTCAATCGAGTCATTAACTCATCCATATCCCTAATGAAATGCTTCTTGGTCATCAAATGTCACAACATCTGTTGATTCTATGAGTCATATTTTCCTCCCACCTAAGAGTCTGTCGATATCTATTCAAACGAGTGGAATATTGAAATATACAATGATTCGTTGATTAGAAGAACTTATAACGATATAATACGTATGTAATATGGCCGTCGAGGAGTTCGCTCACGACAAGTGTACTCAGTCGATTCATGTTGAGTAACGCCACAGAGATGGTCTTTAGGTGGCGAAGCGACTAACACAGCATGACGAACTGACCATCCGCGAACAAGACTGAGCAGTAGACATCGATCAATAGGTGTTTATTGCGACTAAGATAGTCTTGTGAGTCGAGTAGGTATTGGACATTGTCGAGGCTTAGACTCGACGGCCTTCTTGTGTTTTGGATACTATTCTATTTCAACTACCAGAAAATCACCATTCCTCAGAGCGATTGAGTTATTGACTCCTTCAAATAACTTCTAACATCTTCAATAGTGATGCCTCGTTGTTTAACTGCTAGTTTTTCTAATGGATAGACCATTCCACAAGTGGTACACTCTAAGGCAACATAATACGCTTTTAATCCACGATTATCAATCTCATGGAGTTTAATCTTCCAATCTTCAGATTCGCACTCTTCGCATATGATTTTCATGAGCTGACTAAGAATTGAGGATACATAAATCATTCCGACATGCGTTCATTTGATTAACTAATAAGTTAGTCAGAACACTATTGCAGAAAGAATTGTGAAACGAGAAGATTGTGGAATCGAAGATGCAAGATGGAATTTGTATCACAAACATCCTGCAATCAGACGAGGACTCGCGAAATATGGTAGGAATAAAATCTGCTATATTATTCCTTTCTTATACTTTAAGAATGAACCTTTTAGACGAGTACACTAATTACAGGAATTTTCGATCTTTCTACGACCTGATGAGTAATGCTTTTCGAAATCAGTCCTCTCAGACCTGTCTTTCGTCGTTTTAGCATGAAGATGATCGCATACCCATTAGATACAGATTCTTCTATGATAGCAGAAGATATAGATCTTGCAACAGCTGTCTTGACCTCAACAGAATATCCTTGCTGTTCAAGAGAAGCTGCTATGGGTTTTACAATCTTTTCGAAATCCTCCAGAATTCCATTCAGGTCATCTGGGTCGAGGGAGGAAGTCACTGGTGCTTCAACAACATGAAATAGTGTTACTCTGGGAAAGCTGAATTTCAAAAGAGGGAGAATGGATGAAACAAAGTGAGAGAATTGAATGTCCTTCGAGAGTGGTATTAGAACTCCATCGGTTGTTTGTTTACTGGCCATGCTCGACACCCTCAATTAATCTTCAGGTATGCTTCCGTCCTTCTTATGGATATAGGTTATGACGCTAGATACCGTACTTCGAATACCATCGATTCCGAGAATCTGGTCCTTCAGAACTTCTCTGAAACCTAAGACATCGGGTACATCTAGTACAACAACAATGTCAGATTCACCAGTTACTTCATAGACATCTTCGATACAGTCAATTTCTGTCAATTTCTTTGTTACTTTAGTTAAGTCCTTAGACTCAACAAATATGTTTAGGATTACTTTCATTTACTAATTGTCCTCCTTAGTACCATTAGCTTTCCAGGAGCAGAATGAGAAATGACTGTGCTTAGATTGTCCCTCTCAAATGCTCGCTTCTTGGAAACCTTTCTTCTTACAAGTATTGCAAAATCTACATCAGATGAAGTCACTATATCTTTTACAGTCTTTTCAAGTGGACCAATTACCACGTTGACCTTTGTTTCAAATCCATATCTTTCAAGCTCTTTTGCCATTGGCCTAAGATCTTCGAGAATAGATTCTTTGTACTCGATAGCCGCACTTAATGGCATATCCCATTGATCAGTAACAACCATACTCTGAAGTGTTAAACGCATACTCGTATCTATGCTCTCAGCTATGGAAACAACGATAGATTCTCGTTCTTCAGGCCTTACGAAGACTACTGCATTTATCTTGTAAGCAGCTGGTTTAATTGTCTGCCCAATCTCTTTTGAGAAAAATGGAAGTCCTCTTTTTCGTCTATAGACAAAATAGACAAGCATCCCAACACTTGTCCAAGTCAAGCCCAAGAGCCGTCCCATTGGGTGAAATAGGACCACTAGCAACCAAATCGAGAAACAGGCAACTATACCTATTAGATTCGGTATGGGAATTATGTATTTCTTACCATGATATCCAATTTTCAAGTTAAAGGGAACTTTCCAAGACCTATGTGTTTCACGATCTGTCTGGCGTAAAATGATGAGTGAAATGTTCACAAGAAGATAAGACAATAGAGCTCCAAAGTTATAGAGATCAGCAACCCAATCAAGTTGCCCTATTAATGCCATTAAAGCTCCAATTGAACCAAAGACAAGAATTGTACGGACAGGTGTTCGGGTTTTTGGATTGACTTTTGAAAACCATTTGGGAAGTAGACCAAAATGGCTCATTGAAAATACGACACGGGAAACCCCAATGATACCCGTATTGGAAGATACGAGGCATATGGCAAACCCAGTAAAAGCAACGATAGGAACCATATAGAGACCAATGGTACCTATCGAACTTGCAAGTGCTGAGATAGGCGCATCAAGACTTGCTCCTAAGAATTCCCAAGTGATTATTCCAAGACTTATGAAGGCGAGACCTACAGCAAAGACAAGGACTGCAATTACAGAGAGTTTCGTAGCCCGAGGGATTGTACGATCAGGTCTCTTTGTTTCTTCTGCTGCTTGTGCAATTGATTCAATACCAATGAACGAACTCATCGCCAATGTAACTGCATAGAGAAAATTCTGACTACTGGGGTTACCCCCCCATAAATAGGATATGTGTGGAAATGTTTCTGGAGACCCAACTACTTGGATTTGTATCTGAAATAGCTGAAGATTGAATGAGAACAATAGTCCTATGATCATTATAGAAGACAAAACAAAAAGATTGAGAGCCACCATTGTCATATTGAGGTTGGAAGATTCTTTGATGCCAATAGTATTGATAGCCATGAGAAAAATTACCAAGAGAAAGGACACTACACCAGTCATACTAAAAGATAGAACCACGCCCAGAACAGTAAGAGTCAGAGTTGTTGTTGCTAACCAAGGTAGAAAGAATGAGAGATATCCAGTCGTTGCTATGGAAAAAAGTGCTGTACACACAGTATAATCAAGCATTACCAACCATCCGGCGGTAAAGCCTGCAAAGTCATTAATTGCCTTCATCGAATAGACTTGAGCTCCACCTGCATAGGGATAGGCAGTTGCCAGCTCTGCATAGGCAAGACCAGTTGCAATATATGTGACTGCGGCAATGAGAAAAGCAAAAGGAGCCCAACCAGCTGCATAGGCTGCTACAAGACCGAGAGCTACGTAGATGTCCGCACCTACATCAGCATAACCCATTGAGAAAGAGCCAAACCAACCTATATCTCGTTTTAAGGAAACCCGTATTTCCGGGACAGCTGCTTCCTTTTGCTGGGTCACGGGATATCACATCCATTAGAGCAACAGAATATCATAAATTCGGTTACAAATCGGGCTTTCTTCAGCTTTTTAAGGATAATCTTTGAACGAATATTATTGGCACATTATCATGGACAGAAACGGATATACGGAGTTTCTGTAAAAATAAAAAGACAGAGAGATTTTCATATCCTTTCAAATTGGGCTCTCACGGTAGCACCACAATAGCCGCACTTTGCTTCAAGCGGCCCGACCCAATCGATTTCTTCTGGGGAAAGAGGAGCACCACATTTAGGACATTCAGTTGGGATCCGCACCATTCGTAAGCCATCATCTTCGTCTGTTCTACGTTGGTACTTCTCCGGGATTGCCTTTGGAGGTGCTTGAACGACTTGGATCTTTGGTTCCGGCCGCGGTTCTTTCGGAGTCTTTCTCACAAGAATTGCGCGTAGAAGTATCGCGAGCACTAGAATACTGATTATCAGCAGTATCGGAAACAGAGGTGTTGGAGGTATTACTGCCCATGAATGGAAGTGTGCATCGTCGTAGACACCAATGCTAAAAATACCTGCAGTGTCACCATTCAATGAATTCTCATGGACAAGAATGTAGACAGTGGTATTATCTGATACAATAGTGAAATTAACCTCAGGAAAGTTACCATAACCAGTTCCACTCACAGCAATGATGTTGGTCATATTGATATCAGATGCGATAGTGATATTCACTTCTAATAGACTGCTACCACTCTTTGGTTCAATCATAACTGTCCAATGGCCGGCATTAAGAGATACATTGTATGTCTTAGGTGAATACATATCGTATGGGGCTTCACGGTTCAGTAATACTTGATCTTCTAGGATTTGATTCGGAGTCAATTCAGTCAGGCTTGAAGTAAGCGGAAATAGAAGAAATAAGAAAAGCGCAAACAATGTAATAGCTTGAATCGATCTGCATTTCTTCATTTTCATCGAGCCTAGTTCTTGTCTAATACTGGGTCTATTTAGTTGTTTTGTGCTAAACGACACACAGTATATTGATACGTTATGAAAAGATTGGTCACGAAAATTGTCAGTGTAATCGAATAGGTGCAAATGATCATCATCTACTACATATGTCTGATTCCTCTGACCAGATTTGTTGGCATTCCTTCATGCTTATTAGGCATGCAGATTTCTGACCTTAATTTTTGGAAAGATTGTGTCAATAATTATTTTCTTGCCTAGATTGTGTGCGATTAAATCTGGCTCAATGTATTGTATCTCATTAAATGTTCTGTATCCTAGTAGGATTTTCACCATATAGTTTTCCGGAATTATGATATCAGCGCCTGCAAGGGATTCTCTAGTGATCAATTTATCAATTTTGAGAACTTTGCCATTCTGAAAATGTATTGTAGTTCCATGACGATAGAAACTGATCTTCAGCTCTCCTGAGAAATTGGCAATATGATCATTTTTTGACCCTTCAATATGGTGATGACTCGCAGAAGGTGTCTGAGCTTGCAGCTCTCGGAAAATACACTGAAGCCTCGTGTGTCTTTATCTTCCAATCCTCAGATTCGCATTCTTCACAGGTAATTTTTATAACCTAGAGAAGAATTGAAGACACATAAATCATGATGCTAAGTTCTCATTTGACTACTTGAAGAGTTAGCGTGATATCTAACATCATGCACTGGGCGTATCTAATCAAAGATTGATTCCTTACAAATATATTCGTCTTTCCTTACTAGGGAAATACACCACGAACAAAACTGCGTTGTTATCAAATTTAAAAACAGGAAAATCACTGGACTTTGGCATGGTAGACATCTCGAATGGAACTGACCAAGATCTTCTACCCGAATCACGTTTCCAGTATAGAACAGTTCGAGTTGAGCATTTACAGGATATGCAGAACTATATCGATGAACTTCGGAAAAATGGATTCTTTAGCGAAAACAAAGTCTTTAGAAGTTATGTAGACAAGCTTGCTTTCAGACTACCTGAGAATTTCCCAGAAGCAAAGTACATCATTGTTATTGCTGTTCACAGCCCACTAGCTAGAGCAAATCTAAGGTATCATGGTGAAACCCATTCAGTCTTTATTCCTCCTAATTATTATGAGTTTGATTTTACGATAAAACAACTTCAAAGTACCATTGCAAGAAGAATTGTAAAACGAGAAGATTGTAGAATCGAAGATGTTAGACACAATATATATCTCAAGCATCTTGCAGTCAGAAGCGGTCTAGCAAAATATGGTAGGAATAACATCTGTTATGTAGATGGTATGGGAAGTATGCTGTCACTCTTTGCATTTTTCACTGATCATGTCTTTGAAGAAGATCACTGGACAGATATCCAAATGATGGACTCCTGTGAGAAATGCAGAATCTGTATGAATGAGTGCCCAACAGGTGCAATTCCAAACGAGAGATTTGTGATTAATGTTGAGAAGTGCTTATCATTGTACAATGAAGTCGCGGGAGAAATCCCCAATTGGATTCCTGAGTGGGCACATACCTCGTTAATGGGTTGTATGCACTGCCAGTTTGCATGCCCTGCTAATAGAGAGATAATTGCAGCTGCAGTTGATTTCGATGAAGTAACAGAGGATGAAACCGTTGCTTTACTTAACGAACACTTCAATGAAGATATGACACGAGTACTAAGTGAAAAACTAAAGGTTGTGAAACCAGAACAAGCTGAAACATATCTCCCTGTATTTGCGAGAAATTTGAGAGCGTGTTTTTCTAGTCTTTTCAAGAAAAACATGGAAATGTCCATCTGAAAAGATGGTTGGATTCTTTGTGAAATATGGAATTAATTAGGATATTGAAAGACCATCAGGAAGAAAAGTAGATACAAGATCCTTTGAAAAAGAATCTGTTTCTAAATGAAAATGGATCCATGATGGCTAGAAACCCGAGTATCTAATAGCATGATATATGAACCCAGTAAAACAAGTTTCCAAGAAGATATTCTAACCAATGTAATAAACGATACAGTGCTAGCCATTATAGGTTATAGATTCAAAGAGATAGAATAATTGTACAAAACCAGATACTTGGTTTGATAGTAAACAATATACGGGGGATGAGTGGCACACCGCACAGGGGTAAATATGAAACTCGATATCACTCCACGTGCAGCAA
>JAFGAR010000202.1 GCA_016933575.1 Candidatus Thorarchaeota archaeon
GAACTCCAATAGGAGGAACTCCGCATGTCTAAGAGCGACAAATCATTAGGTAAGAAAGGCATAGTTTCGAGCTATCGTAGAGGTAGACATCTACAACACACAAATCAAGTGATATTAATCTTTGATGAAGTCAAGACAAGAGCGGAGGCTGCAGGACTTGTCAGCCGCAGAGTAAAATGGGCCACTCCAGGTGAGAAAGAGATTATTGGCAAGATTTTAGGTGCTCACGGAAATAGCGGCGCCGTCCGTGCCAAGTTCAATACAAACCTTCCAGGTCAAGCTATTGGAACCCCAGTTGTTCTCTTGTAGAACATTCACGAACTTTTATCAGACAATTGTTGGATGCTTTCTTGGCTCCAATGATGTGATTGGCTATCGTAGGGTCTTTGATCCGATTACGAGTCATAGTTAACCTGAGGAGCCACCTAATAGAGCTGAAAGATTGTTTCGGGGAGATGATTGGAATAATAGAGTGGGTTGTGTATTTTCTGTCCTATTTTATGGCAGGGCTCTCACTCAAAACCGGGGATGATTTACTGGATGAATATGAGCAACCGAATTTATCCTGGATTCCACTTGCACTCTCAGGACTTCTATTTGGCGTAATAATGACTGTGTCAGAGTGGGATCTAGTTCTAATGGTTAGTATAATCATTGGAGTGATTATATCTGGAAAAGTCAATAGGCACCAGTATGTTATAGGATTCGCTCTAATCTTCATAACAGTGTTGTGGCTTGGAATTCCACCAATTACAGGAATACTAGACTGGGTAACAATTCTAATGACGCTCTTCCTAGCAGCTGTCCTTGATGAGAGAGGAAATGATTGGGCGGATAGAAATGTTTCACCAAGAGCATACACATTCTTCAAGTATCGGTTCACGTTGAAGACCAGCATTCTATTGCTATCAATCCCTTGGCCACTATTACTCCCGACAGCTATAGGTCTCTGGATTTTTGATCTTGGGTATGAAGTAGCAGGATGGATTGTAAAAGGACTCATCAAATAGCCAGATATGCAAGACTACAACAGATATCTTTGAAGATTGGAGAGAGACCAAATTCTTTTGCGAGATTAACGCCTTCCTGACTGATGAGAGCAATCCCATTCATACCACTTTGAATTGCATATGCGTCTGTGCTAATCTTGTGCTGACCAAGAGGACGAGCACAGCCTAGAAGAACTGGTATATTTCTGAAGCCAAATCTTGCCGCAGTCATTATTCTACCGATGTCTTCAGGAGGAGGGGGTAGAACATCTTCCATGGGTGTCTTTCGAATTGGGCTCAAGGCGATTATTACGAGAGCAGAGGGAGTACCAAATGAGATAAGCTCGAGAGCTTCAATCTCACCTCGAAGATGACCATAGTCGAGCCCAACTAGAATGTGAGGGACCGTAGGTATTTTCTGCTCTTCAAGAATATCAAGAGATTCGCGCATCTTCTTCGGTCCGTCTTCAATATGATAGACCTTTGATGCAACCGTTTCATCACCAATGACATCCAGCATTGCAGCGTCTATACGAGCCTCAGCGAGAAGATGTGCTGTTTTGGTATCCACAAGTCCTGTGTGGACTACAACAATCATGTCCAATTCGTTCTTTATACGAGCTATAGATTCGCCAAATCGCTCCAGAGGGACATGTCCAAAAGAGTCAGACCCACCACTAATCAATACCCCCTCTCCACCACGAGACTTGATTTCTTTACATTTTTCAAATAACGATTCAGGAGTTGGTGTGGATTCCATTCCCTTCAACAGTCTTCCATCGCAGTGTTCACATTTGAGTGAACAGGAAGTACCTGTTACACTAAGAGAGAGAAAATTGTATGGTCCAACTGGAACATGATCCGCTATATTATATGGATATGCGGTGGGACTATAGCAGAAAAGATTGGTACCGAATGTCTGAACTCTGGTCTGGAATGCCTCTTTCATCCAATCCTGAAGATCTTGAGAAGACGCTTGGAGAATCGTACGTCCATCTGCAAGAATATCGAAGTTCACTATTATCCCACGTTTTTGGTCACTCAAACAGGCTATTAGGATTATCATGTAGTAAGAGATTTCAAGTGAGCCCTCATGTGAACACATGGGAACAATCAAGTAGCTCTTGGTATCAAAATCTAAAAGTATAGCAGAACCTCTGAGTGTGTGTAAAGTGTCGTATGCATCAACCGAGTCATTGGACGTGTTCTTCAAAGCGAAAAGTATCGCAATATATGGTGCTTCAGCAAGTCAGAACAGTGTTGGACAGGCAATAATTCAGAACTTTATCAAACCCCAATATACAGGGAAGGTCTATGCAGTCAATCCAAAATACAATCAGGTTCTTGGAGTACCATGCTATCCTACTCTTCAAGCCATCGAAGAACCGGTAGATCTTGTAGTAGTTGCAGTACCTGCGAGAATCACTCCACGAGTATTTGATGATATTGCAGCAAAGGGAGCGAAAGCAGCCATTATCATCTCAGGAGGATTTTCAGAAACAGGGTATGCAGGAACGGAACTTGAAGAAGAGGTTGTTGCAATCTCTAAGAAACATGGTATACGAGTTATTGGTCCGAACTGTGTTGGCATTGTAGACACTCATAGCCATATTGACACATTCTTTCTCCCTGAATATCGATGTGGAAGACCAAGACCAAGTAATGTTGCAAATATCTCACTTGTTTCTCAATCAGGAGCATTTGCAGCTGCCATCTCAGATTGGACTGCTGAGTTAGGTCTTGGAATTAGTAAACTCATAAGTCTGGGTAACAAGTGTGATGTGGACGATGATGATTTGCTTTGGTATCTAGCAAAAGACCCTACAACGCAGGTCATTTGCTATTACACCGAGGGTTATGATGAATTGAAGGGAAGAACCTTTTTTGATACTGCCAAAAATGTAACACCGCATAAACCGGTTCTTGTAGTGAAATCAGGACGAGGACAACGAGCAAGAGCAGCTGCAAGTTCACATACTGGATCACTAGCGGGTTCAGACAATATAGCTGATTCTGCGTACAGACAATCAGGAATAATCAGGGTCAATAACTTCGAACACATGTTTGACATGGCAAAGGCACTAGCAATGCAACCACCAGCTAAAGGAGATCGTGTCCTGATGATTACAAATGGCGGTGGTCTTGGTGTAATGACAACTGATGCATTAGAAGCATTGGGTCTTGTAATTCCAAGTCCATCAAAGGAACTTGAGGAGAAGTTTAATGAGCGTCTTCCTTCTTATTGTGCCATTGGAAATCCAATCGATGTAGTGGGAGATACTGATTCATCGAGATATGATGCAGTATTTGAAGAAGCAATCAAGAGTGGAGAGTATGACATATTCGTCGTAGGTATGCTGTTACAGACTCCGAGCCTCAATATGGACATAACAAATGTCATTTCAAACCATCAGCGGCAATCAGGACTGCCTTTTGTGGTTGTTTCGATGGGGGGTGGATTCACTACTAAAGCTGGCGAGATTATGGAATTAATGGGAGTACCCACATATGCAACAGGTGAAAAAGCAGCTCTTGCAGCAAAGGGACTCGCAAAATATGGAGAAATCAAATACAGAGAGAAGTTCAACAAAACTTTCGGCTCAGATAAACCATAAAAGGACAAACTAAGTGTGCAATTCAAGAGAGGTCTGGACTTAAATGAAGGAAGCTAAAAAAATCTTCAAGACTGCCCGGGAAGAAGGAAGAACTTTCGTCCTTGAACATGAAGCGAAGGATATTATGAAGGCATATGGTATCCCAATACCCCCATACGACATTGCTAAGACCGCAGATGAAGCAGCTGTAAAGGCAAAGCAAATCGGGTTTCCAGTGGTATTGAAAATTCTCTCCAAGGATATTCTGCACAAATCAGATGCAGGTGGTGTCAAAATAAACCTGAAGAGTGAAGGAGAGGTTCGAAAAGCCTTCGAAGAAATCATGACAAATGCAAAGAAATATGGAAAAGAGAAGGGGATTGATGTGGACCTGAGCCGAGGTGTATTCATATCAGACTTTGCAGATATGGGTACAGAGATTATTGTGGGTGTTACAAAGGATCCTCAGTTTGGTCATGCGTTAATGACAGGATTGGGCGGTATTTTTGTTGAAGTCCTAAAAGACGTATCTTTCAGATTAATACCATTTACAGCAGTCGATGCAAGAGAGATGTTGAAGGAACTTAAAGCGTACAAGATTCTTGAGGGAATTCGTGGTGAAGCTCCTCGAGACGTTGAAGCCTTGATTAAAATCATGCTCGCAGTTTCGAAAATGGTCGAAGAAAATCCTGAGATTACTGAATTAGACTGTAATCCAACATTTGTATATGAAACGGGTAAAGGTGCTCTAGTGGTAGATGCAAGAATACTGATTGATAGTCCAGAAACATCTACTGCGCACTAATCAGTTCGTAGAGAAGAATTAATCCTCTCTTGATATCAGAGTCTTCAAGTGGAGCGATTGGGGACTCTTTTGTTTTACATGCTATTAGTAAAAGGAGAGATACTAATCTTGGGACCAAGCGTGCATATTGCAATAAGAAGTCTTTATTCCCAGTAGCATCCACTATCAGACCTTCAATCCTTCGAATAAGCAATTGAATTCGTTCATCGACACCCTCCCCAAGTCGTAAATTCTCAAAGAGAGAAATAGCAGATGACTCCTGCATTAGAAAATCAGGGGGTATACCTACGCGTTCTATCATATTCATTGCACCTAGGATAATCGAATCATAGTGCTCAGCCTCTAGACGTTCGATTTCCTGAGAAACCGCTTGAAGTTGGCCTAAGAATTTCAATGAGTTTGTGAGGATTGACCGAGAGGCACCAGATGTGATCATTGCAATCTCTGCCAATCGGTCACTATAGATCCTCTCAAGATTGGCAGCCACGGATGCATTTAGATTCTTCTCGAAAGCGGGAGAAAATGATACAACAGCAGACAAGGGTAGAATATTATGCATTCCTAAGCGACGCACTGCAGTTAAGGCCATGAAATCATTGAGTTCAACATAGAAGAGGAGGATACGAACAAAATCATAGGCTGTTTCAAAGTCGGTTTCAGTTACGACGTTTCTTCCCTGCGCTTTGCATGAAAATGCGCTCAAGAGAGCCCAAGCTGACAACATGCAATTGCACAGCTCTTCGATTTTTTCTAGTGTACCTACCTCATGTTCTTCTAGAAACCGGGATAGTTTCTCTGTAGCTCCAGAGATTCGTTGGAGTGTGTTGCCTCCCACTTGGAGGTCTGCAATTGATTTGATAAAACTACGGGCATCACGAGAAGGGGGTCTTAGAACAAGACCGGGATCTTGACGAGTAACAGCCCACCACTTTGATGTCGAAGTTAAATAGTCCAACAAGTCAATGGATATTGTAACATCTGATTGGTTGGCTATATCTCGTGAATCAAGATATGCAGTCAATCGGGTTGTTAGTCTGAGAAATCTTGTGAGATGAATCGATAATTTTTCACCAGCAAAGACACAGTCTGCAAACCTGGCAACCACTGAATTGATCTGTGCGGGTATGGAGTCATCGAGGCGGGTCTGTATCAGACCTCGATAACCATCGACTGGGGTTCTTGCCAAAGCCCTTTTGTCTCCTGTCTAATGGACTGGTTAAATTATCATATAAAAGACTGTGTCATAATACGGAGAACTACTTACCATACCTACGAGACCTCGAACCATAGGATCGAAGAGCTCGCCAAACATCTATCTTCCTAACAGCTGGCCAGTAAATCTGGGCAAAATAAAGTTCAGAGTATGCGGATTGCCAGAGGAGAAAACCAGACAATCGTTCTTCGCCAGATGTTCTGATAATGAGGTCTGGATCAGGAATGCCATTTGTGTAGAGATGACTCTCGATTATATCTTCAGTCACATCAGAGGGGTGCATTTCACCTGCTTCTATCTTTTCACCAATAGCACGTACAGCATCTACAAGCTCAGCTCTACCAGAGTAACCAATAGCCACATTGAGAAGGTGGTCATTGTAATCCTTTGTTTCCTCTTCTGCCATTCGTATTGCATCTTGGACATCCTTAGGAAGCAAGTCCACGCGACCTATAGCACTAATTCGTACCTTATGCTTGTGGACATCAGGGTTGCCCACGACCTCTGTGAATTTTTCCTTAGCCAATGCCATAATCTCATTGACCTCATCTTTGTTGCGCTGGAAGTTTTCAATAGAAAATGCATAAAGCGTGCAGACTTTGACATTAGCTTCCCAGAGTATTCGGAGTACTTCCAATACCTTTGCAGCGCCCTTCTTATGACCAAACCATGGCACCTCCATACCGTGTTTCTTTGCATACCTTCGGTTTCCATCAAGAATGATACCAACATGGCGTGGTGCAAGTTTCTTGTCTAATTGGCGATATAGGAAGTATTCGTACAATCTATAGACGGGACCAGCTAAATTCAATTCTTACCACTCTCTGGGATGAGAGTTTCTCAAAATGTTCACTTAATAGAGTTGGCGTTACGCACGACAATGTACTATATCATAGTAGCAATCTTCTCGGCTGCGCGTTTCATGTCCAAGAAAATGAGCCCAAGTTTCGCATTAGCTGTGGTAGATACTGTTAGACAGGCATTCATACCAGCTTGAACAACTATAAGCCAACCATCAACACCTTTGATATTGACCTGCTCAAGATTGCCCTTCCCAAGCTCGATTGAAGCCTTCTCGCCGAGGGTCAACATTGCAGCAGTCATTGCAGCAACCTTGGCTTCGTCAACATCGGTAGGAAGTGCGGAAACGATAGGGAGCCCTTCAACACTTACTATAGCACAGGCTTCAATCTCAGGAATACTTCCCTGCAATTCATTTAGGACACCTTCGAGTGTATTTTCACGGGACTCTCCCATTTTTCTTCACCTGTCTATTATTTATACATGCGTTTTAGTATTACTTCTCGCGCTATGGCTTGGAACGCCCTCTTAACTCCTACGCCTTGTACAGCAATGGTCTCATAGATAGGTACATTGCCACCCAGACCTAGAAGATCAAGCATTTCGTCACGGGACATTCTGTTTGGTAGGTCTCTCTTGTTCAGCATGACCACAATTGGTATCTCACGCCCAAGAGCATCTCCCAAGAATAGTTTAAGCTCTTCGAAGCTCTCTGTGTTCTCATCACGCTGGTCAGGCGATGAGTCTGCAACGAAGAGAATTCCATCAGTACCCTGTAGCACCACCTTTCTCTGGTGCCTGTGCCGCTTCTGCCCAGCTACAGTGAATACATCAAAGAGAACTCTGCCGCCAGCTGA
>JAFGAR010000203.1 GCA_016933575.1 Candidatus Thorarchaeota archaeon
CTCCAAAAACCTCATGTTTAGTTTTCACAAAAAAAAAAGACTGTCAAATTAAAGAAAAAATGGATAATGGGAGAAATTTCACATCCATAGACCAAACAATGATTCTGTTTATCATTGATAAAAATTCAATGGAGGTCATCATATCTTTGAAATATAGCATAATTGTGGTGATAGCTAGAACTGAGCTTAAAATGGCTTTGAAGTCAAAAATGGTAAAAGCGGGTTTCCTTGTTGTGGCGATATTAGGACCATTGATTACACTCATTTCTCTGGGAATACCTCTTGCTTTCCTAAGACCTGGACCTGACATTCAATTGTTAGTAGATTTCATGATGCCAACACTTCCTGCAATGCTTGGAGTTTTTTCACTTGTTCCGGCTACATTAATTGCGGCTAATGCGATTGTTGGTGAACGTGAACAGAGCACCTTGGAGCCCTTACTATGTACTCCTTTAACGGACAAAGAGCTTCTGTTGGGTAAGATGTTAAGCTCCTTCATTCCAGGCATCATTGTTCTTTTTTTACAAATAATACTATCATTCCTTGCTGTTACAATACCTTTGGTTCTAATGAACAAACCATTATTTCTTTTTCCGAATCTACCTGGTCTCTTTCTGCTCGTGCTTGTAACACCAATAATGTCAATAGCTGTTGTTTCAGCAGTCATTATTATCAGTGGAAAAGTCAGTAGAGTATATGAAGCCTATCAGACTGCAGGGCTTGTGACTTTGATTTTTATGGTTCCGATGGTTGGACCATTGATGATACTTGAATCAGGAACAGAGAATATTCATCAAATCTGGTTTTTGAATGTCTTGACTCTTTGTATTGCTATCATACTCACAGCACTATCATCATTGATTGCGTTAAATCGTTTCAACAGAGATGCTATGGTGTCCCGAATTTGATTGATACATTTATTGCTCTTTGAATTACACAAAGAACTCCAGTGAAGAAATCAACAATCAGATCAAGGATCTATCATTTTATGTTAGACAAAGTCGAAGTATAAAGTGACCTTTTAGTCTTAAAAAAAAGAACTAGAATGGTGAAATACTACATAATCCTGATTACTTCATGAGTTAGGGTTGAATCAGTATCAATGTTTAGTATCAAAGCGTAATTCTCACTCATTGGGGGCACAGAGAAACATATGGTCTTGCCAAGTTGCCACACACCACCACAATGGATATGACCACTAATAACAAATTGAGGCTGCCTAGCTACGACTGCATTTAGGAGGCCTTTAGATCCTATTGAAAAACCTCCCATTCTTTCAGAACCTGGAAATCCAAAAGGAGGAGTATGAGACAACCATATGTCACAATCAGATGCATTCAGAACAAAGAAATCATAGATTTCATTCTCTTCAAATTCGCAAGAGGAGCGAAATTTATCCCAGCCCAAAATCAAATCATCTGATTCAGGAGAAGCAACTAGTTTCTTTCCTTCGAATCTAAGTCCCAATGTTTGCATAAAGTCCTTTATCCAAGAGGATCCTTCTATTTGAGCGAGCGTTGATTCAATGAAAGTTTCAGTCCCACTCAAGAAATGAGCTCTCATTGCTCTGCTGTATGTTATAGCATCAACGAATCCACCAAAACCTGCAAAAGAGAAACCAGAATAATCGACTGTCTTTTTGTGAATATTTAACCCATCATGATATTCTAGGAACGAACTGAGACAATCAGTATCGCAATTGCCGGGAATCATCAGAAACTTACCAGCCGATTTAAGCTGGAGTAAGAAATCAAAAGCTTTTGTTGTTATTTCTCCAAACTCAACCAAATCTCCAAGACAAAGAGTAATATCCGAAGCTTTCACAAGATCTACAACTGAATCGTTGAAATTGCCATGTATATCGGATATTGCAGTTATTTTCATTGAATTCCACTCATAAAACATCTATCCTATCTCTGCCAAGTGTACTAACTAGGATTGTATAATATACTATGTACCATTCAGTGAGTAGAAGAGATCAAAAAAATCCAAGTAGCAGATATTTCAAAGTCTTCAAAAAAAGTTAAGATACATGCATTATTCACTTGGGTCCCTAGTATAAAACCGCAAGATGATAATCATCACAAGTACCTAATTCGACTAAGACACATCGCCCAAGGCACCTGATCATAATCCTCAGATTGATACAGAATAAGTGCAAATTCTCTATTGGAAATCAGTGGTTTTTATGACAAAGTGAGGTTGAATTATTATAGCTAAAATACTTGGAAGATTGCTTAGAATTATCTAGTTGTTACTAACTACAGTAATAAAAATAGAGACTTATGAAAAGCAATTTGGTAGAAATAAACTATGTGCGACTACTGCGTTCAACATGGAGCTGGTAAGAGATGGTATTTGAATGCAAGGAATCTATCGAAAGAACTGGCTCAAAGTGATTTGGTGCGAACGTTTGCTGAACAGTATTTCTCTGAGATTGTACCAGAGGGACCTGATGGTTTTTCAGATAAAATATCCAGAGTTGCTCGACCGGTTCTGCCTGATGAAAGGAAGAGAGTAGAAAATAGATACCGCAAATATCTTCACCATCAGGTTGTTACTACAAGTGAGGTTATCGAGATTCTGAATCTCTGCAATACTCAAACAGAGGAGCATCAAAGGTCGGTTGTTAGATTTCCTTGCATATGCCGATATAGTGCCTTAGGAAAAGAGAAGACACTACACTGCTTTGGGATTGCTTTCACTGATATTTACACTAGACGTTTCCCTAAGTACCTTGGAGGAAGACATGAGTACTTAGATCCAACCGAGGCAATCGAAATAGTAACAAAAATGGCTGAAGAAGAGAGTGTGGTTCATGCTGTTTCTGCAGTAGGTGTTCCGTATATTGGTATGCTGTGTAATTGCGATATGAATGTGTGCCACCCATATTTGCACCGTTTGAGACTTGGAATCTCAGAACCTTTTCACAAGGGGCACTACGTGACAACTGTAGATGAGAAGAAGTGCGTTGGTTGCGGGGAATGCGAGCAAGCATGTCCATTTGGTGCCATTCAAGTCGATTCTAGAAGTGGAATTGCTAGAGTGAATATTGAATTATGTTATGGGTGTGGAGTCTGTAGTCGAATATGTCCTGAACAGGCACTTGAATCAGAGAAAGAATTGAGATCTTCTGATTTCTAACTAATTGCAAAGGATGATAGGAGAGATTCTAGCAATTCCTCATAATCGAATACCAAGTCGTAATAATCGAAATTCTTCTTACAAGTGAGATATTATTAGCAACCTATTCTCACCTTAGAACGTAGCAATTTATCATATTGAAAAAACAGTTTCGAAGTATGCCCCTGGAATTGGTTAGTAAAAAAAGATTGACACATCATTCATTGGTCAACATACCACATTATGGCACCTCTCTTCTTCTTGTTCTTTTTTTATTGCTGATACCCACTGCAAATACTAATTCTTTTGTACCTAATAGTATCATCAGACAAAGCCAAGATGTGATTCACTATCAACGTAGAGAGGGAGTTCTTCCAGCACCCTCCTTAAGTGGAAATTTGGTGGGTTGCCCCACTGAACAGCCCTATGTTGTCTTTTTGCCTCCAAATTATGACAACACAACAGCTAACTTTCCTACCGTGTATTTCCTGCATGGCTTCTCTACTTCGGCGACCTCATTCAGGAACACATTCTTGGACCTGAATTATCCTCAAGATATGATTGTAGTTGTCGTGAATGGACGAACAACAGTTGGGGGGTCATTCTATGAAAATTCAGAGGTCACAGGTAACTGGGAAGACTATGTTGTCCATGATGTTGTTTCCTTTATTGATGAGCATTTCCGAACAATAAGGAATGCCAGTTACAGGGGCATCTCTGGATTATCAATGGGCGGCTATTCAGCTTTGAATATTGCAATGAAACATCCGGATGTTTTTAGTTCTGTATTTGCAATAAGTCCTGGACTTTTTTGTCTAGATGGAATAGAGGAATCGCAGATTTACAAATCTGTGTGTATCAATTACATGTTAGATTTGGAAACGGAACTAGCGGCTCAAGAGAATGATTCAATTGCCCATTCAATATACCTTGAACGGCTGAATAATCTTATTCCAAGTGATGACAGACTATTCTCTCTTGCTTATGGTTCTGCCTTCGCTCCTAATGCCAATAAGAGAGCCCCGTATATCGATTACATATTCTATCGCGACCAGGGAACAATCTATGAGAATCATACTTCACGCTTACAATGGGAGGCAGGATTTGGAGGAATTCAAGAGGAGGTAGGAGTGTATAAGGACAAGCTTAGGAGTCTCAAGGCAATCGGTATTGAGTTCAGCGACCTCGATATGAATAGTTGGATTCCAAAAGGTTGTCGCTATTACAACAGCACACTTCGTTCATTCAACATAACACTTACAATCACTAACACAACATATGGTCACGCAAACTATCTCAGTGAACGAATCGAGGAGTACATGCTCCCTTTTTTTTCAGATGTCTTCCAGAGTATTCAAAATACTCAATCTCAAGCAGTTATGAATTCATTAACAATTGGAATAGTTGTAACCGTTGGTCTTACAATCATAGTTATGGCAATTGTCATAACTTCTAGAAACAAAGTCAATGCATTGTCCACATCAATCTTAAGACCATTAGTATAGTCATGTTAGAATATTAGCATAAATTTAGTGCTTTTACCTAGATTTGATACTTTTACTTAGACTGATCTAATGTGGATTTAGATGTACAATCTCAACACATGAGATTATAGATGTAACGAAGAGAAAGCACGGAGTTAGTAAAACCTTCTGACTCCAAAACGAGAATTTCGACCTACTACCTCAAACACGAACATTTCGAGAAGATTAGCAGATGCTAATAAATGATAAGGCAAAAAGCATCATTTGCAACTTAATTACAAATCAAAGAAATCTCTTAAGTCTTCAAGAATAACAAGTCATGGAGACTTGGTGACTTGACAACACTAGTTATCTTGAAAGCATAATGTCCACAGTGTAATGAAACCTTTCGATGTATTGTTACATCTTCCTTTGGATTCAGTGGAATTGATTGGCAGTGTATGGGAAAAGGTTAGTAATTATCAATTGAACAAATATTATAATCAAAGATTCCGGTATCATTAATATCATAAGAGTGAGATAGGAATTTTCTTTTAGGGATGCATTATGGACAACACAAAGATTCGAGAAGCATACAAAGAAATCGATACATTTGCCGATGTGAACGAAAGTCTATCTGTATGTATGGATAAGTTAACAAATCTTGGTCTAGAAGCCATCCCCGTCAAAGATGAAAATGGCGAATTTGTTGGCTTGATTTCAATGAGGCATCTTCGGAGATCTCATCTTAACCCTGCAGAGGTTAAGATTCGTAAGTTAATTAAACGGGTTCCTCAAATCCAAATAGATGACACTCTTGAAGAAGCATCGAGGGTAATGCTAGAGAATAACATAATGCACCTACCAGTTTATTCAGGAGAGCAGTTTAAAGGAATCGTTACTCATAATGATATCCTAAAGCATGCCTTTACAGGAACTGTGGGAGAGAAAACAGCTAGCTCTATCATGTCAAAAAATCCTGAATTCATTCATCCCAATGATACAGCTGCTCAGGTACTGAATTTGTTTAGGCAACATGGTTATTCTCATTTGCCTGTTATGGATGGCAACAAAGTAGTTGGTATGATAAGTATAAGGGATATAATTGATTTAGTATACAGAGAACGAAAAAGATCCACAGTTGGCGAAAGAGTTGGAGAACGTATTAGCATTTCTGACATTGAAGTAAAGAGTGTTATGAACCGCCCAGTTGTACAAGTTGATGTGAGTGATACGCTAACAGAATGTCTCGATAAAATGTTCAGAAAAAATATATCATCTTTGGTTGTGACTGATAACTATGGTCTGGCTGGCATCCTGACCAAGTTGGACTTTCTCGAGCTTATAGCTAAAGAAGCTGTAGAAAAAAGAAGGATAACAGTTCAGTTCTCAATAAAACCTTCGGTTGAAGTTGGTGATAAGGACCAAGAGATAATGATTCGTAACTTTATGTCATTCAAAAGGAAATATGCTAAGACTCTCGGAAAAGGAACTCTATTTGTCTACATGAAGACACAAGGCTCTGTTGATGGAAAACATATGATTGTTCAATGTAGACTGAATCTTAGAACAGCTCTAGGTCAATATCATAGTTCTTCAGAAGCATATGGTCCTTTGGATGCATTTTCGATTGCTCTTGATCGACTTTCAAGACGGATATTACAAGATAAAGAAAATAAAGATGGACCTAGAACGAGTCAGCGATATATTGAAGGATATTTAGATTCGGAATTCTGAATTATCTCTATATAACGGAGGATTTTCCATAGACACTTATGTTAACAAGGGCAAATCCATCGCCCTGATCGGCAACATAGGCTGTAGTCCCAACAACCTTAACATCCGTTGCTCCTCCGCCAGTATCAATTGAACCTATTTGGGCAATAGTCATACCAGTCGATGTGAAATTCATGAAATAGGGAACCAATAAGAATTGATATTGAAATGATTTTTGTGATCACAAAAGCCACTTGTTGAGATCGCTTCAAGACTCTCCCTTATGAACGAGATTATTGACTCAAATAATAAGTCACTCGTTCTAAGTAAACTTGGAGAGTCTATGAGAAACCAATGATGCTGTTGCGGTGTTCTATTGTCTTAACTCACGATAGACAAATACTGCTACACCCAATAATATGATTGCAGATGAAGGGGCAGCAATCAACAACAATGCTAGAGTACCACTCTCTGCAATCTGAGGATTTGTTCCACGCAGATATTCCTGTAGATTTGTATAGGTATCGTCGTCGGGATCTTCATCAGCATCATTTACGAGAGGATCTAGTCCATTTGCAATTTCCCAAGCATCAGGAAGTTGATCTGAATCAGAATCACTGCTATTGGGATTCAATCCGTAAGTAAATTCCTGCAAATTTGTTAAAGTGTCATTATCATTGTCTTCAGATGCATCAGATGGGTCAATCGGGTTAAGTCCGTTCTCAATCTCCCAGTTATCAGGAAGACTATCATTATCACTGTCAGGGTTAGTTCCATCTGTCCCATAGATGATCTCCATTGCATCACTGACCGAGTCAGAGTCGCTATCAACACTGAATAGAGAGGAAGACAACCAATACTCATACTGGTCTGAAACACCATTCCCATTTGTATCAACAGGATAATCGAAATAGGCATCAATACCTAAGGAATCGCTACCGGTATCCCAAGTTTCAAGGAGATAGAGTCCTTTCTCAGTAACTGATGTTGAGAAGATCTGAGTGAAATCCCAAGGATGCCCGGTGGTAAAAAGTCTAGTACCAAGTAGTGAACCAGTTGGCGAGTACAATAGAAATGTAGCAGAGGCTCCATACCAACGAGCTGTGATATTGATTGTTGTTGCCATAGTAACAGGGAAGTAATACAAATTAGAGCGGTCAGGATAAGCTACAGCTCTATTGAATAGGATGTGCTTATCGCCATATGCTTTACTCATGGAGTAAGCAATACTTGCACCAATAAGAGCTGTTGCTTCTCGACCAGTAGCATATGAATACTCCCCACGACTCCAGACATCGTCAGGTGTATGAGTTGTGACATCTTCAGAGTAGCCTGATTCAAAAGCTAATACAGCTGCATCATATCCTGCTTGAACGAATCTCCATTCATCACACCTTCTCCATTGGCTGAATAATTCAGAAGAAACAGTCTTTACAATTGTATTTCCATACCAATTGGACATAGTCTTTCCTAAATCAGCCCAATATTGACTAACATGATAGCTTGCTTGACCTAATTCGTTGTAAGCCAGAATCAGTTTTTCATCTGGAGGTGCCGATGTAGATTGACGCAAGATTGTGGTGACATCAAAGAGTGCTAAAATTTCTATGCCAGCATCCTCAAACGCTTCGGCAACCTCAGGACTGCCTAGTAACCGACCAGGTTTTGGTATAAGTATATCATATAATGCTTGATTTCCATTAAACGCCATGAAGTAGATGTCCAGAGGCCATTCATAATGCGACATTATTCGGATTAGTTCAAGAACAGCCGCAATACCACTTCCATCATCGTTGGCACCTGGTGAAAGGGGGACTGTATCATAGTGGGCACTGATAACAAAGACTGGTAAATCATTACTTGGAAGGTACCCTGGTAGACGACCAACAACATTCTTGTAGTCACCGATTATTTCAATCTCCAATCGATCATTCGATAATTCCATCATCTTATCAACAAGCCAATAGCGTGACATCTCATTGACACTGCCTGGAATATCAATGTCCAAATAGATATGTCTGGAACCATTTGAGGTGAATTCTTGAATATAGCTCTTGTATAAATCCTGATTGACTGACTCAAAAATTTCTGGAGATATATCCACATCATAGATTCTGGGAAGACTCGAAGCAAAAGAAGCGTGACCAATTACTTGTGGTTCAAACGATACTCGAGTGTCAGATGCAGCTTGGATTGATGTAAACATTAAAACAAAAATGACCAACATGAACCACAGGTTTCTCATGAGCTTTCCGAGATGTCTTGTCTAAAAAAAGATAGTGTAAACGCAAAGGGGTTCCTTGAAGAAGTCATAGCCGACTGTGTTATATGGAACGATTCGGATATTTTAGATAATTCAATGTTTACATATGGACTACAGGTTTACAATGAATGAAAACACGATTCTAAGAGATATCAGTAACACAGGTACCTACTCAAGAGCTATGAAGAAGAAGATAGGTTCATTTTACACACCAAAGGGACTAGCTGATGCAATTGCACTGGAAACACTCGATGCCTGGATGGTAGATAATCTTAGAGAGAAAGGAGTGAACGCAGGCAGTATTGATGCATTGAAACCATCTTCTAGAAAAAGGGTACTGGATGATATCAAAAGGGTTCGAATTCTTGATCCTGCAGTTGGTGCAGGCGCATTTCTGCTTGCAGCTGCTGAATGGTTGGAGAAAACAAGGATATCTCTCAATGATCAACATGATCAGAGAATAATTCGTAGGGAGATAGTAGAGAATAATCTCTATGGAGTTGACTTGGATGCAGATGCTGTGGAATCCTGTATTTATCATTTGAAAAATTGGAGCGTAAACAAAGTATCGGGATTCGTCGAGAAAACTGAAAATCAGATTAGTAGGATAAAACAAGGCAATAGTCTTCTTGGGTATATCAACAGAAATACTGAACGTGAAGTATTTGGAATAGAAACCACCAGTATGTTTCATTGGTATCAAGGGATTGACGATCTTGATGTAGGATTTGATATCATACTTGGTAATCCACCTTATGGCAATATTCTTGATAGTAATGAGAGAAGGTTCATTGCGTCTACATATGGTTACAATGTAGGAGGAGGAAAACAAGGAACTTGGAATAGCGCTGCTCATTTTATCGTGCGCTCAAGAGAACTTCTAAGACCAGGAGGCTATCTTGGACTCTTAGTCCCTAATAGTATTCTCCGAGTAGGTCAATTCACAAAGACGAGAAAGTACTTGTTGGAAGATCTAAGACTCTGGAAAATAATTGATGAGGGAAGTCCATTTGATGATGTTACTTTAGAAATGGTTACAATATTCTGCCAAGCAAACAACTATCATAAGAACGACCAAGTAAAAATTGAATCAAGAAGACCGGGTCATGAGCATAATAACTCAATCGATTGGAATCTACTAAAACAGGGGAGGATTTTCTCAATATACTACGATACCATATTCGCTAGAATATCTCAGAGAGGAAAAAAAAATATGCTTTCAGCATCAAGAGGGAGAGATATACCTAAAGAATATGTGAGTAGTTCAAGAAACGAGAGATTTCACATTCCATACATTACCAGCGGCAGAAGTGTTCAGAGATATCGCATTATCGAGAAGCACCAGATCTATGCAGATGAATGGTGTTTGAAAGATTGTGGTATGAAAGATTCCTTTGATAACGAGCTGTTGGTATCAACAAAAAACTTCAGACATCCTCGTTGTGTGTTAAAACCGAAAGGAATAATCCATGGAGGAGGAATTGTTAGAATCATTCCACTCTTTCAAGGTTCAGATATTCGAGTTCTTGGGTTGATTCTAAACTCACGCTTGATTCAATATATTTGCACAAGATACCTTACGAACTATTCCCAGTTGACTACATGCCTTAATACCGGAATTATGGAAGATATACCATTGATTGTGCCAAAATATGCTCAGCCATACAAGGTACTGTTCGATTCAATTTATTCTCTTTATAATTCAGAATATGAAGAAACAAATCAAATTGCACGATTCATAGAAACTGTCAGCGATGCGCTTGTCTATGACTTATATTTCAGCAATGATGAAGCATTCCAAGAAATGATTGCATCGGTTATGAATGATAGAGCAGGGAGAATCAAAGACCCATATCATCTCTACAAGATTCTATACAGAGAGGATGTCCTTCAAGCTATCAATACTATCATGAAGAACGTTTACGTGAGGAAAATTGAGAAACAAATAGGGCAACACTAAGAAAGATGTCGTAGATACTGATGCTTAAATATAGAAACGAAGGCTAACAAAACGAATTAGAATGCACGAAGATAATGATTCCACTAAGATGGCTGAAGACCTCATTGATGCAGTTGATGATGAAATAGAAACTGAAGAAGTAAGCGATGGACTTACTCCAGGTGAACGAAAAATCGAGAAGAAAAAAGTATCTGAACGAGAGAAAAGGGCTGAGGAACTTAGGAAACAGCTTAGAAAGCGGAATCTAGGAATGCTGAATTATCGATGGCCAGCAATGCTCCTATTCTTTGGAGGAATCATGTCAATAATGACGAACTTCCTTCAAGTCATGACAAGACTGACAGGACTACCTCCAGAGGTCGGATTTGATACATTCATTGATGCACTCTATAGAACAGGAGGGGTAATCTACGTCTTCCCCATCATTGGTGGAGCTTTTATGATCGTCTTGAGCTATTTCGCATACACAACTCCCAAACTAACATGGCTAGCCATCATACCATCACTGATGATGTTTATGGCCGGAGGAACGGTCTATTTCTTGATCACATTTGCTGTAAGTGCTCAACCAGAATACACTGGTCTGATCTATGCAACAGGTGTACCTCTTGTTATGTTCATTGCAGGAGCGATTGCTCTAATTGCTATCTACATGAGAGAGAAAGAATGAATTAGTCTTGGAGAAACTCATCAAGACGACCTTCTTCCTCAAGTTCACTCATCCAGTCTATACGCGCTGGTTCAGGTTCAGTTTCCAATAGTTCCTCAATCGTGGTAACAACTTCAGTCGAGCTCATTCCAGTTGTATCAATCTCATAGACGATCTCTTCACCAAAAGCGTCAAGAGCGTCGAGTTGACAGACTCCAAGTACTTCAGCCTCAACATTTTCTCGGATTTTGGCTTCAGAGTAACCTCGTTCCTTCAATCGCTCACGAAGTGTTTCAGGGTGTGTTCGTAGTACAATAACAATTTCGACCGAATCACTAGGAACTAGATCGATGTAGTGACCCTCGATAATTATCTTCCTTGATTTATCATCGACGAGTTCCAACAGCGCTTCAACTAGACAATCTTCATCAACAATACCTGTATCCCTTGCCTTGTCTTGAGCTGATATGCATCCATTCCTATCAGCAAGATCACCTAGATTGACTATCTCTACAGCCATTTTGCTTCCTAGAATCTTGGCGACTTTCGATTTCCCAGTTCCAGGAGTTCCACCAATCACGAGAACGGGCATAGATAGGAGTCAATTAGAGATGAAGATAAGCTTTGAGCTGATGACTTGATACGAAAGAGAAGACACAAACTCCATTACATAACGGATAAAAGAAGCATGAATTGTCGATTTCATCGAAAAGCTCGAAGTGAGTAACAACATGACAGAGGCCTACAGCATCCGGCAGTTTAACACTGATGACATCAAGCATGTAGTCCAGATTAACAAAGAATGTCTACCAGAAAATTATCCAGACCAATTCTTCCTCGGTCTGTATTACCATGCTCCAAAAGCATTCTTAGTAGCTGAAGTGGACTCTAAACTTGTAGGCTATATCATGTGTAGAATTGAGAGGGGAATCTCATCATTTGGGCGCCTTCCTGTGAAGAAGGGGCATATAGTATCTGTTGCTGTTCTACATTCACAAAGGCATAAGGGAATAGGCACTGCGATAATTAAGGCAGGTCTACGAGCCATGGAAGAATATGGTGCATCGGAATTCTTTCTAGAAGTGCGTAAGGGTAATGAAGATGCAGTTTCGGTCTATGAGAATCTGGGATTCTCCGTGCGCCGAGTTCTTCGAGGATATTATCGGGATGGCGAAGATGCGTATCTCATGGTAGCAAAGGCAGAGAATCCCGTAGAGGCTGATATAATCGATGAGTGAGAGAATTCAAGTACCACTCATTCCGGATTGTGCGCCTTGTATAATGAGTAGTCTGAAAACACTTGTCCCACTACTCACTTCAGATTTCGAAGAACAGGCTGAATATTTCGCTGTTGCATTCAGTCTTTTATCTGAGGGATATGAAAAAAGGATTGATCCAGCTCCACTATCAATAAAGATCTACCAGGAACTATATCGCAAAGCTGGAGCCAACGACCCCTATGTCCAAATAAAGCGGGAAAGTACTGAAGCTGCTCTGAAGGCATTGCCAACAATTGAGAAGAAGATTGAACCATTAGAAGGATATAATCTCTTCAGAGCCTGTTTGGCTACAGCAATTACTGGAAATGTGATTGACTTTAGTACAGCGGGACATGATCCGGATTTGGAGAGGCTCGTTGAGACCTTCGATGACATCCTGAAGGTCGGATTCGCGATAGACGATTCGATGGAACTCTGGCAGAAACTTACCACTAGTAAAGGCAATCTTCTCTTTCTGGCAGATAATGCAGGCGAGGTCATTCTTGACATTCCCCTTCTCAGATTTATCAAAGACTTGGTTTGGACCATTACATTCATCGTAAAAGGAAGACCAATGGTCAATGATGTGACAAGAGAAGACATTCATGGAACAGAGATTGAGCAATTAGTCAATATTGCAGATAGTGGTGCATGGGCTCATGGAGTACCTCTTCGGTTTGTGAGTGAGGAGTTTCTAGACCTTGTTTCTAAGAGCGATCTCGTCATCTCAAAGGGACAGGCCAATATTGAGACCTTCCCTGAGATTCAACAACGGACAATGGTCGAAACCTATTATATCACCAGAGCAAAATGTCCTCATATCTCACAGGCAATCGGAGCGAAGAAAGGCGACAATGTGGTCCTAAAACAGCCAAAGCAAAGAAATCGATGATTTCATACCCACTCATAACAGCTTCAAGGTAATGTTTATATTTGCATATCTACGCGAAGCGCTTGTACAGTTTTATTTGAACTGGCCAGAGTAGTGCGATTACTTTGTGCTACACGACCAGTAAAAGGAGGAACTAATTGATGAGTCAACAGGTACCGGTGCTAGTACTAAGAGAAGACACCGAGCGAACACGCGGTCGTGATGCTCAGAGAAATAATATCATGGCTGCAGTTGTTATCGCAGAAGCTGTCAAATCAGCCCTTGGCCCTCGTGGAATGGACAAGATGCTCGTGGACAGTTTTGGTGACATTACAGTTACAAATGATGGAGCTACCATCCTGAAAGAGATGGATGTTGCCCATCCAGCTGCTAAGATGGTCATTGAGGTCGCAAAGACTGTAGACGACGAAGTAGGAGATGGAACGACAACAGCCGCGATTCTGACTGGAGATCTGCTAAAGCAAGCTGAAACATTATTGGATCAGAAGATACATCCGACAATCATTATCAATGGCTATAGAAAGGCTGCACAGAAAGCCCTTGAGGTCATTGATTCAGTTGCTGAAAAGATTGATCCGGCAGATGCAGACTACAAGAAAATTTTGATTGATGTTGCTAAGACCTCTATGTCTAGCAAGTTTGTATCAAACACCAGAGACCCCCTTGCAAAGATTGTTGTGGATGCAGTTCTCGCAATCGCTAAAGATCTTCCAGAAGGAGAGGTCTTGAACGTGGAGAACATCCCCCGTCAGAAGCAACATGGAATGTCAGTGGACAAGACAGAGTTAGTAAAGGGTCTTGTACTCGATAAGGAAGTAGTTCACCCAGCCATGCCAAAGAGGGTGGAAGGTGCCAAGATTCTTCTACTGGAATCTGCCCTTGAAGTAACAAAGACAGAGTTTGATGCTAAGATCTCAATCACAGATCCCAGTGGAATGCAGAACTTCCTCCAAGAGGAAGAACGAATGCTCAAGAGAATGGTGGACAAGATTATCGAATCTGGTGCAAATGTCGTTATCGCTCAGAAGGGCGTGGACGATGTTGTACAGCATTTTCTGGCTAAAGCAGGTATTATGGCAGTAAGACGCATCAAGAAATCTGATGTTGAAAAAGTCCATGAGACAACTGGTGCAACAATTGTATCAAAGATTCAATCACTCACAGCTGCAGATCTAGGAAAAGCCAAGCTCGTTGAGCAGAGAGATGTCGGCGATGATAAGATGTTATTCATTGAAGGAACACCAAAGTCAAGCGTAGTCACTCTCTTGGTCCGAGGAGGAACGGATCACATCGTTGATGAAGTAGACAGAGCCCTAAATGATGCCCTTCATGTTGTGGCGGATGTAGTGAAGCACCCATATATCACATATGGAGGCGGTTCTCTTGCTGCAGAGATTTCAAAGCAACTAAGAGAATTCTCATCAACACTCGATGGCCGTGAACAATACGCAGCAAATGCCTTTGCTGATGCTATTGAGTCATTACCAAACACTCTTGCTGAGAATGGTGGACTTGATCCCATTGACATAATTGTGCATCTCAGAAAGGCACACACCGATGGAAACGTTCATCACGGTATTAGTCTCGAAAAGGGAAAGGTTGATGACATGAAAAAGTCTCGAATAATCGAGGCTGCGATTGTCAATAGGCAGATTGTTATGTCAGCTGCGGAAGCGGCTCAAATGATTTTGAAGATTGACGATGTCATCAGCTCGAAGGGCGGCCCAGGTGGAATGGGTGGCGGTCCTGAAGGTGGAGACTTCGGCGGCGACGACGAATAGAAAGAGTCAAACGTAGAACAAAATCAGGTGTAGCTCATGTCAGACGGCTCTGAAAAGAACGAAAAGGATACAGAAGAGGCTGAAGAAGCCGTAGAAGGTGATGATGAAGCACTTACTACGGAAGAGATTGTAGCCCTTCTTAGCCATATAGGCGGGGTTGGCCCCAAAACAGCTGAGAAACTTGCAGAGGCAGGATACGATAGTATCGAGAAAGTATCACAGGCTGAGAAAGAAAAGCTTGCAGAAGCTGTCACAGGACTTAGTGTAGCAAAAGCTGAAGCTGTCATTCTTGAGGCTCTGGATCTTCTTGAGAAAATCGAGTCTGGAGCAGTTGACCTCAGTGGCAAATCAAAATCCAAGCGAAAGAAAGCCCCGGAACCGGAACCAGAGAGGCATGAGCTTACACCAATTGCAGAAATCGAACGTGCAGAGGAACGTAAGAATCTCGTTACTGGATATGACGAAGACAAGGCCAAAATTGGGATAACAATTGGTCCGAAATGGCTTACGAAATATGAAAAAGCACGAATCATTGGTGCTCGAGCACTTCAGATTTCTATGGGCGCACCAGTAATGATTGATGTTTCGAATATACAGAATGTAGGACGATTTGGTTTTGCTGAAGAAGAACTACGTTCAGGAATTCTTCCCATGACAGTTCGTCGAACACTGCCCACTGGTGAGTACTCAGATATTCCATTATCGGTTTTATTGAAGCATACGAGGTTGGATTAATTCCAGCCTCTTTCTACTTTCTTTTTTCCAAATGCATACAATTCATATGTCATCATGCCACGCCTTAAAAGCGACGGGTCCTTTACACATTACCCTCAGTGGTGAATGATAGTGCAGGAGTTATTACCAGACGCTGAATTGATTGTCAAAGCTCTCCTTGGATTTGTAGTAGGCGCATTAATTGGACTAGAACGTCAAAAAAAGATGGAAGGAGAGAGAACAGCTGGCGTCAGATCTTTCGGACTACACAGTCTTCTAGGAGCCATGGTGGCATATATTTCTCAACTCACATCAAATTGGATTATTCTCGTCTATGGTATCGCGATTTCCTTAATTCTCGTCACTGGCCAAGTATACTACAAGCTATTCCGAACAATGGGAAAAGGACTAACAACTCCACTTGTGTTCTCACTTGCTTTTGTTCTTGGCACCCTTGTTGGTTTTGATACGCCAATTCCAGGGCAATTATTCGGAACACTGCAAATATTCTCAATGACCGTTGCATTCTTGGTTTTTCTTGTTCTTGGATTCAAGGAAGAACTGGCTCATGCTGTGGAGGTTATCACTCGCGAAGAGATGATAAGCGCTGTTGAGCTTGGTGTGATTATTCTTTTCATCTGGCCTTTGATTCCCGAAACTGTCACATTAGGTACGATTGATTTTCCTGCATTTCAAACATATCTTCTTATTGTAATATTGCTTGCAGTAAGTTTTGGTAACTACTTGCTTGTCAAGAAGTACAAAGATCGAGGCATCTATTTCTTCGGACTTTTTGGGGGTCTAGCGAACAGTGAGGCTGCTGTATCAAGTGTAACCGATTTCTATGTAAACGAAGGTAGACGTGGCGCTGGGAGAATCGCACTGTCTATCAATTTGGCGAATGTAGCAATGGTCCTGAGAAACGGTTTACTAATCTTATTAATAGACAGAACGTACTTGCTATTTAGACTATATGTGATTCCAATTGCAATATTGATAGTTGCAAGTATGTTACGGCTATTTCAAGAGAGTAGCTTAGACCATAAACCAGAAGGTAAACTTTTCGATACAAAACTGGTTTCGCCGTTTGAGTTTGGACCAGCTATAAGATTTGGTGTCATCTTTGTAGGTGTATATCTTGTCCAACTAGCATTCACACAGACATTCAGTGGAACAGGATTAATCATAGCAGCATTAATCGGTGGATTCGTATCAGCTGGAGCTGTAATTGCTAGTTCAGCCACAGTGTACATACTCAATCCTGCTCTATACCAAGAGGTGTCGATTGCTATTATCGTTGCAACAATCGTCTCAGTTCTGAACAAAATGATCTATGTCTATCTCGCAGACCGTGAGACATGTCTTCTGAGAATAGTCGCCAGAGATTCTCTGGTTATTGGTTCATTGATACTCCTCTATCTCGTGCTGTTCATACTGGGCTTTGTGTAAGTTAAAATAACTGAACGCAAGACTTAAAGTAGGAATGGCTGTTCTTGAATATGGTGACAAATGTGACAGTTGGTGGCTTTGTTCATCGGAATGATAGATAGAATTAGTCAATACTCCGCCACCCGCAGCTGTTACCTGATTGAGTTTTGGAGGATTATCAATGAGTGAAATGCGAACCGTGAGAGGTATGAGAGACCTCCTTGGACCTGAGATGAGAGTCAGAGATTACCTCATAGCAACGGCGATAGAAGTCTTCCAAAAATATGGCTATGAGCCATTGGACTCACCGGTAATGGAATTATGGGAAACACTCTCTGCGAAGGGTGGAGAAGAAGTAGAAGCTGAAACATTCAAGTTCACTGATAAAGGTGAACGAGAGGTAGGATTGAGGTTTGATCTTACTGTACCGCTTGCACGAATAGCAGCAACGAATCCACATCTTCCTAAACCGTTCAAGAGGTATGCTGTTGGAAAAGCATGGCGATACGATAGACCTCAAGCTGGGAGATATCGTGAGTTTGAACAGGCTGATGTGGATATTATCGGAGCTTCTAGTCCTGCCGCCGATGCAGAGGTTGTTCTAGTCGCACTAGAGTTCCTTCGGAGAATCTTTGGTAACAATTATGCAATCAAGATCAATAACCGCAAGGTACTCAGAGGGCTGATTGAGAAGGCAGGAGTTGCTGACAATCTTGCATTTGAATGCTTTAGAGCCATCGACAAATTGGATAAAATCGGTAGGGATGGAGTCATTGAAGAGCTTGATGCAAGGGGTATCAGTAAGAAAGCAAGTAATTTTCTGATTGATGCAATTGCAATAAGTGGCCCTGGTGTTGAGACACTTCAACGCTTTAGAGACCTATTGAAGGGTTCTGAAGTTGGCATCCAAGGAGTTGATGAACTTACACTAATGGCAGAAATCTTCGAGAATGCAGGAGTAAAAGAAGTAACAATTTTCGATATGTCACTTGCACGAGGACTTGATTATTATACAGGTCCGGTCTTTGAGGGACGCTATTTTGGTAAGCCTGATGTTGGTTCCATTCTTGGTGGTGGAAGGTATGACCATTTGATTGAAAAATTCGGAGGACTTCCTACTGAAGCAACAGGCATCTCATTGGGAATTGGTAGAATGATTGAGGTTGTTGTGGGTCAGGGTATAGATGAAAAACTCACACCTCAATTAGACGTCTATGTAGCACCTATCAAACAGGAAATGATTCGCCATGCATACAAGATACAGTCAGACCTGATCAAAATGGGTCTCTCCTGTGAAGTTGACATTATGGATAGGTCTCTCAAGAAGTCGCTCGAACAGGCTGATTCGAAGAGGGCTAGATTGATCGTCATTGTTGGCAAACGAGATTTTGAGAATGGAGAGGTCAGTGTCAGGAATATGAGAGACAAATCTACTGAACAGGTGAAAGTCGATGGTCTTTTGAACTTCATCAAGAAAGCATTGAGATAGAATACACTCACAAGACCAAAGGCTTTTCTCACGGTGTAACATACCATTGTCAAGGGAGAATCTATGACGAGAATGCCAGTTGTAGCAGGTAGATTTTACGAAGGCAAAGAAGACTTACTCATCAAAAGAATAGAGAGTTGCTTCACAGGGAAGCTGGGTCCTGGAAGACTACCAGAGGGCTCACCAGGCTCAACCAGAAATCTGAAGGCAGTGATAGCACCCCATGCAGGGTATATGTATTCTGGAATGCCTGCAGCGCATGCCTATCTAAATCTCTTTGAAGATGGAAAACCAGATCACATCGCAATTCTTGGGCCTAACCACACAGGGATGGGAGCAAGACTAGCAGTGTGCAACCAAGATTGGGAAACACCATTAGGAAGGGCATTGTATGATAGTGGACTGGGATCAGCAATAATTGAACAGGATGAATATGCCACTACGGATTGTATTGCCCATAGCAATGAGCATTCAATAGAAGTACAAGTTCCATTCTTGCAATACATCTTTGGAAGTGATGTTAGTATAGTCCCTATTTGCGTATCAGACCAATCGTACAGCGTATGTGAGTCGATAGGTAAAACAATCGCCAAACTTGGAGAGAGTGAAGATATTCTCGTATTAGCCAGTTCCGATTTCACGCATTTTGAATCTGCAGATAGTGCAAAGAAGAAAGACAATCAAGCGATGGAATATCTAGAGTATCTAGATCCCAAGGGTTTTCTGAATTTTGTCCAGAGTCATAAAATCAGCATCTGTGGAGCGGGTCCAATTGCTGCCGCTATGGTCTACGCTAATGAACGAGGAGCAAGTCGATTCAATCTCTTGAAATACACAAATTCAGGAGATGTTTCAGGAGATCATAACAGCGTTGTAGCTTATGTTGCTGCATCGATTCTCTAGTTACTTCGTATAGTAATAAAAGAATGATATCCATGTGATAGCTAATGCAACAATCCAGAGAAGCATGAGAGCAGCGAATGCATCGACCATCACAACTCCAGCTATAACGAGAGTAGCCAAAGCAGGCATAGCAAATAATAGGAAGAAGAAAGCATTTCGTCCACTTAGGACCATTAATTGAATTGTTCGCTCATCTTTGCGAGCATCAATCTTTGTTGCTCGTAGAAGTATTGTCGTTCCGACTAGTGTGAGCAAAAGAGTAAGTGACAAATCAACAGCTTTGTCCGGATTGAACCACAAAACAATTGCTACAAAGACTAAGCCAAAAATGACGAATGATGAATTTTGATAATTTGATTACGGTTCATTGTTATCTCCCATATATTCGAAAATCTCATCTATAGTCATACCAAACTCATGTGCGATTTTGAATGCAAGCTCAAGAGTTGGATTGTACTTCCCACGCTCAATCGAAATAATTGTTTGACGAGTCACACCCACTCGTAGACCAAGACTCTCTTGAGTCCATTCACTAGGATTAGAGGAATTAGCAACCTTGGCTTCACGGAGTTCCTTGAGCCTGTTGGTTATCAAGTATATCACACTCATGATGTAAAGTATACTTTACGTAAATTATACTTTACATATTAAGTTTGCGATAAATGAAACTATCTGGTAGCCTGCTGTAAATCAGATTGGAATACTATTCAAGTTCACCAGCAATCTCATCAAGAATATCAGCTGTTTCCACACTATTGTCTGAAACTCTATCGCTGGGCAAACCTACAGCAGCTACGAGTCCGCCTGCAAGGGATACTCCGCCGGCAATGAGTAGTGAGGATATCGCATTCCCATTCAAGTCGAAGAGATAGCCACTCATTGTTGGACTAACGACATAGGCACTGTTACTTATTGCCCCAAATAAGCCCATTACGCTGCCATATGCTCTTGGATCAGTGAGATCTGCAATCATAGCCTGAATTGCTGGACCGCGCATTGACATTCCTAGAGAGAGCACTGCCCCAGCAAGATAGAAAGCTATTGTATCATTAGCACTGGCAAACATTAGCATCGAGAGAGTGCCAATTATTGCACCAAGAACGATAAGCCACTTGCGACCTTTGATATCAGATAATTTACCAAACGCAATATTCCCGAGGATCATGAATACTCCAATGACACCAAAGAAGCCACCAATCTCAAGGGGACCTATCCCAAATCTAACAACTGCATCAAGCATGAAGGCAACTTCAAGAACACCGATAGCAAACATATTCGCAAACATAGCTACGCCTAATGCACCATAACTCACATAAGCCCGTGAGAGGACCTCTTTAATAGGTACCTTGGGGGGACGCATTCCATCACGTCCTACTTTTCGCGCTGGTTCAGTAATGAGTACTGAGAGGAGGAACATCGTCAGTATGGAGGCTAAAGCTGCAATGATGAATGGAAGTCGTATACCTAGATATTCTGCTAGTACTCCCCCAACTACAGGACCAACAACAAAACCGACCATATTTCCTGTACTCAAGTATCCCATTGCAGTACCCCGATTATCAGGTTTCGTTACATCTGAAACAAATGCATTTGCTGCAGGAAAGAATCCAGCTGATACTGCTCCTTCTAATGCTCTCGCAATTATCATCACAATTGCCTCTTGGGCAAAAGCATAGATTGCATTGGATATTGCAAAACCGAGTAGTGAATAGACAAGTATTTTCTTGCGACCAACCTTATCAGAGAGCCCTCCTAATGGTCCCGCAAGAAGAATTCTAGTGAGAGCAAAGGATGCCGCTAATACGCCAAGTTCGATACCACCCATTCCGAGTTCAGTAATATATACTGGAAAAACTGGTGTGACAAAACCGAAACCAATTTGTAGAATGCTAAGAGAAATAGCCAACATGATGACTTGGTACATACCAGTATGTTCCGTTTCTGAATGCGCCTCATCAATAGTATTGCACATTGGTTCAGCTTCGGTTTCAGAATCCATCTGGAAAACACTCTCTCGCTTGCAGTTTTTCAGCTTTTTCAAGCTTTGGAATCGGGATGCAGTTATTTATCGATGATAACTTTGCGAACGCCTTTAATTGATGCAAGTGTCTCAATGACTCTTCCAGGAAGTGGATTTTGTGTAATGACTTTCAGACATGGTTCTTCATAGATTGCAACATCTTCAGCTAGGACCTGACGGATGGGTATCCCATAGCCTGCAATCATAGAAGTGACTTCTGAGAGAATTCCAGGATTTTCTGGAGACTCAACAAGAATTGTGACAACACCATAACCAAGTACGCGTCTGACTCCCTCAAGAGACGGTCCAGCTGGTCGCAATTCTTTGAAAAACGCACATAGATCCTTATTCGAGCAAATGTCCTCTGTTGTTGCTCGAACCGTACGTCGGTCAATATTCAGAGCATTACCAAGTGACTTCAGAGGTATCCGGATATCTCCACACTTTATCTCACCCGGACCATCTACGCTGAATCCATGTCGTACAATGGCTTGAGCTACAATAAGTCTCTGTGGAGAATCTTTGAAGAAGTCCACAATTCTTCGCCACATAATAGTGCACCTTGTTAGAGTTCCAATAGCTCTTTTTCCATAAGCACTTCATCAATAAAGCCCTTTGGCATATTGAAATGGTTCTTTCTAACGCCAACTAATCGGTATCCTAGGTTTCTGTAGAGATCTAAAGCTATGGTGTTATCCTCGAATGTGCTGAGTATAATTTTCATGTAGTCTTTTTCCATACCAAATTCTTCAGCTGCCAACATGAGTGAACGGCCAACTCCAACATGTCGACATTCATTTACTACAATGATTCCGAGTTTTGCCACGTGTTGTGAAGCATTCCACTCTTCAGGTTGGAGAGTGAGATGGCCAGCATATTTCTCGCCTAAGAATGCAATCAGGAGAATATCACGATTATGATTGGTCCTCTCAATCCAATGTACCCAATCAGAAACATGAGCATTTGCTACAAAGGTGGGCAGCCATCGACCTTCATCAACAACTTTCCGAAATCCTTCATGAAGATTTGTAGCATCGTCACGTTGGGCAGGGCGTACGAATATCTTACGACCATCCTTTGATATATACTCCCAAGTTCTCACCGGAATGCACCTTTTTACGCTTCAGAAAATGGATTGAAAAAGGGTTGTGGTGTGGCGAAAATCATATGTTTACTTCTCTGGCATTAGCATTGGTATATCCACACGTACACCCGGTCTTGGAAGAGAACAGGCATAGACCCTATCTAGTTTGATGTACCCTGTGGAGTCATTGAGTTCCATAAATGTACCTTTCATTTGAAAGGCTGCAGGTTCTAGTGTTACTAGAGAGATAGCAACTCGTTGACCATCATGAAGATTGAAACCACGGCATTTCTCTTCTTTTCTCTTAATGACTATTGTATTAGTTGAAACTGGAAGCATTCCAAATTCAGGAAAAGCCACAGGATGACCAGCTTCGTCCACAAATGCTAGAACTTTTACAGCAGCCATTTGAGAGAGTGCATCAAACACATTCCTAGGCATGTTTCCTTCAACAGAGTTTTCAACAGGTACATGTCTCTTTGCTAGTCTAGCCTTCAAGAATGATGAAAGCACAGACAATTTAGATATACTGAATTTTTCGCTTGAAGAGATAGCTTCTGCTACACCAGCTGCTCTGGCATTTGTGTATTGGTTGTATCTGAAGAGGGGGGTCTGTGCAATGAATTCGTAAATCGGATCGTTTCGATGGAACGACTCGAATTTGGCTTTGATTAGCCAACTATTGAGGTCCATCGTAAATACTAGAATCGACAATAGATTGTTACCTTGTTCAAGATTCTCTCGACTCTTCACAGTCATGAAGTCACCATAGACGAGTGTATTATCTTCGTAGATAGTCCAAGTCATGACGAGACTGACATTTGGTTCATTATTGGAGTCCTTTGTTATCATGAATTTCGGAGTCATGAAGACCTTGATAGCATCAGTAAGTTCATCATCTAATATTTCATTGGGCACAGGGTTTTTCCTCCTGTTCATTACTTGGGTAATGGATTCTAGAATCCTTGGTCATTCCAGACCATGCTACATGGCGTACACCTTGATCTCTAGCAATCCCAGCTAATCGTTCCATTGTTGTTTCAGGAATTAAATCAGCATCTTTCAAGGGATATACGAGATTGAAGAGTGTGTACTTTTCAGTGCACATTCTATTAAACGCAAGTAAATCATATCTCTCGACATCCGGCATGTTTTCTACAATGAACTGAGCGATAGAACGAATATTCTCATCATCATCAGTGTGACCAGGAATGATTGGTGTGCGTATCCAAGTAGGTTTTCCACTCCGGGCAACAATCCGGGCGTTGCTTAGTACTCGGTCGATAGGGACACCGGTGTATTCTTGATGTCGTATCGGGTCCATTACTTTCAGATCATAAAGAACCATATCTACGTGAGGAAGTATATCTCGAAGCACCTTCTCACTACAATAGCCACATGTGTCCAAAGCAACATGGACTTCATTAGCTTGGAGACCAGTTGCTACTGCGACAACAAAATCCGCCTGATAGGTTGCTTCTCCGCCGGATAGAGTGACTCCACCGTTAGAAGTTGTGAAGAAGACCTTGTCCCTAAGAAGTTCCTCTACGAGGTCATCAGAACTCCATATCTTGCCCATAATCTTCATTGCTCCAGTTGGGCAAGCCTCTTCGCATGCCCCACACACTTGACAGAGCTCACGATCAATCTTCATACCATCTTCAGTCAATTCTAGTGCAGATTCAGGACATGCCCGAACACATGCTTGGTCTCCAATGCACTTTACTGCATACCACACAACTATTGGATCAGGGTCGATAGTTTCAATGTTGTGGCACCAAAGACACTTCATCGGGCAACCTTTGAAGAAGACGGTGGTTCTAATGCCAGGACCATCTTCTGTTGAACACCGTTGAATATTGGTGACTATCCCTGAAACATTCATCAGAGTCTGTGCTCCGTACGTGTAATGATTTCTTCCTGAAGCTCCCTACCAATCTGTGTGAAGAAAGCATTGTAACCAGTTACTCTTACCATCAGATTGGAATAAGCATCAGGATTTTTCTGAGCATCACGAAGTGTTTTTCCATCTATGACGTTGATTTGAAGGGCTGTACCGCCAACCTCACCATAAGCCCGAAGAAGCGCAGCTAGTTTCTCAATATGCTCAGGAGTCTTTACCATTGAGGGACTGAGTGTTATAGTATGACTCGCACCATTCGGAACGGTCTCAAGTCCAAGTTTACCAACTGAACGAATTGATGCGGTAGGCCCTCTTGCATCCATACCGGGTACAGCTCCAACTCCTCCAGAGAGGAATTCGCCTCTTCGTCGTCCATCAGGAGTTGCAGCAGTTAAGGGAGCTAGTGGTACAAAATAATTCCAGGACAGATATCCCGCTCGATATTTACGTCCTGTATATGGATTTGAGTGAATAAACGCCTCTTCAGCCCAGAACATAGATAGTTCGCGAGCGATACTATCTGCATAATCATCATCATTGCCAAATTTCGGAGCCTTTGTCCTCATGAGTTGGCGTAATTCTTCGTATCCTTCATAGTTGGATTCAATTGCCTCTATTAGGTCAGACATTGTCACTTTTCCTTCGTCATAGACCATCTTCTTTACAGCAGCAACCGAATCTGCAAGGGTAGCAATTCCCATTCCTTCAAGAGTATTGAAGTTCCAAACTGTGCCACCTTGATTGACATCTAGCCCACGTTTTGCGCATCCATCCATTAGAGCACTAAGATAGGGTGTAGGTTGATATTTCGCTCGAATAGTATCAGCCATATTGCCGCACTCTGTGAGAAGACGGATGAGTTCGACAAGTTGTTTCTTTACAGCATCTAAGAATTGCTCATATGTTTCAAAATTCCTAGGATCTCCGGTCTTCAAACCCATTTGTTTGTTGGTTGCCAAATCCTTCCCGTCGTTCAGGGCAAACTCAACAGCTTTTACCAAGTTCATATTCACGTCTACAGTGTCAGATCGATCATTGCCTTGCATAGTATTCTCAAGACAACCAACAATGCCATAGTCCCATGCATTTTGACGTGGAACGCCTTGCCAGACTAGTCCCTCAATACTATGTTCGTCAAAATTAAGAAGGAATGGAGACCCTTGTGCCTTTGCTACCATCTCTGAAACGCGTAAGAGAAAATCTTGAGGAGTATTTCTATGCAATCGGACATTTGGTTTTGGTTCAAGAAGATTCATTTCTTCAATAACCTCAAGAGCAAGCCAAGTCAGATCATTCGTTAGATCCTCTCCATTCGGTCCGCAACCACTAAGGGTCATCAATTGCCCAAAGCTTGAGTTAATGCCTTGATTGATTCCAAGGCGTCCTTGATAATCGTAAACATAGTTGTGCTTGATCCAATAACATTCCATGAGCTCTTTTGCTTGGTCCCGTGTCAGTTCGCCTGATTCAATATCTCTCTTATAGAATGGATACATGTATTGGTCCCAACGACCATGTGAGAGACCAGCACCGGGATATGATTCAGCTGCCATTACAAGCATATGAGTAATCCACAATGATTGAAGGGCTTCCCAGAAAGTAGTGGGTGATTCCCAAGGAACTCTCATACATATTTCTGCTATCTTTTCAAGCTCTACTCTTCGATCAGAATTCGCCTCTTCCTCTGCAGCAAGTTTCTTAGCATGCACAGCATAACGATGACTCAAGTCTCGTGCAGTTTCACAACTAATGACAAGGGACTCAATGAATCCACGATGTTCATCAGAGAGGTCCTTCTTTAGAAGCTCTTCAAATTCCTTAACAATTCCTCTGAGTCCAATTCGCATGACTTTCGCATAATTAGGAATTACATGTCCTGGGACAGCTGATGCAGTACCTATCCCTATTTCATTCAATCTAGTCGCTTCTGCAAAATATTTCTTCATTGCCTTGTTTCTAGCGGAGGTTTCAGATTTGTTTAGGGAACGTGACAATGCAGTATTGAAGTTGAATCCGACGATGAGCTCACCATCAAGAATGATCACTGGCATATAACGTGTCATCACTTCATGGAAGAAGACTGCTCGACGTTTTGGAAGACTTAGTGCCCAATAATTGTCAGGCAAGTCTACTTGCACAGCCATCGATTTTAGAGTCTGGTTGATGGAAGCAAAGAAGGGATAGATAGCTGGTTCATTTGCCCAGTCATGCACGGAATATACTTCATCCCAGTCAGTACCTGTTGTAAATGAATATGGTTCATTAGTCACACTTCGACTATGAAATGAATAGAAGTGATTACGGAGATTCTGAACACGGTCTGAAAGATTGTCAGAAGGGGACCAGATCTTGATAGAAGGATGAACAGAGGGATCTATAGTCATGCGATGAACACCAACTGGAATGAGTGTCGAAGGAGAAGCATGACCATCTTAAAAGCTTGCATATTCTGATAAAATTTAGATTATTGATTCAAGTGCATCTGTGTAAGTTTGACCCAGAGTTCCTTGAGGATTTCTTGTTACAATTGAAACGAAACTAACCATTGTACGACCTTCTAACTGGCGCTACGCTTAAAAGCAGTGCAACTTCTCTGGCCTCAGACGCCCGACAAGACATAACTGGGTTTTAGGAAGGCACCAGAATGAGAAGAACAAGTAGATTAATGGCGCTCATATTTGTCGCGTTCATAATCCTAGGAAGTATACAATCACAACAAGTTACTCCAAATGTTATGGGTAACCAACCTATGAGCGCTCCACTAAGCATTCTGAGGACAGCAGCTTATGATTCACCAAACATCACTGCTTCGCTCTCTAGTCCAGCAAACGGAAGTACAGTATCAGGAACCTTTGATATAGTACTAGATATGACCAGTGATTTTGTAACACTTAATCTTACACTCTTCGTAGATGGTGCTATCTATCCAGCATATAACAATACTGCGATTATAGCTAGCTCGAGTTGGATAGAAACAATCAGTGTAGATTCCACCACCCTAAGTGAAGGAATGTTAAATTTCACAGTCCTCTTTGAAAACTTAGCAGAGAAGGAATCTGTCTATCTTCTTTATTTCGTAGACAATTCAGGTCCGAATTTTGAAGTGGCGTTGTACACACCAGCAAATCTCAGTACACTCAGTGGTATTGTAAGCATTGATCTCAACATCACATCGGACTATGATGTTCTAAATCTCACAGTCTTTGTTGATGGCGAAACTCAGTCGCCCTACACACCATTATTGATTGGTACTGGTAATGTGAGTGTAATTATTGACACAAGCTCGGTCATTGAAGGATTTGATAATTTCACATTATTCTTCGAATATGAAGTTCTTGCAACGCATTTCTCATATTCTTACTACCTTGTCTATCTAGTTGATAATGATGGAGTGCCAATTACGATTGACCATCAGAGTCCAGCTAATCAAAGCGAAGTATCAGGTGTTTTCAATCTTACACTTATTATAGGTTCGGAGTATGATCCCCTCAACTTCACTTTATTTGTAGAAGGAGTCATTCCCTACTCTCAATACAACAACTCCCACATAGGTATTAAGGATCAAATCATATCTATTAACACAACATACCTCGATGAAGGCGCACTGAACTTCACACTGTTGTTTGAATACAATGTCACAGGGGAAAATGCGCATGTAACATATTATCTTATCTTCACTGTGAATAATTATGGAGCTCCTAACATTGTTATCCTAGCTCCAACCGAAGGAGAAACTGTTACAGGACTCTTTGATATGTGGTTGAATATTACATCGTTGAATCCTGAATTGTATCTCAACATTACAATTGACCATACAATTACTTCTGAATTCAACGCCACTCCAATTGTTGCGGGAGCTTTCAATTATAGTCTAAATGCAAGTAGATATGAAAACGGAAACCATGCCATTATCATTACTGCTTACACATCAGAAGGAGCCTACATCACTATTACTCGAAATGTCATCTTCTTGGATTACGTGAGAGTCTGGATATCTAGTCTAACAAGCTATAGTGTCATTAAAGGTGATACGGAATTCAATGTCCGTGTTGAAACACCATACGATAACATATCTCTCTCGCTCTATGTTGATGATGTTATCGCAGATGATGTTCAAAACATTACACTTGTGCAAGGAAGTAACACTATTAATTTTGATACAACTCAATTCTCTGAAGGAGAACATAATGTAACTCTCAAAGCATATGATGACTTTGGTCATAAATGGGAGTTTACGATGGTCCTAGTAATCGATAACTATGGACCACCAACACTACGATATGCTACAACAAATAGTGTAGTCACCGGATATGCGTCATTCACTCTCAATGTGGATTCGGATTGGAACTCTCTAGTGGCAGAAATCTTTGTTGATGATGTGATTGTATCCACTTACAACAATGTCACTGTAGATGTGAGCTCAGGAACATTTACCTTCCATATTGATGTTGGAGAATATAGTAAGACAGAACATACTGTGAGAGTCATAATGACGACTGAAGAAGGAGAGAGTGGGCAGACTGAACGTGTCTTCGGATTTGCATCATTCAGAATTGAAGAGATCGCTAGCTTTGCAATTCTGCTTGGTCTAGGAATCATCATTCCCCTCTTTCGATGGAGGAAAGGGGCACCTCTGAAACCAGTGATTCTTCTAGATGCTGTATTTGCAATCGTGGTGATTGGAGCATTTCTTGTCCTAGGCATAAACACTGTGGCATTCTTCACCTGGCATTTCAATATGGCAAGTATCTGGGCAATAGGTGGAACTTTCGTATTTGCAAACTGGGCGCTCCCATTCATACTGGAAGAATCAGAGAAGTAAATTAGCCTTAGATTAATCTGGTCACAGGGATATCTGTTGACAATTCAGAGGACCATTTGGAAAGTGTGGAATACACTTCTAATTGGTCCTTTGGAATCATTGTTTCAACACTCTTGACTTTCCAAGAAGATGCGCTTAAGGCAGTTCGAGATATGACAATATCAGATGACCCAATACCTCTCTTTGTGATATCTGCAACAAATACTGCAGATTTAGAATCTTTCTTGGTTATCGCACCAATACCTATGAGTTTGTCATCTTGTTGAAACTCGAAGATCTTTCCAACAAATCTCCCATCAATGATATCTGCAGCAAGCTCTGCAAAAGCTCCAGGATATGCAATGTGAGAGAATTTCAGTGAGGCAGGCAATTTTCGCAAATCTTTCAATTGATTGGTTTTAATCTTTGTTGTCTTTCGTGTAGGTATCTTGCCAAGGGGTGATTTCAGCTTTGCAATTGAACCTCGTGCAAAGTATTTGACCTTCATCCAATAATTATACGAAGCAGGAGGAGTAGTCGCTATAACACGAGCAACATTCTTCGATTTCATCACTTTTTCTGCTGCTTGCGTCAATTGAGTTCCAACTGTGGTCTTCTGATTTCTGACGTCGACATCAAGATTCCGGATTATGCCAATTTTACCAGAGATGGGATTCTTCTCGATTCGAAAGACAATCTCTCCGATTACTCGACCCTTTTCCTCAGCAACTAACCAACCCCATCGCTCAAAGGCAGCTCCACGATGTTCGTCTTTTACATGTTCCACTGTTGTATAGCCGCCTTCTCTGATACGATAGAACCAACGTGTGCCTTGATAGACTTCAAGGAGGTCTGTGCAGTCCTTCATCATACCTTGACGAATCTTGACCATTCTTAACGCCTCGGACTATTGGTTAATATTCTTAGGAGTGATGAAAATAAAAGGATGTAAGACAAAACCACCTAATTCAGAAGTGAATCACTGAGCTGTATGCACATCTCGGAAATTCTTCTTGCACTTGTTCCGAATAGATAGAGAATAGGCTCAATACCAATTCCTCCGGGAACATGAATGGCGGGGCAACTTGCGTTCTTAGTTGGCAATTTCTTCATAGCTGTAAGGGAATGAATGATCTTGGACGGATCAATCTCGGGTTCCTCAGTGGAGACTACATGAAATCCGACACCAGTAGCAGCTTTCATTATTGAAGAATGACCACTGACGCATAGACATGCAGTAGTTTTTGGCCAGACATCTCTCACTCTCAGAAGCAATTCAGCTGTGTGTCTTGAAGCGCCGAATTCGGGTCCAATGAGTGCTAGAGCTCGACCACCAACAATCGTAATTCTACCAGGAACTCCAGCAACATCTTCAATGGTTCTTGATGTCTTATGACATGCAACAAGATTAGCTCGTACTTGAGGTACAATCCTCTCAAAGGTTATTGAAGATTCAATTGCATAAAGTGCATCCTGCATATCACGGATTACTTCTGCTCGCTCAGATAGATTGTTATCGTGACCACCAAGGAGTTCTGAGCATATCTGACAATTAGCGTCCTTTAATGATCCAATATTCTTTTGGTGAATCTTGCATATGGTAAATCCTAGTCGTGAATACATGCATGCTGAACAGAGTTCCTTAACGATTTTATCAGCGGTAATTTCTTGATTCAGTACCATTGAAGTCAATCTGTCGACAAGCTTGTTTATTTCACCTGTCAATTCAGTGTCCGAAGACTTTTGAGCTAGGTACTTGCTAACAGCTGCTTGTGTAACATTCATGCGGGAAGCTATCTCTATTTGAGAGAGCCCAGCGTTTCTAAGAGACTTTGCTAGTTTTGTTCGAACCTCAGGAAGGAATTCTCTGTGGACAACTTCACATGGAGGACGCATTGTTATTCCTCAGTGTAGATTATAACACCATTATATAAAGTGTTATAAGAATGCTTTGATTGTGTGTCAGTCAGGCGGTCATTGGTATGAGTGAATATCCTGTCCGAAGAGACCCAAAGAAGATTCTCGGAGTCATTGCAATTGTCGTCATATTAGTTGTTGCAACATATGGGATTCTAACTTATTGGAAACCAAGATTTGTAGTCTATACTTACAGCAGTTTCATGGACTGGGGGGATGAAGGAGCAGATGTTGTTCTTAATCGTGCTTTTGCTCCCTTTGAAGAAATGTATGGGATAGAGATCGATTTTGTAATTCTTGAAGGAGATGCAAATTTCATTGTATCAAAACTGAATGCGGAAGCAGCAAATCCAGTAGCAGATGTAATAATTGGTATTGATAACATTCTCATTCTTCAAGAATCTGCACGTAATGTTCTAGAACCATACATCTCACCAAATCTAGCGTTGATTAACAAAACCTTGGTGAATGCGCTTGATACAAATCATTATCTCACGCCATTCGACTTTGGTCTTGTAACATTAATCTATTCGATGAATACAATCAATACGACTACGAATCCTGAATTAGCAAACTTGACTTTCTCAGACCTTGCTGATCCGGAACTTGCCTCTGCTCTTGTTACTGAAGATCCTAATCTAAGCAGCCCAGGGCTCTCATTCTTTTTATCGCAGATTGCAATTTATGAAAAGATACTTGACACAGATTGGACTACATGGTGGGATACTGTAGAGGAGAATATTGATGTTGAAGAGGGATGGACTGAAGCATGGTCAGCTTGGTCTTCAGACCCGTCAAAGCATCTTCTCGTGAGCTATGGAACAGATCCTGCATACTCAGCCTATTATTCGGGGACATCTCCTGATACAGCAATTGCTCCATTCTATTACAATAATGAACATTGGGCATGGATGCAGGTTGAGGGCGTCGGTCTTGTTAAGAATGGACCGAATCCAGAACTTGGAAAGGCTTTCATTGATTATTGCCTAAATCAATCAGTACAACAAGAAGTCGCTCTCAATCAATGGATGTTTCCAGTCAGGGCTGACTTGCCACTGCCAAGTGTTTTTGATTATGCCATTCATCCAGATGAGATCAGCGTGTTGAACACCTTACTTAATAGCACGGAGATTGCAACCAATCTTCAGACCTGGCTTCAGCAATACAATTCAGTCATGACACCAGGATGAGAGGAACAATCAGTGACGATTCATAACAAGGGAAGATATGTTATACTGGCTTTTCCATTCATCCTACTATCAATATTCATACTTTACCCTGTTGTAAGAGTGATTATAGAGGGGCTTCTATTCGGAACCGGTCTTAATTTTCTGGAATCAATTTCCTATAACTCCAATTATCTCAGTTTTACATTTTTCCAAGCTTTGGCAAGCACTCTATTATCCGTTATAGTAGGTCTTCCAGGTGCAATATTACTGGCACGTTTGAAATTCAGAGGAAAATCTCTAGTTAGAGCACTTATCGTTGTACCGTTTGTATTGCCGCCGATTGTTGTTGTCATTGGTTTCATGCAAATGTTCGGGTCATACGGTGTTATCGATTCGATTCTCATGAGTATTCTTCAGACTACAGATTCTGTCATGAACCTAGCAACTGATATTCCAGGTATCATTCTTGCTCACACCTTCTACAACGCGCCCCTAGTGATTCTGCTAGTATCTGCTTCGATGGAGAGAATGAATCCTGAAATAGAGGAGGCTGCGGATATTCTTGGGGCTGATTCTTTACAACGATTTCGACGAATAACATGGCCTCATATCATGCCCTCACTTGCCGCAGCAGCCATACTAACATTTCTCTTCTGTTTCATGTCATTTCCAATTGTTCTAGCGTTTGGACATGGAACCTATAGGACTATCGAAGTTCAAATATGGAATGCCTTTAGATGGTCAGATTATAGTCAGGCCAGTTCTCTTGCACTTGTACAACTTGCGTTTACGATAACTCTAGCTATTGCATATATGAAAATAGGAAGGGAGAAAGGAGATAGTTCAGGCCCGACAGCATCCATAAAAACATCTAGCTTGCGAAACTATGGAAACGGTGAGATTGCCCTAATTATTATGTATCTCCTTGCGATGTTAATTCTCGTTGCTGGACCAATCATCTCAATAGTAAGGGCATCAATTTTTGATCCCGTTTCGCAACAATACACCTTGGATGGATTTCTCTATTTATTTAGCATGGATTCTGGAGGTGGCGTTCGTCCATTAATCAACTCCCTCTTCTATGGTGGCGTAGCAACACTACTATCCGTGGTTCTAGGCATTCCTCTTGCCTATGCTCACAGATCAAAAGTACAGGGATTGCCATCTCTATCATCGATGATGGTGCTATTACCACTTGGCGTGTCTTCAATCACTATTGCATATGGTCTCATGACAGCCATTGCTGTGCCCACGGGTCTTAATATTAATCCGTGGCCAATCATTGTAATCGCACAGACTATGATTGGCCTTCCCTTTACAACAAGATCCATAGAGATTGCACTCAGGAATATCGATCCAAATTTAATCGACCAAGCTGATTCACTTGGGGCCTCACGACTGCAGAGGCTATTTTTTGTTGAACTCCCTCTAATTGTACCAGGTATACTTGTAGGAGCTGTCTTTGCCTTTGCTATGGCAATAGGCGAAATGTCAGCTACATTGTTTATTGCACTTCCTCAGAACTATACTTTAGCTGTCGCAATCTATGATAATTTAGGAGTAAGGAAGTTTGTAGAAGCCGGGGCTTCTGCATTAGTCTTGGTAATATTATGCATTCTAGCTTTTCTTACGATGGAGAGAATCTCTGAAGGAAGCACTGGAGGAGCACTATAATGGCGAATGTGGAATTAAGAGGGCTCGTGAGAGCTTTTCCAGATGGAACACGAATTGGACCAGTGAATCTTGAAGTCCAGGATGGTGAGTTAATGACGCTTCTCGGTCCAAGTGGTTCAGGCAAGACAACTACACTCAGAATGATTGCGGGGTTCATTGATGTCGATGATGGCGAACTTCTATTTGATACATCTAACGTGATTGATATTCCACCCCGTGAGAGGAATATAGGTATGGTCTTCCAATCAGTTGCATTATTCCCAAACATGACAGTGTACCAAAACATCGCATTTGGACCTGAAATGGCAGAATGGGAACGTAAAGACACTATAGAAAGAGTTGAGGAACTTGCAGAACTATTAGGTATACGTCACCTTCTCATGAGACGGACCAGTGAAATTAGCGGAGGAGAGGCCCAACGTGTGGCGGTGGCTCGTGCGCTAGCCAAGAGACCTAATTTACTTCTGTTGGATGAACCATTATCTGCCTTAGATCCACAACTTCGTGAACATCTACAAACTGAGATTAGACATATACAGAAGAAATTGGGAATCACTACAATATATGTTACACATAGTCAGGATGAAGCATTTGCTATCTCAGACCGTGTTGCTATCATTGATGATGGTAGAATTGTACAAGTTGGAACACCAGAGGAACTCTATGATAGACCTGCAAACGAGTTTGTTGCCAGGTTTCTTGGGAGTGGAAATGTCCTTGAAGGGGTTGTGATGAAAAATGAGGGAGGAAAACAATGTATGGATATCAAAGGGCTAGAGATACCAATTTCTGGAGAACACATCTTAGGACAAACAATCAAGCTCAGTGTAAAACCAGAGGATATCTCGATATCCACAAAGAACATCCCAACGAATGGTTCTGGAAAGATAATCTCAATCATTCCTCAAGTTGGGTCATTCAAGGTAACTCTTGATTTTCATGGAATACCGATTATTGCATTGACATATGATGAAAACCTAGTGAAATTACTTCGAAAGTATGGAGATAGACTTGTGTCATTCTCATTTGACCCTGAACTAGCTGTCATCCTCAAGGGCTAGTTCAGATTCTTCTAATAATTCTGGTTCATTATCATCGTCAGTTTCAACTTCAGATATTACGTCAAGGGAAGACGAGATAGTGTCCTCGAGGTGAGGTTCTGATTCGATGATGTCAGCAAGCACTGGGGTCATTATGAGATTTCGATCAACCAGTGATATCACACGATCTCGAATATAATCGGAGGATGATAGTATATCCGGCACCTCGTATTTTGCACTGAGGCACTCCATCATTGAAGATGTGGCTTTATTCCTGAAATAAATAAAGACTAGTGTAAAATTGAGTACTATGGAGAATAGTGGACCGAGGGGGATGAGAATGATGAATACAGGTAACCATGGTGCTGACGGACCAACACTTATTGTGAGTTCGAGGAGGAGGAATAGGATGTCGACTCCAGCAAAGAACTCTAGTATATCTTCTAAGTCATCACCAACATTGCTTAGGGATCTATCACGTTCATCAAGATGAAAGAGACCGGAGTCTTTCATAAGCCATGGACCAAAATAGAATTCCATCACTGTGAAAGGGAGTACGATTATACTTGCCAACATGAGAAAAGTGCCGCTGGGAATGATTTCTTCAGCATTGGCTACCATGAGGTCGAATCCAAGAATCGTTAATGAAATTCCAACGACGAGGATTGACCCATAGAGTGATCGGCGAAGTACAACGCTCAAGCCTTGTTCGGGGGTTTCAGGACTTAGAAAGTACTCGCCCGTATTTCGCTTGGCAAAATGATGAATTTTCAGAGGCAGACTCACAATTCGAGGCCAACGTGTCATTCCAAGACAAATAAGTATGGCAATCACAATCGAAAGGGCAGAGGCAAAGAGCATATACAAAGTATAAGGAACTATTTTACTCAAATCGACAGGATAGACTTGAACAAAATTCAGGAGCGATAGAACACCCCAGGTTGAACCAATCATAATTAGTGTTGATGCAAACAGTCCTAGCAGGATCTGTTTGTTAGTCAATCTATCGGTTTCTTCGAAGTGCTGAGTAAACAAACGAATTGATTCTGACCTACTTGCCATTGCAACTAACCAAAAAATATGAATGCAGACCTTATTCATAAGGATATTTCACATTGATTCAGGTCTATTAATAGGAAATGACGCTAAATAGTTCTAAATGTGTTATTGATATCTAGCACAATAACAATCATATAGCACAAACAGCGATTAAGCTGTGTGCTGGCAAAGTATCAAGACATGTGTTTTGATGCACCGCTTTGCAGTAAACAAGATTAACAGTCGCGTAGTGATTGATTATGGTTATAGGTTACGAGGTTCTGGAAGATGGAACCCTAAATGAAATAGAGCTGTCAAAGGATGAGTTGAATTCATCACTCGTAGTATGCGTTGTTGATGATGAAACTAAAAGCATCTATCTCTGGAAGGGAAGTCAAGCAGGTGTTAGAGTGAAATTCATTGGTGCACGAGTCGCCACGAATCTCAGAACAGAGTATGGATTTCATTTCAAAGTTAGGCCTCTTGATGAGGGAGAAGAACCCCCGACTTTCTTCTCAGCTCTGAATGGAACGACAGCAGCCACACGTGTGATGAAGCCGGGTGATAAAGCACCACCTCCAGCTCCTCCAAAACCGAAAAAAGAAACAGAAATCACTGCAACCACTACACCGCCTCCAACACCAAAAATTACAGAACCAGTAACGACAACAGTCACTGAAACGACTTCACCACCACCAAGGCCGCAAACAACAACACAACCAAGAACAGCTCCACCTTCAACAGTAGCAACCAGACCCCCTGCAGCTCAAGGAGAGATTGCAGAGATGCTAAAAGAACTTGAAACTGTAGATCCACCAGAAGGGTATCAGAGAGAGCTTGTAATTGTCTATAATGATCTTTATACAATTGCAGAACACAAGACCGCTGTCTTTGGTCAAGAAAAAATTGAGAGAAGAATTGAGAAAGTCAAAGATCCTCCAGAGGGTACTTTCATGGCGGAAGGATTCATTCCAAGAGTTATCGTCAAAGACGGAAGAGTGCTTGGAATTGAATTGCTGAAAGGTACTCCGGATGCTATTCTAAGCCCCATTAAGGCTGAGATGAAGGAACGACTGAGTGACCTGATAACCTTCTTCAAATCCGAAACCGAAGAAGGCGATAAAGCAAGTGCTTCAGGGAAGACCAAGAAAGGCAAGAAATTGGTTGCCAAATAATTTCACAAAATAGAATATGAAATAACAAGAGGGAACAAGTTATGTCATCACATATTGATCCTGCTAAAGAAAAAGAGCTCGTGGAGCTACTAATGGGACTTACTAACTATGCAGACCTAGATGCCATTGCGGTAGTGAGCAAGCAAGGTGTAAAACTTGCATATTTTGCAACTGAGGATTCAGACGCAGATCCAGATCTTATGGCAGCAGTAAGTGCAGCTCTTCTGATGACTGGAGATATGGCTGCAACAAAGCTGGGCCTTAATGAACTCTATGAAGTAACTGTACGTGGCAAAGATGGCTTCGTCGTTCTCTCGCATGCTGGAGAATTCCTACTTATGGGCTCAGCACGAGACCTTACCTCAATGGGCCTTGCCGTGACACAGATGAGGAAGTATGCACGAGAGGTAGGAGAACTTCTAGGACAATAGTAATACCAATGGTTAGATATCTTGGCTAAGTAGTATTTTGGTAATTGATTAGGAACTACAAAGATACATAATACAGGTCTTCATTAATAAAATCATTAGATGTAGAATGGTTGATGATTAGGTGAAGGGTATACTTGTGCTGGATGATGCAGGATTAACAATTGCCGCGGTTGGTTTAGAGGAGGTCAGTCTTAACACCGAATTATTCAGTGCCTTCATTTCTGCTATCCAAACCTATGCATTAAGATCAATAGGTACTGAGATGAAATCATTGACCTATAGCCAAGTCATTCTCATGATTGGACAAGCTGGAGACAAGATTGTAGTTACTCTCCACTCATTAGACGACCCCGATTCAGATTGGAATCATCGAGCAACCCTACGGATTATGGAAGGCGATGGATTTAGACTTGATGACCAGTATCTTGGAATCTTGAGAGAACTCCTTACAGAGGGACGATTGTCGCCAGATGAAGCCAAATTAGTAACAACATCATGATTGGTGGGATCACCTTTCATTTCGGACCAAGCTGCTTGAAAGTGACTATTTCGTGGAGAGTACTACCCGTTTCCTCATCGGTTCGCCCTTCATGTATTACCTTTACTTTGAAATCAGAATTTAGTCGGAAATAGCCTGGTTTCATTCGAAGTACATTCTTTGCAAGAAATGCCAATACAGGATTGAACATATCAAGCATATTCACTTCTTCATAAACCCTAGCTACATCTAGTTTGACTTCTAATTCTCCAGGGACTTTGATTGAGATTGTTCTTGGGAAACTATGTCCCGCAGCTTCACTGAATTCAAAATCTTCCTGAGAAAATTCATACTCGCCCGAGCTGAGAAAAACTTCACTTCCTTTCGCAGCCATCAGCACTTTCACAGCGTGTCTGTCAACCTTATCATTACATTGAATGAATGCATAGGCAATCGTGTAGTTATCAGAATACACTCGACCCCACATCCAATACTCAATGATACTTTGGAAGGAAAAATTCAGCCAGTTGTGATCGTGATATCCAACACCTTTCACAGATATTGTTTTGTTTCCATCTCTGATTGATCCTTCAATTGAAGCTCTTGAAAAAGGAACAACCCATGCAAAGTAGCCCAAGTCAGCAAAATGTGAGTAACCAGTTCCTGGCATCCACCCCTTCACAGTTGCCTTGTAAGTCAGGTCGAACATCAAATCTTCATCCTCAAGAAAGATTTCGTAAACTGGAAGATCATCATCAGTGAAGGTTGCTTTCATAGTATTGTTACCAATCTTGACATCAGGAATCTCTTTAGATGCATAGAACTGCGATTTCTTGTACTTGATAACTTTTTGAGTCTTAGTGCCATCAGGTCTCAAGAGTGTGAGTTCAACAGCTATCTTACCTTGGTCCAAACCAGGATTGGGATAGGCAACATAGAAGAACGCCACCAAAGTGTATCCTCCTTCCAGATGCGCGTCAAAATACCACCATTCGAACTGGTTCTTCGCCCCTACATCGATATGCAGTGCATCGTCTTCGGGTTTCATCGGAATGATTGTTCCGTCACGTCGTCCGGGACCGGTCCAACCTTCTTTTACGTTAGGGTTAACATAGTCAGTCATTTCTTTCTCTCTCTTCCTTTTACATAGTGACTGGGATCAGAGACCCCGTTCGGATCAAATGCCGCCTTAATCTTCCGAATCCAATCAGCATAGTTCATTGTCCTTTCAGCATAGAAATTATGAACATCATCACCTACGATGAAGAAGGGCATTCCTAGAGCTTCGTCGAGGTCCATCTGATTGCACTCATCTTGGTAGGCAGCATAACCAAGACAAGAATCTACGGAGGTAGGATCGTATACCGTAGGAGTTTCCATATGTGCCATATGACCGGATTCATAGCTTGTAATCCAGACTCCGAGACCTCGGTCATCACCAATCACACCTTTGTCGATGTATTTCTGTTTGACAGGCTGATTCAATTGTGCTAATCGAACAGCCATAGCTATCGTATCCATACCGCCATGGGTACTCTGGAAGCAGTTTGAGAAACGGAATGCATGACCTCCAAGCATATTTCGAACGGTCTCTCCGTAGTGCATTGGTTTTGGAATTGTCACGCCTTCTTCAATGAGATCATTTCCTCCATATTTCTCCATGATTAATCGAACTAGCTTTGTTCTGAACTCGAACTCTCGCTTAGTATGTGCGGCCACTAGCATTACAATGTAGTTCCGAGTCTTGGCAAGTAATCCAGCAAATATCGATTCGATTGCCTCCTGCTTTGTATTTGTGAACAAGGCAGCTAGTCCCTCGGGTGCAGAGGTTGTTGCAACCATAGTTACTTCGCGGTCACTTAGCTCATACATAGCATTCTGGTACTCTTCCCACTCTTCGAAATTCAGTACATACATTTTCCAGAATGGTGGGATATCCCAATCGTATTCAGGAATGGTACCACTCGTCTTCCATTTCCATTCCTTTGGAGCTGGCCATGAGAACAACCGAATGGCAGCCTTAGTGAAAACTCCCAGACCACCATATGCACCGAGCCATCCTCTCATGATTCCACGAAGACTTATACCAGGCCCATCACCTGTGAACCATTTGCCACTATAATCGTATGATCCAAGTCGAATGATTTCGCCATCAGGAAGAACCCATTCGACGCCAAGGACATTCCTTCCACTGAATCCAGTGTAAGGTGAAGTGAAGCCGGGTCCAACGAAGGAAGTATGACTTGCAAGGGGGGATGTCTGTGGTCCAGCTCCTTGAGCATGATGCATCAGACCAAATTCAAATAGTTCAGACTGAAGTTGTGCATTTGTCACATATGGTTCGATCACTGCATACATATTCTGCTCATCAATCTCAAGAATTCGATTCATTCGCCGCAGATCAATCTGGATAGCGCGAGGATTACTTAGACCAGCCCATGGTCCCATCCCAGTGCAGAACGCCTTGTAACCGACATTATGTTCATTGCAGAGACGAACAATAGCCTGAACTTCCTCGGTAGATTTTGGAAGAACAACAGCAAGTGGTCTAACACCAAATCGTTGTGGCTCTTCTCCGCGTTGAGCACTCTCAATCTCGTTGCACCACTGGAAAGCGTACGAATCCATGACTGCGAGGTCTTGGGAGATATTACGTTCTCCGACAATCTTCTCAAAGGCTGAGTAGACATTCTTTTCCAGCATTACTTGCCACCTCCAATGCTACGAAGAACAAGTTCCGTGAGATCGAAATATTCCATATCCGATTTCCGAGATTCAATTCCATCTTTGAAATTCGTTCCACAGAAAGGACAAGCTGAAACAAGAGTCGAAGCTCCAGTGGACTCAGCTTCCTCTAGTCGCTCGTTTGCCGCCCAGAGTGCAAAATCGGGGTACGCAGACTTACATCCTCCACCTGCGCCGCAACAATAGGAGTACTCACGGATTCGCTGCATCTCAACCAATTCAAGACCAGGAATCTGTTTCAGAACATTCCGAGGTGCATCATAAACTCCTCCAGCTCCTCTTCGTTCAGGCTTGGGTGGGTCATAGATGTACACCTGTGATAGGACCTCAATCTTCTCACCCTCCCATGGAATGTAGGGTTCAGCCATTCTACCAAGGTGACAAGGATCGTGATAGGTCACTTTCATTGGAACTTTTTCAGTAAGTTTGATCTTACCATCTTGTAGAAATTCTTCAATTATCTGAGAGGTATGAACAACCTCGATGTCATGCTCAACGAAGCGAGGATATTCAACTTTGAGCATATTGTAACATCCACTGCATGAAGTGATAATCTTCTTAATTCCTGCCTCTTTGAACTGCTCGATATTGCTCTTCATTATCTCAATTGCTCTCTTCTCATCACCAACACGATAGACAGGACTACCACAGCACATCTCATCTGAACCCATCAAACGGAAGCCTTCACCAGCTGAGTTCAGAATCTTAGCAGTAGCTACTGCAATCTCTTCACGTCTATAAGATGCAGTACAGCCTACGAAATAGAGTGTGGATGAAGATTCATTTGTTGTGATACCATCTGTCAACCATGCAGGTCTCTTTTCAGGGTCCTCACCATAGGGATTCTTGTCACGTTCAACAAGCTCTATGTACTTCTTGTGCTTGGGCATTGGTCCTGTCCCAGATTCAACAGCCGCCACACGTAATTCATGAATTGCTTCATTGGGTTCTAGTTCATAGACCCATTTACAAGAAACCTCACATCCGCCACAGTTTGTACAACTGTAGATTACATCAAGCATCTCCGGTGTAAGTTCGACACGCCCCTTGTGATAAGCACTGGCTACGATCATTCGACCACCGCCTGAATACGCATGGAAATTGAAGTAATCAATTGAGGGGCAAATGCTCGACCACCGTTTGCTTTGAATCACAAGTTGTGGGATGAATTTGCATTTGGAGCACCGTACACAACTGTCCATCATGTCCTCGAATTCACCGAGAGTCATTATGGCACCTCCTTGAAACAGAGTGTCCCCGGATTCAGAATATTGTTGGGGTCAAAGATTGATTTGATACGTTTCATAGCCTCAACTGTCATAGGGCCAGACTTTTCAAAGACCAAGTCGGTAATTGCACCATAGGGTCTGCTGAAATATGCACCTTCGTCTAGTAGTTTCTTCTGCCCTTTCGCGAGAAGCGTAATAGCAGATTCTGTGTCTTCATCAAGACTGTAGTATAAATCAAATCCAACATGAGTATTGGTTCCTTGATTCGTTGGTTGGACATATGCTCCAATTTGACTTCGGGGAAAATCGCATTCATCTGCAACATCACAAAACATGTCATAGAACTCTTGTGTTCTATCAAACGTTGTTGTGAACATAACCTCCAAGCAATTACCAGCTATGTCAACTTTCCAATAGGGAACTCGACTTGCCCGATTGAGGATTCCTTCAATATCAGAAGAGCGGATTGCCTCGAAGTTCTCTTGGAGGTCAACATTGGTTTCAGATCCAATGTCCCGGATATCACTCACTCTATACTCAAGTTCCTCATCTGCAATCATTCCGTGGCCCGATACACCAATTATGATGGTCCAAGGAGAATAGATTTTGGTTGTTGAGAATATCCCTTTGAGACTGACAGAGTTCAACATGAAGTGTTCGTCAGCAAGCCTACGTCTGAAAAGCGCATAATTGAACTCTTGGAACGAATTAAGATCTTCACCCTGAGCTAGGAGAAACAACTGTTTGTCAGGTAGTTTCTCACACTTCATTGAAATCCAACTGACAATTCCGATTGTGCCCTGAGCACCTTGTACTAATCTGAATGGATCGAACTGAGAAGGTCCCTGAGGATTCTTCTGTGCTTGACCAGACTCCCATTGTTCCTCAAGTGTACCAGGACCTGCAGCAGCACCAGTCCTAAGAACATCACCAGTTCCAAATACGGTCTCTGTGCAGAGAAGAGGGTCGGTTGTATCCCAGTGATATCTTGGTGTCGTAATTGGCTCTCTATCAAGACAACTTGCCAAGACAGACTTGGATGCTTTAGGTAGAAGTGGCATTAGTGGACGAAGACCTTCCTTCTTTAACTCGGAGATCAAATGGTCGTAAGTCACACCAGGTTCAATCATTGCAACTTTGTTCTTCGAATCAATTCGTAAAATATTCCGCATCTTGCTCAAATCGACAATTATTGCATTCTTTACCTTAGGGAGAGATGAGCCTCGCAGTTTTGGTCCTGCAGAACTAGTAGGAACTAGTGGAATAGAATTCTTGTTAGCCCATTTCACGAGCTTTACTATTTCTTCAGTAGAAGTAGGCCAAACCACAAGTGAAGGTGGTTCCTTACCTGAGTATACTGAGAGTGTCTCATCTGAATTGGATACCTTTTCTTTCCCAAGTATTTGCTCTATCTCTGCTATCAGAGTTTCGTTCATGACTGTCCACACATCCTTGTTTTTGTCGAGGTTAGCCCTGCTCGTATACTATTCCAGTACCACCGGCAGGGAATCGGAATTCAATTGCATCACTCTCACATACCTGATAACAAGCTCCGCACTCTAGGCAATGTGATACATAATCGTCTACGATATAGATGGTACTTTCACGTTTCTTCCAGAGATTCATAACACAGATGAGAAGACAGCGGTCGCATAGAGTGCACTTCTCATTGTTGATTTTGATGAAATCACCTGTTCCTGGAATTCTCGTCACGAGTTTTTTATGGTCTATCTTCATTTTCATTCCTCCTCAGGCGCATCCATGAAAGCTTTAGTTAATGCTTCTTCAATCTCTGGCATCTCTGCAAGTAGTTTCTCGGGATCTGTAAGAAGTGCCATCTTGTCTTCCCCTAGAATCGTTGTTAGCAGAGGAATTACTTCTTTCATGATGAAGGGTACAGCTTGCGGCAGATGCATCTTGAGCCTTCGAGCAATCTGCCGGATTCGAACAGCATGCGGTTCAGACCAGTCAATTATTCCTCCAATTATCTCCATGAACATCGGAATAAACCAAGACATTGTCTTGTGTGGGCTGAATGGTAGTGCTCTCCATATGCTCGCAAGCTCTGGTCCAGCTGTGAATTCTTCACCAACTGAGGTTGCCATCCACTTCTTATCGTACAATGATAGGAATTCATTGGATGTGTCATCTTCTGCAAGGGCTTCAGCAGCAGCCGCAATCGCAGCTCTAGCTGTAATCATTGCTGGATAGATTCCTTCAGCTTCTAACGGGCATGGAAATCCTCCTGCATCACCTACTAATATCACATTGTCAGTATGTGTATTGTAGGGTTTTCCTTGCCACGGAAGAAGATGAGCTTGAAACTCTCTTGGTTTTGCATCAAGGATTCTAACTAACCTCTTGAAATACTTCAAACTTGTGACTCTATTTAGATAATACACGGGGTTCTTATCCCACCAGGTCATCCAGTTTCCAAGACCGATATGGAATCCTCCGTTGAAGAATACTTGATATGCCGCAGGGAAGACTGCAGACCACCATACAGCTAGTGCCTCATCTCCCATAATATCATCAATCTTTGAAGGTGAACACTCAAAGTCATATTGTGGCACAATGGTTACTTCTTCCTGCTTCCACCTTTTTCTAAGCCCAGATTGTTGCGCGACCATTGAAACAGCACCATCTGCTCCAATCACAAATCCTCGATATTTCTCACCCTTTTCATCAATGACACCAACTACCTTACCATCCTCTTTCAAGAGTCCCGTAACTAGAGTTGAAGTCTTGAGTTCAGCTCCAGCATCGACAGCATATCGAGCTAGCCAGGGATCGAAATCACTTCGGTAACAATTCAGAGTTATCCAGCTCTTTGCTGGTTCATACGTAACGGAAGCAGTAGGAGTGGTCATTATGTAACCAGTTACCTCTCCCTCTTCATCGACAAAATAGTTACGAGCAGCACGACCTTCCCGTATTGAAGGGCACACTTCAGGCCCAATCTCCTTCATAATATCGAAGTCGCGCCACATACGAGGACCAAGACCACAACCAGACGAGTTCTTCTCACCCGGCTTTCTTCCACGCTCAAAGAAAATGGTCTTGAGACCCTTTTCTGCAGCTTCTTTTGCAGCAGTTGAACCTCCGGGACCAGCTCCCACGATAACAATATCATATTCGTTCAATTGATCACCTTACCGATCCAAATCTTTTAGATGCTTTTTCACCAATGTAATTTTTCTCTCCAAGATCTTTTTCCTCCTTTCAAGGAAAACTCTCCTGAGTTCTTTGTCTGGAAGCTCTCGAACAGCGTCCAGAATAGGAGCTTCAGGAATCATCTCATCAATTCCAGCTAGGTGTATTTTCATGAAGACTTCCTGTGTGAAAGATGCAGGCATA
>JAFGAR010000204.1 GCA_016933575.1 Candidatus Thorarchaeota archaeon
GAGTGTGTCCCACTTATGAAACTGGTGTCAGAGGTGGTGGATGATGCACCGACCACCCCAGATACTTGACAGCTTGATATATCTTTATACAATTCTGTCTTCCCTTTAATGACCGGAATCCATCATGCTCTACTTCCAATCTCCGAAGCATCCGCATTCCCGACTCAGACAATGAGTTACGCTTTACACCTGGTACCTTCAAGTAGGTAATCATTCTATCAAAGTTATCCTCCAAGAAAGCACAAGCTTTTTCTAACGTCTCCGATGCTTTTGGTTCTATCTTCATCTGTTTTAGTTCTTCCAATGCTTTCAGTGCTTCTGTTTCGTTTTTGCTGTCACGAAACAGATGCCATACTCCGTTAAGAAAGCTTCGCATCCTATTCATCTTCTTGTCTTCTTCTAAGATTTCTATGAGTTCTTCTTGCTCCTGTGGCGTCATATTCTCATCGGATTTGAATAGTAAATGGCGATTTTCCCACAATCTCTTTGCCAGAGATTTTAGCCGCGTCTGATACCATGGGGTCTTCACTCTCTCACTACTGGCTTTTATCTCTCGTCTGTGTGATACAAAATAATCCCATACTTTCTTCCATATATTCTGGATGATATGAAAGTAATCATGTTGTATGTTCGCCTCCGGATATACTTCCATTATCGCATTCTTATACGCTTCCCAGTGGTCTATGTAGAATGTCTTGATGGCCAATCCCAAAACTTTCATTTTGGTAAGGAATGGCTTCACATGCTCTTCATCTCGCTTGGTTATTTCTTCTACAGCTATGATCCTACCGTATTCGTCACGAAGAACCAATTCACATCTACCTTTTCTACCACGGGGAAATAACTCATCAAGATGACCTTCCGCTATGGGTTCCCGCCTATTCATCTCCTGAATTATCTCTTCTGCTGTTGGCAATATGTCCGCCACATCATCAATCCATCTATCTACAGCGGATTTACTCACGGAAACGTGGAAAAGCACTTCTAAAAGCCATGCTGTACGACGACATCCTACCCCTGCTATGATGCAAAGGAATACCCCTGCACGAATAACAACATCGGATACCCTCGTGAACAGATTCAATCCTTTCACACTCGGTGTGAAATAATGCCTATTCCCATCCGCGTCCAGATACCAGCCTTCTCCCGTCGTAACTTTGTATCGTATAGGCCAAGCAAGTCCTGACAATTCCTGCACTGGAACGGTATATTCTTTTCCCCAATGAATCTCCGTATTCTGTGGAAGACCAATTTGCTGATGGTGATCTTGTTTCCTAGCATCTATGTTTATCTCTAGTGCGCCATCTTTATATTCTCCACTAATGACGCAATCTGGATTCCCTTCTATTACTTCTGTGCTAACAGGTACCAATATCTCAAGTGCCATCGGTTTGTCCTTTCTTAAACGATATCTTCAGGCTTTTATCCGATAACACTCTAACGCTATTGTCTTATATTGTCAATCCTTTTGCTTCAAATTTCATAAGTGGGACACACTC
>JAFGAR010000003.1 GCA_016933575.1 Candidatus Thorarchaeota archaeon
GAATGATCGAACCAGAACGAATCAAACTCCTGAATGATAAGGCTGTCCAGTCAGGGAAGTATGTCCTCTACTGGATGCAGGCATCACAAAGGACTTCCTACAACCATGCCTTAGGCTATGCAATTCACCAAGCCAACAGGTATAATCTTCCTCTGCTTGTCTACTTTGGTTTGACCGAGTATCCTTTAGCAAATGAGAGAAGCTATAGCTTCATGTTACAGGGTCTTCAGGATGTAAAACGCTCTCTCATTGAGATGGGAGCTGGCTTCACCATCAATATCGAATCGCCTGATCAAGGAATGATCAATTTGGCCAAGAATGCTTCATTGGTAGTTGTCGACTGTGATTACCAACGAATCCAGAGGAAATGGAGGTTGAATGTCGCGAGATCGATTGGATGCCTGTTTGTTCAGGTGGAAAGCAATGTCGTAGTTCCAATTGATTTTGTTTCCCAAAAGGAGGAGTACACTGCTGGTACTATTCGTCCCAAGATTCACAAGCATCTGAATCAATTTCTCAAACCTTTCAAGCTAGCAACAATCAAGCAGCATGCACCTGAGAACTTCCATGAGGACTCTCCCCTGAGAAACACGAACAAGACTCTTGAGGAGATGTCTATCGATCGAACCGTGAGTGATGTCGAGTGGCTTGAAGGAGGCTATTGGGAAGCAGTCCGGCATCTACATGAATTTGTGAGAGAGAAACTTGATAGCTTTAGTGAATACAGAAACGACCCCTCCTTGGATTATTCTTCCAATATGAGCCCCTATCTCCATTTTGGACAGATCTCACCCTTGGAGATCGCATTGGTTATACTCGGAGCTGCTTCTCCTGGAGAGGAATCCTATTTGGAGGAACTGATTGTAAGAAGAGAACTAAGTATGAATTTCGCTCATTACAATGACAGCTATGATTCCTTCGATTGTCTTCCCAATTGGGCGAAGACAACCCTTTATGATCACAAGTATGATCATCGGGAGTATTCGTATAGTCGCAAGGAATTTGAAGACTATCAGTCACATGATCCCTACTGGAACTCAGCGCAAAAGCAGCTAGTGGTCGATGGCAAGATTCATGGGTACATGCGTATGTACTGGGGTAAGAAAATCTTGGAATGGTCGAAGACTCCTGAAGAAGCATATAGAACTGCAGTATATCTGAACGATAGATACGAACTTGATGGGCGTGACCCTAATGGCTATGCTGGAATCGCATGGTGCTTTGGCAAACATGACCGTGCCTGGGCCGAAAGGCCAATTTTCGGGAAAGTACGATACATGAACGATAAGGGGTTGAGAAGAAAATTCGATATCGATGCATATGCTAGAAAATATGGCTTCTAGTCATTCTCATTGTACGAGCGTGCGGTGAATTTCCCACAATCTAGGCAGACAATCTCATAGTCGTAGTAAGCATCACCTGAATGCGCACTCACACACCACTTGCCATATATGACTCTCACATTCTCACTTTCGCAAGCTGCACATCCACGCATGTTGCACCTGTCTTTTAGAGGATGACCTGCAATCTCTACGCCAGAACCGATATACTCCATCCATGTCCACTCATTGCTCTCATTCGGGATTAAAGGTTGTTCTAGCTGTCTGAAATCCTTCGACCCCAATATCGGAGTGTCGTTCACCCTCTCATATAGCATAGACACTGCTAGAATTTAGTGCTTATGCTTGTTTCTGGCTCGTGACAGAACGCTAGAGGATATCCCCTTCTTGCTGCTGTTGATCTACAGCCCCCCGTTTCAGCAGCTCTCTAGAGTATAGAAGTTGATAGAAAACGAAAAGCATGCCGAACACGGAGCCTATGACTGTAGCATACACTGGATTGACAGGAATCCATCCAAACATTGAGAGAATATATGCTGTAGCAGCA
>JAFGAR010000205.1 GCA_016933575.1 Candidatus Thorarchaeota archaeon
CATCCTCTTCCGGTTCTTCCGGCTCAGGCTCAGGTTCCTCATCCTTCTCTGCCTTCTTGGCACTTGTCACGACAGCACCTTCAGCCTCTCTGCTACATACGACTGTTGGTGCAAAGATCAATGCAAGAAGTATCACTAACAATGCTGCGGGGATAAAGATCATACTTCTACCTCCTAACAGGACTAATCGTACGTTGACACCCGCATGGCTTATTCTTAACGTTTTCGTGTACAGTTCAGAATCCTTCTGACCATTTAGCAAGCTTCTGCATCGTTTCGAGCTCCATATCATGAAGCAATTCCAGCTGAAGTAATACCGGGTCTAGAATACCTACGAAATCTGTGACTTCCTTCTCTGCCAGTCTATAAAGTTCCATCAAACGCATAGCCTTCTCTCGTACATCTTGGAATGCATCAACCCCTCGTTCCTCGAGCTCTTTGTTGTAGCTCCAAAGGATTTCTCGAATCTCATACAAAGTAGGACGATCTTCAGGTAGTAGCATCTTCGCCAGATCACTCCACGCTTCAGAGATCCTAGCGTACTCGAGGCTTGCATTCTTTACTAGCTTGTCCCTCAGTATAGTTGACGACTCAGCAAGGAAATCTGAGTACATCCTTCTGAAGAGAGCTCCACCACTTCCCCCTGTTTCTATATACACATAGTGCTCACAAAGAGCTTGCACCAAGAGCTTCGCATTTGGCATTAGTTTAGGATACTTTTGCAATTCCTTTCTCCATCGGAGGATTCCCTTGATACCCATGTTACTTATGGGAGGATTCAGCATGAACTGAGCATTCTCTCGAATAGCCATCGGAATGATATCTTCAAGAGGTGTCAATTTCCCAGACATCTGAACCGTCATCAGTTTATTCTCTGCTGGAAATGGATGGTACTTCGATGCTCGAGCTTGCTGGAGTGAAGAGAGACTGATGGTAATCGGAGTTGAGAATCTATCAGAGATATATGCCTCGTTCTTAATCTCATCAACACCAGAAACAAGTACTGTGTGCATCCCGAAGTGGTCATCTTCTCCCATTGAGAGATAGTCAAGGAATCCAATATCGACACAGACCAATGCGGGTATATTCTCGCTCAGGACACCCTTCATCTGTTCATGGGCTCGCTTAAGCGAACTGCTTTTTATGACTGACCATTGTCCCCCCAATCTATCGACAGCAATTCCAAGAATAGTAGGGAATCTCCCGCCATTCATACCACCTACAAAGGGAACCGGGAGTTGTTTCATATTCCAGTAGATAAATCCTAAGCCAGAAGCAATTCCCATCAGCATCTCCTCGGAAATCTTGATTCCGAGGTGATTGAGCATCTTCCAAAGAGAACTTGTCATGCAATTGCGTCCACCAGGAAGGTGCTTGAAATCCAGCACAATCCGTTCATTCGTACCACCAGTGAGCTCATTATCTGCTTTCATCAAATCATCTCCATCGCTTCATGAATCCCTGAATCTGAATCCCTTACCAGTCTCTGTCTTTTGGATGAATTCGCCTAGCCAAGCCAGTTGACATTCCAAGCTTCTTAGTGGGCGTTCGAATAGTGCGACGACAACCTCTATCTCTTCGTTTTCATCAATCTCTTGAGCTTGCTGGTTCCCAATGATTTGGTTCGGTCTTTTACGCTTTACATTATCGAGGTCCTTCAAGAGCTGAACCTGAGTGGCAAGGAAATCGATGTTCTGTTCCAGCTTCGTATGATATGCTCGCAGGGATTCAAGAGCCTCCTTCTTCGTTAAATAACTCATCGCGGACAATCCAAGATCAAAAACCGTGTAGCTACGGGGGGGATTACTTAAGGTCTCCAAAATCTGATTCTTGAGCACCCTCTTTCCCTTGGCTGTGAGAGAATAGACCTTCTTCGATCCTCGCAGAGATTCATCTTCTTTGACCCCTTTGATAAGTCCACGAGTCTCCAATTCGTTCAATGCCTTATAGATTGATGAGAATTGCAAATCGACCCAATTCCTATAGCCATGGCGCTCAATGACGTCATTGATCTCATAGCCATACTTCGCCCCTCGTGCAATCAGAGTCAGGACGGTCAAATATGTCGTCGGAAGTAAGGAATCAGCTTCATGCATTCTTTACACTTCTATTCTACTAGTAGAATATTTTTATTATACTGGTATAATACTTAAAGGTTTCGCTGTTCTTCATTAGTCGAGGGAGAATATGGAGTACATGCCTTCAACTAAGTTTAAAGATATATCAAAGGAGTGGAATGCAATCGTTGAGGGATATGGTGTCAAGTAAATCTCTAGTCAGTTGGTGTATCTTTGCAATAGGAGCCATCTTCGTTCTAGATTCTATCGAGATCATCTTGAAGGTATGATACGACTCTTTTAGCCCATTAGTCCCACTGTGTATTGCAGCTTTCTTATTTGCAGTTGGATACCACCACAGAACATATCAGGAAGAAACTGTTCCTGAAGAAGAGAATAATCTCCCAGATGACTGGGAGTGATACACACTGCAGTTTTCTCTAATATCCATACTTGTATGATCATTTACACAAAAGATGCAATGATGAATCATCTTATATGGGTACAATTCTGGGGGAATGTGGACTACATATAGTTACTTCTGTAACTCACATGGGGTTTAGTGTTGAAAATGGCAAATGACTGTCCTGAATCCGGACATATCCTTGACAAGGCCACGAACCTGATGAACAACTC
>JAFGAR010000206.1 GCA_016933575.1 Candidatus Thorarchaeota archaeon
GTTCCTGGACTTTATTTCTATGATAATCATGTTGTGAAATTGGCAAAGAATCTTAGGCCTTCTGCAAGAGGCGAAATCGAGATAACGGACCTAAATAGCGAGTACTTGAAAATGGGGAAACTTAGAGTCGAAGTATTCGGGAGAGGAATGGCCTGGCTCGACACAGGAACTCACGATAGCTTACTTGAAGCAAGTAACTTCGTAGAGACAATACAGAAGAGACAGGGCTTCTACATTTCCTGTATAGAGGAGATAGCTTACAGAAAGGGGTTCATAGACAGAGAGCAGCTTCTAATGCTATCTGAGCCTCTTATTAAGACTGACTATGGAAAGTATCTAAGGGATATCGCGAAGAATGGCAGCAGCAACAGCCGGTAGCCCCTGGCTCGTCGCGCGTAGCGAGAGAATGATTGATAGTTGTAAGTGAGAAAAGTGTAAACTGAATATGGTGATTTCTATGTTATTGGAATATGGGTTTTTTCAAGTAAAGGCAATTACTCATAAAACACAACACTTGTTTGATGAGGTGATTTGAAGGTGGAGACGAGATTCAAGAGACTTGAAGTATGGAAAGACGCAATGATTCTAGTGAAGAAAGTGTATACTGTCACTTCTTCGTTTCCTGAATCAGAAAGGTTTGGTCTGTCTTCTCAACTACAAAGGGCTATAGTCTCTGTTGCATCAAACATTGCAGGGGGCTCAGGAAGAGGAACGCAAAAAGACTTCATTAACTTCCTTAATCACGCTCGGGGATCTCTTTATGAGGTCATGACTCAGTTAGAAATTGCTGCAAGTCTTATGTTCATCCCTAGAGAACGTGTCGAAGTTCTTGTCGATGATTGTGAAGGTTTGGATAGAAGAATTAATGCACTAATCAGCTCTATGAAGGAAGTAATAAGAAGCAACGAGCAACGAGCTACGAGCCACGTGCATGAAGGTGATAGTATTGAGTAAGTTCACAAAACTCCCAACTCTGATACCTGATTTATACATTATCGAACCAACGGTATTCGGTGACAACCGTGGGTTCTTCATGGAGACATACAGCAAAAAGGAATTCCA
>JAFGAR010000207.1 GCA_016933575.1 Candidatus Thorarchaeota archaeon
CGTGAACGCCCTAAGATGTGGATATAAGACTTACTGAATATACTCTTTGATTGCCTAGTTAGAATCAATCTCTGGACCACCAGTGGATACAGCGCCATAATCTGGTCCTTTTTTCTGAAAACGCTCTTCTTCTTCCTTTGCCTTGTCTATCAACACATCTCTTATTGACCATCCAACTGGATCAGGTCTCTGAGCAAGCCTGAATAGTGCAAACCACATTCTTCCATCTCCCATTGTTCCTTGCATATACAAGTCATCAACCATCCGTCTTGTTACTCCTATCTTGTCGACAGATGATTTGATAGCGCTAACTATTCTTGTTTCACTCTCAAGGACCTCCTTAACTCGCCAGGCGTGTTGCATTGCACTTATGAATGAAAGAATAACAACAAAGGCAACAATCAATGTGGCTTCCAATAGAGCCTCGATACTGAATAAGAGGATTGAAAGTCCAATTATAGAAATAATAAGCAATAGTAGAAAGACAGCGCCTTCTGAAAGAGCATTTTTCATGGTATCAACACGCCAGCTATAGTACCTTGATAATTTCGATGAAGGCGAACGGAAGGTCATGATATCTCTAAGGTATCTATCCCGTGACATACGCCCGAGAAATAACCATGCACTCTGTAAGAACAACGCATGCAGAATAATGATGAATGAGATAACACTGTAGAAGACCTGCATACGTTGACCCTTAGAAAATTGCGTTTAAATATATGGAAAAGCGCTATCTCCTATTACTTTCGGGGCTCTCTCCTCGCGTATTTTGTTCGTTCTATACAACACACATCCATGAAAAAGCTAAATCCATTTGATATCTTCAAATGGTCAAGGGTTTATTCTGGTTTGTGCGGGTCTGGGTCTTGTCCTCCCGGAGTGTACCTGGACTCGCCTCCCTTCTTCTTCTTACAGAATAACTTATCATGCTAGTACTTGCCTCTCAGCTGTGGTGACTATCTTGAATAAAGTTCATCATATCGACCCATTGATTACTCGTAGCATCTCTGAATTTCTTGATTCCATGACAAAGGTCGGAGTCCTTGGAGCTGGTAGGTTAGGTAGAGCAACTGACATCGTCAAGAGGATGTTTGATGACCCTGCCTGCTTCACATATCTCTCCATATCTGGTCCAATGATTCCCGGCGGACTTCGAGATATTGTCCGTCATCTTGTTGAGTACAAGTATGTAGATGCGATAGTCACGAGTGGTGCCAATATTGTGCATGATCTTGTCGAAGCATATGGAGGCGCACATTATCGAGTTCCTGCAGGAAAGAATGACTATGAACTCCGAGAGGCAGGTATGGGGCGAATTGCAGACATCTTTGTGAAGGAAGGTGACTTTGAGAAATTCGAGAAGGGTGTCTATGATTTCCTTGACAATCTTCCTGAGGAGAAGATGACATCTCTAGCTCCAAGTGAGTTCTTACATGACTTAGGTTTAGCAGTGAAAGATGAAGATTCTTTTGTTCACCATGCATCCATCAATAATATCCCAATATTCTCTCCGGGTCTAATGGACTCCATGCTTGGATTTCACCTCTATACATATAGCACCACGAAGAAACTATCTCTAGACTTTGTAAAAGATCTACGAATCCTGGGCGAGATAGTCACGCAGACCAAGAAGACTGGTGCCGTTATGCTTGGAGGTGGTCTCACGAAACACTTTACCATGGGTTCCACAATCCTTCGTGGAGGTCTTGATATGGCTGTTCAAATCACGCTTGATCGTCCTGAGGGGGGAAGTCTGGGAGGTGCTCCTCTAGTGGAAGGTGTTTCATGGCAAAAGGTGCAGACTGAAGCTAATTTCGAAACAGTCATCGGAGATGCTACTATCATCTTTCCGCTCTTGATTCTAGGTCTGTTGTCCTAGGCGACAAGACTATCTAATAAATTAACAATGGTTAGTTTATTTCAGAGCGAAATTTGTGGCGGTAAATAAATTTCCATATCGAAACGACTCAGTTATTTTCAGTACTATGTGACCGACTTCGGTAAGGCTCGTAAACTCTATGGTGAAACTCTTGGATTCAAGAGCGCATGGGATATGGGTAACGAAGTTGGTTGGATTGCATTTACACGTCCAGTCAAAGGTGCAAAGATTGGTCTTAATCTGGTCCATAAGGACAAACTGAAACGTGGGTCTTCAAAACTCACGCTAGAAGTCACAGACATCGGGATGATGAAGTGATATCTTACTAGTAAGAGTGTCAAGACTGACGAGATAGTAGACATATCGAATATGGTCTCATACTTCACCATCAACGACCCTGATGGTAATTCGATTCAGATTGTGTCAGAGCCAAGAGTGAAGAGTGAGTAGTACATTCTGTACGATTTACTCATCATACTTTGTAGCTATATACAATCCGATTAGTGCTATCAAGACACCGATATAGAGATGGTGCAGTTGGAATCCTGCTATGAGGTACGGGTCAAAATCAGGAAGAAAATGCAAGAATTCCGTTCCTGGCACAAAATCATGAAGGTCATCCATAACAAGGATTAATCCGATTAGAAATGTCAACACTCCCATTGCGACACCTTTCTTTCCCATTCTTATTCACTCCATAATATTGTCTTGCAAGACCCTCTTCGATTATTATGTACTTGAATGGTTATCAATCCATCTCAAATTCGTTTACACGCCATAATCCTTTTATTGGAACTTCAAGGCTTCTCGGTGAGTTAGCTTAGCTAAGACTCTAGACCAATCTTAAGGTGATTATAATGGGAAAACGTCCAGGACAATGTTACAGGGAATGTGATCGACCTCC
>JAFGAR010000208.1 GCA_016933575.1 Candidatus Thorarchaeota archaeon
CCATGAATCTTGCCATCGACCACTAGCTGCTTTTGGGCTGAGTTCCAGTAGGGATCATGTGTCTGATAGTCTTCAAATTCCTTGCGACTATACGAATGCTCCCGATAATCATCCTTGTGATCATCCAGGGTCGTCCTCGCCCAATTGGGAAGACAATCGAAGGAATCATAGCTGTCATTGTAACGAACAAAATTCATACTAAGTTCCCTTCTTACGATAAGTTCCTCTAGATATGATTCCTCTCCAGGAGAGGCAGTCCCGAGTATGACCAATGCAATCTCCAAGGGCGAGATCTGTCCGAAATGGAGATAGGGGCTCATATTGGAAGAATAATCCAAGGAAGGGTCGTTTCTGTATTCACCAAAGCCATCAAGTTTCACCCTCACAAATTCCTGTAGATGTCGGAACGCTTCCCTATAGCCTCCCTTAAGCCACTCAACAGCAGACACAGTTCTGTCGACAGACATCTCCTCAAGAGTCTGGTTTGTGTTTCTCATGGGAGTGTCCTCATGGAAGCTCTCAGGCGCATGCTGCTTGATTTTTGGTAACTTGAAAGGCTTGAGAAATTGATCCAGATGCTTGTGAATCTTGGGACGAATAGTACCAGCAGTGTATTCTTCCTTTTGGGAAACTAATTCAATTGGAACCACGACATTGCTTTCCACCTGAACGAACAGGCATCCGATCGATTTCGCGACATTCAACCTCCATTTCCTCTGGATTCGTTGATAATCACAGTCGACAACGACCAATGAAGCATTCTTGGCCAAATTGATGATTCCTTGATCAGGCGATTCGATATTTATGGTGAAGCCAGCTCCCATCTCAATGAGAGCGCGTTTTACATCCTGAAGACCCTGTAGCATGAAGCTATAGCTTCTCTCATTTGCAAAAGGATACTCGATCAAACCAAAATAGACAAGCAGAGGAAGATTATACTTGTTGGCTTGGTGAATTGCATAGCCTAAGGCATGGTTGTAGGAAGTCCTTTGTGATGACTGCATCCAGTAGAGCACATACTTCCCTGACTGGACAGCCTTATCATTCAGGAGTTTGATTCGTTCTGGTTCGATCATTCCATATCATCCCGATATCATGTATGCTGTTCTAACTGAACATAGGAGCATCCCAAGCAATCCAAATCAGCTCAATATCCTCATCAGCGTGAACCTGATGGAGGACATTTCTGGGGATATAGTAGATCGCAGACGGTTCCAAAGCAACAATAGAGTCATCAAGAATCATACGTCCTTTTCCTTTCAAAAGTATGAAGGCTTGTGGCCATGGATCCTTCTCTCCGGCTTCATTGAGCACAGAACCTCTTGGAATATGATACCAAGAAGTACGCA
>JAFGAR010000209.1 GCA_016933575.1 Candidatus Thorarchaeota archaeon
CTGTAGTCCGTGAACATCTCACGGACCTTTTCGGTGTCCTTCATAGTGACCATGACAAAAGCACCCATACATGAATATACCTTCATTTGGCGTAGAATGACCTCAAGGTCTACATAGTCCCACTTCTTTCCAGTGTATGAGTTCCAGCTCTCGACATATGGAGGGTCCATGAATATGAAATCCTGAGGGCATATCATCAGTTCATGATTGCCAGTGATGGAATAATTGACAGCTTCGTAGAATAGGGACATAAAGTCACTTGAAACGATGTGTGCGGACTTCAATGCTTCAGCGACCGCATTCAGGTTATCCTCCTGAAAAGTCGTCTTGGAAGGGTCTTTGCAGTAGGGTCCGTTGTGTTCACCTCTCTGATTCTCTCTCCATAGCCCATTGAAGGACAGCTTGCTCAGAAAGATGACTCTTGCTGCGATGTAGAATCTATTCTCAGGAGCACACATATAGGAGTGCCAGTCCTTGTTGCGGTCCATCTTGCGAATGGCATAGAAGTTCTCCTCAGTGTTCTCGAACTTGGGGGATGCTAGCAGGTCTCTAATTCTCCTAGGATCCTCTACCAATGCCCAATAGAGGGTGATGAGCTGTATATTCACATCGGACACTACGACCTCTTCCACGCGATTCTTCTGGAGCAATCGTAGTCCGAACCCAAGACCGCCTCCAAAAATCTCGAAGTAGACTCCGAATTCCCTAGGTGCTAACTCGCACAGAATCTCAGCTATGCCGCTCTTGCCTCCAGGATACTTGATCACTGGCCGGATTGCATTGTCTTCTACGATCTCTTCCTCAATCTCGAGGTCCGGTTGTCTGAGTCTTAGTTCCAACGTGATCCATTTTGGTTGACAACTTCATGGTAATAAAGCAGGAAAAGCCTCCCAATTAGGATTCTACCTATGGGAGTTCAGCATCTTAGGTAGAATGTATGCCCTCCATAGTCTCCTTTCATCACTAGTGAGCTGTGCATGGTATCTATATGGATGGGAGAGATGGACCACCTTTGCTTCTCCGGACGAGGATGCTTACTATCACGACGATGACCACGAAACCGACTCCTCCCAGAACAAGAGTCATCATATCGATATCGTCTGAAGATGTGACATAGATTGTGAAGACATCCTCATAGGTAATGCCGTAAACGGTCAATATGACAGTGATATTGTGCTCCCCGTCTTCAAAGAACTGCCAGTTAACTGAGTGGTGCATCTTGAACGCGCCTTCATAGTTCTCAAGACCATCGATAAGGACTCGCTCGTTGAAGACGCCTCCAAGGGTGACATTATCACGAAAGACCTGCACGGTCCATGTGTAGGATTGTCCTCTGTCTATATTGTGATCCCCACTGACCAGTGAGTGTACGCTATACACGTAGACGTTTCTTGTTTCTTGATAGATGACAAATCCATTGACCTCAATAAGGGTCGCGATAGCATAAGTGCCGTTTGCGAGGGGGGCATCCCAAACCGCATTGCCAAGAAGCTCCAGAGCAGAAGAGAGGGTTCCATTGACCCGTGAGACCTCGTTCCCATCGCAAAGGGTTACGATGCTCACCCGAAGGGTATCGATAGTTGTATTGAATGGTGTCAAAACACCGTAGATCTTGGTGAATGCGCGTTCATTTGGATACATATCAGTCTTGGAATCATATTCGAGATCGATGCTTACACATTCCAACAGGAGCGTCCTGGTTATCGTGATCGAACCGATCTCTATCATGAATGGATAGTACTTTGAGCCGGTCGCTGGTTGGAATTCGACACGAGTCTGACTCCCTGAGGAGGTGAATGTCTCTCCGAACAATATCACACGTGCACTCACAGACTCGCCATTGTCATTTAGGACTCTAACGGTGCATATCGCGGTATGGGAATCAGTGACCACATCAGGAGAGTCGATATAGATCGAGTATCCAGCGTAGACGGTCATCTCCATTGCCATAGGAATGCCATAGAACCCTGTATTCTTCGATGTGACATGCATCTCATAGGTTATAGTGGAGTCAGTATTGAATACGAGTTCGAAGGTCAGATAGCCAAGGGCGTCCGTAGAGAACTCATAGTTCGTTCCGCCAATTGTGACAGTGAACTGCGTAGAATCGATAGGATTCCCATAGAGGTCTACTATTTGTGTCGTGATGGATATTTCGTCCTCATCCAGTAGTGTCATAGATTCAGAGTATTCAGTAGCATGACCATTGAGCGTCATTGTCGTTCCCATCGCATGGACCTGAGATGGGTTCACAGTAATGCCCTCATAGCTGGAAACTGATGCATAATTGCTATCCCCTGTCACACATAGCCGAATCTGAGAGGGACCAAGTGCTAGCAATCGTGTATTGACTGATAGAGAGCCGTATCCTGTCGCATTCGTAGCGCATGTGTCAGCTACTATCCAAGAGGTCCCATTGTAGTAAGCAATGGTCATTTCTCGACCAGCCAATGCATCACCAAATGAGGATTCTAGATAGCATGTCATTTGCACATGTTGGGAATAGTTCGTTGAGGAAAGGTCAGTCAGTAGTGCTAGAGTGGGAGTGTTCTTTGCGACCACCATCCAGATCTCGTCTGAAACGGATCCTGCATATTCATCACTTCCTCCAAAGACCGCATATATCTTATAGGAGCCTGCAATCAGCGTAAGCACATCGGGATCATAATCGAATTTTGCCATACCAATGACATCGGTCACTGATGCGGAAAGGAGGAAATGCTGCGAGCCTACGATTACCCATAGCTCAACGGTCTCCTGTCCAAGTGCCGAGATCGCAGACAACTTGACAGATACGCAATCTTCAGTCGAGCCGCCATAGAAGACGGTGAGCTGTTGTGTAAGCTCGGTGAGCTGGGTCTCAATCTTCCCGACAGTGACTGTAATGGATGCTGTGGATAGGAGATAACCAGTACTGGGTCCTCCGATGCGCAGTTCGAGGTCATACACCCCCGTATCCAGATCAAGTTCCTCCCAATCCCATTCATAGATGAAGGTCCCAGAGCTGAGCATCATGTTCTCAACCAATGTCCAACTTCCATTCAATATATAGAGGCCAACATAGATGTCTGATATCGCTCCTAGAATGTCCGTCGTGTTTGATTCAACGCTCACTCCATCAGAATCACAGATGTATCCAGAGATGTTAAGGTCGTTCCCAAGATGCAGCACATAGTCGTGATGCTCGGGAATGATGAATGACACTTCCATGACAAGGTCCGCATCTATGATGAACTCCCAATCTCGGTCAAAGTAATCCGAATCGATTGTGAAATAGAATCTGAAGGTGTCCAGGCTACTGGCATTGTCGCCCCAGATATTGCACAAGGTGAACCCAAACACTCCTGATTGTGTGTCGCTCCAGATAGTAGTCGTACCTGATCGCAGTTCGCAATTTATTGGAACTGTGAGTGTCGTCCCTGAATAGTCCCTGATTATCACAGATAGGATCGCATCGTCCGAGAAGAACCAATCAAAATCACCGTCTGTCGAGATGCCTTTGGGCGTGGTTATTGTGACGATTGGAGATGATAGTGGACGCGCAAGGGTCGTCGCAGTCGCCGTCACGTCATCAGGGTTCAGAGGTGGTTCGGGGTTATATGTGCCATTCACATGGAACGCTGTCCCTTCCACCAATGAGAGATTGAAGGAGAGCACAGCATATCCACTTGAGTTGGTATAGATGAGTCCATTCGTGAGAACGCCTCCTTGGTGATATACATAGGCCAAGATCTCAAAGCCTGCCACAGAAATCAACGTGCTATCATCAACATTGTATAGATAGTACACAGCCTGCACGATATCCAAGGCATAGGAGTCCTGAATGAGTACGTGTAGTTCCGCATTGCAGGAGGTCCAATTGAAGATGTGCAGGAACTGGACCTCTGGAACTAGGACGGTGAGAGAATCATTCAATGGAACGAGGATCCCATTGTAGATACCAGCTTGTAGCGCATCGAAGTATTCGGCCACACAGTAGTCGTTGGAGATGGCATAGACTGTGCCATTGATGCTAAAGAAACCTGTTTCAACAGAGCTGTTGTCCCATGTGTATTCCATTGTCACATTCACTATCACTGGCTTGTAGATAGGAATCTCGTTCTGAATGTCCTCTATGAGAAGGCGCAATCCAGTAGATACGAAATGTGTCACTGCCGTCGTGAATGTATTGTAATTAGAGCTTCCATTCGTGGCGACCAATGAGAGGTTTCCTTCCAGTGCAAGATGGTGCGTGAGTGAAAAATCTACTAATCCGCTTGATGGCGTGTTGAATATGTCAGTCCCGTTAATGATGAGCTGCACCGAATCAAGAGCTTCGTTATCATTGTCATATGCGGTAATATTGAATGGAACTAGGGAGTTCAATCCAACTTGGGCGAATGACTCAGCACTCAGATATGATATTGTTTCACGAATCACCGATAGTGTCTTGCTCTGGGGCGTGTCATCATTCAGGGTATAGTTCTGTGCGATTAGCCCAGTAAGGGTCAATGTCAAATCAGAGCCTACTGCTTGTGCCTCGGGTAGGATGATTGAGACCGTACCGCCTGAAGTCAATCCCCAGTAGGTCACTCCGTTGTAGGAAATGGTAACATTCACGACCTGAGTTACAAGTTCGTTCAGGTAGTCATCATAGATAGTGATAGTGACCTTCATCGCATCAGAATACTCTATCGTCGTACCTGCAACCGTATCACCTAGCTGGGTATGCACATAGTAGACGATGTGAGAAGATAACGAAGATGATGTGATCTCACTCTTTATGACAGGTAATTCAAGCAGTGATGTCCCTACTAGTTCATAGTAGTCTGACGCCTGGAAGCTTGCGATTATGCTCAGACTGGCACCTGCAGTATAGAAGGCCCTACCCATGGAGTGCCAATTAGCGCTCGTCCAATAGCCATAGTTTGAGGCGTATCCTAGCTCGGAGATCACCAATCTGTATGCGAACCCAAGACTGGAGTTCACTTGGTTGCCATCCTGATCCACAACACCGATTGATGCCATGATTAGCTGCCCGTATTCGACAGGAGATGTTAGAGCAGAGATTGAAACGTCTGCGGCATAGACCTTGAGAGGCGCAACTGTGATTATCACATGTTCATCATCCACAGTATCAATGTACCCGTAAAGATACTCATTATCCTCGGTACTGTTCCACGTCACAAGGAATTGCATTGTGGTTCCAGGATATTGTGTGCGTGTGTCTAGTTCATACTTTGCCCATCCTCGGCCATCACATAGGCTAGACCCGAGCAGGATCCATTGTGAGTCGTTCAACCAGTAGAAGCGGACCGTTACTCCCTCAACACTCGCACCGAGCTCAGAAACAAGATGAACGTCCAGTTGATAGTCGTGACTCCAAGGCACCCTATTATCATCCAGTGCCATTTCGGTAAGGGTCACTCTTGCAGACACTCCATTGGCTCCAGCGGTCGTCTCATACAACTCAACTCTAAGACCAGTTACGTTCGCGTTTGAAGCCAGTCCATACTCATTCAAGTCAACATTCATCGTCTTAGCGGTTCCAGTCTGCAACAGGACTCGCAATGTCTTGGTTGTTCCGTCGTTGTAGATGACCACCAAAGCTGCCTGAATGTATGGGCTCCCATCGTTGTTGAAAGAATACCGGAAATAGAAGATCGGATATCTTCCTACCATAACTGTCGCTGAAGAGATATCGATCGCGCACCATGATGCCTCAAGAGAGCCAACTAGATTGTTGTCCATTGAGAGGATCTTGCTTGCAAGACCTCCGCTAGAGGCGTTCGTGCCATCGACCCATGGAGGCTCGATAAACATCGTATCTCGAAAACCATATTGGAACCTATCCATACTCACGATATCCTGTGAGATGACGGCCACATGAGGCGCATTGTCCCAAACAGCTGATATGCTGAAATCGGCCTCAAGTGAATGGTTCGTTGGGTGAGAATCGGTCATGAAATAGCTCC
>JAFGAR010000210.1 GCA_016933575.1 Candidatus Thorarchaeota archaeon
AGTATACTAGCCCTCTGTTACTGGCAGAGACCCTGCGGACGACGTTGAAAGAATTTTACTTTGGATTTTTGAATTGCCAGATGCATACATTACTTTGCTCGAAAGGATATAATACCCGGTAGTAGACATACTCAAGGAAGGTGTGTCTGATGGAACTACTCTATCTTATCCCAGGCGATGGGATGCCCGGAGATGAAATCAAACGCAGAGAAGAGGTCACGAACTTACTGACTCGACCCGGGACCCACGTGACTGTTGAAGAAGTGGGAGAGGGACCACTATCGATAGAATCAGCCATCGAGGAATACATGTCAATTGGTCCTATGTTGGAACGACTCTATCATCTCCGAAAAGAGAAGAAGTATGATGCCATCATCATAGGATGCGCTGGAGATCCTGGTCTTCGTGCTGCACGAGAACTCATGGACGTTCCAGTCATCGGACCAGCAGAAGCATCATTTCATTACGCATGCATGATAGCAGACAGGTTCAGTGTCATCTCTCCAATGCAGGCGGGTGTGGCCTCACCTGATGATCTATTTGCACGTATCAGAGGGATGGGACTCATCAATCGCCTAGCATCTGTAGAGTTCGTTGAGATGCCCATCGTGGATATGTGGGGAGATGATTCAACAGCTGTCATCAACCAAGTGACCAAAGCTATCTCCGAAACTGAGAGAAAAGGCGCAGGATGTGTAGTACTTGGTTGTATGTCCATGGCCTTTCGGACTGCAAGGACCTCATGGGAATCAGTGAGCATTCCTGTCATCAATCCACTGAGAATTGCCATTAGTGTTGCTGAGAGTTTTGTGCACCTTGGTCTAGAACACAGTCGGGTCACGTATCCAGCAGCAGATTTTGAGAAACTTGTGGGAACTGTATTCAATGACTGAGAAGGAGTAATAGAGAATGGGAAAGAGAAAGGAGTATTCAGGATACAAAGCCTATGATTATTTGACCCCTGGAGTCGACTATAAGGAGTTCAAGTTGAGAGAGGCAACCAGAAAGGATTGGGAATACAAAGTACCCCTCTCAAAGGCTGAAGAAGAGCGCGTGGATGAGATCTTTGAGAAGAACATCGTCATCGACCTCCACGAACATCCTGTGCTCTATACTGAGGACCCTAGCGAGACCCTAGCTCTCAATAGTGAGGGAAGAGACTTTCTTGCGTATGAGGCCCTGAGCAGGTCAGGACTTGATGTAGTGTTTGATAACCTGATGGACGGTTCAGCAACCATTACCTCAAAACATGGATGGAAGTGGACTGACACAATCCACGATCTTGGACAGCGGCTTTGTGATATTGCTCATCAAGACTTTGTCATCCACTGCAAGAGTGTGAAGGATATTCATTATGCCTATGAGAACGGAAAGCTAGCATGGGTTGCAGCTTTAGAATCATCCTCATGTATCGAGAATGAGGTGGATAGAATTGATATTCTCTATGGTCTCGGAATCAGACAGATGGGTCTTGTATATAGCGAGTCTAATAGATTAGGAACCGGTCTCGATGAGATGCGGGATGGCGGTTTGACCGACTTTGGTTATGACTGTGTGATCCGGATGAACAAGGTAGGGATGCTTGTGGATGTTAGTCATGTGAGTGACCAGACAGCCCGTGATACTATCGAGTCGAGTACGAGACCTGTGATCATCTCCCATGCTGGCTCAAAGACGGTTCATCCAATCAAGCGGATGGTTCCTGATGATGTGCTACGAGCCTTAGCTGAGATTGGCGGGGTGATTGGAATCGAAGCAGCCCCAGGATATACAGCTACTAAGGATCAACCAATCCCCTCCATCGAGACCTATATGGCGCATCTGGAGTACTGCGTTGATCTCATGGGCATTGACCATGTTGGGTGTGGACCAGACACCCTCTACGGAGACCATGTGGGTCTCTATAGACTCTATGACGAACAGATGGCCAAGGCAGGTATGGGGCACTACACACGACCTGTACAAAAGGAGGACTTGGTGGTCACTGAACTCCCAGACTACGTAAAAGGGCTTGAGAACCCGACCGAGGCAATCCATAATGTCGTTCGCTGGATGGTCAAAAACGGATACTCGAATGATGAGATTGCGAAAATCATTGGACTGAACGCACTCAGACTGTTGGAGAAAGTCTGGTAGATAGGAGGTGTTGGAATCATGGGAAAGAAAATCTATTGGGCAAATGCATTGTTCTCAGAGGCTGATAGAAGATTCAACGAGGTTTCTGTCGCAAAGGTCCGAGAGGCAGGTTATTCGGTTTTTCTACCACAGGAGGAATTCACTGAGAATGCAGACCCAACAAATGAGGAGATCTTCAGAGTGGATACAAGTGAATTACAGTCCTGTGATATCGTTGTTGCTTGCCTTGACCAGTTCCCAATAGACACCGGGGTTGCCTGTGAGATTGGTGTGGCATATGGCTCGAACATACCGGTGATTGGACTCTATACAGACATTAGAAGTAGGAGAAAAGGAGCAGGGAGAATGTACAAGAACCAGTATGTCCTAGGAGCGATCGAGGCAAGAGGAGAGGTTGTCTACAGCCTAGACCAATTATTGGAAACCCTTCCCAAGTATCTCTAATACCAATAAGACTCACGGAGCTATGTTCAATCGCTTGAGTGTTGCCTTCAGTCTCTGCTTGAACCCTTCAGCATCATCACTGGAGAGCTTTGCTCGTATCAGCTTCCATGCTGCAGC
>JAFGAR010000211.1 GCA_016933575.1 Candidatus Thorarchaeota archaeon
ATGCGATATCAATACTCTTGCTACAGGACTATCGTATTTGAAGGAACGGGTGCTGCATGAATTAGTCAATGAGAAGCAGCGAATCGAGGAGAGTTCGAGATTTGTAGAGAAGATCGATACCATCGATCTTGCACAATGGTTGCACGAGGAACTTACTGGAGAGAAGAAGATTCCGACCTCAAGATTTCTCAAGAACATAGACGAGTTTCACAGGATTACTGACGAAACCATCTATCAAGCCTCCAAAGCAGGTGATGTGATTCGAACATCAGTGGCCAATGCAGGTCCGTTCGTCAATGGTTATACAGACAGGATCCGAAGGATATTCGTTGCAGCACAGAAAGGAGCTGAGGTTCGGTATGCAGTTCCTCCGTCGGTACTGCAGTCAGCCGCATTGACCGAAGGAAAAGCAAGTCAGGAGATGAACAAGCAAATCCTGAATGCTATCGTTAATGAGAGAAAAAGTTGCCCTGGACTTCATATGCGAATCAATCCGGCGGGTCCGAAGAGTCATCAATTCGTGAGCCTGAACGATCAGGTAATGGCCTTATGGATCTCCGAAACACCTCCCACCGCTGCATGGCTCACACGAGAGTTCAATGCGGACCTGATCGATCACATCATAGACACATTCGATGAGCAATGGGATAAAGCACTACTCGTCCGTGAGATTCTTGATGCAGAAATGGAGAAGAGAGTCACAGGGCAATCGAGCTGAGCCCCTTCGCTCTAGTTGGGGGGTGAGAAGAAAAGGAGAAGATAGCAATCCAACCAATCACGAAGTGAGGCAGGGTCTCACCCCCGAAGATCCTGCCTCGAGTGCCTCCGGGTCCGAACATGCCCTATCTAGCACCCCGCTGCGCCGTTGGAGTTTTTTTAACGTCATAGCGAAGTGTTAACTTCTGACCTAGAGGATTAGTATGTGGCAAAACCTGCTTTTATATGTTAACTCTTTCAATATTCATATAGTTATCTGGTGAGATTCTTGGAGATGATCCAGCCTAGCTGACCCTCATCAAGAGAGGAACCGGTTTGTGAACGAAGTCAACTATAGTGAAGCTAGTATGTACTCAGTTACACATTAAGAGAAGACCTGAAAAATGGGAAAGGGCGGAGATGGTCCCCCCGCCCTCACCAGCCTATTTCCGCAGCATGCCAGCTTGGCGTCGAACGACGGTTCAATCCCGACCTGAATTACCCAGCCGTTCTAATTCATTGGTGTCAAAAACCCTAAAAAGGAGTCAGTTTTTCAATGTATATATAGCTAGCTTAAGCTACAAGCGAAGAGTTTTGCTAGA
>JAFGAR010000212.1 GCA_016933575.1 Candidatus Thorarchaeota archaeon
GCTCAGAGGTTGAAGAAGAACTAGCGAAATTTGGTGCAAGATTCAGTGATGACTGATTATTGACGACCAAGGTTCCGAGCCGGGTTCAAATCCCGGTGGTCGCACCAACTCCCCATCAATAGAAATGCTTTTTTCATAATGTCGATAACATCATTTGTGGTGGATAGGTGCGAATACTTCATACTGCTGATTTGCATATACAAGAAAAGAAGAAGGAAACAATTGATGCATTAGAGGAAATTCTGAGAATTGCAGAAGAAAATAAAGTGGATGTCATAACGTTCGGAGGCGATATTTTCCATAGCCCAAAAGATGCAGATATACTTCGTCCTACTCTGCGAAAGACTTTCCAGAATGCAAAATCTCGAATCATTGCAATTCCCGGAAATCATGATGGTAGTATACTATCAAAGAAATTTGATTTTGGCTTTGAAGTGATTTATGAAGAACCATTTGGAATTCGCGAGATTGATGATGTTGCCATTGTAGGAGTTCCTTATCGAGAATTACCTGATGATGATATGCTTTTAGATTTGAAACATGCAGCAGATAATTTTCCTACGCGATTGCTCCTACTTCATTGTACCCTAGATTGGGGTCAAAACCGCGATATGTATGGTGGCGAGTCGCAGCGGAATTATTTTCCCATAAGTCAAGAACTACTCTCTGAACTAAAGTATGACTTCGTCTTAGCAGGTCATTTTCACTCGATATACGAAACGATAAAACTAGATTCTGGTATTTTCGTTTACCCTGGGTCTCCTGTTTCACTGACTTGGAAGGAACTAGGAAAAAGGCATGTTGCAATCGTAGACACCTCAAAGAGGAAGATCAAGCAAGTCGCTCTTGATACGTTTTATTATGATTCACTGGAAGTAAATATTTCACCATTTCAGGAGAGAACCGCCTTCGACTCAATAAAGGCTTGGTATGATGAACGTTCCAATGATAATAATGAATTGATGGTAGTTGCTAAAGGTGCAATATCGATAGGTGAATCAGATTTTCAAAGAGAACTAGAGAAATTGGCTACCAATGCTATTATTGATAACCAAGTTAGAAACGTTCAAGACGTTTTGAATCACCCTCTTTTCAAACGCTTTAATAATCTGATTGACGAAAGAGATGACCAAGCAGAGGTGGATTCCGTCCGACGACTTGTTTTGCGCGTCATGTCATCATTACTCGGAAGTGAGGAGTTGCGTCTATGAAAATTAAAAAAATATCACTTCTAAAATACGGTCCTCTTGAAGACCGTACCTATTCTATCAATCAATCATTTCAGTGCATCACTGGACCAAACGAATCCGGAAAAACTCTCTTAATCGATGCAATAATCAAATTTCTATTGCCTATAAAGACACAATCTCCCTATGGGAAGGAACTACACAGAATCTCGGAGCCCCCTCATGGTTTGCTCTTGATGGATTTGAATGGTGAAGAAGTTGAAGTTAGTGGCTCTTCTAGTGTGGATCTATTGAATGAATCATTGGAGGATATTCGTGATTTACTAATTATCCGAAATTCAGATTTGGAAATTCTGAAGCAAGAATCTTGTTTCGATAGAGCTACTGATAAATTGCTTGGACTTAGATCTGCAGATATCAATGTGATAATTGCAGCTTTGAAGGCTGAAGGGTCACTCACTGAAAAAACACTTGAAATCAGTCGTGCTGGCAGCATTGAAAATCCTGGGAATCAATTGGATATAGCTAGGCAGCTATTAGCCAGTATCAAGAATTATCTGGCTCGAGACGATGTGGCTTCCATAAAGAATAATGAGTTGGAAATCCTTGAGATTACAGAATCCTTACGCATCTTCAATAAAAGGAAAGACGAATTAAACAAAGCTCGCAATCTCCGTGAATATAAAAAGTTGGAGCATGCTTGTCAAACTGCAGAAAAGTATCTCGAAGAGATATCAGTTGTTCCAGAGGATTTCATTGCTAAATCTGCTTCACTATTGAAGGAACACTCTGAATTGGCAATATCGTATCCAACAGATACAAATCGACGTGAATTCCTCAACAGAATACTCATCATCCTTAGCATTGGATCATTGATAGGTGTAATTCTATCTTTTGTCCTACAGCTTGGATTAATTGGGATTATCCAATCATTCGGTGTACTTGTGGGTTTTATTTTGGTCTTGTATCTTCGATTGAGTACAGAAATGAGAATCAATCGATTCAATAGGATTGAGAACGAGATAAAGATGCTACTAGAGTCTTTGTCCATTGAAACATCATTATCTTCCAATTATCGAAAGGAGCTTCAAGACTATCTCTCCAGAATCATGAGAATGAATGAGAAAGTGACAGAATCCCTCGGAATTATGAAAAGCGAGATTGTAATTGAAAACACTCATCCTGATACCATTATCAAAGAAACAAAAAAAGAATTGCAAAAGCGGCTTCCAGATATAGATGATAGCATAACTAGAGAATACAACCATGAACAATTGAAAGAAACTGATATCGCAATCAAAGAAAAAGGAGAACATCTTTCGATGCTCAAAGCAATCAGCAAAACACACTTGGATCACCTAGCTGATTTTGAAACCAGGCTTGGAACTCTAAGATTTGAAAAGTTCCTTGGTAGATCCTGTAGATACATCACTGACAGCATGGATTCTCTCAATCTTGTGGTAGAGGAATTATCAGACTTCATTGATTGTATTAACTCCGGATCCGCAAATTGTAAAATTGGAATTGAAATCTTCTCTCAAATGGATGATGAAGAAAAGGAAAAGGTTACTGAATTACTGAACAAAAGCAAAGCGGTAGACTTCTTCAAGAGAATTACCGGTGGGCGATACACAACAATCTCCTACAATCATGAAGCCCGAGAAGTTCTAGTCCAGAAGGATGATGGCAAATCGTTTGAAACATCCAGCCTAAGTAAAGGAACTCTTGATCAGCTCTATTTGTCCTTACGCATTGGATTGGCTGGACAAATATTTGGGAAATCTCCTGGATTCTTCATCATGGATGATCCGTTCTTGGCTTCTGATACAACTCGAAGGGATTTACAAATTGCGATACTTGAAGAAATCCTCCATGAGAATTGGCAAATTCTATACTTCACAGCAAATCAAACACTTGCGGATAAGTTACATTCTTGTTTTGGAGGTAATGCCATCGTTTTAGATCCATTGCAATGAATAATCTAAATTCTGAAATACCCTTCCAAGCTCGTGACCCGGGTTCGAATCCCGGTGGTCGCACCATCTCTCAATTTCAATAAACTCTCTCTAGAGTATCTAGGTTATCCATTCTTGCTAGCTTATCTTTTGCGACAATGTCATTCGGTTCTAACAGCAAGTATTCAGAATAATATCGAGCTGCTTCATCGAGCA
>JAFGAR010000213.1 GCA_016933575.1 Candidatus Thorarchaeota archaeon
ACAGTAATTAGGTCCATAGGTATCCTCCCGGTGCTTATCAGAGGTCGTTGAGAATGATATAATCCCTTCGTACGAGAAGGTTTCATCTATGAAAGACGCGCGGTATGATATGGGTATCCACTCCGAAAAAGGCTAAATATGGTCAGCAATTCCCTTCACAGGACAACCGAATGCAAACTAACTGATGAACATCCACAATCCACAGACTATGAGGACATCCACTGATGAGCGAATCTTTTGACTACATGAGAAAGGTATGCATGATAGGAGCTGGGGGTAGTGGAAAAACTGCAATTGTCAACCGGTTTCTGACTCAGAAATTTTCAGAACAATATATCGTTACCATTGGATCTCAATTCGCTGTCAAAACGGTATCAGTACAATCTCATACTGGCACTGAGGTCCGAGTCAAGCTGCTGGTATGGGATCTAGCTGGGCAGGAGCGATTTGATTTCATTCGCACTAGCTACTATAAGGGGTCAAAGGGTGCGCTTCTGGTGTTCGATGTCACTCGAAAGAGCACCTGGAAAGAGCTGCCAAAATGGATTGCTGAAACAGAATCTGCATTAGGGACACGGATCCCCATTGTGCTTCTTGCCAATAAGGTCGATCTCGAAGAAGAGAGAGTTATTTCGAAAGAGATGGGTCTGAAGTTCGTTGAGGATAACAACTTAAACGGATACCTTGAAACTAGTGCTCTTACTGGCGACAATATTGATGATGCTTTCAAGATTCTGGCTCAAGCCACGATTCTATAGCTGGCAAATGTCTTCAACCAAAACACACTATAATGTAATTCTTATCGATAACACAATCATATATTCGATTCCATGAGTGATGATTAATGACCGAAGAACTGAATCTGAACTATCTAGAGGAGCTCTGCAATGCGTTTGGTCCTAGTGGCCATGAAACAGAGGCTCAGAAAATCGCTCACGATTTTGGCGCTAAATACGCTGACGAAGTGCTATTCGATCGTCTTGGAAGTGTAGTCTTCAAGAAAGGCGTGTCTGGACCTAAGATTATGCTTGCAGGGCATATAGATGAAATTGGCTTTGTCATCAGTGAGATTACCAAAGAGGGATATCTCAAATTCCATCAGCTTGGAGGTTGGTGGGATCAGACTCTCCTTACACAAGAAGTCATAGTTCGTCCCTTCAAAGGTGGCGAGAAGATTATTGGAGTCATTGGTGCTCCTCCGCCCCATGTTCTTACACCCGAGCAACGCTCGAAAGTTGTGACCAAGGATGATATGTATATCGATATCGGTTGCTCTTCGAAGAAAGAGGTCGAAGCACTGGGGATAAGGGTTGGAGACCCTGCTGTACCAAAGTCAGACTTCCGCATCATGAAACGAACGAAAAAGGAAAAGGATGAGGATGACAAGGATGCAGAGGAGAAGACAGTAGAAGTGAATCTCGCGGTTGCCAAGGCATTCGACGATCGGATTGGCGTGTTCATCATGCATGAAGTGCTTCGAAGAATCTCTGAAGAGAACATTGCTCATCCCAACATCGTCTATGCCGTTTCAACGGTCCAAGAGGAAGTAGGTCTAAGAGGAGCAAAGACTTCCGCCCAGATGATTCAACCTGATATCGGGTTCGCTCTTGATGTTGACATCTCTGGTGATTCTCCTGGTTCTAAGGGGCTCGTTCAAAAAATGGGTTCTGGTGTTGCTATTTCTGCTGGTGACGGCTCGATGATACCGAATCCAAAATTGAGGAAGTTTGCTCTTGAGGTTGCCGAGGAGAAGAAGATAAGGCACCAGTCGGCTTTCCTGCCTGCTGGAGGTACTGATGCTGGTCAGATCCATCTTGCTGGAATGGGAGCCCCATCATTGTTCCTAGGGATTCCGACTCGATACATTCACTCTCATCATGGGATACTTGATTTGGGTGATGTCGAAAGTGCCATCCAACTTCTTGTTGAGATGATCAAGAAATTGGACCAAGATATAGTTGACAGTTTCACCAAGCTCTAGGCAGAACTTGGACTCGAAGCAGACGCGCGCCAATTCAAATCGGTATCTCTTGAATCGAACTTGGCGTGCCTGTCCCTTTTTTGGTGTGATGGAAGCAGACCATCTTATTTATCATGCTCGCATGACTACTCAATTATCGCAATAGGAGATTCTTGCTATGGAACCTAATCAAGTCGCTCGAAGGCTAGGAATGACTTTGATAGTATGGAGCACACTAAGTATTATCATCGGCGTCCTTCTCCTTTTCCTTCCTACCGCATTCTTTCAAGGCATTGGATTACAAGGAATTCTTTGGGGGATTATTGATTTGATAATCGCCCTTGTTGGCGTACTACGAAATAAGGAGGAATCTCCTGAAAAGATGGCTAGGATTCTTTTGATCAATGTTGCACTAGATGGAATCTATCAGTTTGTAGGCCTGCTATTGATTGTCTTCTTCTTGGCAGACGCATTCATAGTTGGCAACGGACTAGGTGTCATCATCCAAGGAGCTTTTCTCTTCATCTTGGATTTCTACTATTATAGACGTTTCAAGATGATGCCTGCTGAATGAGAAATGAATGCTCCTCTCTCCCATCACTGGACTATCTTTCACGTTTTCCCTCTATGAATTCGTCCACTCTCTTTCTAGCCTCAAAGTCATCGATTTGATATCTGGGATGCTTGAAGCTGTAAGAGCTGATACTTGAGAGCTCTCCACCAATACCCCTATCAAGAGCGATTTTTACGGCTCGCGCAACATCTATTATGACTCCACCGCTGTTCGGAGAATCTTGAACTGACAGCTTTAGATCCAAATCAATTGGTAAGTCACCAAAAGCTTTCGAACGCATGGTAATATAGCATACCTTGTTGTCCTGAAGGAACGGCACGTAATCACTAGGACCGATCTTTGTTGGTAGTTCATAGTGTACGCAGCTTGTTACAGCTTCTGTCTTGCTAATCCTCTTTGAGGCAAGCCGATTCTCGACCTGCATGTTTTCGAAATCGGTGTTCCCACCTATATTCAATTGGTAGGTATTCTGCAGAATTAGGCCTCGTTTATCAAAGAGCTGCGCGAGGACGCGATGCAGAATAGTCGCTCCTAATTGGCTTTTGATATCGTCACCAGCTGCTGGGATGCCTTTCTTCTCAAAAGCCTGTGCATGAGGGCTTTTGGGATCAGACACGATGAATTCAGGGAATGCATTGATAAAACCAACCTCAGCTTCGATCGCAGCATCAGCGTATATTCTCGATGCCTCTGCACTTCCAACGGGGAGATAGGATACCAACATGTCTGCTTTGGATTTCCTTAGTTCCTCTGCAATGTCAACAGGTTCAATCTCGCTATCATCATAGGTGAAGAATGACTCTCGCATATGTGGAGCAACACCATCTGAGATTGGTCCTGGGAGCACTTTCACTCCGGTATTTGGGACATCCGGAGCAAATTTGGCGCAGCAGTTCGGTTCTACCCATATTGCATCTGCAATATCAAGACCAATTTTCTTCCTGTTCACTTCAAAAGCTGCAACAAATTTCAGATCCTTTGGATAATAACCCCCGAAGTCAACATGCATAAGACCGGGTACTTCATCTTCAGCCTTCGAGTTTCGATAATAATGAGTGCCTTGGATTAGAGCAGATGCACAATTGCCTAGACCTGCAATTGCTATTCGTACGTCTCCCATAAGATAGTCTCCGTTTCAACTATTATATGACCAGAGAATACTCAGGGCTTTTAAAAATATCGCGGTGAAGCCATCCTATTCCTCAGTACTATCCATTGTATCATCATTTGCACTATAGTCTGAATATAGCAACTTCTTCGCAGCAGCAACCGTCTTCGGACCTATTCCTGCGACATCACTCCAGTGCTCCACATTTCGAATGGCTTCCATTGGTGTTCCATACTTTTTCAACAGACTTCGTGCCCGTACAACATTTATCTGAGGAAATCCTGCTATGAAGAATTCCTGTTCATCATTTTGACTATCCAACCCTTTCCTCGTTCTGATGATGGGGAGGCGTTGACCCGTCTTTTCCTTCAATGATTCGCCTCCCGAGAGAACACCATAAAGCAGGCCTGCAGAATGCAATGCATTGTATCCTTCAAGAACCTCGATTCCTCTGTCCTTGATACTCTGGATTAGTGCATCAAGAGAACTTGGATGAATGAAACTCACTCGTTCCATTGTCACGAGATATGGTTTGTTCTTGGTCTTCTTTGTTGAAAATGGG
>JAFGAR010000214.1 GCA_016933575.1 Candidatus Thorarchaeota archaeon
AGCGTAACGAACTTCAACTATCTACAAAACTCTGATGGAGTGAGTTCTCATTGGGAAGAAGCTCCAATTAATGAGGATATATTATCAGCGCATGAGGACTTCATTGGAGGATTTGATGGGTGGTATGAGTATCCGAATAACAATATCTGGTACCAAATCGATACAATCGATGGCTATCTCGGAAATTCATTGTTTTTTGATACAACATATCTTTACAGTCCTATATACAACCTTGAGGGCTATGAATCGTTTGATTGGAGCCTTCAATACACGAATTTCGTTGGAACTGGTCCTTTCTGTGTAGAATGGAGAGGTGATGATGGTTCTTGGTACATAGTTGCCTATCTGAAAACATTTGAGCTGTTCTATATGATTGAAACCTGTGAAATCATTGGCGTGAGTGCCAATAATCCTACACAAGAACTGTTCTTTCATTCTGGTTTTCAGGTCCGCTTACGCATAGACCCATCAATAATACCTATTAACGACATAATTGAAGTTCATGATCACGCGCTATCTGCGACACGATACGAATATCGATTTGAAACGGAGTTCTACTTCACTGGTGCTGACTATGGGCAAGCACAAGAATATCTAGTTGTAGACTTTCACCACCCAACAGGTGATGAAGGGCTTGTAATCGAAATTCTCAATCCAAGCTCTCAGTGGGTCACACTTGATACTATCGGTATTCCAGTACCTGAAGATTCATTGAGATCATATGAGATATCAGAACACCTTGTTTCATCATCATTGACAATTCGAATCACTGACCTCTGTCAAGGGTACTCGGGCGAAATCGGCACGAGCTATTGGAATATCGATGCAATCTTCCTTAACATCTACACAGTCCTGCCGGATGACATGACCCCCTCTTCTATAGTGAGTGGCGGTTATGGCACAGTAACAGACTTTGCATACATGCAGGATAGCCCCCCTCTTGACGGATACGCTGCTAGTCTAGCTGAGGTATCAGTTCCCGTCGTTCAGTGGACGACTCATAGTAG
>JAFGAR010000033.1 GCA_016933575.1 Candidatus Thorarchaeota archaeon
ATCTGGTTGAAATGTAGTTCCCTCACTTGTTAGAAAGATATAATCATGTAACTGTTCAGACCGTCTCATTTCAATCAAGAGACTAATGGATTTTTCCCAATATTATATGGATCAAAGGAGGGGTGAAAGTATTGATAAAAATGGATCATTGAACAGATCATTCTAACCTTATGGTGGATCTCTTGCTAAGAGGTCGTAGAGGTTGAAATTATGCATGGGGTTTAGGTAGGCGTCTTCGCCGTGGTCTGAGAAGCGGATGTAGATATCTCCTGTTTTTGGACTGGCGGTCCATTGTCTTCCGGTTTGGGTGTTTTCTGCGAGTAACATTCGGAAAGCCATATTGGTCTTTCCTAGGTAGACATCTTGTAGTAATATTAATGCTGTTTCCGCATCTAGTGATCCGTATTGGTTCTCTATCTCATTACTTATGGCATTGTATTGTGTCCAGGCGGCAAAGGATCCATCGATTCCAAACATCATTCGGAGGAAACCTGGTATACCTCGTGGGTCGTAATGGTTCCGTTGGTAAACAGCGAGTGTGGGGTTGATGAAACAGTTCCCTCGTCGTACCACATCTTTTATTGCCCAGAATGGTTCGGTTGATTCAACAGGGTCATCCCAGGTGTTTGCGGTGGCGATGCTTGCGGTTTGTTCGATGGCAAGACCTTTGGGTATCTTTCCATCGGAGATGATGAAGTTCCAGCAGCAGGTCCTATTGGTGTTCATGATCCTCTCTGCCTCATAGAGGTCATCAGCACGGTCTAGGACCATCCGCATACGGTATCCTGCGTTGATGCCTTCATAGGTGGTATCTGAGCCGACGATGGTGAGCTCACTGACGGCCACTGCTTGTTCATTGAATCCTCCGATACTTGTGATATCACCTGCAAAGATAGGTGACAATGAAGCATAAGCAGATTCTGGGTTTCGGATGATGAGTACTTGATTCTCAATGATCCTGGTACCGGTCACTGGGTCATCTATGGTGTTGACCCCATCGGTACTGCGCATATGTATGAGTTCTCCATCCGCTGTTGCAGTACCATAGAGGGATGCGCCCCAGCAGGAATGAAGAGTATTGAACACACCCACCCAGGTGTTATATACCGCTACTTCTTCATAGGACAGGCCTGTTCCATCTGCCATCCCCTGTAATTCTTGTTTATATTCATCAGGGAGATAGGGTTCTTGTATCATCCAGACGTCTAGGACATCATCATAGTCCC
>JAFGAR010000004.1 GCA_016933575.1 Candidatus Thorarchaeota archaeon
CGACTCTGTGAGGTCAGATGCGTGTCAGGACAACCTCACGATCCTATCTCTGGACTATTGTATTTAAAGACCTATAAGAATGGTTCAAACAACCATCAAAGAGCTGTCCAACTCTGTCCAGTATTTCAGTAGCTGTTGTCAACCCTCCAATATCCACCGGTCTGAAAATTTACCTGCTCTGAAGCACCTTGATAATCTATTGAGAAATATGCGATATTGTCCATATCAGTAAGGTTCCAAGGATAAGTCAAACAAAGAAATGTAAAATTCACTTCATGAAAGATTACAGAATACGATTCGTTTCCATTTTGATTGTAAATATCACTGACGTAACAGAGTTCCCCAGCTTCTTCATTCCAACAGATTCCAAGATAACGTGAATCAACAATAGACCCCTAGGTAAGTGCAACTATTAGAATAATGGAAAGACCAAATGAAGCAATGACATATCTTCGCCTCAAGTTCAGCTGCACCTCCGTAAGATTATTTCTTCATCCTTTCAGGGGGTATTGTTGCCTTATAGCCAGCATTGGTATGGTCGCCCCTCATCTCCATGATGCTAATTCCAAGACCATAACAGAAGATTGTAGGCTCAGGATTGATCTTGATAAAGACCATCTCATCTTCAGATACATCTGTTGCTAGATTCATTCTACCAATCCTTGACTGGCTCATAGACCATCTTGCATCTATGTTATTGAAAGATACTAGTTCTGCAGTGCCTCGAAACATGGCATAGCTGGCAGGAACGAATCGAAGCCAATAGTGTGGAAAAGTAACAACAAGTGAGACCTGATTATTTGCTTTGATATTACGCACCTTAGCATAGTTCTTTCCAACTAGAATATAGAGTGCAAAGGGCGATGTTGGAGGAGAGACTCCATAGATGATTCCTGTACTATGAGGTCGTCCCTTAGAGTTAATGGTTGTTAAAACCCCGAAGCTCTTCTTTCGTACAGCTTTCTCAACACTCTCAAAACTAAATCGTTCTTTTGTCATGTAGTCCCCATTCCTTTCTAAGATCTTGTGAAGATTGCTAACTAATTTAGGTATTTGGAATGAAAAACGATTAATGAAACAAAAAAAAGAATGAGATGGGGAGTTACCCCCATCATTGATACCTTATTTACGCTTGACGCAGACAATCACGAGAACTACCAGAACGACAGCTCCTGCAATAATGATAAGGAAATTATCAGCTATTGTAGTCATGAATCCTTGACGGGATATTGCAATATAGCCTGTTCGAACATCATTCTCGAATTCCTCTACTGTGAGCTTGGCAAGAAAACCATCAGATTTGAAGTATCGTGCCGCAACAGTTGTATGCTCAGTAGATGAAGTGTCCACAGTGTATTGAACACCCCAGTAGAAGACGTCATCTATCATTACCTCACCTGTTAGAGCGGCTGAAACAAGTGTAGTCATTAGAGTGAAGTTACCTACTGGAACAGACATATGGCTACCGACCGCAATCAATGTCAAGAATATCAGTCCATAGAGACCAATCGAAGTATCATTTGCAGCCCATTTCCAGTCTGAAACTGCAGTTGGTACAGCTCCCCAACCACTGATTGAATCAGGAATTACTGGCGTTGAAGTTATTGATGCATACATTGGTTCATTAATTGAATCTGTATCGGTATCAACTACGAAATTGAAATCGATCCTATCACTGACACTGACACCCCAAGACAGACCTTGATTTGACTGAGCAGCAACAGGTGCTACAAGAAACATTCCAACAACAAGGAATACAAACATAATTTGGATAGCGCGTTTCATAATTCTAATCTCCATTGACTCAAATCGAGAAATGGTGTTCATTTGTATAGAACATAACTTGAAAAAGTCTTCGACTTCAATTGATTACTATAGACCTTCTTTGAAGCTTATTCGATATGTGTGCCTTTGGCTTATTTATTTGTTTAGTCTACGGTGCATGGCTTTGTTGTTTTTGTAGAGATTGAGAAACTCTGAATAGATACGATTGTATAACTTGTGATTCTCGGGATTTGGGTGAAAGATATTGGAATATTGAACTAAGTTGGATATATCATCAAAACTACAGATGCCTAAACCAACTGCTGCAATGAATGCAGCACCACGAGCATTTGCCATGATTGGATCTTTTACCTGTCTGACCGTTCTACTCAAGACATCTGCAAAGATCTGGCACCAAACGTCGGATTGTGCACCACCGCCAATGATGTTCACAGGGTCCATCTTCCGTTTGATGAACTTCTCTACAAGCTCGAAGAGCCATCGGGTGTTAAATGCAACGCCCTCAAAGATTGCACGAATCATATCATCTCGGGTCACAGAGAGGGAGATATTGTGAAGACCACCTCGGATGGTATGATCCTCTACAGGAGTGCGTTCGCCGTATAGCCAAGGAGTGAAGATGAGACCGTTGCTCCCAGGCGGAACTTTCTCTACGATTCTATCGAATTCTCTATAGACCTCCGGATTCTCAATCCGTGATTCATCATCGATATAGAGTACCTTGTCTCTTAAGAACTTCAAACAGGCGCCTGCAGTCTCTTGTTCATTCGCAACAAAATATCTACCAGGTACAGCTGAAGGTAGAGAGGCCATATTATGAGTGATATCTGTCTTCTTGAAGGGTACATGACACATCGCCCAGCTACTTGTCCCAATATAGATATGTCCCTCATAGTCACGTACTGCACCAGAACCAATTATTGCGGAGTGTAAATCTGGGGAACCTACAACGACTTTTGTGGCCTCACATACGCCAAGTGCTTGAGCGACATCCTCCTTAACAACTCCTAGAACATCTATCGACTGTTTCAGTTCAGGCAATTTTTCCCGATGAATACCCATTTTCTTGATCAGACCAGCGTTATAGTGGATGTTATTGATGTCTCGGATATCAGTCACCCAATGGAGCATTATCGAGTCAAAAGATGCTGCAAACTCACCTGTCAATCGGAGGTTAAGATAGTCCTTAGGTTCCAGGAATTTGAAGGTCCTATCGTAAATATCAGGATGTTCGTGCTTGATGTAGAGAATATGAGCAATGGGATCCTTCCCTGCTTTAGCAGGAAGTCCGCCTGTAGACCGTAACCATCTAACAAGATTCAGGAGTCCATACCCAGAGATATTGATGATACCCTCATTGATCTTCTTGATGTAGGGTTCACCACGAGAGTCCATCCAGATGATCGCATTCATCAAATGGTCGCCATTATCGTCAACAGGAACAGTTCCTGACCATTGGCTAGAGACACATATAGCAACGATTTGCTCAATAGGAACAAGTCCCTTTCCAAGCAGTCTGTTAGTGGCTTTGATTAACGCAGTCCACCACTCGTCGGGGTCTTGCTCGGCTCCTCCATCTGGAAACAGGTAGAGGGGAGTATCCTCATACTCAAAAGCGAGTATCTCGCCACAGGGATCAGCAAGTGCTACTTTCATTGCTGAGGTCCCATGATCTATTGCCAAGATGTATTTCTTCTCACCTTTCTCCTCGGACATTTCCTAACCCACTACTCTACATGGTCAAACGACCATATATACAGTGACTATTTTTGTCTACATCTTCAGACGTTCGGCTTTTCCAGTCTTATCTATAGATTCGATGATTAAGGGTGATTCGCCACCGGTCATCTTGTCCAATTTCAGATGTTCTTGCATAAGACCAAGAAAGTCAAGTGGTGTTACACATGCCTCAGGAGGAAGAACTCCTTTCTCTGTGATCTTGCCACGCTGCATTAGAATAGCCCCAAGCGCTGCTGGAATTCCAGTCCCTTCACCCATGGACTGACCAATGGATGCCATCGAGAAATCGTACTGGCGGGGTTCACCATCCTCTATTCCTGTTATTGTAATCTTGAGACAACCCCGTTGTTCACCGAATTTCGCTTCACGGAGTATCCGTTCTCTCTGTTGAATAATGAAGGCAATGGCAAAATCTCGAGGGACAACATGTTGGTCGCCAACAGTCAATGGCTCTTCGCTCACAATACCGAGCCGTGCAATATCCTGAATCATTCGATAGTATTCAGGTGGAATCACACAGCCCAGATTGGTGACTCTCTTACACTTGATGTAATTTGGTAATGTAATGGTCTCAGGGTGAGGATAGGGATAACACCGATATGTACCAACACAGTGGAAGGTCACGTCTTCTTCTAGAGCACGTCCACTCTCTCCGAAGTAGTCCACTGTAGTAAATTTCCCATCAAGAAACATGGGAATTGGAGAGGTCATACTATGTATTCGATGAGCAACAACTGCTGCACCTTCTGTTGGTTCACCACCATGAGCATGAAGAATATCAATCGAATCGACTTCATCGAGCATTAGATCTGAGCAGAACTTTACAAGAAGATTCGCTACACCAGGAGAACTACCCATCCCCGTTAGAGCAGAGATACCTGCCTTTTTTGCAGCCTTGTTCATCTCGAGGAGTTTTTTTGTTGCGTCATAGTCATCACAGACATCAACATAATTGATACCGGATTCAATTACAGCTTTCAGTACGATAGGACCCAGCTTGTAAAAAGGACCGCAGCAATTGAGAACAACATCGGACCCATTGATTGCCTCTTTGATTGCTGATGGGTCACTCGCATCGACCCCGAATGAAGAAAGGCATTCATCACCAATCTGAGATATACATTCATTTGCCTTGTCAAGATCAATATCACCAATCACTATTTCTGAGAAATCTCCAGAAGCAATTAGAGTCTTGACAGCAACTGTGCCAACAACACCACATCCGCCTAATACCGTTACACGCGACATAAGGTAAGTTAAGGTACTCCTGATATTTAGATATACTGGACCTTCAAAGCGCACTCAAGATTTAGTGAATGATGTAATCACGTAAAACATGACCTTCTGCATCAAATTGGACCCCTTCAAGTTCTAGGAGTTTTTGCTTCATCTGAAGACCACCCTGAAATCCGCCTAGAGCCATATCGGACCGGATAGCTCGATGACAAGGAATTATGATTGGAAACGGATTGCGTGCAAGTGCATTGCCAACGGCACGGTAGGCATTTGAACCAATCTTCTTTGCGATCCAGCTGTATGTTGCAACTTTTCCATAGGGAATTGACCACTCGGCTTTAATCACCTTTATCTGAAATGGATAACAGATTGTTAGATTCAAAAAATCCAGAGGAAATTTCACAGGTTTTCCTTCAAAATAATCGACGAGAAGATCAGTCAGAGGTTCTATGATTTGGGGTTGTCTGGGTACTGCTTTTGGAAAAAGAGATAGAATATGTTTTACGACCTGACTCTTCGAACTAGGAAGTATGATTCGTTCTACGCCAGCTTGTTTTGTTCCTTCATGAACTAGCCCTATATGACCAAAAGTTGTTTCGATAATGGCATAATACATCTTTAATCCTCCTAGAATACGGGCTCTAGTAATTTTTCACGAATACTGCTATCAAAGAATAGGTTGTAACAATAGGCTTTTGTAATATCCGTTTGCCATGGAATTCTTGGTGTATTTTACCCTTGACCGAACACAATATGTCCTGCATGATATGCGGTACTGAACTAGTCTATGATAAGTCAGCCCGCATGCAGACCTGTACATACTGTGGTTCTATAGAATCATCACCAATCTACTGCCCAGCAGGCCATTTTGTCTGTGATAGTTGTCATTCAAAAGATGCACTTGCGTTCTTGGAACGTCTTGTTGAGTTAGATAGGAGTATCGAACCCCTAGATATTGTTCACAAGGCACTCACTCACCCCAGTTTTAAGTTTCACGGACCAGAACATCATAGTCTCGTACCAGCAGCAATCCTCATTGCTATGAAGAACCGCGGAATCCCAAAGCTTGATGGCACTCCTGTAACAAAACAAGTGATTCTTGAGGGTATAAAACGCGGTTCAAAGATTCCTGGAGGTTACTGTGGTTATGCTGGTGCCTGTGGAGCGTGCATCGGAGCAGGTATCGCAATTGCACTTTATCTTGGTTCAACACCAACCAAAGGTCCTGAGAGAAAAGCGGCTCATAATGCCACTTCCAAGGCATTAACCTTGTCAAGTGATGGTCTCTGTAGATGCTGCAAACGTGCGACCTATTTTGGTTTGACATCTGCAATGAGCATCCTGAAGGATGAATATGGCATTAATCTTGGTACACTTCCACAACCTGAGACCTGCGAGTATTCAGAGCGTAATCGCGACTGTGAGCGTGAAGACTGTATCTACTATACAGACTCTTTGATATCTACTCAATCTTGATCATTCGAATCTCATTATAATCAGTGATGACCCGAATGTAGCCCCTTATGATGCTATTAGCCATATGAAGATAAACCTCATAAGCAGTGACTCGGTTGTTAGTATGTGGTGGAGATTATTAAACTCTGGATAATGAAGCCTTTAATTACAGACAGAAGGCACTTTTTCCTGCTTGAAGGGAGTGATGTACCTATAGATCTCATCGTTGAACCCTTTTGCGAAAATGGATATCGCAAAATCCAATCAAATGAGAGTGAAGCAATTTGCCATATCGTCAAAGATGATAGAATAGTAACATTATATCAGATGCGTGAAACAGCAGATAAGCAACAAGTTACTGGAACCATTATACTAGGTGCTAAAGAATTGGCTGAGGCACGAAAAATCCAACGTGTGGGAACAATTCTCGCGATACCATTCGTATTGTATTGTATCGCTACGCTCTTGCTATACATATTACCAATTGTTACAACTTTGTTAGGATGGCTTGATTTCATAGACATCGTAAGTCCAATAACACCATTTCTAGGCATAGGTTTCATCATATTCGCGATAATCCTGCTATTGCCTCTGTCCTATTCAACTTGGATTCTACCAGTTCAGAACCGCGAAATCGCACGCAATGTTCTGGAAGATCTAGTTCGAATCATAAATGACACTTGCCCTAACGTGGAACTTCAATCAACTGAAACTAAACAGCAAAACTGGCCAGATTTCAGAATAAGTCATGGAATACCAGAAGATATTCTGCTTAAACTGCAGGCAATCGAAAACGCATTTCCTGAATTTGGAAATCTAGAGATGCAATTGAATTCTGTGAAAGCTCAATTGTGAAAAGGTATGACCATGAACATAAAATATGAACATTTGGTCCAAAGTGATTGTGTTTTTCAAAATTAATGGTTTTAATTCACAGTGTCCATTTAGTTGGTCAGTCAACCTTCATTAAACGTATTTCATTGTAATCAGTAATAACCCGGATGTAACCTCGCAATAGTTCATCGACTGCGGAATCACCAGTATCGACCTTGAGAGTTTCTCCTTCAATCCCCTTTAGCTTAGACTGTGTGGATATAACGTAGATATGATCTTTTCCAACTCTCTCAATGACTCCGGGACTAATTTGTTGATTACCTCGCCCAAAGAGCATACCTTGATGCCCAATTGGTGACACTATAATCCATGTCATTTCGAAGTCTTTCACTAACTTGATGATGTCTGATTCATTTACATCATTGTATGTATCGCCATTCTGATAAATATCAACTCCAAGAATGGTCTTTTTAATCTCTAACTGATCTGCTATGGTTTTGACAGTTGTTCCAGGACCAAGAATGTATGTTCCCATTGGAACCATCTTTTGAATGATATACCGTGCAATTGCCTCCTGTGCCTCATGCTCGTCTGATGTTTCAGGACTTGCTTGTTTGGCACCTTGGAACCTAGCTGGAACAGAGGGTCCCTTCAGATAGCCATAAAGACGGATGACGAATCGATCCTCACGAAAGGCGGTCTCATCTGCATCCATCACCTCAAAGTCAGTAATGCCAGTTCCCCCAGCATTGACAAGATTTACGACTTCTGCTGCATCAGCAGGATTCACGACGAATATACCACTATACATCTTCACACCAGATGGTACTCCGAGGACCAACAGGTCATCCATACCATGTACCACGATGGCATCGAATATGTCACGGGCAGTACCATCCCCTCCAACAAATACAAGGAACCTGATGCCAGCCTTGTAGAGGGCAACTATGCAATGGTGGGTGTCATCAGAACCAGTCATATCTCCAATCGTGACATCAACCACAGAATAGTTAAGCCCCACCTCCTGGATGATGTCCTCGCCCATGGGACCAGGGCAGACGACAAGTTCAATCTCAGAGTCGCGCTCCATATATGGAGATAATGCCTGCAAAAACTCCCGGGCTCGCCCAGGTGCCACTGGTTGAGCGCCTCTCTTAATAGCCTCATCAAGAACTCCATCAGTTCCCTTCAAACCCACTCGACCGCCCATTCCAGCAATAGGGTTAACAAGAAGACCTAGACGCATCAAGATTCTATGACCTCTGCACTCTGAAAGGTACAACCGCACTCTAAAGCAGTTTTGATTATGACTTTAAAGCGTTGACCTGAGCAGCTGACTGGATCCAGAAAGAGACCCGCACTAGGACCTCTTCCAAGAATTTCTCACGATTATCTGGTGTTGCATCCTCAGGCCACTTGTTCTTGCGATAATCATCAAATTTCTTGAATGTGCGGCCATATTTCGTTGTAAGTGGAATCTCTACCTTTCTATCACATGCAGTATTGAGAGCCCGGATTAGAGTGACATAATCAAACTTGTTCCGAATCAACCACTTGCGTAATGCTATGAAGAAGGAGCGGTCATTGATCTCACCCCAAGGGAGACCTTTCAGTCCCTCACGATCGGACCCATCTATTCTCTCCGAGTTGAAGGAGCATTCCTTGTTATAATTGCAGCGAGCTCTCACAAAGAGCTTCTTCTTCGACAACCAGAGGAATATCTCATGGTCGCCTTTCTTTTTCATCAGTTCTTTATGGGCTCCAGCAGGGAAGACGAGTTCTACAATCCCACCCTCTTTGATCTTACCACCAGCCTTGAAATACAGATCTAGAGCCCATGCTAGAGCTGGAATCGTGTTGACTGAATAGTATTCCTCAGCGTCGACCATGGGTATAGTTCACATCGCATCAGTCCCACTGATATGGATTAGTAATTAGACATTTGTGATACGACAAGGATTAGCGAACGGAACTTCTAAACATCCTTTTCCATTCGGTTGTCTACAAGTACCTCAGCGAGCTCCCCGAAGATATCAACAATACCTTCGCCTGTCTTCGCACTGGACTCGATGTAGGGCATGTCATGGCTGTCTGCAAACTCACGACCCTCTGAGGGCTCGACCACTCTATCGGGAAGGTCTGTCTTGTTTGCCACCAGCACCAGAGGTATCTTCTTGCCAAGCGCCTTGTGGAGTTCCTCAAGCCACTCTTCTAGCACGATGAAGGTCCTTCGTCGAGTGACATCATACACAAGTAGGCCACCACTGCTTCCCCGGTAATACATAGGTCGGAGAATCTGGAAACGCGACTGCCCGGCGACATCCCAAATCTGCAATTTAACAGTTATTTTTTCGGAGTTTGGTCTGATTATATCGACGTTCTTTACAGCAAACTGTGAGCCAATGGTGGTCTTATAATCCGTCCTGAAGAAACCGTGAGAGAATCGCGTGACAATGGCAGTCTTCCCGACCGCACCTTCTCCTAACACTACGATTTTGAAGAGATAGTCATACGTACTACTCATGTTTCAGCTCTCCGAGTTTGTGAGGACTGTGGATGTGTACCTTGAGTTGGAATTTCGCATATGAAATGTCCGTGTGTGTATTCATCCGAGGTCCCCATGCAATCTATTGGCGTTGATTGAACTTGCACGGCCAAAGCGTAAAGGGGCGTATGGACCTAATAAGGTTTCGCGAGATTAGTATCCTTGTCAACAGCGGCGGCGGAAACCAATCATACCAGCTCTTTGACCTACCATTCATCTGACGTTTAGTGCTGACACTATGATATGATGTCATTTGTACAATATCAAAATGAATACTTTGGATTGATTAGGAAAAAAGAGGGGGAGCATGATGGGTAGAAGAACCTCAAGTTACGGATTCTAATTCTTGCAATTCCTACCTCTGTTAACACTCATTGTACTTTTGCTTCCAATTCAAACCACTTTGCGCAGTTCTGACACTGAACCTTTCCTTCCACATTCACAAGCACTCTTGTTGAGTACCTTGCATGACATGATGGGCATTCAAAGTCCTCAGTAAATGTGATAGTTCCATCTTCAAGAATGTCTTCAAATCTCTCATAATACTCCCGAATTCTCACCTCTACCTCCTTAAGGGTGGATTCAGCTTGCCCCCATACTCGGTTTACTGCATAGCTCGCTTGGATTGTGACCATTGCAGAGGAAACATCTCGCTGATATTCTGATAGAATTGTGATGATGACTGGCTCTTGAACTCCACAGGAGAGGACATCGACTCCATATACAAGATCATCCTTATGACCTGCTTTTGCAACCAATCTTGTCAACCCAGCTTCAAAGAATCCTTTCTGTCGCTCCCAGATACTAGGCAATCTATTGAGAAATGATAGAAAAGTTACCTCGTCTACTCCATAAAGTACAGCAGTCTCGACCATAGTTACAGAGCCCCTCGGAGAAGTATTTGCTTCAGAACGTATTGAGCTTTACGATGGTCATTAAGAATAATGGTAGAAATACAGATATCAAACCTGCATGATTCTGGTTATCTTACAATCGCTGTAGACATCACTACCTGCACGGGGGCTATTGATAGCTGAAATCTGCGGAGCGACAAGAGTATTCCGTCAGAGGGTCCAGTAGTCCTGATTATGATATATGCCTAAGACAATTTATCAGTTCGTTTGTTATCAAATGGTATCGGCAAATATCAGTATAGTTTCTTAAGATTGGCAAGAGCTATGATTCTTTTTTCGTGATATTGCTTTGGAGGAGTCAATCGTGGATTTTGGAAATGTACTGTTAAAGTTGGTGCATAAGAAATCAAAATTCTGCTTTCGAATTAGTGTTGTAATGATTCTTATAGTTATGATCTCATTGGTCGAATTTGAGTACGCTGCAAATCAAGCACTACCTGTCGATAATCCAGTGCTGATACCTTATGAGAACACAACTGAGAGTGGTGATCCTCCACGAAATCCCTCTTCGTTGAAAGGACTTGTCCAAGAACTCATCGATCTCCTGCCTCCATATCCACCAGATGCAGATGACGATGGACTCCCTGATGTAGTGGAAGCGATTATCGGAACAAACTCTACGAACAATGACACAGACCACGATTCACTGACTGATTACTTTGAGGTATTTGCAGATTCGGACCCCTTAGAACCAGATACAAACTTTGATGGACTGCCTGATAAACATGAGTTCTACGTTTCAGTCAGCGACATCGATGGAGATGGCATACCGAATGTTTGGGACTTTGATAATGATGGCGATGGTGTCAATGATGACCTTGATGCTGACCCATTCAGAAGGACCAATACACGTATGGAATTTAATATGAGTATAGATTTGAGTGGTGTGTCAACATACATCACCTTTCAGTTGATACCTGCCAATGTCGAAAACCTACAGCTAGTAGATCAATTCTGGGATTGGCCCTATGATGCAACTGGTGCTATGCAAGATTTGGATTCTTCCAAGGAAGATGTGAAAGTCATTCCAATGTTGAATATCACACTCAATTCAATTCCTGAACAGACAGATGTGGAAGACTACGGAATTCAGGTGGTATCGAATGGCATCCATGTTCCTATCAGTCCTGTTATGGAAAATGAGCGAGTAGTGGCATTCAGTAGTAAAATGTTCTTTCCTGCGACAGAGCCCATTATCTTGATGATGAGCGTGGAACTCGAATGGGAGGTTATCGGGTTCACAGACATTAACGCAATTGCACTAAACTCCTCATCCAAAGGATATGTAATTATAAATTCAACCGGATATAGTGTAGCTTGTGAATCCTCAATTGAGAATGCTGCACTTCAACGTGTGATCTGTGGGAGGAACCAAATAGCACTCAAAGAAGTTGGTGGTGGTTATCTCTCCGTGACTGAGGATGGTCGTGTTGTGGCAAGTGCATCCGATATAGATTCTGATGAAACATTTACTGTTCACTATATCGATGATACCATCATCACTCTAGAGACTGCAGATCATAATTATATTGGAATTGGAGATGGTGGATTTCTCATTGCTAATGCAAGTTCTTCAACAGCAGAGCATTTCAATATGACAGACCTTGGATACAGACCTGATTCCACATTGCTTGTCACATATAATGAAGGTTTCATGCTCACAGGAATGGCTGTTGAAGAGATGCATTCCAGTAGTGTAGGTTTATTCTATAGCTCAAACAGAAACATGACACTAGCAGCTGATATGATCATACCCTACATCTTTCAACATAATTCAACAAATCATCTTGCTGATATTCCATCACTCCTACCAGACTACGACATCAGCCTTCAATCCATTACAGATGACTTTTCCCATCGTGACGAGGCACTGATCGCCCTTAGTAATGAGCTGATCCCATCTGCTCTGGAATACTTGCCTGACAATGAAAATTATCCAATCATCATTGCAACTGAAGATGCTATGAAGACTGCAGACCTATCAGACATAGTTCCTGAATCCTTTTTGATTACAGGTCCTATTGATCTGAATTTGACAGTATGTGATCTTGTGACATTGAAATCCTCCAAGACACACTTCTATAACACATCATCTAAATCAGCTCTCTCTTTGATGGAGGTATTTGATGAGATTGATAGCTGGGCACTCAGTGAAAATGCCACATTCAACATCATATCCATGATGCTTCGCTGGCACACTGGTGAATATACTATATTTGACCCAAGTACTCCAACGGTACCGTATTCACCTGAAACAAGCCTAGTGGATACAGTTGTCTATGTGACAGTATTAGGATTGGAAGCAGTTGGTGTGATTTCTCAAGGCCTAACAGGATGGAAGGCTTGGAAATGGTTGGACTCCATGTATACGAAGGGATGGAACAAGGCATCAGTTGGTAGGTATCTCAAGACCAAGAGCTCAAGCACCTTGACACAGTGGTCAAAGGTCTGCAAGGGTCTCGATAAGATTGATGATACTTCAAAGTTTGCCAAATCTGTAAATCGTCTTGATGAAATCATGTTGGTTGTAGGTATCATTATTGATCTAGGGATCTCCATAGCGGGAGGTATTATGCTAGCCAATAGTATCGGAGGTAGTTTTGGGAAAGCAGTAGGTGCCACATTTGGTACTGTTTCAGCTGTTGTTAGCCTGGTTATAACAGGCATTCTCTATGGAATAGTCCAGATTCCTTATGTTGGATGGGTATTGGCAATTGGTATGGTCATTGCTGACATGATTGGTGGATACTCAGATGAGCTTGTGTCGTGGTTGACAAATGTGATTGTCGGTGATGTAGAGGTCTATTCTAAAGTGACACCTTCATTTGATCGAGAAGAAGATTTTGATATCACAATTACAGACAAGGATAACAATGGACTTGATGCCAACGATAGAATAGATGTTGTAGCTAGAATAATCGCTATTCTTAATGCGACAGGCCCTGGTCGAAATCAGGGAATTAGTGGTAGCCACAATATTCCAAAAATCACTATAGCTCCTCCATGGGGTGCTCTGTACTCCAATACATGGGCGAGTGAACCTGTTGAGGAAGAAAGTGCTACGATGGAAGGAGATGGCTATACTGTCAAGGAGCGGACATACCGTTGTGAGGCGTGGATTGAACCTAGTACAGGTATGCCCAACTTTCCAGTGACTCTTATCCTGCACAATGATTTCTATTTGAATAATATCTACCGCAATTATTGGCTTGGTCTTTTCCCAGAATATCACTATCAACCGCTGAGTGATTCCGAATCCACTTTAGAGTACGCAACTCTCTATTATGATGTGATGCCAGATAGTATTGAAAGCTTCACTCGTTGGAGATACATAACTCCTCTCGACCATGACCATGATGGTCTGAATGATGATGATGAACTCCCGGGCATGGCGTGGAAGTGGGACTTTGATCAGGATGGTCTGAGTGATTATTATGAAACGATCATTGGTTCAGACCCAGGTTCAGCAGATACGGATACTGATGGACTTATTGATGGATGGGAACTGAATTATGGAACCAATATCACTGATAGAGACTCTGACAAGGATGGACTGAGAGACCTCAGAGAGATAGCAGGATGGCAGGTTTCCTTCGAGTTCGAATCCACGCCATTCAAGATCCATGTCTATGCAGACCCAAGAATTCCTGATTCTGAGGGGGATGGGATTGACGACTATAGCGAGTACTGGAGTAACACCAATCCTCGATCTTACGACACGAATGGTGATGGGACATGGGATGAGGAGAAACCCATGATGCAGTATTCAATAGAGTTCGAACGCAGTTGGGGCACGGATCAGCCTATCGATACAACATTTGCTAGTATTGAGAGTGACCTCAATGGAGACCTCTATGTCCTAATGGGTGATGGTGGATATTCAAGTGATAGTAGTTATTATCCAGGTGCAAGTACGTGGTGGATAACAAAACTGGACTCAAATCTCAGCGTTATACCAACAGGTTCCTATTTCTCAGCATTTGATGGAGAGCCTATATGTAAGCCAGTATTAACAATCGACAAGGAAAATGAAACATTATATTGCCATGATTTCTACTCCTATCCTGCAGACTGCATGTTCGAATCATATAGTCTTAATGGGAGTACGCATTACGGTACTATTGATACAGGCCAACCATGGATGTATGATGCCAGTTTTTCTCCACCTAACATGCTACATTATATTTGGGACATCGAAAGCAGTGGTTTTCTTAGTTTAAATGAGATCCTCACGCCATCATCATGGACTTACGTGTGGGATGAATCCATTCCCAATATTGAATCAGACTTAGGTACACTTGGTCAGCCCATTTCCTGTGCATATAGCAAAGAGAATCAACTCATGTATGTTGCCTGTCAGAATAGAGTATTTGGTTATGATCCTACTGGAACAATCAGCCCATTTCTCTTTGATGGGACGTTCACATATCCAAGGGGAATCACAATTAGTGATGAGAATATTATCTATGTTGCAGATACTGGTGGACATAGTATTCGTGCCTTTGATCTGAATGGTGAAGCAATTCCCACGTGGGGAATCAATGGAACCTATGGTTTCTCGGGTTATGAGGAGGGGAACTTCACAAATCCTATGGACATCACTGTTGGAACTGATGGTTCATTTTACGTTGTCGAGAATTGGGTCGAACATGGAAGGGTTCAGAAATTTGTGTATAATAGTACATGTCAGAGTGATCAGCTCGTTGCCACCGATGATTCAGACTTTGATGGTCTCACAAATGAGGTCGAAGTAGCTGGATGGTCTACATCGATTACAGACTCCATCGGCACTCATCAAGTCAATGTCTATAGTAACCCGCTCCTCAATGATTCTGACTACGATGATTTAGATGATTATACAGAGAATCAGATTGGAACTGATCCCCAAAGCATTGATTCTGATGGTGATGGATTGAGTGACGCCATCGAGGTCGAGCTAGGTACTGATCCTCTTCATTGGGACTCAGATAGAGACCTACTTGGTGATGGCACAGAGATCACCTATGGTTGTAGCCCTCTATCAGATGATACTGATGGTGATGAGCTCACAGATTTTACGGAGTTCCTACTTAACTCAGATGCAAATTCAACAGATACCGACAATGATGGTCTTGATGACAAGACTGAGTTTGATTTCAATTCTAGTCTTGTGAACGCTGATTCGGATGGGGACCTCATGTTTGACGCACTTGAGTATGAAGAAGGCACGAATCCCAACTCTCTCGATTCTGATGGCGATGATGTAGTCGATGGTATTGAGATGCTATATGGTACGGATACAATGTTAGTGGACACAGATGGCGATAGAGCTCCTGATGGGCTCGAGCTTGTGCTCTGGCTTGATCCTCTCTGTTCTGATTCTGATGGTGATGGACTGGGCGACATGGATGAGTTAGAATTTGGCGTGAATCCATGGAGCAATGATACTGATCTTGATGGGATTCCTGACCTCTACGACCCTGATTCCTTCAACACTGAGTTGCTTGATGTTCTCATTGTTTCTGACTCAGACATTCTCCTATGGAGTGAAGACTTTTGTGAAAATCTGGATGAACTCGCTGATGTATCCCTTCTTTCCTCTGATAATTTCACTTCAAGTTACAGAGATTCTCCATATGTTGTCATGATTGGTAGACCTAAGGCTAATGAAGAAGGAATATGCGGATTGATGTATGATGTCCTTGAGGATACTGGTAGTGTCCTTCAGGGAATGATGCAGCCGGGAGCTCACATGATTGCCACTCGATATGGTGTTTGGACAGAGACACAGACTGTAGTGATGTTGACCGATGCAACAGGGTATGATGTCTACTCGGTACTTGCAGCACTCAAAGGAAAGGAGGTCACTGTCCTTCCTGACACGATCCGGATTGCGTACTCATCCTGTGCTGTGAATGCATCCAGCTATGCCGCCCGTTACGTGATGGACTCCATTGATGCCATCAAACAGACAGATTGTATTCTTGCCTTTATGATTGATTCATCTGAGAATGTCGTGCTCAATGTGACGAGATACGCTGAGGAAACAACGCCTCATCCCCTAATAGCCAGTTCTGGATTGATGAATGATGAAGTATCTCTTGGAAGATATATAGACATCCAACTCACAGTTGGTGGAACAGAGACTCATGAGGTCGAAGAAGCACTTGTCAAGATGTATTATAGGCAATCTGATCTTGATATGAACAACAATGGATTACTAAACGATACAGTGGATGTCAACGAGACTACATTGGTCCTCTATCACTTTAATGATACAACCGGGGTCTATACGAGACTATCTACTGATTTGGTTTGGGTTCATGCATGGGGTGTGAATACCACTGATGTTGAGATTTACGGTGAACTCTATGCGGGATATGTATGGGCCAGAGTTACTCACCTATCCATGTTAGCCATAGCTGGCTCTATGAATGTGTATTCTAGTCCAGACCAATCTCTCCTAATGATTCTGATAGTATCCTCTGGAATTATTGGTATTCTTTTGGTAGTTTTCCTCATTAAGCGGAGGAAACAATGATTGAATTGATTCAGAAGAGAGAATGACACATTGTACTGCATGTGAGAGTGTGGAACATCATCCATAAAGATCATAGCACGGTAGGACTTTGAAATCATTCATAATGAGGTTTGTACACCAGCGGTGTTTTCTGTCCATTTTACGAACTTGTAGAGAAGCCTGTTGAATTCCTCATGTTGCTCAATCATGGGAGTATGGCTAGCATCACGAATGACAGCAAGATCTGAGCGTGGAAGGTCTGCTTCGAACTCTCTTACAACTTCAGGACTAATTATGTCATCATGTTCACCTACTAGGACAAAGGTGGGTAAATCGATAGCTGTCACCTTATCACGAATGTCAAATCTGTTACAGGCATTCAGGTCTCGCAACATGACATTCGGATTTGCCAGTCGCATCTCTTCCTCAAGCTTCTTCAGTCGATGAGCATCTGAATAGTTTTTATGGTCCTTGTTATTGAAAAAGTTGAAGCGGTCCTGGAGTGTTTCTTTCACAAGGCCTGGCGCTAGTTCTGCAAGTTTCAGATTAGGAGAAGTATCTACAAGGACGAGGGATTTTGGTCGAACAAGATCAGATTTGAGAGAATATGACATCGCCACACAGCCGCCCATTGAATGGCCGATGAGAATGAAATCAGATAATTCAAGGTGATTGACAAGACCTGCCACTTCGAGTGCATACCCTTCTTCAATAGACACTTCCTCGGAGAGTTCATCGGACTTGCCATGACCGGAGAGATCGATTGCGATAGTTCGATTGGACTTGGAGAACTCTCTCAACTGCAGAGCCCAGCAGATGTGTGAAGAGCCTGCACCATGGATGAAGATGAGCGGGAGGCCTTGTGATGAGTCATCTCGGTTGTCGATATCGACATAGTGAATATTTGCGTCCTTATAGTCAAAGAATGGCATGGTTATATCTAAAGCGCCATAGAAAAGATATCAATATTGACATTAGCTGCATAAATCAGGTACCTTTTTTTCATAACTGTGCATTTGAAAACCAGTGAATCTAATGACAGGAAGACTGTTTGGTACTACTGGTGTCAGGAAGGTCTATGGTGAAGAGTTCGATCTTGAGATGGCATTGAATCTTGGGAAAGCCTTGGGGACCTATCTGAAGGGAGAGGGAACAGTCATCCTTGCTCGAGACGCAAGAACAACAGGATTGATGGTGGCCGATACGCTCTCAGCTGGTCTACTCTCTACTGGAGTCAATGTGGTTCGAGGAGGAATCATGCCAACGCCGACTCTTGCTTACACGACAAAGAGGAAAGGATTTCATGCTGGATTGATGGTGACTGCATCTCACAATCCACCGGAGTACACAGGCATTAAGTTCTGGTCGAAGAATAGTATGGGATTCACACCAAATGAGGAGAGAGAACTCGAACAGATCTACGAGTCTAAAGAATTCATTGTTGCAGCTTGGGATAAGCTGGGAGAAGAACGTGTCTTAGAGACCGCTGTAGAGGACCATATTAATGATATTTTGAAAAAATGTGATAGTGACCTGATACGTTCAAAATCATTCAAGGTCATTGTTGATCCAGGAAATGGAGCTGCCTGTGTTCTGACACCGTATCTGATGCAACAAATAGCATCGAAAGTGATTACAATCAATGGTCAATTAGACGGTCATTTTCCAGGAAGGAAATCAGAACCTGAAGAGAGCTCTCTCGGTGACCTGATTCAGATGATGAAACAAACCAAAGCGGATCTTGGAATTGCACATGATGGAGATGCGGACAGGGTGGTCTTTGTGACAAGAGAGGGAGAAGTAATCAGAGGTGATAGAACCATTGCACTTCTTGCCCAAGACTATCTGATGACAGATAAACCAGGGACTATTGTGACCACAGTGGATAGCTCGCTTGTATTGGACGAGACCATCGAAAATGCAGGAGGAAAGAGCATCCGTACTCCTGTTGGTGACATTCAAGTTGCTATCAAGGTACAAGATACCAAAGCAGTCATGGGGGGTGAGGCGTGTGGGGTCTTCATACTCCCCGAGTTCCATCTAGCCCCAGAGCCTTTTCTTGCAGCCTGTAGGATCTTGGAGAAGATGGCTCGTACAGGAAAGAGCTTTGGTGAGCTGATCGCAGAGATTCCAATTTATCCGTTGATGAAGGCGAAAGTGGAATGCTCGAATGACAAGAAACAGGCAGTCATGGATAGACTCTCAACAGCCCTGCCAGAGGGATTGAAGGATGTAGTTCAAGTTCTCACCGTTGATGGTATTGGTATCACATTGAAAGAGGGATGGATTCTCGTTAGACCATCAGGAACAGAACCAGTGATTAGAATTACCTGCGAAAGACCTAGTGCAGAACTGGTTGAAACCACTCTGAATAGTGCAAAAACAATTGTTGAGAGTGTGATTGATACAACATGATATTTGACCAGAATCTAAATGCAGACAAGGTTTATAGCGATAACAACAACCTGAGGTATGAATTCACGGAGCTGTAGATATGAGCAAAGAAAAGAAAGAACTTGAAGATGCCGTCATGGAGGAATTCGAGTGGGCACTTCAAGATCCAAATACAGAGAAGATTCGTCAGCTCGGAGAAGTGGTGAGTATTATCACTACGAAGCTTACAGAGGCAATCAGTGAACTTCAAGTCACTACCGGTCAACTCAGATCACAGCTAGAATCCTTGGATTCGAGGGTGAGTTCACTCTCAAGTCGTATTGCAAGTGGCGGGACGATATCACCAGGAGCTGCATCTCTTGGTGGTGGTATGGGAGATGAACCAATCCCAACCATGGCAAAAGCTCCTACTGCGCCTCCGCCATCAGCAGGTGGAGGGATGAGTATGATGGGCGAATTGAAGCAACTACTTGCAGCCAGAAGAAGAAAGACTGAAACCGGAGATTAACAACTTCTGTCATAGTAGGGATTCAACACTATTCTCCTTGTAAAACGGACCAGCATGCTCAGGTAGAGTAATTGTAAAAGCCTCAGCACGATCGCACTTTGCCTGTATCCCTCTGAGTCGCGTTCTAGCATCATAGAGCTTCTCATAGAAGGAGTCAATCTTTTGTATCTGCGATTTGTGTTCCTTCAATGCATGTAGGGCAATAGGGTAGGTATCCGAGATGTTCACATGCACATGAGGATGAGGTATCATCGTATTGATTTCCATATTGTAAATTCGATCCACACGATGTGCATCATCAAAGACGGTCGTGTGAGAAGCCCATTCGACTGCATCAAAGACAAGTTTTGCACATTGTTGATGATTCAGATTGTAGTCATCAAGAGAATGGGTGATGATGACCTTCGGGCGGGTCTTCAGTATTGCACCGATGATCTCATTCCTCAAGGTCATGTCGATTGCAAAGTCATCGCGCTCACTAAGATAGAGATTCCGGGCTCCAAGAAAAGAGCATGCAGACCTTAGCTCTGCATTCCGAACCTCGTTGCCTGTCATGCAATGGATATCAACCGGAATTCCCTGGTCAGTGTGTCTTTTGATTGTGCCGCCAGCACCTATGCACTCGTCGTCAGGATGAGCAACGACTACCAGAATCGAATCCATACGTGGTTCTTCTTTCGGTATCTAATCAAGTTTTGGCAAGGAGAGTTGTTCAAACCAAGTGCCTTAAAGGGGAAAAAACAGTACCCTGGGAAGGGTTTCTACTATGCGCATCGGCGTAAATCTATATCCATCAGTTGGCGGTTCAGGATATGTCGCGACAAGACTAGGACAGCATCTGACTGATAAAGGCCACATCATCCATTTCATCACTTATCAGAGACCATTCTCAATGATGTGGCAGCAGACAAAAGGAGTTCATGTTGATCTTGTTGATAGATTCGACTACCCTCTATTTGGAGCAATAGGACCTCCATACACAATGGCTCTTACATCAAAGATCATTAAAGTTGCCAAAGCAGCCGAATTAGATGTTCTGCATGCACACTATGCAATCCCACATGCAATGGCGGCATACATGGCTCGAGAGATTGTCAATTTACCTTATGTTGTAACACTACATGGATCAGATGTTCATTCACTCGGTCTAGACCCAGCATATCAACCGGTCGTGCAGTACACGGTGGAGAAGGCTGATGGGGTCACAGCAGTTTCTGAGTTCTTGAAAAAGAAAGCCATTGAAGAACTTGGAATTGAGAGAGACATCAAAGTGATTCCAAACTTTATTGATACGACCCAGTTCTCACGGGTCAAGGGAGTCAGACTTGTTGTAGAGAGTGGATGTGTGTCAGTAAGGAGAGAAGATGAAGCAATCGAGATTAGCCCTGATGAGAAGATACTCCTTCACGCTTCCAACTTCCGAGAAGTCAAGCGTATTGTAGAACTCATAGAAATAATGCGAATCATTGTCAACGAGAATCCCAAAGCACGTCTTATTATCGCAGGGGATGGTCCAACACGAATCGATGTTGAGCGGCGCATTGAGAAACTAAAGTTATGTAACAATGTACATCTCTTAGGTGTAAAGAGCAATATGCAAGAGATCATGTGTTCTGCGGACCTCCTTCTTCTTAACTCAACACTTGAGGGAATGCCTCTAGTTCTTCTTGAAGCCATGGCCTGTAGCCTTCCTGTGGTCACTACACCAGCTGGAGGAATTCCTGAACTTGTGCGTGCTGGAAAAGATGGTTTTGTGACTAAGGGATACGAGAATGAGGAATTTGCAGAAGCTGTACTTGGGCTGCTTAACAATGATGACGAGAGAAGAAGACTCGGACACGCGGGACGATTGCGTGCAAATGATTTCGATTCAAAGAAGATAGTTCCAATGTATGAGAAGGTCTTTGAGGAAGTTCTCGAAAAGAAGTGAGAGGTAGGGACTTTGAAACCCAGCGTATACAATGTCTATCAGGACTTTATCTGGAAAGAACAAAATGTCAATTTAGCAAGTACATTGTATAACATGCCCCCACTCACCTTAGATAGTCTACATGAACGAATTCCAACTCTGAAGAAAGAGTATCGAGAGACGTTGTGGCACATTGAAGATAGAATGGACCAGTTGGAGAAGGCACTCATATCAATCAATCAAGACCTTCATTGTCTTAACCCCGAGGTTGAATCAAATATTTGTCTCTTGAGAGATGGCGCAATAGAGGCTGCCCATCAGTCAGTTGTACTTGGTGGTCCTTCATACATATTGAACAAGGCAGTAACAGCTAATCAGGTTGCTAAATTTTGTCAGGACAAGGGGATTGACATTGGAGTATTCTTCTGTGTAGCTGATTACGATAGTGTCCAATCAGAATTGACGAACATACGCATTCCAGTGATGGGATCTGGTGGTACTCTGATTAGCATCCCAACGCCCGAGGGATTTGAATTCTCACCGGTCAATGTTATCCCTCTACCAAGAAAGGACTGGTATGATAAAGTCGAGGATGATATTAGGGATAGCTATCGTCCAATGTTCAAGCCTCTAGAGGGACCAAAAAGATTGGTATTTGAGGAACGCTTGGAGCAAGCACTGGCAGTTAGTCGTTGGGGTTTTCTCAATTCTAAGACACTAGGAGAGTGGGCCATGAGGATCATGGGTAGACTCTTCAATATCGAAGGAAATTTAGGAATACCTCTTGTTCCTGCTTCAACGCCTGAAGTGAGGGACTTGCTAATTGAGGGGATGGAGCTATTACTGGATAGGAGTAATCGGGAGAGGATGATAGATACTTTCAATGATGTGACCTCACTCATTGAAAGCAATGGTTACAATCCAGGTGTAGGTCCAAGAGCTACAGATTATGTTCCGTTCTTCTACGAGTGTCCTGAGAAGGAGTGCAACAGTGCCCGTACCGAGCTGCACTATGAAGACCATGGGTCAACTGCTGTTCTGACAGGTAAATGTCCAATCTGTTCAGAGAACATTGAGATTGAAACACCCTCAGAGAGTCCCTATTTGGGGGACATTGCAAGACATATCTCACCACGGGTGGATTCTAGGCAGCTTGTGATTGATACTATTATTCCAACTATGGCACATATTGGAGGTCCTGGAGAAACTGCATACTATGCACAGGTTATCCCCAGTGCTAAAGCAATGGGATTACCATTTCCAGAGTTTATAAAATATCCAAGGGTCTACTTCAATACCCCATGGAATGAGAGTCTGGCGAAATCGCTGGAAGAGAAAGATATCAAAGTCCTGCATGGTAGCAACCTGTTCAGCTCTTTAGGGAAGCTCTCTCGTTTTAGAAAGAAGAACAGATTTGAGGACATGAATGAAGAGCTAGTGAATTTCACGAATTTACTACTGACCACGCACTCTGATTTGAATAGGAAATTAGCTGAAATTGATACGGACATTGGTCAGTCATCAAAAGATGAGATAGAATTTCTTCAATCTCTCAAACTTGAGATAGAACGATATCTTAGTTGGACCTTTGGGCAGTATGCTGAAGAAAAATTTGGACAAGAGTCTTCATGGTCGTGGATAGAATGGGCTATCAACTCTGGATTCGTAGATCTATTTGGACCATATGAGCGTGCATATGTCGGTCAGATGAAGAATGGTGCGACTGTCTTTGTAAACTTCTCAATATAATAGGACACCGGGATGACCCCGGCAATGTCCCATGAATAGTCTAACCAAGCTCAGTTGAGAGAAGCTTACCCAGACGTTCTATTCCCTCAGAGATGATCTCGGGAGAAGCATATGAGAAACCAAGTCGCATTGTATTTGGTTCAGGTACACTTGTTTCTAATTCCTTACCATTTGATGAAACTGTATAGCCTGTTATTGGATAGAATGGTCCACCGGGCACATAGAGTAGCTCATTTGGAATTGCAACACGCTGCATGAACTCACTCGAGTCGAAATCAGGTTTCGCGCTCTGCCACCAAATGAAGAAACCTCCTGTTGGATCAGTTCTTGTACCATCTGGGAAGAACTCATCCATTGCCTTTGCCATTGCTTCATACCGTTTCTTGTATAGAGGTATACCGACTTTCATCGCTTGGTCAATATATTTTCTATAATACTCATCCAATATTCGTTGAACAAGAGTTGTTGTACAGAGATCAAGGTAGCCCTTGTCTTTTAGCACCTGTTCGCGAACATTGACTGGGAGAACGGAGTATCCAACTCTCAAAACAGCTGCTTCCTTGCTACTTGTACCAAGATAGGCAACACGAGTGTTTTCCTTATCAAGCGTCTTTATTGGCTTTGGATTTGGTTTGAATTGAATCTCGGCATAAGCGGAGTCTTCCAGAAGGAGGATATTGTGGTTCTCGCATATATCGAATAGGGCTCTTCGTCGCTTCATTGAAAGCGTGGTACCCTTTGGATTATCACTGTCAGGAACTACATAGAGTAGGTCTGGAGTCTTACCGAAATTGATCTTTGAGAGGTGAATAGCTCGTTCAACAAATTCAGGGATGATTCCTTCATTATCAGTAGGTATTGTGATAACACGAGCTCCAAGTTTGACAGCAGGTACGAGAAATCCGAGGTATGCGGGTGAAGGTGTAAGAATGACATCACCGGGATCAATCAATGTATCGAGCAGAGCATAAAGTGCCTGTTGCGAACCATTAGTGATTGAAACACGATCCCACTCATCCTCACAATTTATCGGTATCTTCCGAACATCGCAAAGCCGTTTAGCCAGTGTTTTCAGGAACCAAGTCTGACCACCTGTCGGCCCATAGTTAAGGTCGTCAAGGGCCATTGCTGGGTTTTCTTTATACTTGACACTGAGATCTGCCATAATATCAGCGAAGATATCAGTAGGAATGATTCCAGGTTTTCCTCCAGCAAAGTAGTATTTTACACTAAATTTTAGAAGGGCACGAATCTGAGACTCCTCTATGAAAGAAGTCCATGTTGCAAAACCATAGCCTCGATCATTTGCCATATGGACGCACTCCGAGGAATGAACCTCGTCTTGTTAAGAAGCATGAACACTTCTGTACATGAACTGCAAGTGTTGTCCTTTATCTGTTTCTAATCGAACACACATGCTGACGTTCGTTTCTGCGATATGATGTACACAAGTGGTCGTCACGAACAAGCTTGTGCACAAAACAGGTCCAGTTGAGTCCCTATCGGGTCTCTGCATTGATAGCTGCCGCGGCTGCTGCAGGATCAGGAGACTCGATAATGGAACGGACCGCAATCACATAGCTCGCTCCAGCTTCGATTGCTTCTCGGGCACTTCCACCCTGAACGCCTACACCAGGGCACATGATGGGTATCTCATCGCCCAGTACAGTACGTATCTCCTGTATCTTGTCAGGATATGTTGCACCAACTATTACTCCATCCACATCCCAGAGTCTTGCTTGGCGAGCAAATCGTACATAGAGGGGTTCTTGTTTCTTTGTCTTCTCATCAGGAGCGACCAGTAATCCATAACCATCCTTGGCACCTGGATGCGACATGTAACAGAGAGTGATGACCCCTCGTTTTCGATTTGTAGCTGATTCAAAGACCGTATCGAGACCACCCTCCATCCCTACAAAGGGATTCACAATGATAGCATCGAATCCTGCATCAAAGTAATACTTTGATATGACCTTGTTCGTGTTCCCTATATCATTCAATTTACAATCGACTATGGCTGTGAGTCCTAGATCGTGAATTTTGTCCACAATGCGGGGAATTCCGTCATAGACTCCAAGAGGTAGGATGAGGTGCCTGTTTATCTTGAAGGCAACAGCATATTCTGCTGTCTTGGCTATCAACTCTATTGCCTCTCGTTCCAGTCGGTCCTTCTCAGCTTTTATTCCCGCAGAATCCTTTCCAGTCATATTAGCAACGAGATCAAGACCAATGATCAATTTACTCTTCCGAACAAAACTTGATGCAGCAAGCTTTCGTTTGTACATATGGTTCACTCCTGTACCCGAAGACCCCTCAGTTCAATGGGCCACTTGATGCTGAATGTAATCACTTCCAAATAAATTCTCGTTCGTTAGGATTTTGCGTACCATCGAACCAAACTTATAACAGACTCACTACGTTGTAAAGATGGAGAGGCAAAATTGAGTCCCGACTGGTTAATGACAAGGGTGACTGTAGTACTGCTAGCCATAGCAGGACCCATCTACTTCTTTCTACTCATGCTCTTTATCCCCCAGATGACACCATTTGCAGATCCAATGTTGAATCTACTGTTTCATTATGTTACAGCCCCAACAGTCTTCACACTTCCATGGATAGGTACGATATACTACCAGAGATACCGGTTAGCCAATACTGTATACATAATGGATGAGACTATCACTGCGGTCCCGCTCCGCTGGAGAATATTCTATGGTGCCAATGCCCTCTTCGTATTGATGGTCTTCGTCCTCCCAATGGCGACGCCAATCATTGCATTGATTGAGGGGCTGATTGTTGCAGGGCATGTATTCTATCGGGTAGGATTTGGAAAGATGGGGGGAGGAAAACCAGCTGCATTCCTAGGAGTCATTGTGGCACTTGCCCTATGTATTCTTCCAGCATTTGTCATCATTGAGTTCATACCTGGATACTTAACAGTGTGGGAAACGATTCTCCAGACCTGGACTGATTTCTGGCTGGATGTGGCATATGGTGTTGCTCAATGCCTTGTCAATGCGCTCAGTTTTGGAGCACCCGTATATTTCATCTATTTTGGCGCTCAAGAGTATGATAAAGGACTCTATGGAGAAGTCTATACCAAGACTCCAACGAACTGGATCCGTTTTGGAGAATTGGTCATCTTCATCATCTTCATTGTGATGTACCTTCCACCAATCCCAACACCAATTGGAGTCGTTCCATTTCTCGACTTGTCATTTCTATTTCAGAATTATATCAATTGGATCTCACTGGGAATCGTAGCAATAATGATCTTGGTGAAAATGGCATTGAAGGTCAAAGGAGATACAGGTATGGGCGGCTTTACGAATATCTTTGTCATCGGCCTGTTTCTCGTAGTAGAACTGGTCAATCGAACAGACTTCCTTCTAAAGACATCAATCATTATACTGGCATTCACTGTGTATGCAGGCTTGGCTGCGGTCAGTTATCTGAGAGCCTCATCGAGAGAACTCTATTAGACCCGATCACTCAGAGTGAGTATTTGGATGGACAAGTTACATATCAAGTATCTCAAGTTTCTTTGCTAATCGTATGATTGGAAGAAACATGGTCATAGGTTCAGAGTCAGCAAGAGAATCAACAAAGTCAATGGCCTCTTTCGGTCGATTCTTGTAGGAAATGTAATTTCCTTTTGGTGGACCATCTCCTTCTGCATGAACCCATAGCGGAAGTCCATACATCTCATAGTAGCCATGGTTGGAAATCAAGGTTCCGTAGATGTGCTTTCCTTCATGTTCGAAATATAACATACTTGCAGGTCTTTCTCTCTGGGACCATGATACAAGCATCCTTGTTAAATCGGTCATAGAAGCAATTTTCATATTTACTGGTGGTCGAATATTGTCCTTGCTCATACTGTAGCGCACCAAATCGTTTTTCGTTCATGCCCTTATAAGAGCAAGCATTGTACTATGGAAAGGGACTGAGGTCAAGTTGATGCATGAAATATCGAGCGAATTTTATCTGCGAGGGTGATGATATGTTTTCTATCTATGCCAACAATAACGATTGGGAGTACCAACAGCGATTGACTGGCTCCAACAGAGAAAATAGCTCGAATACCTTCTTTCCTGAAACAGACAAAGGTAAAGCCATCTTCATGGATCAGATTCTCTACCTCAAGCCCTGTTGAATCTATACCAGCAGCCACCCACCCAATGAGATCTGAAGGAGCGGTATCTTCACGTTCTATTATTACAACCTCACGGTGATCATCCTTTGAAGTGAAGAGGAAATCATGAGATGAATGACTGTACAGTATTTTACGGGTAGTGGCCTTTGAGAGCAAATCCTTTGATACGGGTCCAAATGTCTTCACTAAGACTTTTGAAACATCAATTGGTGTTTCGGAAATAGACTCAATCTGAACTTCACGAGGCTCAATTAGCTCTTCCGTTTCAGGGACCTCCTCAACACGGGGTGAGGCTTCATCAGTGATACTGTATTCCTGCTTCTGCTCCTCAAAGAGAGTCTCTACATACTCTCTCATCCAGCCATCAAGGACCTGCCAGTCTTCTTTGCTCAACTTCAAGGGAGGACGAGGCACTTCAGGAAGATCTTCAGCGAATTCTTCCTCAGTCTCTTCAATTTTTTCAAGTTCTTCGACTTCTCCCCCTGTAGTTACTTCCTCTTCAGGTTCTGTCACATCAGTGAATTCTTCATGGTCTTCAGGCATAAGGAGCTTTACCGCCTCAAAGAGACCGGATAGTCTGTCAGTCCCACCATGCTGAGATAACCGCGGGCGAACTTGCATGATAAAGCCACGCTTGTTCTCTGTAGCTTGATCAAAGACGAGAGCTACACCACGAGGAAGACTACTAATGAACACCTTATCACGAAACTGCTCGGGCATGACGGCAGGAGCACGTTGTTGCAGAGCACGGATATCATTATCATGAGAGAGTGAATGGGAGATGATGATATCTGCCTGTGAGATTGCCTCATCAGATACAGCTGATGGTTGTTGTGTGCAGAGAACCAAGCTACAACCAAACCTGCGACCAAGTTTAGCGTAACTTACTATAGCATCCTTAGCAGGTGTGAGTCCAGATCGTGGTACAAGAGTGTGTGCCTCATCGATGATAAGCCAAGTTGGAGGAAGCTCTTCTCTTGCACTGGTACCATCATCCGTCCATGCCATGCGATATGTCAACACCTGTCGACAGAGCATATTGGTCAGGATAGCGAGTACAGCCTCAGCATCAGAACCAAGCGGTGCAACATCAATGACTGTGATCTGTCCAGCAACAGCAAGGTCCTGTGCACTTGTCCCACCAGGATGAAAGACACCCAATCTATCTGCACGTCTCAACCTCTGAATGAGTGCAGTTCGTGAAGCAGGTTTGTAGAACTCGATGATGGTGGGATTGGAATCGATACACTCAATCATATCCTTAATACTGAAATCACGCTTGAGCTTGACATACTCACCAGATTCAAGGGTGTAACCTTTCCGTACACTATCGAGGGTCTCACCAATCAGATTCTCCATAACAGTGCTCAAAGAGCCACCCTTTTCCAGTACATAACCCCAATCGGATGTAGTCAGTTCTTTTGGACCAATGGACAGGGGAAACAGACGGGCCTTCTTCTTTACCTCATCAGGGAGGCCAACATAGGTTCTGCGGGGAATATAGACATTTACAGGGAATCCTCTTGCCTCATATCCCCACTTTGTTAGAACATCCATTTGGTCATCATTCGAATCAACCATCTGCCTAAAGACATCTACTGTGTCTACGACTACAGCTGCGACCTCAATCTCTCTACGTTCCATGGCTAAGGCCAGTTCTTCGGCTAGTATACCGAGAGTGTAGCTCTTTCCAGATCCTCGCTTCCCAGCCACAAAAATGACATGAGGACTCATTAGGTCAAGCAACACAGGCATTCCCATGAGGGATGTAAGAACATCATCGGAGGTCTCTGTAACACCTCCAATCATTCCAAGTCCACCAGAATGATATTTACGATGGAATGACTCAGACCTCCCAAGGACTACGCCTACGCTTAGGTCGACATGTAGATCGATAGGCTCTACTACACGGGGGTGGTACGGTAGGACTGATTTTGGGAGAAGACTGATTGGCTTATCGTCTCCTTGTGGTGGATTCTCGGGATCTTCATCTTCAGGCGTGTCTTGGTTTCCCGTTTCGTTCAAGTGTGCACCTCCGGACAACTCAATCTCGACTTCGGATAAAGTTTAGCTTAGTAGTATTTAGAGGCGCCTTTTCATTCAGATATTATGAAAGATGCTAAAATTAGATTATGGCATGCTCTCTACCATACTCCAGAATGCAAAGTAGTGACTGTGTAGCAACACTCAAAACACAACCGCAACAGAGAACAGACCATGCAAGAACTAATTCAGGATGGAGATATCATCTTCATATTCCTTGATGCAAAAAGAAATTGGATTCGCCGAGTAAAATCTGGCGAGCAATTCCACTCCAACAAGGGTCTAATTGTTTATGATGATATTATCGGTAAGCCCTTTGGAATCAAGGTTGAGAGCCATTCTGGAGTAGTTTTTCAGATTCACAGACCAAGTGCAACAGACGTTCAGATTGCAATGGGAAGGAATACTCAGATCATCTATCCAAAGGATGCTGGTGTGATTCTTGTTGAGGCGGGTATTGGAGCAGGTGCCAGAGTTGTTGAGTCTGGGACAGGATCAGGAGCACTCACAGGTATTCTTGCAAGAGCTGTGGGACCAACAGGGCATGTCTATACCTACGAGATTCGGGAAGATATGTATCTTGGAGCAAAGAAGAATCTTGAGAAATTTGGACTCGAAGAGAATGTGACCCAATATAACCAAGACATCCTTGAAGGTATAAAAGAACAAGACCTTGATGCGATAGTACTGGACCTTGCCACACCCTGGCTCGTTGTGGATGAGGCGCATAGAGCCCTGAAACCCAGTCGGATCTTTGTAAGCTATAGCCCTACTATCGAACAGACAATGAAGACTTGCCAAGCTCTGTCAAGTGAAGGAAAATGGGGTATGATAAAGACTCTTGAGGTCCTAGAGCGTGAGATAATGGTGAGAGAGAATAAAACACGTCCGACAACATGGATGGTTGCACATACGGGATATATGACATTCGCAAGAAAGATGGTCGAAGAAGTACCGTTAGAACGAGACAGAGAGCAAGAAAAGAAGGATTTGGACTGAAACAAATCCTTAAATGCAGTTGCGATATATGTGTCGATTGTTGTTGACGGTTGTTGATAGACATGACATATCGCCATAAACGCGATTCCTGCGTTAAGGAAACCAAGGATATCATTGAGAATATTCTCCAGATGACTCATTCTGATTATGAATTGACAAGTACCTCAGAAGTCATCACGTCAAGAAAATCAGTAAAACTGGCAGCTGCTCAGGAGCAATCTAATATAATTCATAGTGAAACTGAAGCTGTTAATCAGGAAGAATGCATCACCGTGGACGACATGGAAGAATACGAACCATGTCAGCACATAGATTTTGAGATTTCTGAAGTAAAAGAAGTGTTTGAGAAGAAAAAGAAGAAGAGAAATTACATCGAATTCAGGCCAGACTATGGAAAAATGGAGTAGTGAGGGGATAGAATGGCGAATAATCAAGACTTTGAAGCACTGAAGAAAGAAGTCAGCGATCTGAAAAAGACAGTCTATGGTCTAAAGAACACCATTGTTGAGCTTACAAACCAGTTGGAGGCTAGTGATGGAAAGTCACCATATGATGGAGGACAATACAGTATATTCCCAAATAGAGCTAATTGCCTTGAGGGAGATGTCAGCTGGGATAGACTGCTAAACCTCCTGAGTGATGCCGATCGTGGATTGACTGCTACAGAGCTTGCTGAGAAGTGGGGAAGATCACGTTCGAGAACAAGTGAAGTCCTCAATAAACTTGCAGAAGATGGGCAGATAGTCAAGTATAGGGACGGTCGTCTGATTCGTTTTAGAACTCCTGAAGAATAGACCAATCGCACACTACTCGAACCCATCCAAAAGATGGATAAAGCAGAATGATAAGAGGTAGTTGACCCGCCACTTTATTTATCACGTTCAGCGCGATTCATTTGGCGCAAGTACGCTTAAGTAAGTGATAGATGTTACACTCTAGGGTTGGATATATTCAGGAGGCGTTGTAAATGGCCAATGTTCTACCAGGTTCGAAAAAAGCAAGTAGTCCAAAACCAGAGGATGATGCTCTAATCTATACAAGTCTGCTTTTCGAACTCAATCTCAAAGCACAAGATGCAGTAAGAGATTTCGCACTTCATGACATTGATGATAAGGAAGGTCTGGAGACCAAGCGTATCACAATGCATGACGCCTTTACTGAATTATATGAAAATGTGGCTGCGTTTAGCGAACAGGTCATGATTGAAGACTTTGATATGAATTATCTAAAGGGTAGGATTGCCCAGACAGAGGGAGAGGCAAAAGAGCAACTTGAGAAGGCTGTGGACGAACTTGTAGAACAAAGCAAGAAGAATCTTGCAGATTTGTGGATGGCGCGAGTCTTGGCTTGGCTGCATCAGGCTGCTGCAGCGAGCGGACCCTTTGTAGAAAGCGAACATGAAGATAAACAGCGGAATGCATCGAAATATCTTGCTAGAGTGTACACGATGCTTGAGAAGCCATTCTCAGCAATTCCACAGAAGGCCGATGGGACACAAAAACTACGACGTGTGGCCCTTGGACTTCAGGCTTACAATCTCTTGAAGCAGTCTCATGAGGAGACTGATGATGAGCTTACTAGTATTCTTGGAAAGAACAAGAGTGCTGAAGCAGAGTTTTACGATGAGTTTCTTAACGAGTTGATAGGTCAAGAGAGTACATTCAGACAGGCCTTCAATCCATTTGATGAATTGATTTGGAGGGACATCCTCAGCTCGTTCATCTTTGAACAAGCAACAGACCTTTACAACGAGGCAATTCCACTCTTCAAGAAGAAGAAAGATCTCAAAGAAAAGCTCACAACCATCACATCCTGGAAGAGTAATACAGCAGGACTGAGCGAAGTCTATCTCGCAATGACCTATACGGATATTGCAGACTCTCAGATGCGAGCAGGAAACCTAGAAGATGCATCAAAGTTGTATGCAGTTGCTTCAGATGCCTTCGGTCGTGCTGAGAAGTGCTTCAGAGAGACCTTGGCACTTCAACCCAATGCTGAACAATCAAGGCTCGATAAGGAGCATAAGAAGGCACAGAGCCTATTCTGTAGTGCAGAAGCGAGTGTGAATATTCTCACAGAACTAATCCGAATGAACAACAAAACGGAGTCGAAGACTACACTCAAAGAGATCTTCAAGAATCTAGAGAAGGCAGAGAAACTCGCACAGACACGAGAGCTTGTTGGAGCCATCAAGGAAGATCTGAAAACTTTCTCGTTTGTCGAGGATCTTCTGAAGAAGAAGGGTGATGATATCAGTGGCATAATTGATCAGATTGAATTTGCCAAGGACCTTAGAAAGACCGGTCTGATTCAGGATATCAGTAAAGCCCTTGATGAAGCTACTATCAAGATGAGCAAGAAGCCAGCGGAATCATTGGACTCGATCAGAGAAGCATTGAACACACTTGGAATCCTATTGAGTCTGGATGTAGAAGACGAAGAAGTTGGCAAACTACGAAACAAGACTCTAGCATTACTGAATAATGTGAAATACATGATTCAATTTCAACTGAGTTCTCAGCTTCAACATGGTGTTAAATTCATCAGTTCTCGGATCCTTGAAAACCTTCATGCTGAAGAAGCAGCTTCCTACTACAAGATAGTAGGGGAGAAAGAGACTGCAGATGAACTGATGGATCTTGGAAAACTCGCACTTGCCACAGCCTTTGCCTCAGAAGCACAAGTATACTCCCGTCAGTCTGATCAGTGGGCCTTTAGAGCACAGATAGAACGATTGAATGCCTTTGAGGTGCTCCAAGATGAACTAGCACAACTTGAAGCAGACGACCCAATTGATGACGTCCTTGAAACGCATGATAATACGATCAACAAGATCAAGCAGACCGTGGCTTCTTTTGAAGCAGCAGCCAACGAGTTAGACAGTGTAAAGGGAAAACAGATTCGTACAAAGAATAATGTCGAACTCCAAGTAAAACAACTACAAGGAGTTGTTATGAAATTTAGAGGCGATCTCTCACGGATGGAAGCAGCTAAAAACGATTTCATGGCTGAGCTGATGTTCATGAAGGGGGAAAGGTCGAAAGCGAAGATCCACTACTCAGATGCGAATGACCAACTACGGGAGGCTGTAGGAAACTACACCGTGGCTGCTCAGGTGTTCCAATCAGTGGGTGATGCTCAGTCAGCACAGAATGTTGACGGAAAAGCTAAGACTACTGACCTTCTTGCTCGAAGCGTGTGGGATAACAGACAGCGCATTGAGAGAGACCAGAGTCCTAGTCCAAAGGGAGAATCCGAACTTGCAGCTCTCTATCTGGGGACCTCTGGTCAATAGACATGTCGTTCAATAACCGGATCATTGCACAGTATAACTGGATGGGACTTGTACTAGCCTAATTGGTCGACTGTGTAATCGTTTCGCACAGAAAGGTTTGAACTCAACACCGCCTGCATGATAGAACTTCGAAAACCACTCAACATAATGTAATCTGAGCGTGTGCATGAATCCAAGCAGACCCTCAAGAATTCCTACAATGAGTGTGCCAATGATTGCACCCAATAAGGGTAGACTTGCCGCAACATGTTCGCCATCTATGAAGAACTCGTGTGGTATAATCTCAACTCCAAATAGGGTCAACTCAGGGAAGTATATCATGACCAGTGGAGGCAACATCTCAATGAATACAGAACTTAGGATGATATGGACTGTGTTCAGAGCGAAGATACGTGCATAACTGACAGTGTGACTGACCATTCCAATAGCATTCTCCAGGAAAGCTACGGCTCCATCCATTCCACCAAGTAGTGAAGTGATAGCCATCAATGCAAATGGAATAATGAACATGACTATTGAGAAAATCATGGGAGATATTGGAAGCGCAGGATAGATTCCATTGTTTCCTGTGCCATATCCAATACCCGCAAAGGGTATCCAAAGATAGACGTTGCCAGTAGAGCTGAACCACTCTCCAATACTATTGTAGCTCACTCCAAAGAGAAGGTTGACAAAGCCAAGGTAGAGCATGAGATATGATGCAGCAGCAACGACCTCTCGATAGTTCTTATGCTTCAACTTGTTATAGAGATTGAGAAGGATTCCAAGGGATAAGTGGACTGCACCAATCTCGATTGATAGTTTGAGCATATGGGCGTCTTTGTATGGATTCTTCTCACCATCAATCGTATGCACGAAGGTATGCCATAATGGCTCAATAACAGTCTCAGAACCGAAAAAGCTTCCAAAGAGAAAGCCGCCAACCATCGCAAATATACCCATGAGAATAAGCCCTTCAGCACCATTCTGAACATAGCCAAGAATGGCACCCCAGTCCTGCTCCTTTCGCTTTGCACGAAGAGCTCCAAGACCGATGAGGAGAATGAGAAATCCTTGACCAACATCAGCAAACACGAATCCGAAGATCAGGGGAAATGAGAGCCACATGATCTTTGTGGGATCAAGGTCATGTTTAGAGGGTACTCCGAAGGATTTGACTACATCCTCTGTGGGCTTCATGAATGATGGATTTGAGATATAGGTGGGAGCTTCATGTTCCGCAAAATCAGGTCTATCAAATGTGACCTCAAGAGCTGCCCCTACACGCTCACGAAGCAGTGGTTCGAGGAGTTTTTCTTTGCTCTCAGGAATCCAACCCCACATCTTGATTGATTGGTCTGTGTAGACTATTTGACTCTTGATCTCAATCCGCTGTTTTTCAAGCAAGAGTATCTCCCAGGCTGCAAGAATACGAAGACCCCATTCTGAGGCGATTGTATGTTTTCTCTGGAGTAGTGCGGATATCTCGTTCTCCAGTTCAATCATTCGAGCAATGGCATCCTCAGCAATCTTCTCAGGTCTTCCACTCTCACCTTCAGGAATTGGGAATGATTCAAACTCAAGTGCGGATAGGATTCGTTCTACTGCATCTTTCATCTCTATTGATACAGTAATGACGGTAGCAGCAGATCCATCCTTGAGTGGATGAATACCAAGGGTGAAAGTCCCCTCTGTGACTTCATTTAGGCTCCATTCAAGCTCGTCTTGTCTTCCGGAAGGCACTTTTCCAGCAGTCGTGAATGTAAAATCGGTGGTGCCTATGAAGCTGGGATCAACACCAAGAGGCTTCAATGAGTTTGCTACATCTCGAATACCTCTCTGTCTTTCTAATTCCGTCTTAGCCACCATGAGATCTGTATCAATCTCAAGGACTTCACTCTCGATGGCTACAATGACCTCCGAGGCGTGTTCAAGTGATTTCTGAAGTGAAGAATCATCTACTTCAACATATGAACCTGTGCGTTTTCCAGTCTTGAGATCGAGGGACGTGACGATTTTATCTAGCCGATCTAAAGCAGTGAACACGGTCTCCTCTTCTCGGGTTCTTTTTACCTCTACCAGTCCAGCTTGACGGCGTACATCGATGAATTCAAAGAACTTGAACTCCTCAAGTGCCAATAGGACTGAACGTTCCCGTTCTCGATGAGAAACCACTTTGGCAACAATCATTTTTTCAGGACTCATAAAGCCCATAATATCATCACCGTGCCCACAGCTTCATGTTTTTTTGTCGAAACTGCGTTGATAATGGCAGGCGCAAGCCGGCCATAAATAACCTTTGTGACAGGTCAACGTTTATCTAGGACATTTCTAGCATGACTCAAGTAACTCTGTAGAGGGTTTTCGAATGTGTGCTGCACATGAAGATATCGATCAGATTCATGAGGCCGAAAAAGCCGCTCGGGAGAGAATCGAAGAAGCTGAGAAACAGGCACGGCTCATACGTGAAAATGCTGACAAAGAAGCTAAGGCACTAATGGCAAAGGCTGAGCATGACGCGAAGAAGAAAGCGTCGCAGATGATGTCAGATGCGGAAGGGAAAAAGAATGACATCGAGGCGAATGTCTTTAGTGATACTGAGAAACAGATCGAGAGCATGACTAAGACCGCAGAGAAAAAGAAAGGAAAAGCACACGAGACGGTCTATAAGATTCTTTCAGGAGAGGAGTAGAGAAATGAGCGGTCTGGATCACATCGTTGATATGATTAATGAGAAGACTACAGAGAAAGAAGACAAAATCATCAAAGAAGCTGAACGTCACAAGAAAATCAAATTAGAAGAAGCTCAGCGGAGAGCAAAGGATGTGGCTGATGCAATCACAAAGAAAGCTGAATTGCAGGCAAAGTCCGAGCTATCAAAATATGAGGCAAGTGCCAAACTTAAGTCAAAGTACAAGATCTTAGAAGCGAAAGAGACCCTTATCGCGGACACGCTCAGTGCTGCAGAAGAAGACCTTGAGAAAATCGTGGGAAAGGCAGAATACAAGAAGATACTGGCAAGACTTGTTCTTGATGGTGGTCTAGCCCTCGCAGAAGATTCTCTCGAACTGATCCTCCCAGAGAATCATTCATCACATATTGACATCGCACTACTTGAGAAAGATATCTCAAAAGCCATAGGGAAAAAGGTGAAACTCACAATATCCAAAGAGACTCTTAGGTCCAAGGGTGGTGTCATCATTCGCACAATGGATGGTTCAAGATGGGTCGATAATACCTTTGAGAATCGACTTGAGAGATTTGAGAACAAAATAAGAGATACCATCGCAAGTATTCTTTTTGAACAAGAGGATAAGAAGTAGAGAGTGGAGGAAACCACCTCTACTATGCAGCCTAAATCGCTCTATCACATAATAATGATTAGATTTGGAATGTATCCTACAAGAAGGAAGGCAATTACAAACCCATAGATAGCTACAGCCTCGATGAACACAACGTACAAAATACTCTTACCAAAAGTCTCTGGTTTCTCAGTTATTGCACCTAATGCTGCTGCGGAGGCAGTACCCATACCCAGACTAGCACCAACACCAGCTAGTCCAAGTGCAAGACCTGCTCCAATTGCAAGTCCAAGAATACCGAGTCCAGGTCCATCAGTGGTCTGTAGCATCTCAAATCCTTGGCTTGGGGATATGCTTCCTAATGCACTCATTGCAGCTGGTCCATCAATACTAATGAGCATAAATGCCCCTAGAACGGTTACAATAGCACCCGCCATGAACAAGACCAGACTTGTGATTTGATTATCAATTCTCATTTGTATTTCCTCCATCTCTCACCAGATTGTGATCATTCGTCTAATTGCTTCAGCAGTCTCGCCTCTTTCAATCCCAACAGCAATAGAGCGTATGTTACGAATCTCGTATTGCTTGAGACTAAAGAATCCAATGATTGTACCCAAATGGAATGGAAAGGCAGTCATAAGTAGTTTGACCCTCTGAGCAATAAAGTCTTCAATTGCTAATTCAACATTTGCTAGGTCATTTGACTCTTCATAGAGTCTTGTGAGTCGACCTGCAAGTTGAGCAAACCGAGTGGAATCTAACTTCGCAAGGACTTCTCTCCATGTCGTCGTGTTCTTTATCGCCTCTGTGAGATCTCGTGCTCGCGAATATCGTATGAGTGAGAGCTCAAGAGCGCGGGAGTCCAGATGGAGCAATGTTGCGCGTAGTCCTGTTAGGATGTTCTTGAGAATCACCCTAGAGTCGAGGATATCAAATACTCGCTCCCGTTCTCGATCCGAGAACCCTTTGAGAGCGTCGAGTACTTTTCGCAGGTACCACTCTTCGATAGCAACCTCAAGAGGTGCTGTCGAATCGAATTCTTGGTACATTGGAAGACGTGTAAGAAGTGATACTTTAAGATCCCATAGTGGGATGAGGTCAATCATCTTACTTACAGAATCTGAATCTACAAAGGTCTGGAAAAGAGCTGCCTCACTGGGAGACCTCGCAACTGAGAATCTCAATATCTCATCCTTCTCGAGACCGACGTGTAGACCCCTCATTATCGATTTGATGCTCTCTACTAGGAACACGTCCAGATAGGTATCTGTGAACTCACGTACCTTTCCAGTCAGGGATTTAGATAGATTCGATGTTACATCAGCAAAATCATGAGAGAGAATGAGGGCAAGCTCGTCTGGGTCCGGAACCGCACTCTGTGCATGCTTTGTAATGATAGATCCATAGTACGTTCCAGATAGGATTTTGATGAAGTCTTGATAGCTATTTACTTGAAGCAGACTCTCATATGTTCCAATGCTCAGGAATCGAGACTTCAGACCTCGAATCCTTGCATTGACAAAGCCATATTCGTTTGCTGCTCTTATGCTCATCCCAATGATTCCTGCCTATTCTCAATCTGATGAATACTGATGTGGAAACCTTGAAGGCCCGATATAAAAGTGACGAAGGCGCAAAACACCCTTTGTTTAGAAGAATTCAAATAACGAACTGCCTTCAATAGCAGTGGTCATTATGACAGATAGCGGAGCGCCAGTTCACAAGTCCGAAGATTACATCAATCTTGGAAGTCTATTCAGAAGCTCTGCAACGATAACTTTTGTCGTTCAGATAGTAGCAGTCATTGTTATGCTAGGGTCACTTGCCGGCTATTTAGTTGGTAATGTATTCCTATCTCTTACGGTGGAATTTCAGATACTTGCACTTCTTCTTGCCAGCATCGTGGCACTCATTATCTTTTTAGCTGCGATCAGTGCCTTCGTCAGATTCTCACGACGAATAGGAGATGCAGTTGTCGGTCCAGGAGTCGAAGAAGTACGAATGGATACACCACGGGTCAAGACGGTCGTGATCCTCTATGGATTACTTGTTGCACTCATGGCTGTTACTGGGATCTATACATGGTATCTCATTGATACAAATTACCTCGTTGCATGGGCCGTAACCTACAACTCGATTTCACTGCGTGTATTTGGACTCGCAATGGGTGCATTCATCATTGCGTTACTCATCCAGATAATCATTGCAGGAGTTGGAAGAAGCGCAACTAAGGTCATCATCGAAGTTCTTGATGCAGATGATTCTGAGTTTTTAGACTAGTTCACTCGGAGGTCTCGTCATCCAAATCGAAGACGACATCCTCCAATATCTCATCCAATGGCGGCATGTACGTAGGACGATTCTTTCGTTCTACTTCTGCTCGTTCTAGATAATTCACCGTCCGATAGGTCCCATACACACCTAGAAAGAATCCGAAGATTGCTCCGAGAATAGCTCCCCAAGTCGCTCCCGAGCTCCCGGATATGGACTGCCCTACAATCTGCCCTACTAACAGAAGTGCAATGACTGAGCATGGAATCTCAGAAGCAATTGCTATCCACGGACCTATGCCTCCAAAGCCAGTATCGGACTCGTTCATAATCCTATAGGAAACAGAGCCCTCGAATATTCATTGTGGTACGAATGAAGTGCACCTTGGTCAATGTTTTTGTGGACACTTTGCATCCTAGAGGTGAGGTTTCGCAGTGGAAATAGCTATTACATATGGTGATGGCAGACTCAAGCTCAAGATTCCAGAGGAGAATCTCGCAGGAATCATTCAGCCAAAACAAGTAGCACCTAAATCGAATACATTGGCTGAATTGGAGCGGGTACTAGACAATCCCCATGGACCAAGATTGAGTGACCTAACGAGGAGCAAGAGTGTTTGTGTTCTTGTAGAGGACCATACTCGTGACGAGCCACATTGGGATCTCATCACATCAGTTGTGCCTCGGTTGAGAGATGCCAGCAAGGTCCAATTCATCGTTACCACAGGGTCGCATGAAGTCAATCATCCAAACAACCTTGAGATTGTTGAGATGATAAAGCGAGCCGCACAGGACTCACATCTGCGAGACTACGACGTCATCATTCATGACTGCCACGCACCAGATATGGTTGATCTTGGAAAGACTAGTCGAGGAACACCAGTCATCATCAACAAGGTCGCTGCAGAGCATGATGTGTATGTAAGTCTTTCAGACATGAAAGCACATTATTTTGCAGGTTATTCGAATGTTGTGAAGAACTTCTTACCCGGAGTCTGCGCTTTTGTCTCTATTGAAGCGAACCATGCAATGGCACTTGACCCAAGGTCAACATTTGGCCTACATCCATTTCATCCAGATGAAAAGAGAAGAGAAAATCCGCTAGCTGAGGATATGAAAGAGGCGATGGAAATCATTGCAGGTAATGCAGAGATATTCCTACTTGCAGTCATCACTAACAGTGGGAAGCTTGTATGGGCAGACGCAGGCCAGATTGAATCTGTGACTGCGGGAGCCATCGAGATTTTAGATGAGACCTCTAGTTTCACAGTGACTCCGCAAGAGCGTATTATCGTTTCACCAGGAGGCTATCCCCAAGACAAGAGTCTCTATCATGCACAACGTGCAATTGAACTGACAAAGAATGCAGTATCTAGAGGAGGAGAGATTCTCTTTCTAGCAGAATGTAGAGATGGAGTTGCTCCAGAATCTGCAATAGAGAACTTCTATAACAAACTCACAGCTCCACTCGATAAGGTAATTGGTTCGATAAGCAATCAGTATCATCTCTATGAGCATAAGGCATACAAGTTTGCGGAGCTTCTCAAGGCAGTGTCAAAGATCTGGATGTATACTGAATTGGATACTAGAACGGTGGAAGCCGTCCATCTCAAGAAGACCAAAGATCCCCAAGCAGTTGTAGATCGTTGGATTGCTGAGAATCCGAATGTCAGGATACTTGTCCTCGACAAAGGCAATAAGATTGCAGTCTATGCAGATTCCAACTAGAGATCATCCATCCGTATCTTTGAGATTGCTTCATAGAGACCTTTGAAGGTCTCGAATCCTTTCTTATAGACCTGGAGGGTTTCAGCACGAGGTTCTAGAGGCGGTCTTGTTTTGACCATCTCTTCAGCCGCCTTTGCCACAGATTTGAATACATTCACACCTTTGAATGCTAGGATGGCAGCACCTACAGCTGTTGCTTCTTCCATTTGAGTTCGGACCACAGGTATTCGAAGAATGTCTGCTTGTATCTGCATCCAAGTTTCACTTCTTGCAGCGCCCCCGGTTACACGAACTTGCTTCACCGGTATCCCCAATTCTCGCATAACATCAATATTGGTTCGTATCTCATATGCAACACCTTCAAGAATTGCACGCATCAGATGAGCTCGTGTATGACCCAGCGCAAGACCTGCAAAGATGCCTCGTGCGTGAGGATTCCAGTTTGGTGCTCCAGCGCCAACAAAATGTGGAATGTGAATCACACCTTCAGAACCAGCTGGCACATCCTTTGCACAGTCAGTGATGACATCGTATGGATCAGCTCCAGTCTCGTCGGCTATCGCCAGCTCCTCACTTCCTAGATTGTCGCGGAACCATCGTAGGGCAGAACCAGTTGTAAACATGCTTGCTTCTATGACAAAGGCATTTGGTACTACATGACGACTGCAGAGCACTCTCCTGGCAGGGTCATGTCTCACAGTGTTTGAATACGCCAGAATGAAGGTCCCTGTTCCAGTTGTAGATTTAATCATGCCCTCACGAACAACTCCAACACCAAGCGCTGCACATTGCTGGTCACCGCCGCCTGCAATAATGGGAATCCCAGCCTTTAGACCAGTGTCCTTTGCAGCTTTTTCAGTCAACGTACCCACGTGAGTTCCGGGTTCCACTGGTGAAGGTAGCTTCTCCCTTGTGATATCCAGTGTGTTCATCATCACATCGGACCAGTCTGCAGTCCTAATATCAAAGAGCAGAGTTCTACTGGCGTTTGAGAAATCAGTGATTAGTTCTCCGGATAGACGATAAATGAGGTAATCGTGAACTAGAAGGAATTTGTGGGTCTTCTCAAAGATTGACTTCTCCTTCTCTTTTATCCAAAGAATCTTTGGTGCTGTGAAGTATGGGTCCACCGTGAGACCGGTTATCGAATAGACCTGAGCTGGTGGAGTCTCCTTCTTAATGAACTCGCATTGAGGGACCGTGCGACGATCCTGCCATACAATAGCGTTTCTTAGGGATTTTCCATTTTCATCTATGGGAACCACGGTTTCCCGTTGATTTGTCACACTTATGCTGATCACGTGTTCAGGACTGATGTTTGATTGAGTGATACATCGTTGAATAGTCTTGCAGGCCTTCTCCCACCAACTCTCTGAACGTTGTTCCACCCACGAAGGATTAGGGTAGAGTGACTCGAATTCCTCGTAAGCTTTTGCTGCGACCTTTCCAGATTTCTCAAAGAACATTGCTCGAACGCCAGTGGTTCCAGCGTCGATAGCTAAGACGAGTTCAGTCATAGAAACCACATGATGAAAGAACAGAACTTCCACGATATGAAGGCTTCGAGAATTGTTATCGATAGCTCAATTCGGAATCTATGACCTCGTAGATATCACGTCTTGGACCAATACAGGCCATCTTGAACGGGTAATCCTTCTTCAGACGATTCTCAAGCTGCATAGCTTCACTATGTGACTCACATTCTTTGATATACACAACATAGACGGGCCTGTGAGCCCGAAGATAGGTTGCTGACCGGGCACTGTTGGACACATGCTCTGTAAATCGACGGGCCAAGTCATTGGTCATCCCTGTGTAATAGGTTCCATCCTCAGTTTCTATTATGTAGACAAAATACATGTTCGAGTCACTCTACTACAATCCAATGATGAGTAATGGCCACTTACCAATCTTTTCATAGATACTCCCATGCTCAAGGAGTGAGTGCCGCATGTATTGCTGAGAGAAAGTCCCCATTCAGAAGGGCAGTACCAGCATCTACAGCGAGATTGAAGATGGGACCCGGAAAGATACCAATGATAATCAATGCAAGAGCCAACATTCCCATACCGATGAGCATAGAGGGATTGGACCTGTGGGCATTCTCTGCAACTGGCGAGACCGGACTGAACCATACTACTGACAACATTCTAAGATAATAGCCGAGTGCAAGAAGGGCATTGAACACTGCAACTATTGTAAACAGAAGGTAGTAGTCCCCTGCCTGAACACCAGCCAAGAGGATTAGAAACTTAGAATAGAATCCTGCAAATGGTGGCATACCCATTAGGGAGAGGACACCAATGGCAAAGAAAGCACCAACAATGGGCATTCTCTTACCAATACCACGCAGGTCCTCTAGATTCCTTGTACCAACTGCGTGTAGAAATGCTCCAGCACAGAGGAACAATAGGCCCTTTGTTAACGCATGAACGATGATATAGAAGATACCACTCTGATATCCAAGTTCAGTTGCGGCACCGAAGGCAAACAGGATGAATCCAATCTGTGTGATAGAGCTATATGCTAGCATTCGTTTTAGATCGGTCTGTGTGAGAGCATAGAAGTTACCAGCAGTCATGGTCACGATAGCAAAGATACCTAGGAGAAGAGGCCAGTTGATTGTGATTGGAGAGAACAGAGACACGTTCATTCTGACGATTCCGTAGACTCCAACTTTGATGACTACTCCTGAGAGCATAGCGCTTATTCCACTTGGAGCTGCAGGGTGTGCATCAGCAAGCCAAGCTGCGAATGGAACGACAGCTCCTTTCACACCAAATCCAGCGGTCATGAGTGCAACAAGAATTGGAAGCAGCGGGTTATTGGATCCTGCAAGAGCTGTTGCCATGGCAGAGAGATTGAGGGTGCCGGTCAGACCATAGAGGTAGCTTGCTGAGAATAGTATAAGCGTGGAACCAATGGCAGACATCATGAGGTACTTGATAGCGGCCTCAATACCTTCCCAATTCCTTCTGAAAGCAACAAGAACAAAGCTGCAAAGTCCCATTATCTCATAGAAGATAAAGAGAGTAAAGAGGTCACCAGCAATGACCACGCCATTCATGGCACCAACCATGAGCAGTAAGAGAACATAGTATTGGGTAAGCCCACTGTCTTCACTCATATATCCAATAGAGTAGATGCTCACAACCAGCCCAAGGAATGTGAAGAGACCCATGAGCACGACAGAAAATGCATCCGCGGCAAGGATAACGCCAAGCTGAGTAGTTGAGGTCTCTCCAGCGGCAGACCAGAAGAAACTTGTCGCACCACTAGCCCATACCTCCTGCCCTAGGAAGAAGACATAGAGAAAGGTGACTGCGAAACCAACAGTAGCAATGATAGCAGGGACTACTCGGGTCTCCCTCTTTGTAATGAGAAGGCTAAGAGCTGCCAACACAGCTGTAAGTACTCCGAAGGCAATTGGTAGAAGCACTGGCATGACAGTACTATATTCCGGGATGATTAGAAAATCAAGTTGCATTTGGTTAGCCTCCTAGAACTCCAGTAATCAAGTCCAGTGCAGGACTTACCCATCGCCATAGAAGCCATGGATAGATTCCTATTACCACAACGAAGAGGACCAAGACGACTCCAATGAAAAGGATCATTCGCGGTGGATCGTTCACATTCTCTAGTTCTTGCAGTACGGGGCCATAGAATATTCTACGGACCGCCCAGAGATAGTAAGCAGCTGTCAATCCGGTGGCGACAACAGCAATCACTGTAAGAGCGACTAGAGCGAGAACACCACTACTTATTGCGAGTTCTGCAACGCCAGCAAAGATCATCCATTCACCTGCAAATGCAGAGAGAGGAGGAGTACCAGCAAGCGCAAGGGACCCGATGATAGCAATGGTAGCTAGATAGGGCATCTTTGGTCCAAGACCGCCCAACTTATCAAATTCCATTGTTCCAGTCCTTAGCTTGATTGCACCAGCACAGAAGAACATGAGACTCGCAAGGACTCCATGATTGATGAGCTGGAATGCTGCGCCGTTCACACCAATCACGGTCATTGATGAATAGCCCAGCATGAGATAGCCAAGTTGACTGATACTTGAGTATGCCAGCATCATCTTGAGATCCTTCTGTGAGATGGCCAGCATAGCACCATAGAACATGGTGATGATTGAGATGACCATCAGTCCGGTCGAATACGCACTGAGAGCTGTCCCAAAGAGTGGAATGACAATACGAATCACACCATAGGCGGCTGTCTTTGTCATTGCCCCACTAAGCAGAACAAGGACAGGCATTGGAGCCTCTCCATAAACAGGAGGAGCCCATACATGCAAGGGAACAAGACCGAGCTTGATGCCAAATCCGAGTAGAAATATCAGACCGATGAGCTTTGCAACCTCTGTGGCAATGCCAGATGTTGAGAGATATGCCAGAGTGGTAGGACTGGTCTGAGTGACATACTCCATTGTTCCAGTCTGGCTGAAGATGATGAATACTGCAACCAGAGAAATGAGTCCGCCCACAGCAGTCCATACCCAGAACTGCAATGCATTTCTAGAACGTTTCTCAGGGTCTTCAGACACTCCATAGAGATAGACCAGAATGAATGCAGGGATAAGCATGAGCTCATAGAATAGGAAGAACTGCATGAGGTTGGTTGCATAGATGACCCCGACCATGGCTGCAATGAACCAGACTAGTAATGAGTAGTATACGCCAGGATTCTTGAGGTCCTTCATATACGAGAATGAGAACAGGGTTGAAAAGAAACCAAGTCCAGTGATAAGGAGGACTACGGGAACACTTAGTCCATCAGCAAGAAAGCCAAGAGTGAGGATTGGTGTCGTATCAATGGCCAACCAGACATAACTCTGGAAGATAAAGGCTCCATGTTGAACTTGTATGAGCAAAATGACATTGAGAAGGATAGCGCCTGCAAGAGAAATGGCTGCCATGAGTTGCCCAACCTTCTCAGAACGTTGTCCAGTAATCAGAGTGAGAAGACCTCCGATAATGAGGACAAGGAGTGTCAGTTCCATTGATGAGTTAGCAATAGTTGCGATATCGAGTCCTTGCATTTCTTTAGCCTCCTACATATAGATCAGAATCAAGAGAAACGCGATGATGCCAATCATCATGCCCAACACATTGGTATTGAGCACACCAGTCATGGTGCGTCGCCAACCCTTTGACAGGGAGTCCATGCCGCCACTGAGTGCACCACTAAATGCAATCAGAGCAGTCTCAACACGGTTCTTTAACCCGTTACTTAACCAGAGATAACCATCAACAAAAATCCGGTTCCAGAGGGCGTTGATGTACCAGCGATTGATGAGGAACTTGTAGATACTGCCTTCCTTGAGGCTGGAGAAATCACGACCATTCTTCCAGTAGATCCAATATGCTGGACCGATACCAATAGTCCAGACAATTATTGTGAGAATGGTAGTGAGACCAAAGCCCCATGGAACAATATGAGTCCATTCCAAGATCTCTAGACTGACTGCACCAAAGGTGTTGAAGAAGCCAAGCTCGAATAGTCCTCCAACGAGTGCAAGACCTGCAAGAATGGTGAGAGGAATGGTCATGGTGGGTGGAGCCTCGTGGATGTGATGCCCGTGAGCCTCTAGTTCCTTGATATGAGTGGATTTCTCACCATGGAATGTCTGATACACCATCCGGAATGTGTAGAATGCTGTCAGAATCGCTGTAAGGAAGGCCATCCCAAAGAGTAAGTAGTCGCCACCATGCCAGAGTGCCTCGAAGATCAGTTCCTTCGACCAAAAGCCCACAAAGGGAAATACTCCAGCTAGTGACAACGCACCAAAGGTGAATGCCCACCGTGTGATCTTCATATCGTTCTTAATGCCGCCCATCTCACTCATCCGTTTGGTCTGTGTGGCATGAAGGACTGCACCAGCAGCAAGGAAGAGGAGTGCTTTGAATATGGCATGAGCCATGAGGTGGAATGCACCAGCCGCATAGGCAGCGGCACTCTCAGCAACAAGACCGGAGGCACCGAAGGCCATGAACATGTACCCGAGCTGGGATACTGTTGAATAGGCAAGGACCTTCTTGATCTCATCCTGGACAAGAGCCATTGTCGCAGCCATGAAGGCTGTGAATGCGCCAATCCAGGCCACTGTCTGGAAGAAGATGATCATCCCATCAATGTGAACCATGACCTCCAAGAATATTGGAACGAGTCGTGCCACAAGATAGACACCAGCCTTCACCATTGCTGCTGCATGGATGAGAGCTGAAACCGTCGTGGGACCTGCCATAGCTTCAGGGAGCCAGATGTGCAGAGGGAACTGAGCACTCTTACCGATAGGTCCTGCAAAGAGGAGGATAGCAACGAGGGGGAGAAGGCTTGCTACAAGACTCACATCTATTGGCCAACTATTGGTCTCAGCAAGATGAGTCAACTCCTGATAGTTAAAAGTTCCAGCAATGAAGAATGTAAGAAGCACACCCGCAAGAAGCCCAATGTCACCTACTCGCGTGACCATGAAGGCCTTCATCCCACAGACTGCGTTATACTCACCCTCGGTCTCGTATTCAGGAACGGGGCTTGGGGTCTTCAGGTTATGCCAGAAGCCAATCAAGGCGTAGCTGCACATACCTACAATTTCCCAACCAATGAAGGTCATGAGGAGGTTATCAGCGACCACGAGTAGGATCATGCCCGATACGAAGAGTTGCATGAAGAAGTAATAGCGAGTGAGGCTTGGGTCCTTGACAAGGTTGCCCTGTTCATCATGCCCAGTCATGTATCCAACACTGAAGAGAATAATAAGTGAACCAATTCCACCAGCGATGACAGCAAGAAGAACACTGAGTGGGTCAATGAGGACACCAAACTCGATGATTCCAGCCACTGCAACCCAGCGGAAGGGCTCAACTGCGAAGACCACAGGTGAAAGGACCATTGTGAGGAGCATATCGACAGCAATGAAGGCTGTGACAAATCCGATTAATACCGCCATGAGGTCTCGAAAGTTTCCATTGATTCTCGCAAAGATAGGAGTTAGAACTGCACCAAGGGCAGGGATCAGAAAGACAAGCCAGCCTGCGAGCTCGAGTGGTAAGATCATCCTCTCAACCTCCTGAGTTCACGGATGTCCAATGTGCCGTAATGGCGGTACGCTTTGACAATCAGGCTCATCGCTACTACTGCAATGGCACCACCAATGCAGATTGAGATTATAACAAAGTCCTGAACAAGTGGGTCTACAGAGTCAATGGTACTCGGTCCAGTTGTGAAGGCACCAAGAGCAATGAAATTAAGATTAACTGCAGCTACGAGTATCTCTATGCCCATGACCAACTTGACCATGTTCTTTGAACTTGCAAGGGTATAGAGTCCGAGCATATATAGAAAGATCGCAAAGATGAGATAGAAATGGAGCATGTCAAGCATTCTATTCAACCTCCCGTTGAGCGGTCCTGAACATAGCTGAAGCGCCCATCACTGCAGCCAGAAGTAATGTGACTTGAGCTAGAATGTCAATAGCCCTGTAGGTACCCAACCATTGAGCTACAGCATCGTTCGCATCAATGTAGTCGAGTAGAGGCAATGCAAGTGAGAAAGTAGAGTAGTCGATCAGTTGTCCGATAATCAGTACGAGTATGAGAACTCCCAGAGTCAATGCTGCAATCTTGTATCTCATCAGGCAATCACCTCGTCTGAAGTATTCTTAGGGGGCTCTTCATTCTCAGGTGTATCAAGGTTCATTGTAACGAGAAAGAGGATTGCTACAGCGCCCGAGAATACTGAGAGATTGAAGACTGCCACAAGAGGCGCGCCAAGAACAAAGAATGATAGGCTCAGAAAACCATTCCCAACAGCAAAAGCAATGATAGCAAAGGATAGCTTTCGATACTCAATGGACACCACCAAGAAGATGAACATGAGTACAAGGATGATAACCTGAAGCACTTCGAGTAGTGTTGTGATCATCGTACAGCCCTACCTTGGGTCTAACCATAGTTGACAGCTGCGTCGGCGTGGCTAGTGCTTCATAAGTCTAACTGAGTGTACATAAGAATCATAATCAAGAGAAAGGATTACATGGGTGTCGTTCTATCTCTTCCATTGAAATGACAAAGAGAGTATTGGTCACAGGAGCGGCAGGTTTTATCGGTTCAAGACTTGTTGAGATTCTACTTTCTAAGGGATATCAAGTAGTGGGCATTGATAATTTTAGAACAGGAAAGAGAAAAAATCTGGAGGAAGCCCTACAGAATGACCGATTTCGATTATATGAGTTGGATATATCGCAGGCAGTTCCCACAACAGATATCAATGGACCAATAGATGTAGTCTTCCATCTTGCTGCAATCTCATCAGTGAAGGAATCGATTGAAAGTCCAATTCTTGTGGATAGCACAAATGTAGTGGGTACAATTAATGTCCTTGAGCTAGCTCGTAGATTAGATGTTAGAAGGATAGTCTTCAGCTCTAGTGCAGCAGTATATGGAGACCCCGAACGAATTCCTATCACTGAAGACACTCCAGTAAGTCCTCTAAGTCCATATGCTGCATCAAAGATTGCCGCGGAGATGTACATTCAGACTTATTCAAAGCTCTACGGAATAGAGGGAACGATTCTTCGTTACTTCAATGTCTTTGGCCCTCGACAGGCCTATTCAGAGTATAGTGGTGTCATTTCTATATTCATCAATGAAGCCCTCAACAATAGCCCTATCAAGATCGAAGGCAGTGGTGAACAGACTAGGAGTTTCATCTATGTGGACGATGTGGCAAAGGCAAGTATCCTGGCTGCTGAGAGAGAGGGGGCTAGAGATATGGTCATGAATATCTCTGGCACAAAGGCTGTTTCAATATCATCTTTGGCACAACAAGTGAAAGAACTGGTGAGAGGAACTCGCTCTGACATACTCAATATTTCACCACGACCCGGGGATGTGACACACAGTATTGGAAATATTGAGCGAGCCCAGAGGATTCTGGGCTTTACTCCAGAGATGACTCTAGAGGATGGGCTCAACCATACCATCGACTGGTACAGGTCGCACCATACCTAGGTCACTGTTATGATCAGATTGATCTGGTCCACTTCTTCTATCTCAGTTCTGAGAATCACCTGTACGATATATTGTCCACTCACCTGCCCTTCAGGGAGATAGACTGTCAATAGAGGGATTGTTCCATAGAGGTCACCTATGCCAACATCTCCAACATCAAGCGTGTATTTCGAATTGACAGATGTCACCACAGAGCCATGCCACAGAATGGAGAAGTTACCAGACGGTGGAACGACAATATCTATGTAGAGGTGATGGGTGACATTGTCATTATTCCGCATCAACGCTGTGAGACTAGTGTATTCTCCAGATGTAATGGTAACAGGATTGAAGGTCACGGACTCAAATCCGACTTGGCCCTCTTCAATCGTGCTTCTATTCAAGAGACCAAACATCTTGTAGTATGCCTCGATGACATTCTCTCCCAGCTCAACTCGTTCTCCAGTACGAGCATCGACAAGTCCCACGCCACCAAGCTTCTGGATGACTCTATTTGTTGAGGTCTCCACCTCAAGAAAGACTGGTACTATGAAGAAGAGGTCACCACCAAGATGATAGAGCAGTCTGTTACCATAACGGTGTGACCCCCAAAGCTGAAGCTGGGTTCGAACGACGTCGTTTGTTTCAAAGGCCTGTACCACAGCTGTCGGTCCAAGCCAGTTAGAGGCTCCACTCTCACCTGCTCGATAGAATGTAAATTCTCCAAAACGTTGGTTACCACAACCCATGACGTAGATACCTGCTAGATTATGTGCAGAGACCGCAGATGAAGCAATTTTGAACTCACTATTGTGATAGGCTATAAACCGCTCCTCACCCTCAATATTCATGATGACATATCGTGTATCAGAATCATCTGGTTTCTGATGGAAGTCGACACCATCAAGCCATGTGTTAGGGTTGTTCACATGGTAGATGTAGGCTGTATCGAGTTGGCGCTCGTAGAGGTCTTCAGGCCATTTCAGTTGATATTGAAGCCAATCGGGACACTCATGCCAATCATAATAGTTCTTGTATGTATTATCAAGGAAGAGATCATCACCAAGAACAGGGGATTCGTAGAAAGCCATCTCACCAGTCTCAACATCTACAAGAACTACACCCATGAATCTCATGTAGTGCTCATGTGCATATCCAGTAGAAAGACGATAATCAATGAAGATGGAAACAGCATAGCTGATCGTACCATATGGATCAACAACGATGTAGGGGTCTAAGTCAACAGATAATCCCTGTAGCATCACAGCACTGACCCGAGACCTAACATCACGTTCCACAAGGATATCCATGTCTCGGCCCAAGTATGACCAAGCCTCAGGACCCATAGTAAAGAGATAGAACAGCGACTCAAAACCACTCAGTGTATAATCGGGGGTTCCCTCAAATGTCGTATTTCCAACCTCTTCGAAATTGGGAACGTTCACAAAGATGATATCATTGAATCCATCGCCTTCTCCATAATAGAAATTAACGGAATCAGTTCGATTGAGAAGTGAGATGTAGTTGGCGTCTTCGACAATCTCGCCACTATAAGCATCAAGAATGACCATGCCTTCAGTATGTGTATAGATGATACGTTGATTGAGGAAATTGGTCCGGGTTGCACCAGTCTCAAAGGTCAAGGGTGCAATCCAATACTCGTGTCCCTTCAGATAGGTGATATCCGAGTCCGCCAACTGCATCCAGTTGGCACCTATTTGGTTCCGCATCCGAAGGTAACTCGCAGTCTGATCCCACTGCCGGACCGTAGTCAGGGACTCTATCTCACTCTCAGGTGTAGCATTCGATGTAAGGTCATCAAGACTCTTTATCTCCAGATCAGATATGCCAGCAGCCCAGTTTGTTATCTCAATCTCCTTTGCTGTTTCGTAATTGAACTTCCAATCGATGAATTTGTCCCCATCCATTTGAATTCCATAGTAGAGAGCCTGTGTCACCGGAAGCATTACTACGATTGCGATGAGAAAGACAGAGAGTAGCGCAAAGTTCCGTGGCGACCCTCCAATTGGAATCATTCGTTCAATCTTGAGTCGTCTGAGTTCGTTGGAGATATGAGCACGGTCTTCCATGAGATAACCTACTCGTGTTCGGTATTCTTCAGCAGTGGTCGCGCCAGACTCATACTCCTGTCGCAATGAGAGTAACTCGCCCTGAAGTCTGGCTAGGTCACCCTCAAGTGATGCAATCTTTGACTTGAGTCGTGTTCGAACGTCTCCAGAACGAACGCGAATGACCATGAAAGCAAATGAACCAAACAGACATGCTCCAAGAGCAATGATCATGGCAAGATAGCTCATCCAAGTACCTGCGTTCACAGTCCACGTGGGAACTGCAAGTATCTCTAATAGAAGCGCGAGTGCACCTACTAAGAGACCCTTGGAGATGACTACGAAGATGTCCCGTCGCTGCATCATGAGGTCGGTGATAATACTTAGTACTAGTCGAGCTGCGGTAGCGATAATCAATGTAGAGATGAGTCCAGAATAGAGCTGGTACGCCTCCATAGCAGGAATCAAGGACATGATTGATTCTGCAGAGGTTCCAGGGGAGAATGGAAGTGCAAAGAGGGTTGAGAATTGTGTAGCAGATATTGAGATGGATCCATCCCCAGCCAGCATCATGAGAAAGGCTACATTCTGGCCTGTGACTGCATAGCCGCCTGTTGATACATAAAACAGGAAGAATGCACCGAACTCAAGCAGACGCCAGATTATCGCAGTCTTGTTATCAAGTCGTTTAATCAGTGGACCAGTCTGACCCACTGCGGAAACAAACGTGAGAAATGTTGAACGTGACCAGAGGGTGACTAGGCTACTAAGAAGAGCCAAGAGTAGGGATGCTGTGAAGATATTATTCCGAAGCGTCCAGGTCATCCAGAAGTCTACACTGGCCTTTGCATTGTAGGTACTAATGTAGATACTTTGACCTAGCAACCAACCGTATACTGTAGCAAGAACCGCAGCAGCAATTACTGCAATGATGCTGAAGATAATTAGAATACGTAGGAATTTCATCAATTCTACCTCTCAGGTCCTCAATGTAAGAGTTTTGAACGTGAGCATAAGAGGATAACGCTTCAAGATTTTTGAAGAAGTTCATGTTGACTTGTCAGGGAAAACGAGTGTCCATCGATTGCACGTGATACTGCAAGGATGCCCTCTAGATGGTCATATTCATGTTGTAAGAGTTCGGACAGGTCATCTGCGAGTTTCATCGATTGAGATCTCCAATGTTGATCTCTATAATCGATTATACAAAAGCGATGTCGTCTTACTCGAACAAGAAGCTCGGGAAAGCACATGCAATCATCCCAGAGTTCTATCATTTCCCGACTCAAGTCCCTCAATACTGGATTGACAAATACAACAGGTCTGTCGATGTGAATGTAGATGATGCGTTTCATCACTCCAATCTGAGGAGCAGCAATCGCGCGACCAACACCGTACTCTTCGCGAAAGACCATCATAGTATCATGGAGGTCCTGAACAACACGCTGAACCAAGTCAATCTCTGTCTCATGCACTTCTTCAGATACTTCGTAGAGCTTGGGATTACCAAGCAATAGAATTTCTTGTACTGTCATCAATCCGTAATAGATACATTCTGTGTTAAGAATATGGTTTAAGATGCGATTCACACTAAGTCGATACTAATATCAGACCCGTTGTATGTTGATGACCTATGGCACGATCCATGCGGTTCGTCAACCTCCTGAAACGGACTTTTCCACGAAGACGGGCTATTGCAAAGATGACAAAGGTACCTCTGTTAGGCAGGCTCATAGACAAGATGCTCTTTGAGGGAGATGATATAATGTATCTGCCAAAGGACACTGTATACCAGAAGACAATCCAGATTGGTAAGACACTTGACCGACCGGAGGAGACTGCGCTCCCCTCAGAGATTGTGCATCACTTTATCGATAAGGCAAATCACCACTGGATCATGAACTTCTGTCTCTGCCGAGATGCCTCAAAATGTGAGGACTATCCTATAGAATATGGATGCCTCTTTCTTGGAGAAGCTGTGCACGGCATCAATCCCAAACTCGGACGTCTCGTCACAAAAGAAGAAGCCCATGAGTACGTGAGGAAATGCAGAGAAGCAGGATTAGTCCATTTGATAGGGAGAAACAAGCTCGATTCTTCTTGGCTTGGAGTATCTCCAGGTGATAAGTTATTGACCATCTGCAACTGCTGTCCGTGCTGTTGCCTATGGAAGATTCTGCCTGACATGAATCCTAAGATTGGCAGGAAAGTGACTAAGATGCCGGGTGTCGATGTCAAGGTAACTGATGCCTGTGTTGGATGCGGAACATGTACGGAAGAAAATGTCTGTTTTGTAAATGCTATCAGCCTTGTTGATGGGCGGGCTGTGATAAGTGAGGAGTGCAGAGGTTGCGCGAGATGTGTTGAAGTCTGCCCAAATGATGCCATAGAGTTGACTATTGATCGACAGGAGTTCATCAATGAGTCAATTGATAGAGTGTCGTCTGTTGTCGATGTTGAGTAGCCATGTGGTAATGTTTTTTACTTGACACGCTTCGGCTCTCTCACTCATCTAGAGGTCATGACCTCAAGAGGGAGCCTCATGGATACTAAGATTACAGTCATAGGCCTTGGTTACGTAGGTATACCTTGTGCTGCGCTATTAGCTGATGTAGATGGCTTTCAGGTCACTGGTCTTCAGCGACGATCGAAGAGGTCGGGATGGAAGATTGAGTATTTGAATGCTGGAAAATCTCCTTTTGCAGGAAATGAGCCGGGTCTTGATGAGTTAATTGCTAGAGTGGTAAAGAAGGGTACATTCAAGGCAACAGATGATGTCCAAGTTCTCTCAGATTCCGATGTCATCCTCATTGATGTACAGACACCAACAGATGAGAATCATGTCCCTCAATATCATTCTCTGAAGGAAGTCAGTGAAGAGATTGGAAAGCGGATTAAGAAAGACACTCTTGTTGTTGTAGAGTCTACAGTAGCACCGGGTACCACGCATAATATTGTCCAGAAACTGATTGAGGAACACTCGGGTATGAAAGCAGGGGAAGACTTTGACCTTGCATTTGCCTATGAGCGAGTTATGCCAGGTAAATTGATCTATAACATTGTGAACCTTCCAAGAATAGTTGGTGGAATTACTCCAAAGAGTGCAGATCGTGCTGTAGGAATCTACTCAAAGATTGTTAAAGCCAAAATTCACAAGACTAATGTCATTACTGCAGAGCTCTCAAAGACCATTGAGAACGCCTATAGAGATGTAAATATCGCCTTTGCTAATGAGATGGCTCTTGTCTGTGAGAGTCTAGGAGTGAATGTGTTCGATGTCATAGAACTTGTGAACGAACTTCCAAGTAGAATGATGCACATACCCGGCGCAGGAGTTGGAGGCCATTGTCTCCCAAAGGATACTTGGCTTCTTAGGTATGGTCTCAATGAGTACGGAACTCAGAAGATGGAACCACGATTCATTGCTCTTGCACGAGACATTAACAATCATATGCCAGTCCATATGGCAATTCTCGTTGAAGATGCCCTAAAGCAAAGAGAGGTCAATATCAAGGGAGCTACAGTCACAATTCTCGGAATTGCTTATCTTGAAGATTCCGATGATACAAGAAACACTCCAGCAGCAGCGCTTGTTTCAACTCTTGAAAAGATGGGAGCAAATGTTATACTTCATGACCCATTTGTAAGGGAATGGGACTTTGGATTACACACAATTGAGCGAGATATTAGAAAGGCTGCAAAGAATTCAGATTGTCTTGCCTTAGTCACGAAACACAAGCAGTATTTCACACTTGATTTTGACGACCTTCGTACCATCATGCGGACTCCTACCTTCATAGATGGTCGTAATGTCTACAACGCAGAAACCATCAAATCAAAAGGTTTCGAGTATCGAGGTATTGGAAAAGTCGGAGTGTTGTAGCGAGAGTCGTGGGATACTATCTCAATCAGTTTCAAGCACCTAATTTCTCGATATGACCAGCATAGCCAAGGAGTAAAGGCATAACATCCATTCCCCGTATTGTGTGTAATGCACCTTGAGCTGCATCAAATTCAGAGTATCGTTCCACACAGTCCGACCTCATTTGAGAGGACCAGAGAACTATTGGTACAGGATCACATGCATGCTCTCCAATTGTTACAGGTGTTGTGTGATCTCCTGTGACAACTAGTACAATCTTGTCGCGTGTTGATTCTAGGATCTCTCCGAGCATCTTATCGGTACGTTCGATTGCGAGTATCTTCTCTTTGACATTTCCATCATGGCTTGCATTATCTGTCGCCTTGATGTGAACAAAGATGTAGTCGTAATCAGATTCGATGCATTCAATGGTCTTCAGTGCAATATTATGGAAGTTTGTATCAATGGTACCTGTCTGACCTTCAACAAGTGCATGCTCCATTCCTACATATTTTGCAGCACCAATATAGAGTGCACCACCCGCAATCACTACTGATTTTATCCCATACTTTTCCTTCAGCGTTGTAATCTCATCATGACGACCAGGGCCTCGTAGTAGAATTGCATTTGCTGGAGGGATTCCATGTCGCGCTCGTTCTTTATTCAACGGTAGGTCCCTCATACGACGATTGGCTTCAATCATGAGCTTATTGACAATAGCAGCAGTCCGCTTGGATTCGGGGCTTAGGGGTTTGCACTCAAGTATCTTCTTCCCAGTCTCATGAGGGTCAACATCACTGATGTTTGCATAGAGCCCTTCTCCACGAAGCACAAGCGCGCCTCTGTGTTCAACTGTTGCAAGAAATCGAACCTGTACTCCATCGATTTCGATACCATCTATTACGGACTGAAGAGCGGCCTGTTCCTCAGGTGTAAAGACGCGACCGGCTCGACGATCTGTCACAATCATGTCTTTATCTACGCTGGCGAAGTTCGAACGGAATGCAATATCTCCAGGTTTTGTTTCCAGGCCAGAGCCAAGAACCTCAAGCGGGCCCCTACCAGGATAATTGGTATAGGGATCATAACCAAAGAGTGCAAGATGGGCTGCATCAGACCCAGGTGTGATCCCTGGTCCGATAACATTCATTAGACCATTCTGACCCTCTTTTGCAAGTATATCCATAACTGGAGTATTGGCAGCCTGGAGAGGAGTCATTCCTCCCAACTCGGGAGTCGGGCGGTCACCAAGACCGTCCATAACAACAAGAACTGCTTTCCGTTTTGTTGACATTAACTAATATTTCCTCCAAGCAATTCTAAACTCAGAGCTTGGGTAGCCACATTCGCCGCCAAGAAGATCATAGATCTCCAATAGTCTATTGTATTTCTCGACCCGATCACTGCGAGCTGGAGCACCGGTCTTAATCTGTCCGTTTGAGAGAGCGACAGATAGGTCTGAAATGAATGTGTCAGAGGTCTCTCCGCTTCTGTGACTGACTACGACACTCCATCCTGCACTATTTGCCAACTTTGCAGATTCTATTGCCTCTGAAACAGTTCCAATCTGGTTGACCTTGAGCAAGAGCGCATTTCCAGCTTTTTCATCGATAGCCCGTTTCACAATCTGGGGATTAGATACTGTCAAATCATCGGTGATTACCTGTATCTTAGTACGTCGTGTATAGTCTGTAAAATCAGCAAAGCTCTCTTCTTCAAAGGGATCCTCTACTATAGAGAGAGGGTATGACCGCTCGAGATTGATGTAGAAATCACGAAGTTCTGGGGGATCAAGCTGTTCACCATCGATGTGATATTTTCCGTTTTCAAAGAAACCACTAGCAGCAGCATCAATACCAAGTACTACATCCTTCTTTGGTCGATACCCAACTTCTTCGATCGCACGAATGATTGCATCAAAAGCATCAGTAGTGGACTTTAGTCCAAATCCACAGTATCCACCTTCATCCCCAACATGCTTTGCCATTCGACCATATTTCTTGATCATTCCTTTTCCCAGAGTCTGGTAGACCTCGCTAACACATCTCAAAGCCTCTGGAAAACTCTTCATTCCAATTGGTAGAATCATGAACTCCTGGATAGCCAGTTCATTACCTGCATGCGCACCACCATTGATGACATTTGACATAGGAACGGGCTGGAGATATCGGACAGGCCTATCAAGGACCTTGGTTCGCAGATATTCAAAGAGCTCCATCTGTAGGTGTTTGGCAGCCGCAGCCGCAGTGGCCATAGATACTGAGAGAATGGCATTTGCACCTAATTCTCCCTTCCCCTTACTTGAATCCAAGCCAAGGAGAGCTTCATCAACAGCCTTCTGTGAGAGGGGATTGACAGATATCATGGCTTCAGCAATTGTCGTGTTCACATTCTTCACGGCTCTTGTGACGCCCTTGCCGCCAAATCGTTTCCCACCATCCCTGAGTTCAACGGCCTCATGAATGCCTGTTGAAGCTCCACTGGGTACTTTAGCCTCTCCGACCGACTCGTCAGAGAGAACGACCTTTGTCAATAATGTAGGATTTCCTCTGGAATCCAGAATCTCAATCGCATGTATTCTTGTGATTTCTACCATTTGTGGTCACCAAAACTGCAAAACTGCAACTATGTCCTGAAAATTCAGAACCTTCTTTAATTTATGTTCATGCATGTGAACGTTGACCTATATTATTCTGTCTTTGGACGTGGCAGTATTTTGTCGTACCAATTATTCAGTAGAGAGAGTCGTAATCCATATCATGTGAGATAGTAGGATGCAATGATGAAAAATATCCGTACCCATAGAATCGTATACCATACCGGCGTAGAAAATCACGGATGTCATGTACAAGAGGTGTCAGATTACCAGTTATTTTCAGTGTTTCAACATTCATCACAACTGTGCCAGGTTTCTTACTCTCGCCTCTGAAGGTGAGAAGAATATTAGCATCGCCTGCAAAGGCTTTTGGAGGAACTTGGGGTCCTCTAAAATATGAAAGGACAATCTTTTCAGAGCCATGTGTCATTTCAAAAAGAATACCTCTTTCTTCCTCAACAACTCGGGTGACATCAAAGCCTTTGTCAATGAGTAGGGGTCTGTAGGTCTGCAAGATTTCTATCATCAATTTGTCTTGTTGCTCTTCAGAGATTGGAGTGGGATAATCAGTCTTGATTACCTTGGCGGGAATTCCTACAGCAACACATCGTGGAGGCAGTGATCTTGAAACAATTGCGCCAGCTCCGATAGTAGTACGCTCACCAATCTCAACGCCGGGTAGTATTGTTGCCCGCATTCCAATGATTACCCAGTCATGGATAGTAATGGAGGCGTATGTGGCGGAATATCCCTCAAGGACTGATTGCCAATAACCATGAGTTATGAGGATGACATCTGGGCTTAATCCAACATCGTTACCAATTGATACTGGTTTTGCTAGATTGATGAAATTGTTGTGCATTGTACAACGGTCGCCCACAGTTAGAATTGCATCAGGTTCGTTTCTACCTCCACCACCTACACGAAAACCGTTCGTAATGAAGACATCATCGCCAAGCGTTACCTCACGACCACGTATATGCGCCTGATTACCAATACGAGATGTCTTTCCCATCTTGAAGAGTGAATAGGGTTGGATATCGTTGTTGTTACCAATGCTAGATTCAAATCCAAGTTCGATCTGATTGCATCGAAGCATACAATTCGAACCAATCTTCACATCAGAATCTAATACTAGATTCTTTGTGAATATTTTGGTATTGGGTCCTATTTGGACTGCGTCACCAATCTTGATTTTTTTGGCAACAATCTGCGCAGTCTCGTGGATTACAACACTTTTTCCAATATCCGCACCTTTGTTGACTAATTCAGCAACTCTGTCGACTGGTTTTTGACTCAAGCCCCACCACATCCTTACTAGAAATACAGTCCACCATTAACATGTATGACCTGTCCGGTGATGTACGATGCCTCCGGAGAGGCAAGAAACCCAATTGCTGCGGCTACCTCTTCGGGTCGTCCGAACCTTCCTATTGGTATCTGTTGGATTAGATCTTGTTGCATCTTCTCTGGTAGACGCTGACCCATACCAATATCGATGTAACCTGGCGCAACTGCATTTGCAGTGATCTCATACCGAGCTACTTCCAAAGCAAGAGACTTGGTAAAGCCAATAATTCCCGACTTTGCTGCGGCATAATTTGATGCACCAAATGCGCCAGTGAATCCCGTTATTGAACTGATATTGATAATTCGCCCCCAACCACTTTCACGCATGAGAGGAATTACTTCTCGAGCACAACTAAATGCGCCAGTGAGACATACATTCAGAACTTGATTCCAGGTTTCATCACTCATCTTCCGTATTGTAGCGTCAATATTGATTGCTGCATTATGGACAAGAATATCAACAGAACCCAATTCAGAAGTGACTGACTGGAACATATGATGCACTTCAGAAGGATTAGCAATATCAGCTTTAATTGGAAATGCCTTATTGCCAAGATTCTGTATCTCTTTGCAGACTTCTTTAGCACCTTTAGCGGATGCATTATAGTTTACCGCTACATTAGCTCCCATCTTTGCCAGGTACAAGGCGATTGCCCGTCCAAGGGATTTTCCCGCACCTGTGACAAGGACTGTCTTTCCATCTAGTTTCTGCAAAACATTCTCCTCACCGAAGGGTAGTTAACAGTAATGTTGATGTTTCGGATAGGCAAACTACAAAAAGATTATGGACTATCTACAATTGACTGTCTATCTTAGATGAGCTTACCTATTTAACAGATTCAGCAGGTGCTGGAAGTATGAACTTCAAAAATGTCTTACTCATATCTGCGCATCCTGATGATGCAGAAATTGGAGCGGGAGGAACCATTGCATTCTTGGCACATCGAGGTGCACAGATAGACCATCTAGTCTTTAGTCAGTGTACAAAGAGCTTGCCAACAGGGATTACACAGGATCAACTACTTGATGAATGTCGAGCCGCCGACAAGATACTTGGTATCCAAGATACAGAGATTCTGGATTATCCTGTTCGAAGGTTCAATGAATATCGCCAAGAGATTCTCGATATCCTGTGGCAAAAACGTCAACAAAAATATGATCTGATACTATGTCACTGGCCAAATGATACTCATCAAGACCATCAACAACTAGCTAATGAGGTTGTACGAGCTTGGAAACGTGCCCTACCAACAATTCTATTTTATGAGATTCCAGCGAATTGTATGGGATTTGCTCCAAACTACTTCTTCATACTTTCAGAGAGAGAAGTCGAAACCAAACTTAATGCACTCAATGAATATCAGAGTCAAGTTATACGAACACCAGAATATTTCTCATTGGATAAATTCCGAGCTGTTCTAACCTACACAGGAATGCTTGTTGGCGAGAAATATGCTGAAGGATTCGTAATGCACACTAGCACTATCCGATAATGCAGAGAGAACAAGAGGTTGCGATTCCAAATAACACAGTCGAACGATATTTTTGGTTTTGACAAAAGCTCTTAAACTGGGATAGCAAGGACCCAACATGCAAAACCGGAGGGACCTCTAAGAATGCTCGTTTCAATCGTTACTGGAACAAGGCCGCAGATAATCAAATCAGCCCCTGTCATTCATGCAATGAGACAACAAGGTGTTGATTATGAGTTCGTTCATACAGGGCAACATTATGACTTTGAACTAGCGCAATCATTTGTCAATGATTTTGATCTGAGTAAACCATTCAATCTTCACGTCGGGTCTGGAGATTATTGCTATCAAGTCTATTCGACCATTGAACGTCTGTCGGATCATTACCAAAAAAATCGCCCAGATATTATGATTGTTCCAGGAGATACAACCTCTGCTCTGGGTGCGTCTATGGTTGGGTTCAAGATGGAGATTCCCGTATGTCATCTTGAGTCAGGTCTTCGAAGATACGATCTTACAGTTCAAGAGGAACTTAACAGAAGACTAATTGACCATGGTTCATCCGCCCTATTTGCGCCTACACCTACAGCTGCAGAGAATCTCGAACTTGAACGAGTACAAGGAGAAGTGTACATGCTAGGTGATACAATGTATGATGTGCTCAAGAATCGGATGAAGATCTTTCTAGACCCACCATTTCAGGAAGAAGTGCTCTCAAAATACAATGTATCAACTGGAGATTATGCGATAATGACATTTCATCGAAGAGAGCATGTCGATGTCAAATCCAATCTTGAGCAAATTGTCAATGCTATCAATCAATTAGAGTTTCCAATTATCCTGGCAATGCATCCGAGAACAAAAAAGAACCTTATCGATGCCCATCTCGAGTTGAAGAGTCCGAATCTGCGTGTCGTTGCTCCACTTCCATATGATGAATTCATGTGCTTGATGGCAAATGCTGGTCTTGCAATCTCTGACTCGGGGGGTATACAGAAGGAGAGTTACATTCTTGGAACCCCACTTGTTTCACTGCATAATTGCACAGAATGGGTTGAAACTCTGAAATATGGTAAACATAGATTGGGTGAGCTAAAAACTGACCGAATTCTGAATGACTGCAAAGACCTTTTTGGAAAGAGGTATGAGAGTGACCCTTCAGTTTATGGGGATGGAAAATCAGCGGAGAAGATACTACCAATACTCCTCTCTGGTGAAGTGAAAATCCCAACAAAACTTCGTTATTGAAGACTATAGTCAGAGCTAATGATACCTATGGGAAATATTGTAAGTGTAGTATATCAGGCGATTATTGAGAAAAGACAAGTTCTATTATGTTCTTTGTAAATTGGAAAATCGTCAGGTGATAATTGAGATGGTATTCGATACCCCAAATTCTAAGATCGTTTGTACAATAGGTCCAGCTTCTAAATCAAAAGAAGTATTGACCAAGATGATAGAAGCAGGAATGGATGTTGCTAGGCTCAATCTATCACATGGTGACCATGATACTGTAAGAACCACGTTCAATACAATTCGTTCCATCGATGATACGGTCCCGATTCTCTTTGATCTGCAAGGACCCAAGATTCGTATAGGTGAGATGACAGAACCTGCCACTCTTGTATCAGGAAGTGAGTTCATACTCTCAACTGATGAGTTTGTAGGTGATGGGTCAAGAGTATCGATCTCATACAAGGACCTTCCAAAGGATGTGAAGAAGGGAAATATCATCGCCCTCAATGATGGAATCATACGATTGAGAGTCAAGACGATAAAGAAGAATGATGTCATCACAGAAGTTGTTCATGGAGGGCCAATCTCTAGCAGAAAGGGAGCAAACATTCCCGGTATCAAACTTTCATGCAAGGTGCCGACGACTGAAGACCTCCGAGATCTGGATCTTGCCGCTGAACTTGAGCCAGACTTCATTGCACTCTCATTCGTCACAGAGGCTGATGATGTCAAGAGACTGAGGTGGGCAATGGAATCACGAGGTCTTGAGAATGCAAGTATAATCAGTAAGATCGAGCACAGACTTGCTATCAAGAACTTTGATGCAATCCTTGAGGCTTCGGATGGTGTCATGGTTGCGCGGGGTGATCTAGGAATAGAAGTTCCAATCGAAGATGTTCCTATACTCCAACGCGAATTGATACGTAAAGCGAACATGTGGGCAAAGCCTGTAATTGTAGCAACGCACATGCTTGAGTCGATGACCGAAGAAGTGGTGCCAACGAGAGCGGAAGTGAGCGATGTCGCTCATGCTATTCTTGAACGGGCAGATGCAGTTATGTTGAGCGGAGAAACAGCAGTCGGAATTGACCCAGTTGGTGTGGTTGCGATGATGGACCGCATCATTAAACGAGCAGAGAGCGTACTCCCTAGAAAAGACCCATTAGAAGTTACATCGCCCAAGAAGATGATTGTCGAGATAATAGGCAATTTGGCATACAGTGCAGTCTGCCTTATTCCAGATAATGTTGAGGCTATAATTAGTGCCACTAGGAGTGGATACACTGCACGATGGATATCGAAGTTCAGACCGCCAGTCCCGGTCTTTGCTGTGACTGAGAATGTCAAGGTATCCCGAAAATGTAGATTACTATGGGGAGTGCATCCAATCACTCACGAGCAGACTCTTGATAACATCGATGCACTGGCACAGGAGTCCACAAGGATAGTCTACGACTTGGGATACATTGGAAAGGATAAGGATATTGTGTTCACATCAGGGGTTCAGATGATTCCAGGTCGTACTAATGTCGTTGGAGTATTCCATGTCAAGGACCTGGTATAAAAAGACAGTCAATGCAATGTATTCTATTTGAAACCTAAATGCTCCACAATAGGAAAACTTGGTTTCACATCCAATTAGAATATCTTAGTCATTAAAATAAATAGTATTGATTTGTGTAATCAAAATACGATATTGTTTATATTCTCAGACTTTACCGAAAAATCTGTCTTTGCAAATATTCGTGTGGAGGAGATTTGCGATGGATTGTAGTGCCACCATAAAGTATGTAGTAGGAATACTTGGGATTGTACTTCTATTGTCCCTAATAGGAAGTGCAGCAACTGTGACAACCTCATCACAAGTTGATGATACTATTTTTCAAAAAGTACCAATAGTAGAGAATGATTATGTTGTGAGTGCAGGATCTGGCGATTTAAACATCACAACAGACACGACTCTGAGTGATTCAACCCTATCGCTTGACAGGGGAATATCAGTTCAGAGTAATTCGATACTGGTTCTTGATAATATGACCCTCATTATGAATGGCGGAGACTATTCAGTATGTTCGATTGAAATCCAGACGGGTTCTACGATTGTGATAGATGGATGCCATATCTATCCAAATGTATCCAGTACCAATTCGTATTCTTTCAATTGGTTAACTGATTCTCATGGAAATATAACTGACTCAACTATAGAAGAGAGTAATTTCTTTGTGTTCAGAGCGGATTTCATAGTAATATACAACAACACATTCGTGGATAGCTTAAGCCCACTCAATTTTAGAGATAGTCACAACTGCACAGTAGAATTGAACGAGATTACTGTGCAATCTGGACGTGGTATTGACTACGAATATGGTTCTGAAAATTGCCATAATATGACCATCAAACACAATGATATCTATGGTGGTTCTCAATCAATTCTTGGTTGGGGTGATAATGCCTACGTTGGTTTCAACTATGTATACCAAGATGGATATGATGCTATCATAGTCAATCATGGAGCTAATTGCATAGTAGAATGGAATACTATTGTTAGTCCTGGACACTCTGGTCTCTTTTTTTATAATCTTCAAAATGCCGAGATTCGAGGAAATACTATCACAAATGCACATGGCGATTCGATATGGATGCAATATTGTAGTTTATGCATAATTGAGGACAATATTGTTAGTAAGACGACAAACCATGCCCTCTACTTAGGAGATGGTTGTCAACAGAATGACATATTCAATAATACACTAATAAAAGCTGGACTTACCGGGATTGCTCTGGATGGTGCTGATAACTGTGATGTGTGGTTCAATGTCTTCTACTGGAACTATGATCGGAACATCTACATCTCAGGTTCAGGAACAGGCAATAATCTTGATAATGGGACAATGGGCAATTTCTGGGGGCCATCTGGTCACGATAACAAGAGCTACTATTATGATGGTCCTGATTCTTCAACTGACTGGATTGGTGGTGAATCCTATGATGTCTATTATACAAGCACCTTGATGGCGCAGGACAACTATCCCCTCCTGATGAGTCTGACACAATTAATCCCACTTGTTACAACGACGGTTACAGCTCCTATGTATATTTACGGGGAAATGTTCTGTCTGGCAGAAGAGTTGTATTTACAACAGGGCGTGATTATATTTCCTGATTCCTATCTGACACTGGTTGGAACCATTATGCACTTCGATACTGGTGGGAGTTATTGGCAAACGATTGAAGTTCAGACTGGTGGACACCTTATCATGTGGGGGAATACTACCTTTACGTCAGACCAGACGACCTCAACCTATGGATTTGCATTCCGAGCGGATTCTCATCTGTATATGAGTAATGCCACTATTCGTAGAGTTGGGTATCCTAACACATGGCAGGACCCAGCATTCAAAGTGAATATTACGGATGCAGAGATCAATAATCTAGTCATTACTGAGAGTTATATCGGGCTCTATATTGTAGGAGCTAATGGACTTACCATTTCAGATATCTACTTTGCAGACTGTACTTTCGGGGTTTCTGCAGACGCCAATGATCTAGTACTTGATACGTTATCGTTTTCCAATGTCGCCTATGCTGTTGACGCACAGAACTCCAACAACATAACGATTAGAAATTGTGATCTTGAAGGAACAACATCCTATGGTATATACTTCGCAAATGTTGATGATTGTAAGATCTACAATAACAGGTTCGTCGATATTAGTACATGTATAATGCTGAATTCTATTTCTACGAATAATCAGATATACATGAACTTCTTCTCAGGAGAGACAACCTATCTCTCAGATACCGGAACTGGGAACACCATGCACAATGGAACTCATGGCAACTTCTACCTAGATAGTGCAGTTCTAGACAATGATGGTGACCTCATCGGGGATAGTCCGTACTCATCCTATGGAGTTACTGATCCATATCCGTTTATGATTTGGGGGGTCTTACCAACGCCTTCTGGATGGGAAGTCACTTCAACAACGTACTGTTTGGGAATCAACTACACCTTCACAGGCAGCATTAACATCTATGATGGAGCTGCGCTCTATGTTCATGGTGCAACCTACTGGTTCGATTGCAGTTCTGACCAAGAGTATGGGGTGTATGTACATACTGGTGGAGTGATCTCCTACACGGAGAGTTCAATGAGAGCCTATGATATGTACAAGTTCGATTTTGTTGCATATCCTGATAGTGAACTATATCTCAACGTAGTGTTTTTGGATGGAGTATATCAGGTGAAGGTTCAGACCAATTTAATCAATCTCTATGACGTGACGATATCAAATGCCTACACTGGTGTTCTTCTTGACAATTATCTTCTGAGTGGATTTACTCTTGAGTCCATTAATGTGACGAGTGCAGATTTCGTAGGATTTGATATAATCGCGTGCTCTGATATCACACTGGATCACTGCGAAGTACATAACGCACCTAACGGTGTATTCATCACATCATGTACCAACATCTACCTATGGGACTTTGTAGGAGATACAATTGTAAATAATGGCATCTTCATCTATAATTCCATTGGAATTGATATCAGTGGGGGTACTTTATACAATTGTGACCGGGGCATCTACGCTTACGATACAGATGATAGCTTTATGACAAATGTAGGTTTCAGTTCTATGAATCTTGGAATCACATTCGAGCTCTGTGATAACTGGTTACTAAATTCTGTAGACATTCAACAATGTGACATTGCACTAAATCTAGATTCGTCCACACTGATTACCATGAGAAATTGTGATGTGACCAACTGCGGCCAATGTTTCTCTTTTAATTTCACAGTAATTGCTCACTCTAACCATGACATCGATGATTCAAATACCTATGATGGAAAACCTATATTCTATCTCGCTGGTCAGACCGGAGGAACTGAGACCGGGTGGGATACCAACTGCTTCGTGTTTGTGTACTGTACTGATGTCATAATAAACGCAAGCGCATTCCATGGTGATGAAGCAATATTCTATGAGCTTGATGGGTGCACTATCCAATATTCGAGTTTCAGTAATTGGCTGAGCTTCAGATATTGCTCAGATATGGTATTCTGGGGAAATGACTTCAGTGGGTCTGAGAACATTAGGTTTTGGCAGGATGGGTCCTGTTCCAATATCACATTCACACAGAATGCATTCTGGACATCATACAGTTTCGTTGCAAGTGGATTCAGTCTCAATGGGTCAGTATATGGTAACTACTGGTATGACTACCCATACGATTGGATTGATGCAAACTCCGATGGTATTCTTGATACTCCCTTCTACAATGTAGATCTATCTATGGATGACAATTATCCACTTGTTGTTGGACCACGAACATTCGAGATAGTATTAGAGATTACAGCTCCAGAGGATGCAGATATTGTTACGGGCACTATACATGTTTCAGCAAGTGCAACTGCAATAATCGGCGTGCTCTATGAAGGAGCACCAACAGCGGTAGTAAATCTTGGGTACGACGGAGTCATCATTGACGGTGGTGGAATTCGAGTAATAGATATTGACCTCAACACTGCAACAGCAGCAGATGGCTTTCGTAATATCTCTCTAAGCGCTGTTGAAAGTGGAGGTTCCATGAGAATATGGTCTATGTATATCACAATCTTGGTAGATAACTCTCCACCGGATATTGTGATGACTCCCGCAAACAATACAATATCCGGGGCAACAGAGTTGGGTGCTAACGTGTTTGCTAATGATACTGTATCTGGAATGCAGTGGCTCTTGGTCTACATTGATGGAGTTCTTGAGGAGAATGAGACAAGTACTGGTGTTGATATCGACCTTGGATTCTCGGTCTATATGTCAATTGAGAGGAACTACAATGTCACAGTTGTGGCGATCAACGACGCGGGATTGAGTACAACTGTAACGCGAATCTACTGGTATGATGGTGGCAATCCAGTAGTGAGTTCTCCAGCTGATGTAAGCATAACTGAAGGCTCTTCTGAAACGATCACTTGGACTGTGACTGAGTTCACACCAGAATTCTATAACATCTCCATTGGAAGTACTGTGATGGTCCATCAGGTCTTCCTGATAGGTCAATCTCTTGATGGCGATGCAATAGAATATGATCTCCCGACAGATTTGGCTGCAGGTCATTATACTATCACATTTTACATCATCGACCGATTGGGACATGCTATCCTGGATCAGGTACATGTTACGATATCAGAGGCTACTACTTCTACGACTACTACAACCACAACAACAACCACTACTACAACCACAACACCACCTCCAGATGGTGGAAACACCATGTTGATAATCATCGTAGTCGGAGGAATAGGAATCATTGTAGTCATCGTGGTAGTCCTGTTCATGAAGAAGAAAAAGTGAGTTGAGAGTACAATAAGAAGTGCCTCTACTGGCACTTCTCTCTATTCCTTAGGATAGTAGGACAAGCCTTTACTCATAGTAACCCTTTTCTTTGCGCTACATGGACCGATTGTGTATCTGAATAGCAGTTCTCAGAAGGTTTCATAAATGGTCACAAAGATAGTAGTTGTCGGTCTCGGATATGTGGGCATTCCTGCAGCTGCACTCCTAGCAGATGTTGAAGGTCACGATGTGACCGGGCTTCAGAGAAGATCAAAACGCTCAGGCTGGAAGATCGATGTCCTGAACAGTGGAAAGTCGCCCTTCGAAGGAGATGAACCAGGTCTGAATGAACTCATTGAACGAGTAGTGAAGAGAGGAACCTTCAGAGCTACAGATGATATTGAAGTCCTGAAGCATGCTGATATCATCCTCATCGATGTACAGACCCCAACCGACTCTCAGAACATGCCACAATACCTCTCTCTCAGAGAAGTGAGTAAGAATGTTGGTCAACGCATCAAGAGAGGCGCATTTGTCGTGGTTGAGTCCACAGTGGCTCCAGGGACAACACAACATGTAGTTCAGACAATCATTGAGAAGGAGTCTGGTCTGAAGGGAGGTGTTGATTTTGACCTTGCTTTCTCCTACGAGAGAGTCATGCCAGGTAGACTCATTGAGTTCATTGTGAACATGCCTCGTGTCGTTGGGGGTATCACTCCACAGGCAACGCAGAGAGCTGTAGACCTCTATTCAACAATCTGCAAAAAGAAGATCTATACGACAGACACACTGAGCGCAGAACTCGCAAAGACCATTGAGAATGCATATCGAGATGTGAATATTGCCTTTGCCAACGAGATGGCAATGGTCTGCGAGAGTCTTGGAGTCAATATCTACGAGATTATTGAACTGATCAATGCACGACATGACAGACACATGCACATACCCGGCGCTGGAGTTGGTGGTCATTGCCTGCCCAAAGATCCATGGTTATTGAGATATGGGCTATACGAGTATGGAACTTGGAAGATCGAGCCAGAATCTATCTCTGTGGCTCGACGGGTGAACAATCACATGCCAGTGCATATGGCGGATTTGGTGGAAAATGCCCTGCAGGTCAAGGGGAGATCAATGCAAGATGCTACTGTCACAATCCTTGGAATAGCATATCTGGAAGACTCCGATGATACAAGGAATACGCCTGCTGCTGTACTTGCAGCAGCCCTTCAGAGTAGAGGTGCAATAGTGAGATTGCACGACCCCTATGTGAAAGAATGGGAATTTGGTCCCCATGAGA
>JAFGAR010000034.1 GCA_016933575.1 Candidatus Thorarchaeota archaeon
AGCTTCGCTTGCGTCGGCTTCCAAGCGGTCCAGTAGCGCATGATCTTCGTGGTTTCCGCGAACGCAGACAAGGTTGCACTCGAGCCGTGACAAGGTCTCCTCAACCTCGCGATTCGGTGAGACAAAGTGATTGAGGAAGCCGAACTCGGTGTCATCGATCTGTGCATGCCGGATTGTGGCTTTGTCCATACGTGACCGATCCGGAAAGATACCCATGTCGCCCGCCTGTAGAATCAGGTCGATTTCCTCGCCGGTCTCGCGCTGGTAGCGGTCGACTAGTTTGAATGCAAGCAGGATGCGACCGTGGACGTCGGCGAAGACGGCGATTCGTTTCATTGATTCTTTCTGTAGTGTCTATCGAGCCTGCTGTGGGGCTACCTCACTCCTCCTGCAAAGCCGACTCGGCTAAAAAGCTTTCAACACGAATGGGTACCGTCGACGGTCGGCGATGAACATTGCATCGAAAAGCACCTTGCTTTGACTCGCTGCCAGTTAATGTCTCTGAGTCTTCCGTGCCAATGGATGAATCTTATTTTATCTATCCCCTAGATCACTGTTTAATATATTTTTCAATGTCTTAGGATCAATTCCGAGTGTCTCTGAGGCTTCCGTCCGATTATTGGAAATCTTGACCACACGGTCAACCCAATTTTTCTTGAATTCTAATGCAGCCTCGTTCAGCTTTCGGTTCGCATTAAACAGCACTCCTATGTGCTCATCGGCTTCGATACATTCATTGGATGCCGTCTCAATCAGGATAATCCATTTGTTTTTCAGTTCATTAGTTGAACGATCGACCCGCGACCTGATTACAGCAGCATTAATCGCATGATTGAGTTCGCGTACATTGCCATACCAAGGATGCTGATTCATTCTTTGAATCGCATCCTGATCTATTTTGGTAAGAGCAGTCATCTTCTTTCGAAATTGTGCGCTTGCTTTTTGTAGGAAATAGAAGGCAAGTTGACTGATGTCATCACCGCGTTCTCGCAAAGGTGGCAATGCAATATGGTACTCGGCTATTCGATGATACAAGTCGGTTCGAATGATTTTTGATAAAGCATGAGAATCTTTAATCGAGCTCGTGATGAAACGAATATCAACATCATGATAATCTCGCGACCCACCCCCTACGGGCCGAATAACACTAGTTTCTATTATTGTTAGAAGTAATGTTTGCACGGCCCTCGTACAAGAGTCGATCTCATCTACATACATGGTTCCTTTATTGGCCTCGAGCGCAATTCCATGATTCTCGTGATCAGCTCCTGTGAATGCGCCCTTGACATGTCCAAAAAGTTGGCTCGAAGCGAGATCTGGAACTAAAGCTCCAACGTTTACGGGGCGAAAGATGTTAGGCCCTCGCTCAGGATGAACATAGTGCATCGCCCTTGCGATCAAGCTCTTTCCCGTGCCCGTTTCGCCTGTCACCAAAACACGAGCATCGGTGGGACCGACCAGTTTGACCTCCTCCATCAGATCAAAAATGATTTTACCTCCCACAAACTCAACCGGCTTCCCATAACTTTTCAGTTGAGGACTGACGGTCCATGTCGTGAATTTATCTTGGTTCTCTTTCTGTATCATTAGAATTAGCACACTATATAAGTTGGCGAGAGTAGAGATTAACAATACAGGGATACTTTCCGTATCTAGGCGGAAAGTTTCCTACGACTTTCATAAAATATCATTATTATTTGTTGAAAGACACATTCATCACAGTACACACAAACTAGGTTAAGTCACTACTATTCCTTGCCTTACACTTAGCAACCACTTTTTCATAACTCGACTCCATGAATTGGCACAAAATGTGCGATGTCTTGAAAACGATTGACGTTCGGAATAGCGCTATTATTGGACCATAACATTCCCTTCCTGGAAAGTGCTCAAATTAGTTGTCTCTCGTACCTACAGCGCAGAAGATATTGACCTCCAATACGTCCTAAAGAAGTAGGAGATTATTTTATGTGTTTGGATCCTAACCAAGTAGAAAAATCGAACAATGACCGCCAAAAAGAATGCCGCGGCCTCACGTGCGTAACTAGATTGTGTGATCATGAAAAGACAGAGTTTGAAGAAGCAATCGATTACATCCAAGATATATTAAGTGATTATATTGCTAAGAATAAATTACATGAATTGATTGAACTTCGGAACAAGGATCACATTCACGCCACTTTGATCGGAATGGAATCAGAGAAATGTCAATCAGAAACAGGGGAAAAGATTATCAACAAGAATCAGAAAGATCGGAGCAAGACTGAGGGAGGGGAGCCACAACCTTATGATTTAGGGGAAATTGTTCGCTACTTCAAAGCGGTCCCTTTTCCGATCAAGATTCGAATCGGTGGAATCAACAAGAAAATAGTCAATCCTTTTGATCTGGATCGTCCCCCATTCAAGAGGACATTTTCAATACGGCCCAATGGCCAAATGGTCGTCATTGGATTTCCAGTGGATTTCCAACCTCTGCTCGCTGGAATTCGAACGGGCTTCGAGAAGGTCAATATCGTTCACAAATACCACATCAAGAGAAGAGGCGTCGCCACTCCCTTCGACAATGATGCATTCATCGTCGTCGGAGATGTCACTACTGAATATAAGTATCTAAATAAAATTGAGAATGATAATTTTTGCAAGATACTCGAAGAGATCAAGCTCCAAATACGCAATCAACTTGCGAAGAATCAATATCGTTTCCAGATCTCCCAGTATGATTGTATGTTGTTCCCGTACAAAAAGACGACCCTCGAAGAACAAATAATGAAAGAAGTTCCTATTTCTAAATTGACGCCTAATAATCTTCAGAAACTATTAATAGCATGTTTGTAATAGGCAGATAAATGAAAACTAAATTTGGACCTGATGGAATAATCAGAGCAGCTCACTTTCCAGGATTCTCAATGTTGCTTGAGACCGACATCATGTTGATCCCGTCCGGATCGACTGGTTTAAGTATGTTACAGGTACAGACGGGTGATGGTCAGTCAGAATTATTCCATGAACTTAGTATAGTTTCTGATAAATTGAAAAAAACAATATCGATTTCGAGTCATCTTATCTTCTGGATTTCACCCTCCGCGTATCATGTTACGCTGTATGATGGGATTAACAAAGAAAACGTGAACGAGTTACCACACGATATGGAGAAACGCTTTGGCAAAATCCTAGACGGATTGCCTGCATCATTTCAATCCCTGTTTTTAGAAAACATACTCAAAGAAATACAAACACTAGAAAAGTTACCGAGTCCTATCTCCATGCGTTTCAGTCACTTTGCAATCCGCCAGGACGCTTTAGTAGCATACTTGTCTCCGGCAAACATACCGTCAGCTGACGCACTTGCAGTTATTGAAGCGGAACGTCTCCGTGTTGATGAGTATCTGCACGAGGCTTTCGGAAAGCGGAAATGCGGACAGTTTGAACCACATGTTACGCTTTGTTACTTCCACACGAGAGAAGCATTGCATGAAGGAAGATTTCTTCTTAGGAACATAGAGTATTGCAAATCCAGTGTACCTGATAACGTAGTTGTTACATTCAGAACAGCTGACATCTACGGGTTTACAGATATGGTGACCTTTTTTCGAAGAGATTTTGCGTCTACGGTTCAAGATTGAAGTTCCTGGCTATCCTGACGAATCTATACCCTATATACATTGTGCCAATACTAACCATTTTACAAATTGGAGGTATCCTACCATGGCAATAGGAATTATTGTGTCACAGGAAGAGGCTTCGCAGCATTTTAAATTTCTTTGGAGTATTTCCCCACCTCAAGAATCCCCTCGAAAGGTAATCATGACTGAGTTAAATTCAGAATTTAAATGCTGTCGTCCGTGTAATGTCATTGACGATCGATGTGGTGGGGGCCTGGAGCAATGGGAACTTTACTTTTCCGATAACGAAGAAACACATGTTCCGATCAATGTCTGCTTTGACTCGATCAAGATCTACCCAGCTCTCAACACACAATGCCATTATGATTGGTTTCCACCAGACAGCTACATCTCCGGTCAGGCAATTGGAGATGCTATCAAGAGTTCAGGAAAGACGGATACTCGCTATGTCATTCTCCATGGAAACGCATGTCGTGGAAGCGGTGGAGTTGACTTGGTCAAGCATGAATTTGACAACGCCAGAATATTCGACGTGGTCATCATCGCTTGTCAAGACTGGCCACCGATCATCAAGTCCCAGGGTGATCAGCGAGAAACAGAACAACAGATGGATCTCCAGGATAGAGTGATAGTCCTTGATCTGCCTGGCTTGACTGGTGAAAAATATAATCACGACCATCTCGGACACCTGGTTAGTCTTCCCACACGCTCTTAATCATATATAACAATGCCGTTCGTGGTGTGCAACTCTTTCGCTAGAGCATGAGTTGCTCTATCTTCTCTTTCTGAAGGAATGAGTAAGTCGTTGATGATAGAACTGATAGTTGGTGCAGTTTCTTCTGCTAGAACATTTCTTTCTAATCACCGGTGGCTAGCCATGAAATACCAATTCTCCGGCATTGACACACGGACAGGCAAACCCATTAAGCCGTTCCTGATTAACGTTCACAACATCTACGATGTTTATCTTTTCGCAGATTTGGTTCATGTTAGTATCGGTGAGATCAAGCGACAGTGGACCGCAAAAGAAATCCCTCTCTTGCTCCTGTGGTTTCCTGCTCTTATTGTGGTTCTGTTGGTCATGATTCTGGCATTCCAGGCACATTCTCTCAGTCTATGGGGAATCCTTGGCGGGATACTTGTTTATGGAATAGCCCTAATTGCTGCCTTCGACCACACTGACGAGCCTCCTCTTCTTCTTCGGTGGAAACGGAGTGCCTATCTTTCTTTTCTCATTGCTGGTAGTGTGCTCATGACGGCTGAAGTGGGTCGATGGTTCATCTTTACGCATGGTCTTCTTGACTACCCACTGCCTGAGAGATTCTTACCTGAACATACAAGTCATTTATCCTTCGAGCGCGTCGTGAACCAAGCACTCGCAATCTGGGGATGTCTCGCGGTAGGTGCTGCGGGTCATGATAATTCCTCATTTCCTATAGTCAAGAGAGTACTGTGGATATCTGCGGTTTATTTAGGACTGTTCGCCCTCGTGTTACTTGGACATTCTTTATTCTCCTTCACTGTAATTGAAGGAGACCCAATAGGCACATCTGATGCAATATATGTGGGTTTCTCGGGAATTGAGTTCTTGGGGGGTCTCGCTATTGGATTTATTGCAGGCCACTGTTGGTTGATAGCTAACTAGGCGTCCTACGAACCTTTATATTATCCACAGCTCTCCTCGATTTCAGCATTTGAGTCCAGTATCCATTTGGAAGTAGAATTGAGTCATCAGCTTTTAGGTAATTGAAAGGATCATAGGACGCTTACATGCGGCGCGCTTCATAAGTCGAATTCCAACCCGTTCTTTGCAACCGTTGTGACGCGATCCATTTCTGATGCACTGAAAATCCAGCTTGAATAGCGATTTCGTCGCGTGTAGGAGCACCATTCTTAATCAATTGGCCAGAATGGCCATTTGTTTTCTTTTTGGCATTGATGTTCTCTTTG
>JAFGAR010000215.1 GCA_016933575.1 Candidatus Thorarchaeota archaeon
CAATCGACAGAGAGAGAATCTCTTTCCCAAAAGGGATTCTATCAATTACTCCGAATTCCTCAGTATCGACAATAAGAATGTATTCGATACTAGGTATGGCAGCAAACAGCCTTCCATTACGTAAAAAGAGAACACCGGGACAGATATCAAGATGGCCGAAGGGTTTTGAGATTTTTAGTAGTTTCCTGGAAGTCAAATCATACTTCACTATCGTACCGAAGTGATCAAGAGACACTAGAGTCTTATCATCATCCGAAAACCTTATCGATACGGGTCTTGAGCTAAAGGCAAATACCGGGTCAGAAAACATCGCCTCACCTCCTCGTTTCACTGGTTTGTGGCTTTTCTATCCGGCAATTCCCTGTCATTTTTCCGTCAACCGGAGCATCGGGGAATTGTTATTGAAGGCATTCGATATCGTTCATTATACAATTTGTCATCTCTATCCCCATTCAGCTAACAGTGTTCACACTCAAGCTATTGAAGAGAGGGCTTAGTTTCCAGCCTTGAGAAATCACTCGCTCTTGACTCGTCTTTGGCAAAAAGAAATCTGAAAATAGCTAAGCAATTTGTGTACGGTCCCAGTAAGTGTTTGCCATCGTATTTGACTTCTGAGGCCATCTTTTCCTGATCTATCTTTACATTTGCTTTCTGGATACCTGGATATCTACTGTATCCTCTGTTTCTTACAAGACTTTTGGGTCCTGTTTAAGTCTCTTCGTAATCACGAGGTTGATTTAGATCGTCTTCAACTGTTTTTGCCTTTCTAATGTCTATCGCTAGTACTTAAAACATGTTCAAGAAATGCCTATGATTCTTCTAGTTATAAATCTCTTAATTTATGTTCCAAAATTTATTTGTAAACTATGTAACATCTGCTATATTAATCGTATGAGTGCATTGCACTACTTTCTGTATATTGCCTGAGTCTTCACGTGCTTACTTCGAGTGCGGGGCCTCACTTATGGAGGTGGGGTAATGAAGAATTCGTCTATTTCGATTTTATTGCTTGTGCTTTTCGCAGCTTCTATGCTTCTTATCACAGGATGTCAACGTGTTCAGAATAAGGTTCCGACAGCAATCAAAGTCAGTGGACCATCTGGAACTATATCCCAGAGTAGTTCTACCTTCACCTGGACTGGAAGCGACTCGGACGGAACGATTGAAAGTTACGAGTATAAAAAAGACTCCAGTGTCTGGGTAAGTATTGGTAAAGATACCAGCTATGTATGGAATGACTACTCTGAAGGGCCTCACGAATTTGAGATAAGGGCTAAAGACAACGAAGGTGGATATTCTGAACCCGTAAGTTGGGACTTCACTTATCATATAAACACAATTCCTGTTATCACGAAAGCGGGTGGTCGATCAGGGATAACGAGACAGAATAGCAGCGCTTTCTACTGGACTGGTGAAGACAATGACGGGAATATCAGCGGATACGAATACAGAAAAGATGAAGGAAGCTGGATGAACCATGCTCTAGATTTGAGTTACATTTGGAGCGGCTACTCTGAAGGACCTCACAAGTTTGAAATTAGAGCACAGGATAATGATGGTGCTTACTCAAACATATTGACCTGGAATTTTACTTATGATTCAGATTCGTCTTTCCCGTATGCTATAACTGTCCTCACTTACTGGGAGACAGATGATCTAGATGCCGCAGTCAAATCCGAACTAGGTGCAAATGCCACAGTAGCCGACTGGGATGAGATAAAGGCGACATATTCTGAAAGCATAGGCGAGTTCATAGAAGTTATAGGGCTTGGTGTAGGAGACGAGGACATTCTTCTTCAGCGTAACGGAGAGGGATTTGTTGAGGCAAACAACAGGCACTATTTCATGACAAGGTTCGATGGAGATGTGCCTGAATGGTACACGGTTCATGATCAGATAGATGATTACACACTTGTACTTGGTTCTTCGTATGGGGTAAAAGACAGAGTTCTGGCAAAGCTTTCGGATAACAGCCCACCAGTTGTGACTAAAATAGATGGACCTGGTGAGGAGACAACAGACGGCAGCAGTACATTTGTGTGGACAGGTGTCGATTCAGATGGATCGATTGTCGAGTACGAATACATAAAGGATGGGGGCAATTGGATAAGCAACGGCGTGAGCACAAGCTATACCTGGAGTGGCTACTCAGAAGGACCGCACACATTTGAAGTAAGGGCAAAAGACAACCAGGGAGAATACTCCGAGCCAGCTTCCTGGGGTTTCTCTTTTGTTCAGGAAGAACCTTTATTGCTCCAAATACCTGATCAGACATTGAATGAGGGTGAGAAATTATTAATTGATCTTACAGGTTACACCACAAGCGGTAATGCCACTGATACCCTTACATATACTCTGATATCCGGCATCGGTGAAATACTTGGAAACAGCTACACTTATCTTGCTTCATATACTGATTCTGGAACAAAGAACGTGACAATAAGAGTTACAGATAACAAAGGGAGAGTTGACGAATGCAGCTTCCAAATAACTGTAAATAACGTCACTGCAGCAATTGTAAGGGTGTATGACATGGAAACTGGTGAAGCGCTTGTGAGGTATGAAGCTTCACTGATGTGTGAGAATGAGCTACTTCGAACAGAAAGTACAAAAACAGATATTCTTTACTTAAGCATTGAAGGCGCAGAACTAGATTCTCTGGAGATCAAAATAGCAAAATCTGGCTTTGAAGTTCTTCAGATACCAGTAGAGAATGTAATAGAAAGCGAAGATGTAGAGTTCGACATTATCTCCCTTCGTCTTGAGCTAAGTCATGCGTATGTTGAACAAGAAGGGACATATTTGATTGAGAAGGAAATCGTATTGCCTTCTGAAGTGGAAAAACAGATAAAGTACGCATCAAATATCATGAATGAATACCCAGTTTCAGATGGAACTCTTCTTGTTAGTGGGTACGATGACTTAGTGAACTGCGGGTTCATGCTCTCTGAAGATGGCCGAATTATAGGTACATGGAGTGACATACCGGGTTATTCAGGGAGCAGCATAAGTGAAACTGGAGCGGCAGATGTAATCGATTCCCTGATCATTATTGGCGGAATGGCAGTCTATGGAGTTCTTGAAAAAACTCCCGAGAACTGTGCAGCCGTTCTTGATTTTGCAAAAGAGCTGAAGGAATACGAGGATGCAATCGACGTTTACCTCCAGAATGCAGTTGCAGACGATTACGATATGTTGCAGGATGATGAGTTATTCACTCTGGTTGCTAAGATAATCTATGAACTGGACCAGGAACTAGGACCGCTCAAAGAACCCACTACTTATCATAGTCAATGTGTGGATTGTACTGATTGCGAATGGAGTCCATTTATCTCTGTTGCCGGTTCAAGAAATGGGGAGACTGCCTTTGATGCTGTATCATATGTACCCCAATACATTTTGGTGACTGACACTAAAGGGACTCCTGTCGCGATACTACCAGGAGCATCAGTAGATAGTTTCTTTGCTTTTGAAGTTAGTTTAGGAGAGTTAAGGTTTTGGGCAAACCCATTCGATTGCTTTTCCGAAAAGGAATTTGTCTACTACATGAGTTACCAAGGGAATTTCACCACTGAGTTAGAAGAATCACTTGCTATTTGGGCATATTCATTGAATCATGCCTCATTGTTCTTTCTAACATTGGATGCGGTTTTTGAAGCGCTATTTGCAAATATTCCGTTGCCCGTTAACGAAATTTACTTGCTGATTAATGGACTCACCCTTGACGACATGGGGCATTTCTTCATCAAAGAAATGATTGAATCCGGCGTTATGAAGATTCTTTCGCAGGGTATTGAAGTGATAGCCGAAGCAGTTTTGAATGGACGTATTGCATTTGATTTCTTCCGTAGTATGGCTGGGATTATTTTGTCCACAGAGTACAGCATTCAGAAGAAACTTGGACTAGGCCTTAGTTGGACCAAGGATTTCTTCCCCAAAGTTAGTTCTTTCGCAAAGACTCTTAGTAATACCGGAAAGATGGTTATGAAATTTGCTACAACGATTTCTTCTGGTCTGAACATTGGGTGGAAAGCGAGATATGTGTTTGGACCTGATAAACCAGAAAATGGATGCTGTTCTAGTCCCATTAGTCAGTATCCAAGCTTCACCGATGTTCAAACACCCGATGAGATATATGCTTCAGTTCCGGCTGAGATGACAGCAACATCTGATGGAGATATTCTTGAATGGGATTTTGACGGCAACGGGCAATATGATTTATCGACAAACTTGCGTAGTGCTACTTGGACGTACAAAAAGCCGGGAAATTACACACTAACAGCAGCCGCGATAAATGTGATTCATCCAATCGATACAGAACTGGAAGAAGCGTGCTTAAAAACATGCTTTTCCAAAAACTTAACTGTGCTGGAATCAAATAGTATCCCGGTGGTGGCCAAAGTAAGCGGCCCGGACGGAGAGGTCTCAGAAAGCAGCAGCACCTTCACCTGGAATGGAAGTGACTCTGATGGAACGATTGTCAAGTACGAATACAGAAAGGATGAAGGCAGTTGGATGAGTAACGGTACAAGTACAAGTTACACTTGGAGTGGATACTCAGGAGGAGTGCACAAATTTGAGGTTAGGGCACAGGATAATAAAGAATCTTATTCAGATTTGATTTGTTGGGATTTCTCATATATACCCCCTCCAAATCCTCCGGGTGTACCCTCAAATCCAAATCCGCAAGTCGCAAAAGATGTTGTGTTTTCTCCTGTTACATTGAGTTGGACCTGCA
>JAFGAR010000035.1 GCA_016933575.1 Candidatus Thorarchaeota archaeon
CGACTCTGTGAGGTCAGATGCGTGTCAGGACAACCTCACGATCCTATCTCTGGACTATTGTATTTAAAGACCTATAAGAATGGTTCAGTAAACATCAAAGAGATGTCCAACTTTGTCCAGTATTTCAGTAGCTATTGTCAACCCTCTAATCGGAAATCAAAACGTCCATCATAATGTCTTGGTTCAGGAACAACTCTTGAGTAGTTTTGAAAAAAAGGAAGTCGGTGGTCGTCGAGGAGTTTTCGCAGAAACCGATTTGGTAGATTTGAATCAAGTGAAATGAGTACACCATCGTGAATGACTCCAATTAGGTCGAAGTTTGTCTTTCTGTGAGGTGCAGAATTCTCTCTGATGAAGAACTTCTTACCAGGAATCATCAATTCCTTCATTCTGCCAGGGTTTGGGACGAAGACATCCACAATTGAATCATCGACTCTTACCTTAGCTAGAAAACGATTTGGTCGCTCAACAAAATAAGCCTCTAGAACTCGTTTCTTTGATGTCACCTATACTCCACTCGACATCGAGGTGAGGATATCCTTGATTAATAGAACTTGAGCTTTGTACATGATAATTATAACGGGAAGACCTATCACTGATTTTACTTGTTATAAGCAGTGCGAAGAGGAGATGATGTGCTATTGACTCGGGTTCTGTTTGTAGATGATGATATTGAATTGCTTGATATCGCAAAACTTCTGTTGCAACAGAGTGATTTGGATATTGAGGTCATTGTAGCAACATCAGTCAAAGAGGCTTTAGAAAGACTCGAAAAAGAGCAGTTTGACATAGTCATTGCGGACTATTTGATGCCAGATGCAAGTGGTATTGATCTATTGGAAGCAATACGCTCCAGCGATGATGCGATTGGATTTATTATGTGGACTGGACATTCTCGTGAAGAGGTTGCAATCAAAGCATTAAATCTCGGAGCAGATTATTATATCCTAAAAGGAGCGAACTATAGAGATCAATTCAACACAATTAGGGATGTCATGAAGAAAATCATCTCTAAGAAGAATACCAACTCAAAAACAATACAGAACATAATCTCTCAAAAAAAAGCCAGTGAGTTCATCCATAGACTCTCTCATGACATTACAGGAATTATCCATAATATAATTGGATATGCAACTCTTATTGAGGAAGAGCAAGACATGTCGTATATTCAAGGTATTTCTAGGCTAGTGACAAAACTGAGTGACAGGATGAAAAGCGCAGTAGAAACAGTTGATACAGGTGTCCTTACATTATAAAAAGCAATTTCAGAGAAACTCAGTTAGATAGAGCTGTTCAGGTGTTTCACTAAGACCTGAAACCTTTATACCAACTAATCTTACAGGTTTTTTAGGATCTCTTTTATGATCAAAAATATCAACTGCCATTCGTTCCAAGATACGAGTATCGTCAGTTTCCACAGGAATGCTTTTACTCCGCTGGATTGTTATGAAGTCATCATACCGCATCTTCACTGTAACTGTGCGGAATCTCAGTGCTTTTTGTTTTAATCGATCGCTAATCCGAGTGCACATCTTTCGAATAGCATTATGGAGGTAGTCAACTGCATCAGGCTCGATATCTTCCATGAATGTTAGGTCTTTACTTATTGATTTTCGAATTCTGGGCCCATTATCCATAAGTGGACGTTCATCTATCCCACGGGCTCTTTGGAAGAGCCAAACTGACCCTCTTCCCATAGCTGGCCAGAGTTCTGGAATACTCATACGTTGGATTTGACCTAATGTTTCAATGCCGCTTTCATTAAGCCGTTGAGTAGTCTTTCTTCCCACTCCATTTATCGCATCCACAGGAAGCGGTTCCAAGAACTTTTCGATAGTTGTTTGGTCTGGACCAACAAAAGTGATGCCTCGAGGTTTATTCATCCCGGTTGCTACTTTTGCTACTGCCATATTTGGAGCAATTCCAATCGAACAGGGTAATCTTGTTCGTTGCCAGATCTCTTCTTGGATCTCTTTTGCGAGGGCAGTTGGATGTTCATAATTTTCACATCGCTGGGTGACTTCAATATATGCTTCATCAATGCTTGCTCTGCGAATACGTTCTCCATCTGCAAACTCTCGTAAGACATCCATGAATTCATCAGATGCAATACTATAGCTTTCAAAAGTCCCATCAACAAAAGCTGCATCAGGGCATAGCCGGTAGGCTTTAGAGACTGGCATCCCTGCATGAATTCCCTTGGCACGAGCTTCATATGAAGCAGCCCTTACAACACCTCGACCGTTGCCACCCTTGGGATCGTGACCCACGCAGACAGGACGACCTACTAGCTCAGGATGGTTTCTGAACTGCTCCACACTAGCAAAGAAGGCATCCATATCGACGTGCATAATCCAACGTGCCATAATGACCCATCTTGAAGTAAGTTAATTGACCAATCAAAATTGCTCAAACAACTAATGCGATGATGGGGACCAAATCATCCCGGAGAGATAGCCGAATCTAATGAAATTAAGAAATACGAAGGCACTACATGCTAGAGAGTTCTATATGGAATTGATACTAGACACATTGTACTACAGGATCTGGGAGATCAGCGCCCACCATGCAGGACGAATCGAGAAATAGTTCTTCAGGTGAACTTACTCAAAAAGAGGAAGCCAGTAGATATAGAGTATTAGTTGAATCCATGAATGATGGATTTGGTATCATTGATAAAGAAGGCATCTTTACCTATGTCAATCTTCGTTTTGCTAGAATGCTTGCATATGAACCAGATGATATGGTTGGAAAAACCTTAGTTACTTTTCTTGATGAAGTCAACAAGAAAATACTTCGAGAGAATATTCGACAGCGGCAGAGAGGCGCATCCACACAATATGAACTTGCTTGGACAAGAAGCACTGGAGAACAAATTCCCACAATAGTTTCAGGAGCTCCTCTTCTCGATGATGATGGAAAGCATATTGGGTCCTTTGCAGTGATTACTGATATCACTGAGCTGAAAGCATCTCGTAAGGCTCTAGAAGAGAGTACAGAGATGCTAAAACGAATTTTTGAAGAATCGCCAGTTGGAATTGAGATCTTCGATGCAGAGGGAGTTCTCACTACTGCTAACAAAGCTGCTTTGGAAATTGGTGGATTAAAAGATATTAATGATTTGATAGGATTCAGTCTATTTGACGATCCTAATTTACCTAAAGAAATGAAAGCACGATTGATTCGAGGCGAGAGTGTCGAATTTGAAGCAATTCTTGACTTTGATAGAGTCAATGAAATGAAACTATACCCGACCTTGCGTTCAGGAAAAATTGTGTTGGAGTCATGGATTAAACCATTGGGTTTGGAAAATAATGGGGGGTTTAAAGGATACCTTAGCCAAATCATCGAGAAGACAGAACATAGAGCCGCCGAAGCCGCATTAGTTGATAGTGAGAAACGGTACCAATTGCTTGCAGAAAATGTGACCGATGTTATCTTCACAACAGATTTGGAACTCAATCTTACCTATGTCAGTACTTCTGTCGATCATCTTCTTGGATATTCTGCGGAGGAGCTTGCTGGTCAATCAATGATCGAATTCATGAGTCCAGACTCAGTTTGGTTGGCAATTGAAACCATGAAAGAATCTCTTGAAGATGAAAGATTGGGTCAACATACTCAACCTCGAGGTGAATCTCCACCACTTGAAATTCGATTGAAGCATAAGAATGGACAGGCTCTTTGGGTTGAGATTACTCGAACATTCCTACGTGATGATGAGGGTAGACCGACTGGAGTCTTGGGTGTTGCTCGTAACATCGAAGAACGGAAAGAGGCTGAGAAGGCATTAAGAGATTCCGAGATGAAATATCGTACATTGGTTGACCAATCATTCCAAGGTATAATGATTATTCAGGCTATTCCTCTATCAATTAAATACACAAACCCAGCATTTGCCAATTTTTTGGAAAGCTCTATTGAAGAAGTTCTGGCGTTCTCGCCAAAGGATATTCAGAACATGGTCCATCCTGAAGATTGGAATCTTCTAATGAATCGGCTTCAAGCACTCATGTCTGGTGAAGCTCCAGCAAAGATACCCATTGTAGTCCGCATATTCCAGAAAGATGGTGATATGCAATGGCTTGAGATGTTTGGTCGAAAGGTCGAATATGAAGAAACCGCAGCAATTCAATTGGTTGCAATCAATGTGACTGAGAAAATACACGCTGAGAGGAGTATACAGACTCAAAAGGAACGGGCAATTCTCTATCTGGATTTAATGTCCCATGATTTTCGTAATCAACTTCAGATTATTCTCGGGTCTACAATGGTAATGGAAACGAAATTACCAGATCCTGAGGCACGAAGGCTCCTAGATCAAATTGTATCTGCTGTTGAACGATGCCAGAGCATGATATCAAAAGTAAAAGTTACTGAACCCCTCATGTCTGTTCCGCTCCACCCGAGAAAGTTGAATCCAGCGATTGAATCCGTTGTTGACGCTCAAAGAGAATTACATCGGGATGTTGATATCGAATTACAGCTGAAGGTTAAGAACGCAATAGTGGATGCAGATCAATTTCTTGAAAAACTACTTGAGAATATCATTGAAAATGCGATAGAACATAATCCAAATGCTGAACGCAAAGTGTGGATCACTCTCACAAAAAGTGGCGATGAATATAAAATATCGATTTCAGATAATGGCCATGGTATCTCAGAATCTGTAAAATCTGCAATCTTTGATCTCTCTCGTAGATATGGAGGCGTAGGCCTTCATCAATCAAAGCAGATATGTGAAAAATATGGTGGTAGAATTGACGTAGGAGACCGGATAGAGAGCAACCCTGGTGAGGGAGCTGAGTTCATTATCTGGCTTCCAATGATGAAAGAATGAACTCACACATTAGATGAGATTGTTAAAGAAATCAGTAAGGTCAATATTCCCCCCACTGATTATGACACCCACTCGTTTGATCTTCACTTTTGATTTCATCTTTAGTAGTCCTGCTAATGATACAGCACCTGATGGTTCAACAACGAGTTTCATTCGTTCCCAGAGCAATTTCATTGCTTGTACAATTTCCTCTTCAGTCACTAGGACTATGTCATCAACAAGCTTTCGGATAATCTCAAATGTCAGGTCACCTAATTGAGTTCTAAGGCCATCAGCAATCGTATTAGGATTTACACTGGGGAATATTCGACCTGCTTTATATGAACGATAAGCATCATCAGCATTAGCTGGTTCAACTGCAATCACCTTGGTCATTGGAGATAGTCCTTTGGCAGCTATAGCAGTACCACTGATTAAACCACCACCTCCTACGGGAGCCAGAACATAATCGAGTGTTCCTACCTCATTAAGAAGCTCTATGGTTGCTGTGCCAGCTCCTGCAATTATTCGAGGATTATTGTAGGGATGAATCAGAGTGAATCCATGTTTTTCAATCAGATCGTTCGCAACAGATACTCGACTCTCAACCGTATTCTTGCAAAACACTATTGTAGCTCCATATTCCCGTGTTGCTTGGACTTTTACATTTGGAGAATTTTCAGGCATAACGATTGTTGCGTGAATTCCAAGCATTGAAGCAGCCAGTGCCAGAGCTTGTGCATGGTTACCGGAGCTATGTGCAATTACTCCCTTTGCACGTTCTTCAGGAGTCAGTTGAGATACTGTGTTGAAAGCTCCTCTGAATTTGAAAGCACCGACCCTCTGAAAATTCTCACATTTGAAGAAGGCTTGACCATCTATCATCCTATTAATAGTACTGGAGGTCATAACAGGAGTCTTGATAATTGCATCTTTAATTCTGACATAGGCATCCTGAATGTCTTGCAGAGTGATCATAAAACTCAAGGGACCTGCACTGCTGAAAAGGATTCCTTAGAATGGCACAATAGGTCTTGAGTATTGATTCCTGATTCTACGCAGACTATTAATACAACATAATATATTCTCAGAGATAGGAGTAAAGAGGCTCCTCGTAAATCAAATTCCGGTAAGTGGTACAATGAAAGGAATTCGGAGGAAAGAGAAAGCCATTAAATCCAAAGAGGAAATGATGGCAACTCTTGAAAAGACAAAATACATCACAATTGCTATGTGCTTGGAGAACGAACCATATCTTGTCACTCTGAGTCATGGTTATTCTCGCGAGAAAAACTGCATCTATTTTCACTGTGCACAAGAAGGAAAGAAAATTGATATTCTACGAGTGAATGGAACTGTTTGGGGGCAAGCGATAAACGACTTAGGATACGTGCCCGGTTCTTGCGACCATCTCTTCGTCACCACACAATTCAGGGGAAAAGTCACCTTCATTCAAGATATTGTTGAGAAAGAACTTGCTCTCAAGACGATGATCCATCAACTCGAACCAGATCCAGGGAAAGTGATCGAAGAGCAGATTACAGAGAGCTCACTCCAACGAGTCAATATAGGTAGAATCGATATTGATTTTTTGAGTGGAAAGAAATCGAAAGAGACAATCATCTCTCTCTAATCTGCGATAGATTTTCCAAGATTGATAATGCATCTCGGACAGATTCGTAAGGAACAAAGAGGTGATCATGAAAATAGGCAGATACTACATTGACACTGATACCACCCTCTGCCAGTGCTTTTGTCAGAGCCGCTAGGAATCCAATTGCGGACAAATCAGAATGGATTGTGAGTGTGATGAGACCCCAAATCCCTTCATATTCAAGTCCGTGAAGATCTGCAATTTCCTTTCTAACTACTATTGTGATAGCTTCTTGCTCATGAAAAATTAAAAGCGGGGTCTCTTGCAGGTCATTCAGGTCCTTGTAATTTGTTGTAGAGAATACGAATTCACCTGGAATCAATACAGGTGACATATTCTTGACCAAGGAATCTAGATTCCGTTCTCCGCTCATATTAGTTCACTTATTCTTATTTCCAAAGGTCTCCCAAGAAACAATTTCATGTAGTGATAATCGAGTACTTGTCCGCTCCTGATCACCATAACCAACAGAAACTGCGCATATGACCCGAAAGTCTTCAGGAATATTCAATAATTGTCTAAATGCTGGTTCTATGTCAGTATCGCGCACTCCCATCCAGCATGTGCTTAGTCCCTGATGGTAAGCTGCAAGTAGCATGTTTTGCACAGCATTGTGTGGGTCAGCAAGATGATATTTTGGATGCTTCGTAGGGTCTCCAAGGACTACAATGACAACTGGAGATTCTTTCATGAACCGACCATAAGCATGAGCCTCAGCAAGTCTTGAACGAATTGAATGGTCACGAACCACAATAAAATGCCATGGTTGTTTATTCGAGGCTGAAGGAGCCCATCGACCAGCTTGAAGAATTGTGTCGATTTTTTCGTCGGAGACTTCAGTAGGTTTGTACTTCCGAATGCTTCGTCGTTCTCTGATTGCTTTGATAACGTCCATGATAGTTCATTTATTCAATAACACACCTCATTATGAAACCTGCGATTTATGACACAGAAAAAAGCGCTCAAATAGTAAACCTAAAAGGCTGAACGAAACTGCGCTCACTTCTAGACCACTACCGGAGTGGATAGTTATTCTAAAAACCCAGCAAAGAGAACTGACAAGTGTCGGTATTGACATCGGGTCCTCGACATCTCATGTTGTATTCAGCAAGATTGTATTAGAGAAAAATCTCAAGCATCCAACCGAAAAATACGAGATTGTTGACAGAGAGATTTTGCATTCTGGCCCGATTCATCTTACACCTTTCAAAGACCCCAAGACCATTGACTTCGTTGCACTCCGAGACCTCCTTCTCGAGGATTATCGCGCAGCAGGTATCGGAGTTACAGATATTGATACAGGCGCAGTGATCATAACTGGAGAAACAGCGAAAAAGAGCAATGCAGAATGGATTGTGAATGCACTGGCTGGCGAGAGTGGAAAATTTGTAGCTGCTACTGCTGGTCCAAATTTTGAATCCGTTCTTGCTGCATATGGCTCAGGAGCAGTTGCACGGTCGAGCATCACAGACAAGACTATCATGAACGCAGACATAGGAGGAGGATCCTCCAATATTGCGGTCTGTAGGGATGGGCGAGTTGTTGCCACAGCTGCCATCAACGTTGGTGGAAGACTTATTGCCACTGATGATTATGGAACAATTACCCGATTAGAAGATACTGGCAAGAAGGTAGCCTCATTGGTAGGCTATGATTTACATCTGGGTCAGAAACTCACAGATGATGATAAACAAAAGATAGCAGATACACTTGCGGATGCACTCATAGAAAGTCTCCAATCTAAGAATACTCTAGACTGTACAAGATTGTTGATGATGACTCAACCTTTGGAATACAATGAACCAATTGATATCATTACTTTTTCAGGTGGGGTAGCAGAATATATCTATGAAAATGAAAAGGACGAGTTCAATGACCTAGGGGCCCGATTGGCTCGTTCGATCATGTCAAAGGCTCAGAGCATTGGACTACCAGTAGACAGACCAGACCAGAGAATCCGTGCAACAGTTATAGGTGCAGGTTCCTTTAGTCTACAGGTCAGTGGATCGACAACATTTCTATCATCTGGTCTTGAATATCCGATTCGTAATCTTCCAGTTATAGTACCGAACACCCCCAGACGGAAAGCATCAGCAGTGGAAATAGAGAAAGCAATCAAGAATGCGCTTCATAGGTTTGACCTAACAGAGGGCAATGATAGACTCATCCTCTCATTTAATGATGCAGTGAGACCATCGTACGAGAATTTGGCTGAATTTGCACGGGGAGTTGTCGCGGCACTCCCAAACACTGTTGCAACTAACCAACCAATCATGATGTGTTTTGATACAGATGTTGGAAACAGCGTTGGAAATATCATGCGTCGCGAGACCGGTATATCAAACGAAATCCTCTCCATTGATGAAATCTCTTTGAGAGAGGGAGATTTCATTGACATTGGTGCACCGATAATTGAAGATGTTGTCGTCCCTGTCGTTGTTAAGACTCTCGTATTTGATGTTGATTAAATATAGTGAGGTGAAATCCTTGTCCACTATCAGGAAATTGATGATCTCTGACAAAGAAGATGTACTTGAGATCTCTCGACACATTTGGGATGGACATGACTACCTTCCACATATATTTGATAAAATTATGAATGATTGTAGTAGTCATATATTTGGTGCAGAAGTTAATGGCAAAATCATGGGAGTTGCGAATCTTAGGCTAGTTGAAGAGGGAAAAATTGGTTGGATGGAAGCTCTTAGAGTCCATCCAGAAGTAAGAGGATTAGGGATTGCTAGAAAACTTACGGAACGTCTAGTAGATGAAGCTAAGCAATTAGGAGTTGAGAAACTCCGTTATGCAACAGCATTTGATAATGACGCCTCTCTCAAATTGGCATCTAATATTGGTATGAAAAAAGTTGACGAATTTGCAATTAGATGGTTCAATTACTCAGATACTAAAGATCATAATATCATTGCATCACAACTTCAGCAAGTCTCAGGGAAAGAATTCTATAAATGCCTGACAGGTCAATCAAAGGTGGACACGAAAGGACACATTGTTTATGATTGGAAAGTCATTGATGTTACATTGAAGGGGCTTGAGGATCTGGAAGAATCTGTAGAGTACTGGGTTGAGAAGTCAGGTGAAATTCTACTTTCAGCCTCAATTGGTATTCTTCACTATTCTAATCATGGCTCTGCGTGGGATTTTACTATCTATGCTTCGAATCGTGAAACCTTTCTTTCACAGATGGTCTGTCATCTGGAGAGAATGGTTGTGCATAATACTGCCGTTGGCTCTTGTATTGTCCAGCCAGAGTTTGAATCAATCTTATTACACGAATTCAAGTTTTCTGATATTGATGATACAACAAAAATGTTACTACTAGAACGGCAACTCTAAGTTTTTTTCTTGTTTCTCAGTTTTCGAACTTGAGAAGTCAGAATATAGTCTACAGGAACGGTGATCCAATCTTCTGGTGCAACTTGCATAACATCTGCTTTAGGAATCCGAATTGGCTCGTCTTCCCACCACATCAGATGAATATCATCATCCCAGACCTTGTATGTTTCCTTTATTGCTGGTCTATAACGATTCATAAAAACGAAACCGAGTATTGTTAGGAATGGTAGGGGTATCTGCAAATCGGAATTCATAACAAAGATACCAGATGTTATGAAAATAATGATTGTATTGATCAGAGAAAATAGAATGGTTGGGAGAATATCTCCAAGTAGACCTATTCGTAATACTTGCCTTTTTTCAATCATCCCATCAAGGCATCTGAATATATCGTTAATGAATCTGAAACGTAGGAAGCTTAGTGCAGCAAATATCGCGAATGCCTCAATTGTTAAGGAGCTAATGTACACAAATGATGCTAACAGAGATTCTCTCAGAAGAGGTCCATAGAATCCAATATTGTAAGAGTAAGATATAGAGGTCATCCACACTTCATAATACCAATAACTGTTAATTGTCACAAATATGGGAGTAAAGAATACGCCAATCCATAAAATGGTCGCGAAGATTTTATTTCGACTCAGTTGCAAGAAAGGATATGACTCAATATCTCTCATGGTTAGACCATGCATTTCCTGTGGGGAGGATGTTCTCACAACGAATCTCTTGATAAGTGGGAGACCTATAAACACTGGAATAATTAGAGAAGGAAGTACGAACAACCGTTCCATTAGATAATAAATGGGACTGACCCACCACATTTCTGTAAATAAAAGAATATACAATATAATTGGTAGAACAAGTGTAATCCCAGCAGCCAGGAGACCCCGAGGCCACATTCTTTGATTGACTGATTTCTTTGCAACCTTATATGCAAATACCATAGCTGGGAATGAGAGTAAAATTCCTAAGATAAAGTTACGACCAAAGATTGTCAAATTGGTAAGATAAAATGAAAGATCGTCAAATAATACTTCAAAATAGGAATTGTATTGTGGTGTGTAAAGAAAGCAAGTCGTATATGGTGGAAACATGCTAGTGACATCATCAAGATTGATTGAGCCACTCATGGGTATCAGCATAATGAGAAGCGCTCTCAAGAAGAGGTTGATGGGTTCTTTGAAGCCCCTCACAAGATTCGACATCATTCCAGGATAAGTGAAAACAACGAAGCCATATAAAAATGACCAACTGGATAAGGTATCTCGTCGTTGCAAAAGTCATATAATAGCCCTGTGAGATAGCAATCTTGTCAGAGAAGGCGACATCATGCAGACCACTACTATAACAATTACACCCCCCGATGCATTCACGCAACCATTTGAATTCATTATATTTTACATCAATCAATTCCTTCCCTATATCATACTAGTTGGCACATTGATACTGGTAATGATTGTTTATCTAATTGTGACAAGAATTGCTAAAAGCTCCCTCCAAGCAATGGGAATGGGAATAGAGGCTTCTTCAGGGATTGTACTTATTCTAAGACTCGTATTCTTCATGGCTGCTATCATGATTATAATAGGTACTTTTGAAGCTAGTTTATCCACACTATTGTCTATTACCGCACTCTTTGGTACAGCTTTGGGTCTTGCATTTTCGCAAGCTCTAGGCAATATTGTAAGTGGTCTGTATGTGCTTGTCACACGTCCTTTTAGAATCGGAGACTATGTGAGAATAGGTACAGTAGAGGGATTGGTCAGAGAAATCACACTGAATTATACGAGAATTCTCCTACCTGATGAAACAAAACAACTCGTACCAAACAACAAGGTTGTCGGGAGTGAAGTGACAAATTTCAGAATTGAGATGTCTAAGTATATCGAAGAGAGGCAGGAAGAGATTAAAGATGCAGAAGAAGAAAACCAGGGAAGAAGATATGTGCGTTCACTTGAGAGTACCCTAGATCGATTAAGAACCCTGACGACTGATTCAAACGGGTACCGATATACTTTCGATTTATCCATTCACATGAGCTACAATCACAAAGAGATGAGGAAGAAATTCGATGAGGTCTGTGATAGATGGGCATCTGTCTTTTTGACTAGACCAATTTACTTTGTTTGGGCTAAACCAGTTGCCGCAATCACCTATCGTTTTGCATTCATAGTCCAAGATCCAATGATAATCATCAAAAGAAGCTCTGATTTCATGGAAGATCTTCTTGAACTCTATATGACATAGAGAATCATTCTATCTACTTTGTATATCGTGTTTCAAGATCTACAAACCATGGTGCAACCTGTGCATCATCAACCCGGTCAGATGAAGGGAGATATGGTTTGATATCTAAAATTGGAGTCATATCATTAGCGTCTATATGGTCGACGCGAATTCGGTGCTTCTTTGTTTGAATTTCCAGTATTTTAGAAATTGTATGACCAATTGGATTTGGGCGAGCAGGGGAACGGCAAGCAAAGACTCCAGATGGAATAGGACCTTTCCCTCTGGGGGGATTCGCAAGAGTAATACTTCGCTTCTCTGGAGTGTCCATTCCATCAATCCACCAGAGTATAATGATATGAGAAAATAGTTCAAGATGGGTTGTGGCATCCCAAAAATCCTCTCTAATGACAAGATAATTTTCGTTGTCCGTCTTCTGTACCGTTCCAATCGGATTGACGATGTATGGCATTGCTTACACTCCATGGATCACTATCGAGATAACAACAGATTAATCCAACTATCTAACAACTCGAGGAACAGGTGTTATGCATATTGGATGAAAAAGCAGTTTCAGAGTCAAAAACTGTAATGACGCAGACAGTCTTTCCTAATGATGTCAATAACAATGGTACTCTCTATGGAGGAAGATTACTAGATTGGATAGACACACTGGGGGCAATAGTTGCAAAGAGACATAGTCGTAGTGCAGTCGTCACGGTCTCCATTGATTCTCTTAACTTTCTTGCCCCCACACGTCAAAGAGATATTGTGACCCTTGAGGCTTGGGTCAATTATGTAGGAAGAACCTCTATGGAGATTGAAGTACGAGTCAGCTCAGAGAATCCTATTACGGCTGAAACTGCTAAGAATTGTAGAGCATTTCTGACCTATGTTGCCATGGATGAGTATGGGAATCCAAAAGAAGTTCCGCCATTGAAACTGACTTCTGAAGAGGAGAGAATCCGATTTGAGATGGCTAAGGAGAGAAGGTCAGAGCGACTTAGACATCGCGATCTTGGTGCTGTTGAGTGGTAATCACCAGAGTGTCTTCTTGACCTTATCCTTTTGCTCTGAACTCAGACCTTCGAATCCCAAGAGATTCTCCTTTGGTATTCCCCAGATATCATCTGAAATGCATTCGAAGTGATGCCATCTATAGTTCAAGTGATCCATATAATAGGTAGGCTCTCCGACTCGAAGGGCATCCTTTTCGATGTTGTTCCCGCAAGTCTGACATTTGGCACGACTGGACTTTGCCGCTTCAATCTTCCAATTATCCTTTGGAATGAACTTTCTTTTTGCAGCTGTTCCAAGATTCATCAGAAACATCTCAGGATCGTCTCCTACAAGTTCAGGCGTGAATCTTAGAGTGAATTTATCATATTCAGAAATGTCAAATGATACATCGACATTGTTGTTCTTGTAAGACTTCTTGTACTTAGCACCTGGAGGATATTGGTTATTCTTTTTCATGAATGTAAATACTTGCTCAGTTAGAATCTTAGTCGCAGCTCGTTTATCCTCTAGATCAACAACGCCGCTTGCTTTTGCATAATGATAATCTGTATTTATGATGGACATCCCTGTATCAAGTTCTTCCTTGCGCTTCGTTAGGATGACAGAACCAACTGGTACCTTTCCTGTAATCTTTTGCATAGAGAAATTACTTGAATCAACATAATATGCCCAACTATGATTGAAAGTAACCCAATCAGTCAAAACATGCACCTCAAGATATCATAATGCATTTTCCATATAAAATCTCATCTAAAATTCGAATGCACATCTCGATGCATTAAAAGGGGGTATAGACTTCATAATTGAACGGGTTGCAACAATGAAGACAATCAAGATTGGTAATGTGAAGAGTGAATCTGGCAAAATTAATTATGGATTCATAGATGCAATGGACTTGCCAACTGGAACAAAGGACAGAATCCCAGTAGTCATTGCTCAAGGGAAAAATGAAGGACCAACATTCTTTCTTACTGCGAATATTCATGGTAACGAACTAACTGGTGTTGCAGTTCTACATGAACTTGTTACAGAAGATTTGGTTAAAGATCTGAAGGGAACTATTGTTTCAATACCAACACTCAATCCTACTGCTCTAAGATTATACCAAAGGCATCCAGAATATCAAGATGAAGACCCTAACCGACAATTTCCAGAAGGTCCGTTCGCAAGACCAGATGAAGATGATGAAGATAAGAAATACCCAAAGCCCTTCGAACAGGTTGCAAATCTGCTTTATTCATACTTTAAAAAATATGCAGACTATCATCTCGACATCCACAATCATTCTCTACGCTCAGTACCGTATTCAATCATAGACCGTATTTTCTATGATGGAGATGATGACAAGAAAGAAGCAGAAGAACTAGCAAAGAAACAATTGGGCATGGTGGAAGCTTTTGGAGCTGGAGCAATGATGACAGCAGATTTTCCACCAAAGAAATACCTGAATCTGAAATATCATCGTTCACTGTCAGGTGCCGTACTCAACTCGTTGAGAATACCAGCCTTTACCGTAGAATTGGGGAGCAATAGTGTTCTCTATCCTGAAATCATCGCAGGGGCTGTGAAAGCTACAAGAAACCTGCTTCGATGGGCAGGGATGCTTAATTCTCCTAAAGAGAAAATCACTGAATATTCCGTCCCAATTCCTGAATATCGTCTTAGACGAATTGAACATCCCAGAGCAAACCAATCCGGGATAATCAAGTTATTAGTTGGACCAGGTGAAAAAGTGACTAAGGGACAAGCTATAGCAAAGATCACGGATATTCATGGAAGACCAATAGGCGAAGGCATTATCAAGACTGAGTATGATGGATACATGATAGCACTCCGTGACCAGATGACCATCTACCCAAATATGGGCATTGCAGAGATGGGTATCAGAGATGTGGATGAGATTGTAGTGCCAATGCCTCCGAAAAAATGATTGTTTTATCCGGACGTAAAGAAGAGCTTAGAGACCGCAGAGCGAAGATCATCCTCTGATAGATATCCCGACATTTGATCCTCACCCAGATGGATAGTGGGCAGAGCAGGGAGATCTTCCTCTGATACACCACTTGCAGGATCATCCACATTTATTGTCTTTATAGAAGAGGTACTGACTCCCATTTCAGAGAGAATTGAAACAAGACTATTCAACACTGGACCACAAAAAACGCAGTGGTCAGATTTGTAAAACAGAATAGTTGGAATCCTTAGTTCTTCCTTCCATGCAGGAAGTAAGACAACAAACTTTGAACCTTGACTATAATCACCAGATACTCTGTCTTCCACCCAGATTTTGCCGCCTATATCAGATAGATATCTATCAACTACTGTGAGGCTAAGACCTCTTCCTGCAAGTTGCTCTTTAACCTCTCCGCCTCTTCTAAAGATCTGAGTTTTCTCCGCATCATTCATACCTGGACCATAGTCTTCAAATTCGATGCGGACCATATCCCCAACTTCTGTTAGTTCAGCACTGATATCGACCTGTACAATATCATTTGTATCAATACTACTGCAGTAGTGGATAATATTGAAGAACACGTACCAGAGAAAAGCATGTCCCACGACTTCAAATTTAATATTCTCAATATTCGTACTAATCTCGAGAGTCTTCCATTCAAAATCTCGCATGGCTTCACGAGTGGCTTTATTGAAATGTGGAAGCAGACGAGTCTGTACCTTATCTGGAGGGGATTGATCCAAAGATATCAGAATTCCCATATTTGCTATCATTCGTCCAGCATTCCGGAGACTCCATGCAGTTTCGCTCAATAGTCCTTTGAGTCGGTCAGGTAATTCCAATGAGATGCTTAAATCTTCCAGAGCAAACAGAACGTTCTGATTTGTCATGTTCAAATCGCTAGTCATCACTTCGAGGTAGAGATTCGCTCTCTCACTCTCTTCTCTTAGGTGCTGTTCAATGATTCGTCGACGTGTAATATCTATGGCAGTAAGTCCAATCTCTATAGGTCTTTCAATACCTGACGAAAGCGCCCGGGATGAAACGCTTGCCCAGATTGATTTACCATCTTTGCCGAGCATCTCCATCTCAAGGCCAGATATGCTCTTTCCTCGAATTACTTCTCGTATGATATCTTCGCCAGGGTTGTAGCCGGGTTTAGGTTCTGGAAGAAAATCTGTGATGAGTCGCCCAATCATATCTTCAGCATCGAATCTAAGTAACTCTTCAGCAGCAGCATTTACTTGTTCGATCATTCCATTTCGATTAAGCGTGAAATATGCAACAGGAGACATATCATAAAGTGAGGCAAATCGATTCTCTAACTCAGTGACAGCTGCTTCTAGTTCTATCACCTTTGAGATATTCTTAATGCTAGCGATGACAGCTGGATGTCCCTGCATAATAGTCGATGTTGGTTTTATTTCTACGTGCAGAATGCTCTTATTCTTGGATACTAATCGAGTTGAGAATTTTGATAGGTTCTTCCCTGAAATGAGCGACTCTATCTTCTGGCTGTCATGTCTGCGTGAGGTGGGTTCCACAAGATCCTCAAAGGCGGTATCAATGATTTCTTCTGACTCGTACTCTATCATCTCAGCAAATGCCTCATTTGTCATTATGATATCCTCATCCTGAATGACAATCATGCCTTCATTGACAATATCAAGGATCTTCTGAGTCCATTCCGCATCCTGTGTGGGATTTGACAATCTCAACACCTCAAGTTATTTCCAATACACTGTCATTGATAAAAGAATGTAGGGAGTCATAAAAAGAAAAGAGGGGGCCATTTTCAATCGAAATGGCCCATTTTCTAAAAATAAGTCTATACCTTCCAATCGAGTATTATATCAAAAACTCTGAGATTAGAGCCATGATAAACATAGGTTGATGCTCTTGCAAACTGAATACCAATGTACTTCACTACACGATTAGGATTGATCGTACTTGAGTCATGTGTAAGTACAGTTCCACTTCCTAATTGACTCTTCACTGTATTACTTCCTGAATCAAACCAGAATTTCCAGTCCACTCTCCAAGAACCGGTTTTCGTGGCAACCAGTGTCTGATCGATTACACCGTTCTCAAATTGATATTCGATGTAGCCTTTTGATGAGGAACTATACCATGAATCATAGAGACAGAAGACTTCAATGAGGTCATAATTATCATCATAGAGAGTCACTATCAAATCACCCATTTTATTCAGAGAGCTGACCAACTGCAAGTCAGCCTTGAAGAGTACGATATCCTTGAGCTTGGGACCCATGGTAATTGTGTAGTAAAATGCGGGTCCATGTTTCCAAGCTGTTGACGAAGCAATATCATCACAGTAGAAGTACTCATTGCCCCAGTAGCTGCCTACCTTCAATGTACCAGTCGAATCAAGAGTCCTGTATGTTTCAAAAACTCCAGTTGCGTCAAACCAACTATCTGTTGTATCACATGGTAAGTGCACATAGAAGTAGTCATTTGGCCCATCATACTTGTAGTGATACCGCATATCTGCTGTGTACCATTGAATTCTACCATTTGTTGTTGTCCCATCAACATCACCATAGGTTGTCCGGGAATCATCAAAACCTGCATAGATGTAAATCAATTCTAGTTCTTCATCTTCAGCTCGATCATACCATTCCCAAGTAGGATCCGAAAGAATCCATGTCCATGAACCATCCTTAGGAGCCCATATCTCTAGTAAAGCATGTGCAAAAGTGGGGCTGTAGACGACTAGATATCTTACAGGAATACCCATTGCTCGGTACATACTTGTAGCAAGCACTGCATATTCATCACAAACTCCACGGTAGTTACTTGTAGCCATGATGTATGTATCGGAAAATACTGCTGAAACTGCATATTGATAGTCTGCATCATAGGTCATGCGATCGTGGACTTCACTATTCAATTCCTGACCAATTGAGTATACTGAAGATGCAGAACTAGTAGTTTTGTCTAGCCAAGAGGCTGCAGAATAACGTACACTCCAAGATTCTGGATGGAATATCTTGTAAGAGGATGACCAACTGAATCCATCATTTGAGCATCCTTCCCAGATATAATTGGGATTTCCAGTTGCTGTTGACATGGGATCTGATGGTGGTGTAGGCAGGCTTCCGAATATCTGGACAAATTCATTTCCATATTGATGGTAGTATGTTATTCCGCCTGATATCTCAGCAACCCCTGTTTTGAGACCTACAGAGGTATTGGGAACATACGTTCCGAGAGATACTGTCCTTGTAGTAAACGCATTTACTACTGCAGAGCTACTAACATACCATTCTTGACTTGTCCCTTCTTTTCCTCTAAAAGTACATGTTACGGTAATGGAATAATCATACATATTATGCAACTCAAAGCTCACTGTTGCCAGCTTGCCAATAGACCATACGCTAGGAACAGCGACTACACCATATGCATATCCACCACCAGGATCGCCTGGGTCCAATTCATAATCAAATCTGTTTCGATAACTGTTGTCCAGATCGCCAAATAATGGATATGATTCAACTTCACTATACTCTCCATTAAGTTCAATACTGTGTTCTTGCAAAATTTCATCGGGAAGACTAGTTCTAACAATACATTCCCCGGATTCAGGGTAATCGAATATTTTCGGAACCATTATGTCTTCAGATTTCTCAGCTGGTCGATATCCTATACGAGGATCGTATGGGGGTATTGAACTTCTCATGTCTTCAGATGCGTGCTGGTCCAGAATCGACTCGATCATTGGACTCCCCACCTGAATCGTTGAAGAGCTGAATAAGAATAGAAGGACAATGCCTAGAGCAAAAAACTTCAAGTTTCTATTTATCTTTGGAATTCTCATTTCAAACCACTTCTCGAACTACGATTTCGTACGATAAATCGTACACTTACCAACACTCGTGTAATCTTATAACTTTATGCATAAAATTATAAAATATATTCTAGGTGCCAAAGGAAAAAGCGGTTCATCTTTTGTTAAGGATTCTCAAACCTCGAAGCGTTTACAATATGATTGATAAAGAAGTGTGGCTAGTAATACTGAATATTTCCATTATATAATAGAGCAGAAATTCCAGAGATTAAAATAGATGTCACAGTACAGTAATAGAAGTGTGGTTATGATTGGTTTGATTATTTTTTTCTTCATATTCACATTGACACAAATTCCTATCGCTAAAGCTAGTGTGAGCTGGATGGATGATTTCAACGATGAATCATTGGATGATTGGATTGTGACAAGAGGCGTATTTTCAGCTGAGAAACAGACTCTCTGGGCTTATGGTTCAGAAAGCAGAATTTCGAATCGAGCATACCACATCTGTAATATCACAGCAGGTAAATGGAGATTCGATATTCTTGTACGACATGAATGGCTATGGGACTATCATCCTCCATCAATTAGATTCATGGTAAGTAGTCTTAACGATTTAGATTGGCAGGGATATGTGGTTGATTTCTATACTATCTATCGTTCCACAGGTGACGTTTTTGCAGTCTACTTAAGAAAACATACTACAACTTGGGCATATATTTCGCATTACGAATTTGATAGACCATCTAGCGGATGGCAAGATGTGGAGATCATAAGAGAATCAAATGGACACATAAAGATCCTACTGAATAGTACAGAGATAATTGATGCCATCGATACTTCAATCAATGAATCGAAGTATTTTGCGTTTGATACAGAGGATTGTGTCCAGACAGTCTTTGATCCAGCAACTCATACTGATTCATTCGTGCGAGCAAAAGAAAGTCCTATGCTAGATAACATCATAGTTTATGAGACCCCTGGGACAACTGCATTAATTCGGAGTATGATATTAATCATAACCTGTGCTACAGCAGGAATAATCACTATCCTCTATTGTCGTGATGAGTTATCACAAAGACGATGAAATTCTCAAGGATAAAGAATCTCTTGAGATTTCTCAAAACTACGAATATAGCGCATTATTCCTAGGAGCGCAACTGAACTAAGAAGCATGATTATACCAGCTATCATCCAAACGACACGCAGACTATCTGTAACTTCCCATACTAAAGCACCAAAAAGCTGTGCAAAGATCCCAATGATACCCATCAATAAATCATAAGTTCCTAAAGCCCGACCTTTTGTTTCCTCAGAAACAACAAGAACGATAATGCTTCGTTCAGCCCCAATCCAGAGTACAAATGGAATTGCCCAGAAGAAGTTGATAAGATACATCATCAAAGCCCCACTTCCCAAGGCAAACCATACAAAGATGATTGCATTGCCAATGACACCAACAAAAAGTGTTGCTTTGAGATTTCTATCAGCAAGAATGCTAGCAGGATACATAATAATTGCGCTGGTGATAGAAAAAAGACTCCATGTTAGACCATATGTAGTTGTGTCAACATTCCATGGTCCAACACACAGATTTCCAAGATACTGGATTGACATACTCCAGGCAAATGAAAAACCAATCATTCCTAATGCAAGAAACCAGAATTCACGTCCAAGATTCCGGATCGATATTTTTGGTCCAGCCCGCGCCTTAGCCCGAACTTCAGTACCTAATGACTCCTTTATCAAAACAACTGCTGCGAGAAAAGTGACAATAGATGCAATTGCAGCAAATCTATGGAGGTCCCCTGATTGATATCCAGAACTGAGGAGAATGGATCCTATAAGCGGTCCTAGCGCATCAACGAACCATAATGGCATCATTACCATCATGAGTTTCCTTGCTGGATTTCGTCTATCATTAGCAATTTCATCAGCAGGTATTGCCCGAGCCATAAGTCGGGCAGTACTCATTCCAAACCAGACTAGACCATATTGAATCGCAACGAATGGCCAAATTGGAATATATGATAACGTGACCAGACCAACAGTGACAGGCAAAAATCCGAGTGCAATTGTCCATCTGCGTCCGATGAAGTCAGCAATATATCCTGAGGATATACTTGCAATAAGACCCAAAAATGTAGCAAGCGAAAATACAACACCCATCTGCCATGGCTCAAGAAAGCTCTCAAGGAAAATACTGAATTCCCATTTCCATAGTGAAACTGAGAGTTGTGATATCCCCATAACAGCAGCGAGCCGCCAGAGATTCTTACTTAGACCTAATCGCCCTTGATAGAGTTGGGGAACTCTCTGGATTGAGTCCTTAGAGTCTATGATATTGGTCTTGTCAATCATGTAAACAGCTCAACCTTCAAAAGCCACAACAGGCCATCTTAAGTCAATGTCGATGTGGGCCAGTGAAATACATCAATTTTTCTTTTGGTAAAGAGATAAGAATAAACATAGAATTGTTTTCTGATACCAATACGCATCGACAACCAATGGATGAAGAACCTTGACAGAGCCATTGACTCAAGACATCTTTACTAGATTGACATCAATCAAATCGGCGAATGTTATCCAACGATATGGTTTTGATGAATTTTTAGCCATAGCTAGAGAGGTCCGTGGGCGAGTCGGTGATGATGTCTGGTTAGAAGTAGGCTGGGAAATATTAGACGGCATTGGTTTAGAAGAATTTTACGGCTGCGATTATGATATTCTCACAGCCTTGGAACATATTCCATCAGATTCAGATCTTGAAGATATCCAGACATTCCTTAGGCACTCTTTGGTTGAAACGCTTCTAGAGCAATTTGATAACGAGGGAACAACTATCCTTTTAGATATAGCAAAGATGGTCGGAACGCCGGCTGCTGCACTTATTCCAAAGATTATAGAATTAAGGAAGAAGGAGGTTCAAGATACAATAATCCCAATTATGGGCAAGGAAATCATCATTTACGATATCTTCATGAATGAAGTTAATCGTACTTCAATACCTGAGAAAGCAGTCTGGCTTGAGCCGCTCTGGATGACTGCATATGGTTATCAAACGCTTTATTCTATGAACTTTGGATTATATACTAATCTCAAGGAATTGGATAGAATTGCTAACGTAATGAGAAAACTCGACGTGAGTTTCAGAACACTGTGGAATCCAACTAGCGAAAAGAAACCACAGACTCAAACATCTGAAGCTTTACGTTCGATCATTTTGAAACGGGCAATCAATGGCCACAAACAGAAGAAAAGGTAAGGAATTGGATGAATTTTAGTCTAGATCGCTTTCCTTGTCAATTGATTCTTCATCATCTTCAATGTTGTATGTTCCCAGATAGAATTCCAAAATTTTCCCTTCACTTGCAGCTTTTTGAGCTAGACGGGTTTGCTCAGTAATTTGTTCTTGATTTAGAGTCCTAAAGCATTCTCCGCGGTAGATCTCCTTCACATGCCATTTGTCATACATAAACATCTATGGAGTACTTCCACCATACGGGCATTGGTGGTCTATTTCTTCATTCATTGCTGCCAGAAATTAAATGAACTTTTCAATAGATATAACATACTTGTCTATGGATGATAATGACATATATCACAATCGAAGCTCTTGCCGCTGAATGGTACAGTAATTGCCGCTGCTTCTTTTATTGATGATACTCTATGGCCAGAGGTCATTATCAGCGAGAAGTTCAACCAGTTTTGTTTCAGTTAATGGATGAACTATCTTTGCTGAGTAGTAGATCATTGGGATCACTGATTGCACACCATCAAATGCATGAATTGATTTTGTGATGTTCTCCATGTCAAAAAGGTGAGGTACCATAAAAACACTGAACATTACTGGTTCTATCGCAGAAACATGGGAATAGAAATATTCTAAATCATACTTCTTTTGTATGAAATCATCAATTTCATCAGAAGTAATCAGAGTCGGATCGTATTCAATACGAGAGATGAAAGCCATACTATCTCCAGCATTTGGATTCCAATGAAATCCAAATTCAAATGCATCACTCTCAACAAGTTCTTCTACAATTCTTCGAACTCTGCGGACAGTTAGACCTGAACTCTCAGCTAAATGACTAAGATTCATTCTAGGGTCAATGAAAAGCCATTTCAAGATACAGAGATGTAATTTGGTCAATTCGATTTTTTTGCCGGGATGCATTGTAGTCGGATGGACTTTTACTTCTTGAATGCCAACAATCTGACGAAGGAATGAGTTAAGTTCTAGTAGGCCCTTAGCTCCCTCAAAGAACGCATGTAGGGCAAAATCACCAGTAGTCAAGGGCAGAATTACAAAGACATTTGGGTTTTTGCTAATGCTCTTTGTGAGCTCTTCTGTAGAATGTGTCTGGTCAGTTTTCAGTTCAACAAAGGAATACTGAACATCAATCATTACAGGTTTTAGTACTAGGGACCATTTTACAATGATTCCTGTTTCAATTAATTTGTCAACCCGTTTCTTTACAGCGTTAGCACTGATATTCAGTTTATTACCTAAGTACTGATATGATAGTCTACAGTTATTGTAGAGCTCTCGCCATAGAGCTTTGTCAATCGCATCCAATTATATCAACAGCAGTAGTTCGTTTAGATGACAAAGGCAATTATTACTGACTAATAAATCCTAAAGGCAAGCACTTTGCTTGAAACTAATATGCTTTCAACCAACAATCTTAACTATGGCTGTATTGGATATAAGAAGGGGGAGAATGATTGAAAGAGAGAAAAAAATGGTTAGTCCTAGTTATCAAAACCTTGCTACTGCTGCTCATTCCATATAATCTTATCAATAGCTCCACTAGAACATCTTCAACTTCTGCAATAATTGGAACATGGGGGCAGTGGCCAGTAGTGATTATGGATCCAGGTTCTTTGGATCAATTTTGGATAACAAATCAATTTCTAATCTCTTTGGCTTTTATTCTTCCATTGGTATTATTCTCTGTTATTTTTCAAGAAAGAGATGTTGACAAGATTTATGCAGGCTCAGCAATATTTGCTGCATCAATATCATTCACTTTAACACTCATTGTTCCGTTCCAAATTGGGATATTGCCAGGAATTATGATGGTATATCCTTTCAATGTCATCCCTAGTGTGGTTACATTAGCCATATTCATATTCATTTTCTGGCCACTTCTTCAGAAATCTTGGCCAACATTCAGAAGCAATTTGGTAAAAGTTGATACGAAGAACTTCAAAACAAAAGTTGAATATGAGTTTCGACGAATAGTACCAAATAATCTTGCTACTGCAATATGGATTGCATTATTTTTTGTCCCAACAGTACTTTCACTTACCAACTTGCTCTTTTCTGAAGAAGAAGTTAGGTATTCTATCTCGTTATTTGGGAGCATATTTGGAATCTACCACGAGTACATACTAATCGACTTTCCAGGTGGAGGATATTATCCAGTCATATACTCGACCACTATCCTTGCTGTTGCATATCAAATAGCAATTGTTGCCATAATATTATCTTCCGTGAATCTCTGGCTTGGAATCACTGCAATGAGATATATTCAAGGAAAATCGACCAAGAAACGTATCTATATTCTTGTTATAGTATCAATTCTTCTCAGTGGACTGCCTGTTACGCTCATCGGTATTTTATCATTATTATTTGGTGGATGGCTAGGGCCGCTTTCTATTCCGATACCAGTGTATCAAATTTTCATTCTTCTAATAGCAAAACATGTCAAGGCTCCAAGTCCTGATAGCGAATCATCTGAAGTTATGATTAAAGTACCATTAAGAACACGATTGTCCATGTTGTTGCATAAAAAGCCAACAATTGAAGAAGATGATATAGGACAGGAAGATATGAGTGAATAAATATCAACTACAAAACCAAAAGGGTTGGTACCACCACATATGGACAATATTGGATAGAAATATGACAGGGAGCCATAAGACTCCCGTCACAATTTACGAAATACTAGTTAAGACAATAATGAAAGTCTAATATCGACGACCTCGATCATCTCCATCACGGCGATCTCGTCCACCGTAGCCGCCACCGCCGCCACGACGGTCTCTACCGCCATAGCCGCCGCCACCACCACCGCCGCCACCGTAGCCTCCGCCGCTACGACCGCCATAGCCGCCGCCTCGACCATAGGATCTGCGGGGGCGAGTGTCTTCATGTTCCTCCGCACTCATGTCATTCTCCATATTGACCTCTTCGATGGCCACTTCAGCCTCAGAGAGTTCACCATATTTTCCAACATTGAGTCGAAGATTTCCTTTGAACAAACCGGTATACCCATTCTTAAGGACATATGTGGAACCTACGGCAATTTTGTCAATCGCCTCATCCCAGAGTGGAACCTGCACTGTTCCTGTTGAATCACCTACTGTGATATCTGCAACACGGTGAGTTGTGCCATCATTTCTAGATGTGACTTCACGCTCCTCACCAGCCTCTACCACCTTGAATGTGATGGTGATACTCTTCATCCGTGGCTTTAGCTCGGCCACAGTGGCTTCAATGGGTTCTCTTTCTGCGTAACTCATTTTCAAAACTCTCGCTTATGCGATTTGCAGGTGAATCAAAACTAATGTGTATTTCTGTGGATGTGCGAAACGGGAATAACCAGTTACGAAACCATATTTGAAATGCGTCTATAGCTTGCCTACCTGCATCAATTCTAAGGACTTGAATCCTTATTATTTTGTTCGTAAACTGCATCCTCTTATAACTTTCACTCAATTATAAGACTCGATAGGTCTCTCGGGTATTTTGTAGTGACCTCAACCCCATCTTCTGTTATGACAAAGGTATCGCTATGCCTGAATCCTCCAAGGCCTCTTTCGTAGATTCCAGGTTCACAAGAGAAGATCATTCCCACCTCAAGGATATCTTCAGAACCAATGTCAAGAAATGGACGCTCATGTCCTTCCATACCTAATCCATGACCTGTATGGTGACGAACAAGATTGGAAACGCCTTTCTCTTTGAACACTCTTCTAGCGGCTCTATCAACTTCTGAGCATTTAACTCCTGGACCAGCAGCTTCCAAGGCAGCATCTTGAGCAGATAGCATGGCAGAAAACAACTCTTTCTGCCTAGGAGATGGCGCACCCATGAACATTGTTCGTTCCAGTTCAGATTCAATGCCATAGACATCTGAAGAAGCGCCCGTCACTAAAGTATCACCCTTCTTGAATGTAAGACCTCTGGATAGTGCATGCGGGAAGTAACTATTTGATCCAATCTGTCCACGATAGAGAGCAATAGCAGGGAACATTGAAAATCCTGTGGGATGATAGGCATCACCCAACTCTGCGACCATATCATGAGAACCTTGTGCACTGGCTCGGATAGTCACATCAATCTCATTCGCCCCAATCTCTGTATATTCTTGAAGATATTTGTGAGCACGATCAGCCCATTTCGAAGACTCCCTCATAATCTCGATTTCTTCAGGTTCTTTTATCACTCGCATATCCATGACTGTATCAGGTAGAATTTTGAACTTCAAACAAGTCACATCTTCAAGACTTGGTCCCTTGTAGCCCCAATATCCAGGAGCTCCAGGAGATTCTGATGCTACACGATTTGGTGAGATCTCTAACTCATCCTCTAGGACTCTAGCCAGATGATGCATTGGATGTTGTTCGTCAGGATATTCAAAGTACGAGAAGACTTCTGAAACAAACGGTACTTGATGTTGTACATGATCTATCTCTAATGAAGGGACAAAGAAGTACACTTCACCACTATGGACAATTAACACAATTGGCCGTTCAGTCGGAATGAATGAAAAACCGGTCAGGTAAAAGATATTCTTCGAGTTGAAAAGAAGAAATGTATGAATGCCTTCTTGGTCGATTTTTTCCTTTAATCGATTGATTCGTTTCTTATGGTGGTCAGGTGTTAAGTAAGTGCGTGGCAAAGAGATGTACCTCATTATTATCAATGTCAAAGCTTGATATATTTCTATTTTAGAATAAGAGTCGACCAATCCTGATAATAGAGCGAAATTTTGAACAAGTGTGTGAATTCTTGCGCCAATCTATTGACTATTTAACTTAGATGACTATTCAATCATATTGCGTGGTGTATGAATAATGGAGAAGATAAAAGAGAATCAATTCTTAACCACCAATTTCAAACTCGCAGTTGTCCCAATACAACTTATCAAGAATTTTATTATTAATAGATCGATTCGTTGCGCAGGATGTTTTATTCTTGCCGTCGTATTGCTTCTGCCTGTATCGATTCTTCCAGGCTTAGCATTGTTTGTGGTACCAGCTGAGATTGCAGTCATTGGCAAAATCCATGATGAAGTCCAGCTAATTCAATGGGTACGATGGAATGCACTCCCACGTCGTGGATGCTGGGAAGATGCTGAAAATGAAACTGAAATCAGTCACACAAAATCACTTGATAGACGTGATTCTACACTGGGATATATGAGATGAAATTAGGGATGAAAAATAGATTGCAGCGGGTGAATATAGAATTCACCCGTGCAGAATTCTAACTAGTTTATCTAATTTAATTTTGGATTAACGCCTTCGGCTTCCACCGTAGCCGCCACCGCCGCCACGACGGTCTCTACCGCCGCCACCATAGCCGCCGCCACCGCCACCGCCACGACGATCGCCGCCATAACCGCCACCGCCGCCACCATA